>JAWWOH010000006.1:0-14604 GCA_033851845.1 Actinomycetota bacterium
CGCACCCAGATCGAGACGCTGCTGTGTGAGGCGCAGATCGAGCGGGTGGTCCTGGACGAGCACGGTCAGGTCATCAGCCTGACCACCCTGGCCGACCAGATCACCACCGGGCAGCGCCGCGCCGTCGACGCCCGCGACCGCTGCTGCGTCGCCAAGGGCTGCACCAAGCCACCCGCGTTCTGCGACGTCCACCACCTGCGAGCCCGCGCCGACGGCGGCCCGACCGAGGTCGGCAACCTGGTGCTGCTGTGCCGACGACACCACGTCATGTGGCACCGCCAACAACTCACCATCAGCGACCTACGCGTCCCCTGGCTGCTGCCGCAACCCAGAGCACCCGCACCACGCTGACGCGGGCACGCCCGCCCTCGCTCCATTGCGGCTCGCCGGAGATCCGGCGACGGCCGTCCGAGTTCAGTCCTGCTCGCCTGAGGCACGACCGGGCGTCGACAGCGCCGCCAGGAGGCTGCTCTCGATCCGGGAGCGCTGCGCCGGGTCGGTGACCTTCGTACCGCCGGCACCGACGACGTAGAAGGCGTCGACGACGTCCGCGCCGAGGGTCGAGATGTGCGCGGTACGGACATCGAGGCCGCACTCGTCGAGGGCGGTGGTGATGCGATGCAGGATGCCGAGCCCGTCAGGTGCGCGCACCTCGACGACCGTTGCGCTCTCGGAGGCGTCGTCGACGAGCCGCACGGTGGGTGGCGCCACCGAGACGACCGTCCGCGGCGCGTAGGCCGCCTCCTTCGCAGCGAGCTTCCGCTCGACGTCGAGTGAGCCGTCGACGGCGCGGGCGAGGTCATTGCGCACGACGGACCAGTCGGGCGGCGACCCGAACCTCGGCGTCACCCGAAACACCGTGACCGCGGTGCTGCCGCGTGCGAACGCCGACGCCGACCTCACGTCGAGCCGGTGCAGGGCGAGCACGCCGGCGGACAGCGACAGCAGCCCCGGCCGGTCAGGCGCCACGACAGTGATCTCGTCGCCGTCGACGTCCAACGCAAGGACGCCGGCGATCACCAGCGCCTCTTGCCGCGGGGAGAGCGACGTGTCATCGACGTGGACCGTTCCAGCGAGCAGCGCCGCGGTGCGCGCGACGAGCTGGTCGACGAGGCCGGCCTTCCAGCTGCTCCAAACCGCCGGACCGGTGGCGGCCGCGTCCGCCTCCGTCAACGCGTGCAGCAGCTCCAGGACCTCGGCGGAGCCAACGGCGTCCGCGACGGCCTGCGCGGTCGCCGGATCGGCGAGGTCGCGACGCGTCGCGACGTCGGGGAGCAGCAGATGATGACGCACCATCGCGACCAGCACCTCGGCGTCGGTCGATACAAGTCCGAGGCGTGGCGCGATCTGCGCGACGACCTGCATGCCGGTCTCCGTGTGGTCGCCGGGCAGCCCCTTGCCGATGTCGTGCAGGAGCGCGCCGAGCAGCAGCAGGTCCGGTCGGGCGACGCGGCGGGTGAGTGCCGCGGCCTCGGCCGCCGCCTCGACCAGATGCCGGTCGACGGTGAACCGGTGGTAGCTGTTGCGCTGCGGCTTGCTGCGCACGGACTCCCACTCGGGCAGCAAGCGGGTCAGCAGGCGAGCCTGGTCCAGCGCCTCGAACACGGGCACGCACGCCGGGCCCGCCGCGAGCAGTCCGATGAAGGCATCGAGCGCGGTCCGCGGCCAGGGAACGGGAATCGGCGGGCACTCCGCAGCCAGCCGGTCGAGCGTGTGAGGTGCGATCGGGAGCCCGTTGCGGGCCGCCGCCTCCGCGACGCGCAGCAGCAGCTCGGGGTCGTCAGCGGGCACCGCGTTGCGCGCCAGCACGACCTCACCTGCCTGCTCGAGGACGTCGTCACCGATCGGCCGCCGTACCGGTTCGATGGCACCTCGGCGACCGAGGATCCGACGCCGTGGCGCGGGCACGGACACCCGCCGCCAGGTGACGTCCGAGGAGAACGCGATGGTGCGCGCTGCGCCGGACACTGCGGCCATCAGCCGGTCGGCATCGCTGTGACCGAGCGCCGCCGCGATCGCGTCCTGCTCCTGCATCACCAGCCGGTCGACGGTCCGGCGACCGCTTCCGGCTGCGCGTCGATGCAGCTCACCCCGAACGTCGAGCAACAGCTCGTACGCTGCCAGCGTCGGACCCGACGGCGGATCGGCCACCTGCGCGACTGCGAGGGCGTGCAGCGCATGCACGTCGCGCAGGCCGCCGCGCGCCTCCTTCAGGTCCGGCTCCAACAGGAACGCGACCTCGCCGGCGGTGCGGGCGCGCTCTTCACCGAAGGCACGAAGCTGCGGGAGCCGGCTCGCCGCGCCCTGCCGCCAGACCGCGCGGGTAGCGGAGATCAGAGCCGCGGAGAGCGACTCGTCGCCGGCCAGGTGTCGTGCATCGAGCAGGCCGAGGGCCGCCTTCAGGTCAGCCCGCGCGACCGCCACCGCCTCGGCGACCGTGCGAACCGAGTGGTCGAGCCCGACGCCCGTGTCCCAGATGGGGTACCAGAGCTCGTCGGCCCGCTCCGCGATGTCGTCGCGACCGTCGTGGACGAGAACGAGGTCGAGGTCGCTGCCCGGTGCGGGGTCGCGACGGCCGAGTGCACCGACCGCGACGAGCGAGATGCCCGGCCCCTGCTCACCGAACAGCGACGCCAGCCACCCGTCGTACAGCTCGACCAGCGCAGTGCGCAGCGCGACGCCGGTGACATCAGTGCGCGCCAGCAGCGCTGTGCGCGCTGACCGCAGGCTGTCAGGCAACGGGAGGGCTACAGGGCATCCGGGCCGCGCTCGCCCGTCCGCACGCGCACGACGTCGTCGATCGGCACGGTCCAGACCTTGCCGTCGCCGATGGCGCCGGAGTGTGCCGCGGAGACGATGGCGTCGACGACACCGGCCGCATCCGCCTCGTCGACGAGCACCTCGACCCGGATCTTCGGCACGAAGTCGACGGTGTACTCCGCGCCGCGGTAGACCTCCGTGTGGCCACGCTGGCGCCCGAAGCCCTGCACCTCGCTGACGGTCATTCCTTGTACGCCGATCGCCTCCAGCGCACTCTTCACGTCGTCGAGCTTGAACGGCTTGATGACGGCGGTGACGAGCCTCATCCGATCCTCCCCATGCTGCGAACGGAGCCGAAGTCGTAGGCCGACTCCGAGTGCAGCGCCTGGTCGAGGCCGGTTGCCTCTTCCTCTTCGCTCACCCGCAAGGGGATCACACGGTTGACGAGCCGAGCCAGCAGGTAGGTCGCGCAGAACGCCCAGGCGGTCGCCGCGAGCACACCGACGGCTTGCCGGCCGAGCTGCGTCAGGCCGCCGCCGTACAACAGCCCCTCGTGCACGACTCCCTTGTTGACGGCAGCCGTCGCGAACAGGCCGATGAACAACGTGCCCACAAGCCCGCCGACGAAGTGGACACCCACCACGTCGAGCGAGTCGTCATATCCGAAGCGGTACTTCAGCTGCACCCCGAGCACGCACGCGGTGCCGGCCAACGCCCCGAGCAGCAACGACGGCAGCGAGTCGAGGTATCCGCAGGCCGGCGTGATGGCGACCAGTCCGGCCACCGCGCCCGAGGCGGCGCCCAGAGTTGTCGCCACGCCCGTCTTGATGCGCTCCACCGCGATCCAGGCGAGCAGGCCGCCGACGCCGGCGAGGTGCGTGTTGACGAGGGCGTGCACGGCGAGGCCGTCGGCCCGCAGCGCAGAGCCGGCGTTGAACCCGAACCAGCCGAACCACAGCAGGCCGGCGCCGAGCAGTGTGAGCGGGAGCGAGTGCGGCGGCATCGCCTCACGCGGCCAGCCGTGCCGCCGGCCGACGACGAGCGCGATGGCCAGCGCGGATGCGCCCGAGTTGATCTCGACGACGGTGCCGCCCGCGAAGTCCAGGACGCCGAGCTTGGCCATCCAGCCCTCGGGCGAGAACGCCCAGTGCGCGAGTGGCGAGTAGACCATCAACGACCAGAGCCCGGCGAACAGCACGAACGCGCTGAACCGGACACGGTCGGCGAGCGCTCCGCTGATCAGCGCCGCCGTGATGACCGCGAACATCAGCTGGAAGGCCATGAACAGCAGCGGCGGGATGTGCAGCGAGAGCCCGGGGACCGACTCCGTCATGTGCGCGAGCCCGGTGAACCGGAACCCACCCAGCAGGCCGCCCCCGACGTCCGAACCGAAGGCGATGGTGTAGCCGAGCACCACCCAGACGACGGTGACGACGGCGATGCAGACGTAGTTCTGCATCAGCATGGACAGCACGCTCTTGGCCCGCACCATCCCCGCGTAGAAGAAGGCAAGACCGGGGGTCATCAGCAGCACCAGGGCGGTGCACACGAGCACCCAGCCGGTGTCGCCGGAGTCGATGGCAGTCACGGCGACACCCTCCGGGCGTCGTGTTACCCGGAGGGTGTCGCTCGTGTTTCGGGGGCGTTACAGGGCCTGCCTAGAGAGCCTCCGCGCCGCGCTCCCCCGTGCGGACGCGGACCACCTCGTCGACCGGCGTGCTCCACACCTTGCCGTCACCGATCGACCCGGTGTGGGCCGACTTCGCGATGACGTCGATGACGTCGCGCGCGTCGCCATCGTCGACGAGCACCTCGAGGCGCACCTTGGGCACGAACGACACGGTGTACTCCGCGCCGCGGTAGACCTCGGTGTGTCCGCGCTGGCGGCCGAAGCCCTGCACCTCGCTGACTGTCATGCCCTGGACGCCGTAAGCCTCCAGCGCCGTCTTGACGTCATCGAGCTTGAACGGCTTGAGGATTGCGGTGACGAGCCTCATGAGTTCACCTTCACCTGAGCAGGGGCGTGGGGGGCGCCGGTGAGCGATCCGGAGCCGGCGGTGCCGAGACCGGCGAACTCGTACGCCGACTCCGCGTGCTCGGCGGTGTCGATGCCGGCGACTTCGTCGTCCTCGCTGATCCGCAGGCCGATGGTCGCCTTCACGACCAACGCGATGATGTAGGTCAGCACGAACGAGTAGACGAGCACAGCACCTGCCGCGATGGCCTGCTTGCCCAGCAAGCTCAGACCGCCGCCGTAGAACAGCCCGCGCAGATCTGCGACGCCGGTGGACGTGTCGCTGGCCACCAGACCGATGAGCAGCGTGCCGACGAGGCCGCCGACGAGGTGGACACCCACCACGTCCAGCGCGTCGTCGTACCCGCCCTTGTGCTTCCACGTGACCGCGACACAGCACATGGCGCCGGCTGCAAGCCCGACCAGGATCGCCCCCATCGGGGTCACCGATCCGCACGCCGGCGTGATCGCGACCAGACCCGCGACAGCGCCGGACGCGGCGCCCAGGGTCGTTGCGTGGCCGTCGCGCAACCGCTCGAAGGCGATCCAGGCAACCAGACCTGCCGCCGTGGCGACCTGCGTGTTGACCATCGCCAGGCCCGCCAAGCCGTTGGCGCCCAGCGCCGAACCGGCGTTGAAGCCGAACCACCCGAACCACAGCAGACCCGTGCCGATCATCACGAGCGGCAGGTTGTGCGGCCGCATCGGGTCGCGGCGGAACCCGACGCGCTTGCCGAGGACGAGCACGAGAGCGAGGGCAGCGGCGCCGGCGTTCATGTGGACCGCCGTGCCGCCTGCGAAGTCGAGCGCACCGAGCTTGCTGACGATCCAGCCGCCGGTGCCGGCGACGTATCCGGCAGCCGCACCCGCGCCGCCCTTCGCGCCGCTGTCGTAGACCGGCGTACCGAACGCGAAGACCCAGTGCGCGACCGGGAAGTACACGATCGAGATCCACAAGATGCTGAACGCGACCCAGGCGCCGAACTTCATCCGGTCGGCGACGGCCCCGCTGATGAGCGCGAGCGTGATGATCGCGAACATGAGCTGGAAGGCGACGAAGACGAAGTCCGACAGGCCGTTGGTGACGCTGGCCGTGGTGACCCCGTGCAGGCCCTTCAGGTCCAGGTTGCCGATGAGGCCGTGTCCGCCGGCGTCGACGCCGAAGGCGAGCGTGTAGCCGTACAGGACCCAGATGATGCTGACGATGCCGATGGCGCTGAACGACATCATCAGCATGTTGAGCACGCTCTTCGAGCGGGTCATGCCGCCGTAGAAGAACGCCAGGCCGGGTGTCATCAGCAGCACCATGGCGGCGCTGGCGAGCACCCAGGCGGTCGTGCCGGGATCGAGCTCCATTGTTCTCCTCGGGATGGATGGTCTGGAGCCGAGCGTCCCGGTCGGCAGTTCCCCGGCGGTGTCACCCGTGTTTCACGCAGGGAACGCTTCGCGCGGTCGTGTTTCCACGAGGTGAACCCCAGCAGGACTTGCGGGCTCTACGGAGAACCAGTCCACGAGCAGGGGGGTCCAACATGCGTCGTCGAGGACGACTGGCCGCGGTCGCGGCCCTTGCCGTGGTGGCCGGGTTCGCGAGCTCGGGCCTGGCGGCGCCGACGCCGGCGGGCAGCGTGAGACTCGGTCCGCTGCTGCGCGTCCAGACCCCGGGCGGTACGCCGGTGAGCTGCCCCTTCGAGTCCGAGCCCGAGATCGCCCACACCGCCGCTGGCACGTGGGTCGCCTACAACGACGACAGTGGTTGTCCCCTGATCGCGAGCCAGCTGCGCCTGACAGGCCTGCAGCTCCTGCCCGCGAACGGTGGGCCGCGCCGGTACATCAACCTGCCCCAGGCCTGGAAGAGCTTCGGCTACTACTCAGGCGACCCGGACCTGACACCTGACCCGCAGAGCAAGAGCGGCGTCCTGCTGGCCTCGCTGATCGAGAACGACCAGGGGCTGCAGGTCGGCGTGGTGCGGGTCTCCCCGTCGGGGCGGGCGAGCTTGCTCCCCAGCCCCTCGCTCAGCACCAGCGACGACAAGGAGTTCATCGCCGGCGACCTCGGTCCGCACAGCAAGTACCGCGGACGTTCCTACCTGGCCTGGGACGACGTCGCCCACGGCACCATCGTCGTCCGGGCCTTCGACGGGCACCAGTGGCTGCCCGCGGCAACCGTTGACCAGGGCAGCGGCTACCCGGACGTGAGCGTGGCCCCGAACGGTGACGTCGCAGTCGCCTACGTCAGTGCCGTGGGCGTGACGGTGCGGACCTCCCTCGATGGCGGGCGCACCTTCGGGGACAAGGTCTCCCCACTCCGCGGGAACGGACCCGGTCGCGACGACCCGTCCTGCCCACTACGGCCGACGATCGCCCAGCGACAGCGCGCGATGAAGGGACCCCACGTCGCGTGGGACAGTCGCGGCCGACTGCACGTGATCGCGAGCCTGAGCACGCCCGGCCTCGGTCTCGAGACCGGATCGGTCGGCGCAGGCACCGGTGGGGAGGGCACCGTCTTCCACGCGGTGAGCGCCGACCGCGGCTTCACCTTTAGCAAGCAGCTGCCGGTGAGCAACGCGGAGACGTCCGAGGTGCAGTGGGCTCCCGCCATCGCCGTACTCCCCGACGGCGGGGTTGCGGTCTCCTACCTGCAGACCGCGCAGACGACGTCGTACGACGCGCTGATCGCCGTCCAGCCGGCCGGAGCTACCCGGTTCGGCAGCCCAGTCCTGCTGTCCGAGGGACATGGGCCGCTGCCCGCAGCCACCGAAGCTGTCGGCAACAGCAACTGCTACGGGATCGGCGACTACACCGGGCTGGCGCCGACACCGGATGGCGTCGTCGCTGACTGGCCAACCACTGTCGGCGTTCAGACCTCGTACGTCGACAGCGACATCGCCGTGCGACAGGTGCACGTAACCAGTTAGAGAGCCGCCTCGTCGCCGAGCAGCGCGTCGGCGAATGCCTCGGGCTCGAACGGCGCCAGGTCGTCCGGACCTTCGCCGAGCCCGATGAGCTTGACGGGGATGCCGAGCTCGCGCTGCACGCTGATGACGATGCCGCCCTTCGCGGTGCCGTCGAGCTTGGTCAGCACGATGCCGGTGACATCGACGACCTCGGTGAACACGCGGGCCTGTACGACGCCGTTCTGGCCGGTCGTCGCATCGAGCACGAGCAACGTCTCGTCGACCGGTCCGTGCTTCTCGACCACGCGCTTGACCTTGCCGAGCTCGTCCATGAGACCGGTCTTCGTGTGCAGCCGACCGGCCGTGTCGACGAGCACGGTGTCGACCTTTGCCTCGATGCCGCGCTTCACCGCTTCGAACGCGACGCTGGCCGGGTCGCCCTGTTCCGGTCCACGCACGGTCTCGGCACCGACGCGGTCGCCCCAGGTCTGGAGCTGGTCAGCCGCAGCCGCCCGGAACGTGTCGGCGGCGCCGAGGACGACGGACCGGCCGTCGGCGACGAGGACCCGCGCGAGCTTGCCGCACGTCGTCGTCTTGCCGGTGCCGTTGACGCCGACGACGAGGACGACGGCGGGTCGGCCGTCCGGGTGCGGCAGTGTCTTCAAGGTGCGGTCGGCATCCGGGCCGATGGCGGTCACCAGCTCCTCACGAAGAAGCGTGCGCAACTGGCCGGGATCCTTCGTCCCCTCGACCCGCACGCGGGTACGCAGCCGGTCGACGAGCTCCGATGTCGCCTTCACTCCCACGTCGGCCTGCAGCAGGGTGTCCTCGACCTCCTCCCAGGTGTCGTCATCCACGACGTCGCGGGACAGGAGGGTGAACAGCCCACGACCGAGCGTCGTCTGCGAACGGGCGAGCCGGGCGCGCAGCCGGCCGAGCCGGCCGGCGGTCGGCTCCGGGACCTCGAGCGCCGGGACGTCGGATGTGGCTGCCGTCTGCACCGAGGTCGTCTCGACGGGCAGGACCGGTGCCGTCGGGTCGAGCGGCTCCGCTGCGACCGGCGGCCGCTCCACGGGCGGCGTCGGGGCCGGCGGCACCGGGCGGCGACCGCGCGAGGTGACGAGAGCGACCGTCGTGACGACGGTGACGACCAGGACGAGGACGACGAAGACGAGGAGCTCCACGCCTCGTGTCTACCAGCGGGACTAGGCGGGTTCGCGCTCGCGCAGTCGCTGGCTGACCACCGCGGAGACGCCGTCGCCGCGCATCGTCACGCCGTACAGGGCGTCGGCGATCTCCATCGTCCGCTTCTGGTGCGTGATGACGATGAGCTGCGACGCGTCGCGCAGCCCCTCGAGCAGGTCGAGCAGCCGGCCGAGGTTGCGGTCGTCGAGCGCCGCCTCGACCTCGTCGAGCACGTAGAACGGCGAGGGGCGGGCACGAAAGATCGCGACGAGCAGGGCAATGGCCGTCAGGGACCGCTCGCCGCCGGAGAGCAGCGACAACCGCGACACCTTCTTGCCGGCCGGTCGCGCCAGCACCTCGATGCCGGTCGCGAGCATGTCGTCGGGCTCGGTGAGCACGAGCTTGCCCTCGCCGCCCGGAAACAGCGTCGCGAACACGTGCACGAACTCACGAGCCGTGTCCTCGAACGCGCTTCGGAAGACCTCGTCGATGCGGTCGTCGACATCCTTGATGACCGTCAGCAGGTCGCGCCGCGTCGCCTTGAGGTCCTCCAGCTGCGTGGTGAGGAACGCCGACCGCTCCTCGAGCGCGGCGTACTCCTCGAGCGCCAGCGGGTTGACGCGACCGAGCAGTGCCAGCGCCCGCTCCTGCGTCGCGGCGCGCTTCTCCTGCTCGATCCGGTCGTACGGCACCGGCTCGCCGTCCTCGACGGGGACCGGCACGTCCGGTCCGTAGTCGGCGAACAAAGACTCCAGCGGTACGGCGTACTCCTCGACCGCGCGGGCCTCCAGCGCCTCGATCCGAAGCCGCTGCTCGGCGCGGGCGACCTCGTCGCGGTGGACGACGTCCGTGAGCCGGTCCATCTCGGCGGCGAGCTCGCGACCGCGGGCCCGCAGCGCCAGCAGCTCGCCCTCGGTCACGGTGCGGGCCGCCTGGGCAGCCTCCCGTTCGGTCGCGGCGGCCTGCAGCGAGGCAGCGATGCGGCCCAGCGCGATCTGAGCACCCCGCACGACGTCCGCCGCGACGGCGGCTCCCCGCTGCCGCTGCCCGCGCAGCGCGATCAACCGCTCACGCGCTTCGCGCTCCTGCCGGGCAGCCCGCTCCAGCGACTCGGCCCGGCCGGCGAGCGCCCGTGCCCGCTCCTCGCCGGTGCGTACGGCGAGGCGCGCCTCGACCTCCGCGGCGCGGGCATCGGCCGCCTCGCGGCTGAGCCGATCGCGCAGGTCCGTGGACGGCTCGCCCTCGTCGGGAGCGGCCTCGGCGTTGGCGAGTCGCTCCTCGAGCTCGGCGAGCCCGGACAGGTCGCGATCGCGCGCCTCCTCGGCCCGGACCCGAGCCTGCTCGAGCCGGCCGGCCTCCGCCTCCGCGGCGCGGGCGGCTGAGGCGAGCAGGCCGAGCTGCTCGCCGAGCGCCGCCATCCGCGCATCGGACTCGTGCAGCTCGACGAGAGCGACCTCGACCCGTTCCTTCGCGCGGTCGACCTCGGCCTGCGCGGCGGCGACCTCGAACCGCAGTCGCTCCTGGCGGTGCTTGGCCTCGTCGTGCTGCGCGGCGGCCTCGTCGACCGCGGCCTGCACCTCGATCAGCGACGGCGCCGACGCCGACCCGCCGATCGCCCAGTCGCTGCCGAGCAGGTCGCCCTCGGCGGTGACGGCGCGCACGTCCGGCAGCGACTCGACGAGCGAGCGAGCGGCCTCGAGGCCGTCGACGACGGCCACCCGACGAAGGGCCCGGGCCAACGCAGGCCGCAGTGCCTCCGGCGCCTCCACCAGGTCGATGGCCCACTGCGCGCCGGCGGGCAGGGCCGGCCACTCGCCCGCGTCGTCGTAGGACGCACCCCCGACGAGCAGGCCGGCGCGGCCGGCGTCGTCGGTCTTGAGCCGGGCCAGCGCCGTTGCTGCGGCGGCCGGCGATGCGACCGCGACCGCGTCGGCGACGGCACCCAGCGCCGACGACACCGCGTGCTCGTGGCCGTGCGCGATGGTGACCAGCGCCGCAACCGATCCGAGGACACCCGGCACGTCCCCGGCGAGCAGGGCGCCGCTGCCGTCCTTGCGGGTCAGAGACAAGGCGAGCGCGTCACGCCGGGCCGCGAACGTGGACCGGTCGCGCTCGGCCTCGCGCTCGTCGGCCTGCAGCTCGGCCAGCCCGTCCTGCGCCTGCGCGAGTGCCGCGGCGGCCCGCTCGTGCTTGTCGTCGAGGTCGACCTCGCCCTGGTCGAGACCGCCGGCCTCGGCCTGCAGCTCGGCGAGGTCGGCCTGGGCCCGCCCCACCCGCGCGTGGGCGTCGGACAGCGCCGCCGCGAGCCGTCCGATCTCGGCCTCCGCGCCGTCAGCCCGCGACCGCAGCGCGCCGACCTGCCCGCGCAGCCGGGCCAGCCCCTCGCGCCGGTCGGCGACCGCTCGCACCGCAGCGACCAGCGCCTTCTCCTCCGCGGCCAGGGCGCCTTCGGCATCGGTACGGCGGGTGACGGTGGCCTGGAGCCGCTCGGCGTCGGCCTGCAGCTGCTCGCCGAGCGCGGCCTCCTGCTCGCGAACGGTTGCGGCCTCGCGGTCGAGCTGCTCAGGATCGCGCCCGGCGCGGGCCTCCTCCGGCAGCTCACTGGTGAGGTGCCGGTGCCGCTCGGAGGCGAGGGTCGCGGTGCCGCGCAGCCGCTCCTCGAGCGCCGACAGGCGATACCAGGTCTCCTGCGCGCGAGCGAGTCGGGGTGCCTGCTCGGCCGCGGCGGACTCGAGCGCGGTCTCCCGCTCCTGAACCGCTGTCAGCTCCTCCTCGACCAGCCGCCGTCGCTCACGCAACGCCGACTCGTCGCGCACCTCTGCCTCGAGTGTGCCGCGCAGGGCGAGCAGGTCGTCGGCAAGCAGCCTCAACCGGGCGTCCCGCAGGTCGGCCTGCACCTGCGCGGCGCGGCGGGCGACCTCGGCTTGCTTGCCAAGCGGCTTGAGCTGGCGGCGCAGCTCGACGGTGAGGTCCTGCAGGCGGGTGAGGTTGGCCTGCATCGCCTCGAGCTTGCGGACCGCCTTCTCCTTGCGCTTGCGGTGCTTCAGGACGCCGGCGGCCTCCTCGATGAACGCACGCCGCTCCTCGGGGCGCGCCTGCAGCACCGCGTCGAGCTGCCCCTGTCCGACGACCACGTGCAGCTCGCGGCCGATGCCGGAGTCGCCCATCAGCTCCTGGATGTCGAGCAGGCGGCAGCGCTGGCCGTTGATGGCGTACTCGGACTCCCCCGAGCGGAACATCAGCCGGCTGACGCTGACCTCGGCGTACTCGATCGGCAGTGCGCCGTCGCTGTTGTCGATCGTCAGCGTCACCTCAGCGCGACCGAGCGGCGGCTTGCCCGGCGTACCGGCGAAGATGACGTCTTCCATCTTGCCGCCGCGCAGCGCCTTCGCGCCCTGCTCGCCGAGGACCCAGGCGATGGCGTCGACGACGTTGGACTTGCCCGATCCGTTGGGGCCGACCACGCAGGTGATGCCGGGCTCGAAGCGCAGCGTCGTGGGCGCGGCGAAGGACTTGAAGCCCTTCAGCGTCAGGCTTTTCAGATGCACATCTCGCCCAGGACTGGTACGGCGGGGAAGGCCGGTCCGGACACTACCGGCCGGGTCGGCGAGATGCGCGCTGACACGACGAAGGGCGCCCCGAACGGGGCGCCCTCGACGGTGCTGAGGTGGTCCTAGACGGTGGCTTCGACCGTCAGTGTCGACAGGTCGTCCTCGACGGTCAGCGAGGAGGCGAGCGCGTCATTGGCGGCCCGGACGCGAGCGAGCTCGGCCTCGAGCTCCGCGATCCGGCCGCGCAGGCGACGCACCTCGTCGGCCAGCCGAAGGTCAGTGCCCATACCGACATGACCGAGCAGGGCCTTCGCCATCTGGTGTCCTCCGCGTTGAGGGTCTTCCACGCACACGGGGCCCGATAGCCTCCGCGGTGGTGGGCTCAGGGTCGCACGGCGGGCCCCTCGGGTCAAGGTCTGGATAACAACTCCATCACAGTATGAGCCCGTTTCGCACGCTCACCAGCGGCCGGATTTGGGCCTGGGTTGGCACTTGGGGCAGGTGAAGGACGAGCGGTTCATGAACGCGTCCCGGCGGATCTGGGCGCCGCAGCGGTGGCAGTCCTCCCCTTCGCGTCCGTAGACGTGCAGCTCGCGCTCGAACAGCCCGCTCACGCCCTCTGTGGAGACGTACAGCGCGTCGAAGCTGGTTCCGCCGGCGGCCAGCGACTCGTTCAGCACGGCCCGGACGTGCTCGAGCAGCTCCCGGATGACCGGCCGGGTGAGGTTTTCGGTGGCCCTGGCGTAGTGCAGCGGCACGCGCCACAGCGCTTCGTCGGCGTAGATGTTGCCGATGCCCGAGACGAGCGACTGGTCGAGCAGGGCACGCTTGATCCCGGTCTTGCGCCGGCGTACTCCCTCGACGAACGCGTCGTCGTCGAACTCCGGGTCCACCGGGTCCCGTGCGATGTGGGCAATGGTGCTCGGCAGCCCCGAATCAGTGAGAGCGCCTCCCGCGACGACGAGCAGCCCGCCGAAGGTGCGCTGGTCGACGAACCGCAGCTCATGCCCGCCGTCGGTGAACGTGAAGCGCACCCGCAGATGGGTCTCATCGGGCTTGTCCGGCGGTACGACGAGCAGCTGGCCGCTCATCCCGAGGTGACCGGTCAGGGCGTCGCCGGAGTCGAGCGGCAGCCAGAGGTACTTGCCTCGCCGGAGTGCCGCAGAGATGGTCCGACCGGCGAGCAGGTCCTCGAAGTCGCGGGCGCCGGCGGTGTGCCGCCGGACGGCCCGCGGGTGCGAGACGTGGACCCGGTCGATCGTGCGACCGACGACGCCGCGTTCGAGACCGAGCCGGACGACCTCGACCTCTGGCAGCTCAGGCACGCGGCTCAGGCACTGGCGGTGAGATCGCGCCAGGCGGCCTCGGCGGCCTGCTGCTCCGCCTCCTTCTTGCTGCGACCGGCACCCTCGCCGTGCACGGCGCCCTGCACGACGGCTGCGGCCGTGAACGCCTTCTGGTGGTCCGGCCCGCTCTCGCCGACGACGTACTCGGGTACGCCGAGGCCTCTGGCGGCAGTGAGCTCCTGCAGGCTGGTCTTCCAGTCGAGCGCGGCGCCCTCCTCGGTCGCCGCGAGCATCAGCGGGTCGAACAGGCGTCGGACCATGACGGCTGCGCTCTCGAGGCCGCGGTCGAGGTAGACCGCTGCGATCAGGGCCTCCATCGTGTCGGCGAGGATCGACGCCTTGTCCCGGCCACCGGTGACCTCCTCGCCCTTGCCGAGTCGCAGCCACTTCCCGAGCTCCAGGGAACGCGCCACGCCGGCGAGCGCCCGGGTGTTGACGACACTGGCGCGGAGCTTCGCGAGCTGCCCCTCGGGCAGGTCCGGATGGGTGCGGTACAGCGCGTCGGTGACGATCACGCCGAGCACGGAGTCACCGAGGAACTCCAGGCGCTCGTTGGTCGGCAGCCCACCGTGCTCGTACGCGTAGGAGCGGTGGGTCAGCGCGCGCTGGAGCAGGCCGGGCTCGACTGCCGTGCCGAGGGCGGCTTCGAGCAGCGTGTACGACGGCCCGCTCAACGCGTTCTGCGGGTCGAACCTAGACGGTGACGACGGTGCGCTTGTCGTAGCGGCCGCACTCCGGGCACACGGTGTGCGGGAGCGTCGTGTGGCCGCGGTCGCAGGTCGTCAGGGCAGGCGGCGTCGCCTTCCACTGCGCGCGCCGCGCTCGGGTGTTGCTGCGCGACATCTTGCGCTTCG
>JAWWOH010000080.1:0-74507 GCA_033851845.1 Actinomycetota bacterium
TCGACCTCGTGCAGGAGGGCAACCTCGGTCTGGTCCGCGCGGTCGAGAAGTTCGACTACGCCAAGGGCTACAAGTTCTCGACGTACGCGACCTGGTGGATCCGCCAGGCGCTGCAGCGGGCGCTGGCAGACCAGGGCCGCACGATCCGCGTCCCGGTCCACATGGCCGAGCTGATCACCAAGGTGACCCGCACCCGCCGCGACCTCACGCAGACGCTCGGCCGCGAGCCAACGTCCGAGGAGCTCGGCGAGCCGCTCGGCATTCCGCCGGAGAAGATCGAGGAGATCCTGCGCTACGGCCGCGACACGCTGTCGCTGCAGGCTCCCGTCGGTGACGACGACGCCGTGCTCGGCGACTTCATCACCGACACCGACTCGGTCGACCCGCAGATGGCGGTCGAGACGCAGATGCTCCAGGGCCAGCTGTCCGAGGTCCTCGAGTCGCTGCCGGAGCGGTCCGCGATCGTCATGAAGATGCGCTTCGGTCTCGTCGACGGCCGGCCGCGGACGCTGGACGAGGTGGGCCGACACCTCGGCCTCACCCGCGAGCGGATCCGCCAGATCGAGCGCGACACCCTCGCCGAGATCCGCGCCGGTGGCCGCGCCGACGGCCTGCGCGAGTACGTCGCCTAGCCGCGACCCCCCGAACAACGACCGCCCGTCCCTCTCGCCAGGGCCGGGCGGTCGTTTTCTTTCGTACGCCGGGCGCGTGATAGGACGAACGCATGACCGAACCCTCGACCTCGAACGCCCGCCAGAACGTCACCTTCCCGTCCAACGGCTCGCAAGCGCACGGCTACCTCGCCACGCCGCCGAGCGGCAGCGGACCCGGCGTCATCGTCATCCAGGAGTGGTGGGGCCTGACCGACCACATCGCCGACGTGAGCAAGCGGCTGGCGGCCGAGGGCTTCGTGGCCCTCGCGCCCGACCTGTTCGGCGGAAAGGTCGCGCACGACGCCGACGAGGCGATGAAGCTGCTGACCGAGCTGCCCGTCGACCGGGCCGCGCGCGACCTCTCCGGCGCCGTCGACTACCTGCTGGCCCAGGACTCGGTCACCTCGTCGACGGTCGGCGCGATCGGCTTCTGCATGGGCGGCGGGTTCGTGCTGATGCTCGCAGCCCAGCAGGGAGAGCGGATCAGCGCCGCGGTGCCCTTCTACGGCGTCGGCCCCGGCGTCCCGTCGACGTACACCGGGGTGAAGGCCGCCGTACAGGGTCACTACGCGGAGCAGGACGGGATGTACCCACCCGACCAGGCGCGGGCCCTGGAGAAGCAGATCCGCGACGAGGCCGGCGTACTGGTGGAGTTCTTCTACTACGACGCCGGCCACGCGTTCCACAACGACGAGAACCTGATGGGCTCGTACGACGAGAAGAACGCGAAGCTGGCCTGGTCGCGGGCGATCGCGTTCCTCAAGGAGAACGTCACATGACGGAGGTCGCCGAGCGCTGGACCCGCATCGCGGACGCGTTCACGGCCCGGCTCGAGGGCGTACCGCCCGGCGCGTGGAGCAACCCGTCGCCGTGCCCCGACTGGACCGCGCACGACGTCGCAAAGCACGTCATCGACGTCACCCGTGGGCTGTTCACCCGGCTCGCCGGCGGTGATCCGACCTCACCGGATACGGACGAGGACCTGATCGCGGCGTGGAAGGTCGAGTCGGAGGCGGTCAAGAGCGCCCTCGCCGACCCGGCACGCGCGAGGACCGAGGTCAAGGGCATGGGCGGCACGCAGCCGTTCGAGGGGCTGGCCGGCGGCGTCATGTGCGCCGACACGCTGATCCACACCTGGGACCTCGCGCGGGCGACCGGTCAGGACGATCGCCTCGACCCCGAAGGCATGAGGGCCGCGCGGGCATTTCTCGAGCCCAACGACGAGATGCTGCGTACGCCGGGTGGGTTCGGCTCGAAGATCGACGCGCCGGCCGACGCCGATGAGCAGACCCGCTTCCTCGCCTTCGTCGGCCGCCAGGCCTGAGCCTCAGGCGTCGGCGCGGACCCAGCCCGACGTCGACTTGCGGCGGGGCGGCTCCGACGGCTGCGCCGGCTTGGTCGGCGCAATGGGCGCCGAACCCCCGCCGGCCTGAGCCAGCCACTCCCGCTGCGTGGCGAGCTGCTGCTCGAGCTCGTCCGTCGGGCGGCCGGCGGCGCGGGCCCGCTCGAGCTTCTCCTCGAGCTCGGCGACCTTCTCGCGCAGCCGGATCTCGAACGGTGACGCGGACGACGCCTGCCAGCGCTGCTCGGACGACTCGCGGATCTTCTTCTCGACCGCACCCATCCGGTCCTCGAGCGAGCGCATCACCTCGCGCGGCACCTTGCCGGCCTTCTCCCAGCGCTCCTGGAGCTCGCGCAGCCGCGCGGTCGCCTTCTCCGGTGCGCCGCTGAAGTCGAGCGCCTCTGCCTCGGCGAGGATCTCCTCCTTCACCTTCTGGTTGGCGCGGAACTCCTCGTCCTGGGCGGCGAACTGCGCGTTGCGCGCGGCGAAGAAGACGTCCTGGGCGGCCTTGAACGACGCCCACAGCGCGTCCTCGACGTCGCGGGGAGCGCGGCCGGCGCTCTTCCAGTCGGCCATCAGCCCCTTGAACTTGTCGGCCGTCGCCTTCCAGTCGGTGGAGCTGCTGAGCTCCTCGGCGACCTTGATGAGCTTCTCCTTGCGCGTCTTGGAGACGCTGCGCTGCTCCTCGAGGGCCTCGAAGTGCGTCGTCCGCCGCTCGGCGAAGCGCTTGCGGGCGGCGACGATCCGCTGCCAGAGCTCGTCGTCGGCCTTGCGCTCCAGCTTCGGCAGGACCTTCCAGTCGTCACCGATGGCCCGCAGCCGCTCTCCCGCCGACTTCCACTCGCTGCTCCCCGCGAGCTTCTCGGCCTCGTCCGCGAGGGCGACCTTGTGCTCGGCGGCGAGCTCGCGCGCCTGCGCCTGCTCGGCCTTCGCCTTCTCGACCGCCTCCGCGGTCTGCTCCAGCAGGGCCTTGGCGCGTCGCTCGAGCGAGCCGAGGTCGCCGACCGCGTTGGCCGTCGGCAGCGTCTCGACGAGCCGCTGCGCGCTGCTCGCGATCTGGCCGGGGTCGCCCATGCCGCTGCGCAGCCGCTGCTCGAGCAGCATGATCTCGGTCGCGAGGCCGTCGTACCGGCGGGTGTAGTGCGCGAGGCCCTCCGCGCCGGAGCCCGCCTGCCACGAACCGACTGCACGTTCGCCGCCGTCGGCGGTGCGCACGTAGACGGTGCCGTCGTCGCCGACTCGGCCCCACTCGCTCATGACTCTCCCGTCCCGCCGTGGCGTGCTCGCGACCCATCCTAGGGTCGTCGTGTGCGCCGTACCGATGTCGTCCTGCTGCTGGTCGTCTACGTCATACCCGTCGGTGTGGCAGCGGTGCTGCTCGCGCTGGCCGACCTCGGCATCCTCGCGATCGCGCTGGTCGTGATCGAGGCGATCGTGGCGACGACGGTCTACATCGCCCGCCAGCAGCCCGACAAGCCGGCCACGCCGGCCCGGCGACCGTGGCTCGTCCCGGCCGCGATGATCGGCGCGCTCGGGCTGATGGTCGTGGTCGCCGTCGTCGCGTCGCAGGCCGGCTAGCGCCATCCGGATGGCAAGTGTCACGCGAATGACGGCTGACACCACGGCTGCGACAGGAGAAGATGGGTTGTGACGACCGCGCCCGACGAGCCGACGCGCTCGCGGCACGTCGTACCCGCCATCCTCGCCGGCATCCTGGCGACCGTCCTGATGGCGGCCGGCGCGGCGATCTGGCTGAACCCACACGGGCCGCAGGTCGTGCATGCCGCCGAGACCCAGCCGGTGCCGGAGCCCGTCCTTACGGCGCTGCTGCCCAGCGGCCCTCGGGTGGCCGCGCCGTGGGACAAGCCGCTGACTCTCTCGGTCATCGACGGGACGCTCGAGACGGTCAGTGTGATCGACCCGGACGGGACCACGCTCGACGGCGCGGCCATCGACCAGGTGAGCTGGCAGTCCACCGCACAGTCGCTCCTGCCGGCGGCGACCTACCGGATCACCGCCACCGTCGTCGACAAGGCCGGCGAGTCGCGGGCGATGACCCTGGCCGTGCACACGACCCCGGCCGCGCGCGTGCTGCACGCGGTGCTGAGCCCGGGTGACGGCAGCGTGGTCGGGGTCGGGATGCCGCTGGCCGTCACGCTGAACCACCCGGTGAAGAGCCCCGCCGACCGGGCGGCTCTGGTCAGCCGGCTCAGCGTCGTGACCAAGCCGGCCGTTCAAGGCGCCTGGCGGTGGATGGACGACAACGAGCTGCACTACCGCGGGCCCACCTACTGGACGACCGGTACGACGATCACGCTGTCTTCCAACCTGCGCCGACTGCAGCTGTCGGACGGCACCTGGGGCTCAGGGATTCGCCGTACGACGTTCACGGTCGGCGACGCGATGATCAGCACGGTCGACGTCGCGAAGCACGTGATGGCGATCCGCCGCAACGGCAAGCTGCTGAGGATCGCGAAGGTGTCGACGGGACGCGACAAGTACCCCACCAAGGGCGGCGTCCACATCGTGCTGGAGAAGACCCGGCTCAAGATCATGGACTCAGCGACCGTCGGCATCCCGCGCAACAGCCCGGACGGCTACTACGAGAAGGTGCCGTTCAGCGTCCGGATCTCCAACGGCGGCGCGTTCGTGCACGCGGCGAGCTGGTCGGTGCGCTCGCAGGGTGTCCGCAACGTCAGCCACGGCTGCGTGAACATGTCGCCCGCAGACGCGGAGTGGTTCTTCGGGCTCGCGAAGCGCGGCGACATCGTCAACGTCATCAACGCCGGTGTCAGACCGGTGCTGTGGGACGCCGGGATGAGCGACTGGAACATCCCGTTCGCCGAGTGGGCTAACTAGCCAGCGGGCATTTTTAGGTAGCAAGCCCATCGAGTACGACGGCGCCGGGTAACTCCGCGAGCGCCTCCCCCGGCAGCTCGAGCTTGCTGGCCCGGATCCCGCTGCCGATGACGACCTGTCCGGCGGCGACAACGGCGGGATCGACGAGGAGCGGCCAGTCGTCAGGCAGGCCGATCGGGGTGATTCCGCCGTACTCCATGCCGGTGAGCTGCACCGCGTCGTCCATCGGGGCGAACGACGCCTTGCGGGCGTCCAGGTGCCGGCGGACGACGCCGTTCACGTCCGCGCGCGTGGTCGCGAGCACCATGCAGGCGGCGTACCGCACCTCTCCCCCACGCTTGGCGGCGACCACGACGCAGTTGGCCGACTGCTCGAGCGCGATGTCGTAGAACTCGCAGAACGCGGCCGTGTCGGCGAAGTCGGGGTCGATGGGCGCGACCTGGACGTCGGGCGCACGTGACCACAGCTGCAAGGCGGCGAAAACCGGCTCGGCCAGCAGGTCCGGTCGGAAGAGGGCAGGCACCAGAACCAGGCTCACGGACCGATCGTGCCAGGCTGGCCGGGTGACGACGCTGCTGCACGTCGGCGCCGCCCTCCTCGGAGCCGCCATCACGCTCGCGACGTGGGCGAGCGTCGTCACGACCCTGGTCGTGCCGAGGCGGAGCCGCTCTCGGCTCAACAAGGGCGTCGACGGGATCGTCGACGGGCTGTTCCGTGCGCTGGCCGGGCGCACCAAGGCGTACCCGCTGCGCGACAGCAGGCTCGCGGCACAGGCGCCGATGACGCTGCTCGCGCAGCTCGCGCTGTGGCTGGTGCTGCTCGGGGCCGGCTTCACGTTGCTGCTGTGGGCGTTGGACAGCGAGAGTCTCGGCCACGCCGCGTCGCAGGCCGGCTCGTCGTTGTTCACCCTCGGCTACTCGGCGCCCGGCGGGACGCGGACAACCGTCATCGACTACCTGGCCGCGGCGTCGGGGCTGGTGATCGTCGCGCTGCAGATCGGCTACCTGCCGACGCTGTACAGCGCGTTCAACCGTCGCGAGACCGAGGTGACGCTGCTGACCGGTCGGGCCGGTGTCCCGGCCTGGGGGCCGGAGATCCTGGCGCGGACCCGCTTCGGTTTCGCCGAAGGCACCGAGGGTGCGCGGCTCGGGGACTTCTACCTGAGCTGGGAGCGCTGGGCCGCAGACGTTGCCGAGAGTCACACGAACTACCCGGTCCTGACCCGCTTCCGGTCACCGGAGCCGTACTCCTCCTGGCTCGTCGGGCTGGTCGCAGTCCTCGACTCGGCAGCGCTGTGGCTGGCCTTCTCCCCCGAGCGGGCGCCGGCGGTCGAGGCACGGCTCTGCCTGCGGATGGGGTTCACGGCGCTGCGGGCGATCGCGGCGACGACCGGGCTGCCCGTCGACCACGACCCCGATCCGGACCAACCGCTGCAGCTCACCTACGAGGAGTTCCTGGTCGGTGTCGACCGGATGCAAACCGCCGGCTTCGCGATGGAGCGCAGACCGGAGCAGGCCTGGCCGCACTTTCGCGGCTGGCGCATCAACTACGAGGACGTCGCGTACCGGCTGGCCGACCGGCTCGACGCCGTGCACGCACCGTGGACCGGCACGCGTCGTACCTCTGATGCCCCGATGGCACCGATCCGGCCGGCGAACCGGATGCCGACCGTCAGCGAGTAGCTCTCACCAGTCGGGGCGCAGCGGGAACTGCGAGACCCCGTCGACCGTGCGGGTCAGCAGCAGCTGATGGAGCTGGATGTCGTTGCGCTCGAAGGACAGCCGCGAGCCGGCGAGGTACGTGGCCCACACCCGTGCCGTCGCCTGACCGACCTCGGCGAGGGCCTCCTCCCAGTGCGCGTCGAGGTTGTCGCACCAGGCGTGCAGCGTCTTCGCGTAGTGCAGCCGCAGGTTCTCCTCGTGCTGCAGCTCGAGGCCGGCGCGCTGGAACTCCTTCACGAGGCGACCGACGCCCGGCAGCTCGCCGTCCGGGAAGACGTAGCGGCCGATGAAGCCGCGCCGCGAGATCGCCTTGCTGTGGTCGTCCGGCCGGGTGATGCAGTGGTTGAGCAGCCGGGCGTGCGGCGCGAGCTTGCTCGCGAGGCGGAAGGCGTACGCCGGAAGCTGCGCGATGCCGATGTGCTCGGTCAGCCCGATGGAGCTGACGGCGTCGAAGCCGCCCTCAGGCACGTCGCGGTAGTCCTGGAACCGGATGTCGACCTGGTCGGAAAGACCCGCCTCGGCGACGGCCTTCTGCCCCCACTCCGCCTGCTGACGCGACAGCGTGACCGCAATCACGTCGACGCCGTAGTGCTGCGCGGCGTGGATCGCGAGGCCGCCCCAGCCGCAACCGACGTCGAGCAGTCGCATGCCCGGCTTGAGCGCCAGCTTGCGGCAGACGAGATCGAACTTCTCGAACTGCGCCTCCTCGAGCGTCGCATCGCTACGCGGGTAGACCGCGCAGGTGTAGGCCATCGACGGGCCGAGCACCCACTCGTAGAAGCGGTTGCTCACGTCGTAGTGGTGCGAGATGGCCATCGCGTCGCGGCCCTTGGTGTGCGCGCGCAGGCCGGACAGGTAGCGCCTCGCACCGACCTCCTGCGGCGGCGGCTCCACCCACTGGATGACCTCGGGACCGAGCGCCTTGAGCACCTCGATGCGCTGCTTCCACGACAGGTCGCCGATCTTCTGACCGGCCACCAGCTTGAGCACCGTGAAGTGGTCGGGGGCGTGGATGTCGAGCTCGCCGGAGATGTACGCACGGGCCATGCCGAGCTCGCCCGGCGCGCTCACCATGTGCGACAGCGCCTTGCTGCTGTTGATCGTCATGCGGACGTCGGCATCTGCGGGACCGGAAGCGGAGCCGTCGTACGCCTCGATCCGCACCGGCAGGGCGAGTACCTGCTCGAGCGCTTGGGCAACGGGCATGCGGGTGGTCATCGTCTCTCCTAGCGGTTCTGGACCGTCTTGGCGTAGAGGTCGAGCAGTCGGCCGTCGGGGTCGTAGGTCTTCTTCAGGACGTCGTACGCCGGCCCGTTGTAGAGCTGCCAGAAGTGGTCGGGCTCGTAGAACGACGTGGAGTAGAGCGACTTGCGCCCGTCCAGGTCGTCGACGAGCTTCTCGATCAGCCTGTTGTGGTGGTTCTCGTCCTGGCCGGGCTTCTCCGCAACCGTGCCCCAGAAGCCGATGTTGACGTAGAGCACGTTCGGGTCGAACTGGTAGAGGTCCCACACCGCCTCCGGGTCGCGCTGCTGCATCGGGCAGAACCACACCGGCTCCATCCCGACCTCGCGGGCGAAGACGTCCATGAAGTCCGCGAGCCGGTCGACCGGCACCTCGACGTCCTGCACGACGTCCTCACGCGGCGGCTGTCCCTTGCGCAGGTCCCAGCGGGTCTTCCAGCGGTGCTTCTTCTCGAACGCGACGAGCTTCCAGTAGACGTCGCTGCGCTTGTACTTGCGCGGGATCCAGCGGCGGTACCTGGGGTTCTGCGCGCCGAACGCGCGCGAGCACCAGAACCAGTCGGTGTCCCAGCGCCAGAGGTAGTCCTTCACCGTGAGCGTGTCGGTCGCCTTGGTCTGGATCGACCGGTAGTAGATGTCCATGCCGGTGTAGTCGCTGACGCTGTCGGCGGTGTCGCTCCAGCTGCCGAGAGTCACGTAGACCTCGGTCGGCGTGAACCACGTGCCGTCGATGAAGTCGGCCTCCCTGTTGAAGCAGGCCTTGCGCATGACCTCTGCGGCCTCTGCGGTGCTGTCGCACCGCACGTGCCGGAGTGCGACGTACGGCTTGACCTTCTCGAGCTCGATGCGCAACCGCAGGGCGTAGCCGAGGGTGCCGTAGGAGTTGGGGAAGCCGAAGAACAGGTCGGGGTTCTCGGTCTTGGAGCAGGTGACGACGCGACCGTCGCCGGTGAGGATGTCCATCTCGATGACCGACTCGTGCGGCGTGCCGTTACGGAAGCTGGGCGACTCGATCCCGACGCCACTGACCGCGCCGCCGAGGGTGATGGTCTTCAGCTGCGGGACGACCAGCGGCATCAGTCCGTACGGCAGAACGGCGTCGACAAGGTCTTCGTACGTCGTCATCCCGAGCACGTCGGCCGTGTGCGTTTCGGTGTCGACGCTGAGGACGCCGGAGAAGCCGGAGACGTCCAGGAGCGGCGCGTTGGTCGCGGCGCGGGTGCGGAACAGGTTGGACGTGCGCTTGCCCAGCCGGACGGGCGCGTCGACGGGCAGGGCGGCGTACTGCTCGCGAAGTCGAGCCACGAGTGCGTCGTACAAACCCCATCCCCCTTCTTCGCGGCACAGGCTAGACCCCTCCGGCCTGGTATCAACGGCCCATGGCCATCCCCTACGTCCACGCGATCACCGTCGACTGCACGGACCCAGAGGCAATGGCGGCGTTCTGGGGTCCCCTCCTGGGCGTGGAGGTCCGCGGCCGCTGGGAGCAGTACGTCGGCATGACTCCGCCGGCGCCCGGCCATCCGCGGCTGCTCTTCCAGACGGTCGACGGTCCGCGGCCTGAGCACCGAACCACGCATGTCGACCTGCACGTGGAGGAGGACGAGCTCGAGTCGGTCACCGCCCGCGTGCTCGAACTGGGCGGCACAGTCGTCGACGACCAGGTGCACGACGAGACCCGCTGGCGCGTCTGCGCCGACCCCGAGGGCAACCCCTTCTGCCTCGTGCCCGGCTGAGCCGGGCGCCTAGGCTTCCGACATGGAGCTCCGTGGTCGTACCGTCCTCGTCACCGGCGCAACGGGTGGGATCGGTCACGCGATCGCACGGGCCCTGCACCGGGAAGGCGCGAAGCTACTGCTCACCGGCCGCCGCACCGACGTGCTCGAACCACTGGCGAAGGAGACGGCCGGTCGGGCAATCGCGTGCGACCTGTCCGACGCCGCCGAGGTGGACCGGTTGGCCGCGGAGTGCGCCGACGCCGACGTGCTCGTGGCCAACGCCGCGTTGCCGGCGTCCGGGCTGCTCACGTCGTTCAGCGCCGCCGAGCTCGATGCAGCCCTTGACGTGAACCTGCGGGCGCCGATCGTCCTCACCCGCCTGCTGCTGGAGGGCTGGACGGCACGCGGCGCCGGACACGCCGTCTACATCTCCTCCATCGCGGGGAAGGTCGGCACGGCCGGCGGTTCGCTGTACTCCGCAACGAAGTTCGGACTGCGCGGCTTCGCGCAGGGGATGCGCGACGAGATGCACGGCAGCCCGATCGGCATCAGCGTCATCAACCCCGGCTTCATCCGTGACGCGGGCATGTTCGCGGACTCGGGTGCGAAGCTGCCGAAGTTCGTCGGCAGCAACACTCCGGAAGACGTTGCGTCGGCCGTTGTCCGCTGCATCACCGACGACAAGGGCGACGTCGACGTCGCGCCGGCCTTCATCCGGTTGAGCGCGAAGCTGAACGCCCTGACTCCCGAGCTCGTCGCAGGCCTGAGCCGTCGTCTCGGCGGCAGCGTCGTGTCCCAGGAGATAGCCAAGGGTCAGCGCAACAAGCGCTGACGCGCAGGATGCCGCAGGGCGCCGGCGCGCGGGCCCCTTCTGCCTCGTCCCCCGCGGAGCCGTCGGGCTGACGCCTCGCAACACACAAAGTCGCGCGTCGATGACGCCCAGCACGCTCAACGTGTGCCCCAGCGTCACACTTTGTGTGTTGGCTCACGACAAGAAGGCGGCCCAGCGGGAGGGTGTCGCTGCCCTGGGGCAGGGTGGGGTGCATGGACCGCGACGACGCCGAGAGGTACCTCCGCGCGCTCGCGGGTGAGGACGCCCGCCTCCGCGACGACCAGTGGACCGCGATCGAGGCACTCGTTCGCGACCGGCGACGGGCGCTCGTCGTACAGAGAACCGGGTGGGGCAAGTCGGCCGTCTACTTCATCGCCACGGCGATGCTCCGCAAGACCGGATCCGGACCGACCGTCATCGTCAGCCCGCTCCTCGCCCTGATGCGCAACCAGGTCGCTGCGGCGCAGCGCGCCGGCATCAACGCCGTGACCGTCAACAGCAGCAACGTCGAGGAGTGGCAGGGCGTCTACGACGACGTCCAGAGCGGCGCGGTCGACGTGCTCCTGGTGAGCCCGGAGCGGTTGAACAACCCCGGCTTCCGCGACGCCGTACTCCCCCAGCTCGCTGCCAGCGCCGGCCTCGTCGTCGTGGACGAGGCGCACTGCATCAGCGACTGGGGCCATGACTTCCGCCCCGACTACCGGCGGATCCGCACGCTGCTCGACGACCTTCCTTCGGGTACGCCGGTGCTGGCGACGACCGCGACCGCCAACGAGCGCGTCATCGCCGACGTCGCCGACCAGCTCGGCACGGACACCCTCGTCCTACGCGGCTCGCTCGAGCGCGAGTCGCTGCATCTGGCAGTGCTGTCGCTGCCGTCAGCCGGCCACCGCTGGGCCTGGCTCGCGGACCGCCTGCCGGAGCTACCGGGCTCGGGCATCGTCTACACGCTCACGGTTGCCGCCGCCGACGAGCTCGCGTCGTTCCTGCGCGGCCGCGGCATCAGCGCCGCGGCCTACTCCGGTCGCACCGATGACGCAGAGCGGCGTACGGCGGAGGACGACCTGCTCAACAACCGCGTGAAGGCTCTGGTCGCGACGAGTGCGCTGGGGATGGGCTTCGACAAGCCCGACCTCGGCTTCGTGATTCACGTCGGCGCGCCACCGTCGCCGATCGCCTACTACCAGCAGGTCGGCCGCGCCGGTCGCGGCGTCGAGCGCGCCGACGTCATCCTGCTGCCGGGCGCCGAGGATGAGGCCATCTGGCGATACTTCGCGTCGCTCGCGTTCCCGTCGCAGGAGCAGGTCGAGCAGACGCTCGCCGTTCTCGGTGACCGACCGATGTCGACAGCAGCACTCGAGGCGCACGTCGACCTGCGTCGTACGCGCTTGGAGACGATGCTGAAGGTGCTCGACGTCGATGGCGCCGTACGGCGGGTGAGCGGCGGCTGGGTCGCGACGGGACAGTCATGGACGTACGACGGGGAGCGCTACGCCCGTGTCGCCGCGGACCGGTCGGCGGAGCAGCAGGCGATGCGGGCCTACGCCGCGACGGACGGGTGCCGGATGGAGTTCCTGCGCCGGCAGCTCGACGACCCCGGAGCGCAGCCGTGCGGGCGGTGCGACCGCTGCACCGACCGACCGCTCTCCCCGGATGTGGCAGCGGCGTCGCTGGCCGCGGCGCAGGCAGCGCTCGGTCGCCCCGGCGTCGAGGTGGAGGCGCGCCGGATGTGGCCCACCGGGCTGACGGCACTCGGCGTCGAGCTGTCCGGGCGCATCCCGGCGGAGCTGCAGGCCGACAGCGGGCGCGCGCTCGGGCGGTTGTCGGACATCGGCTGGGGCAGCCGGCTGCGCGAGCTCTTCACCGGACCCGACCAGGCCGTGCCCGAGGACGTGCTGCGGGCGGTCGTGCAGGTGCTCGCCGGGTGGGGTTGGGAGACCAGGCCGACCGGCGTCGTGGGCCTGCCGTCGCGCAGCCGTCCACTGCTCGTGTCGAGCCTGTCGAGGCGGCTGTCCGACGTGGGTCGGCTGCCGCTGCTCGGCACCCTGGAACGCGTCCACGACAGCAGTGTGCACGGCGGCAGCAACAGCGCGCAGCGGCTGCTCGCGGTGCACGGCGCATTTGCCCTGCCGTCCGATCTGAAGCTCGACGGAGGCCCGGTGCTGCTGGTCGACGACCGCATCGACACGGGCTGGACGATGACGGAGGCGGCTCGCCTGCTGCGTGCTGGTGGCGCGGGTCACGTGCTCCCGCTCGCACTCGCGACGGAAGGCTGACCTAACGTCTGCGGCATGACCGCATGGACGCCACGACAGCTGGCCGAGCAGACCGGACGCACGTTCGTCATCACCGGCGGCAACAGCGGCATCGGACTGGAGGCCGCGCGAGACCTCGCCGGCAGGGGCGGTCACGTCGTGCTCGCCGTACGAGATCTGGCGGCCGGTGAGAAGGCGCGCGCAGCGATCACAGCAAGCGGCGCCAAGGGATCGGCCGAGGTGCGACACCTCGATCTCGCCGACCTCGACAGCGTCGCCGCGTTCGCCAAGGGGCTGTCCGAGCAGCTCGAGTCCGACGGCCGGCTGCTCAACGCCCTGGTGTGCAACGCCGGCGTGATGGGCGGTCCGCTGCTCTACACGACCCAGGGCTTCGAGCGCCAGGTCGGCACCAACCACCTCGGCCACGTCGCCCTGGTCTCTGCCCTGTGGCCGGCGCTGCACAGCGCGGCGGGCCGCGTCGTCGTCGTGAGCAGCATCGCGTCGCGCGGTGGACGGCTGTCGACGTCGACCACCCGCGACGATCTCGTCGCCCCTTCGCCGTACGCAGCCGGCAAGGTCTATGCCAACTCGAAGCAGGCCAACCTGCTGTTCGCGCAGGAGCTGCACCGCCGGGTCGTCACGGCCGGATCGCCCGTGAGCGTCGTCGCCTGCCACCCAGGGGTCAGCTGGACCAACCTGTTCGCGCGGCAGATGCGCGACGAGGGCAAGGGCTGGATGGTGCCGCTCCTCACGCTGGTCCGACCGATCGTCTTCCAGTCGGCTGCCGCCGGCGCGCTGCCGACGCTGCGGGCACTGGATCCGAGTACGCCGAGCGGCGCGTTCGTCGGACCGAAGCTCCTGAACGGCGCCCGTGGGAAGCCGGAGATCCTCGACGTCTTCTCGACCGGCGCCGATCCCGAGGTCGCGAAGCATCTCTGGGAGCTCACCGACGAGATCCTCGGCGCACCGATCCCGCTCTGAGGTCCGAAGCCGTCGACCGGACTACGGTGTCGCCGTGTCATCCGTGTCCGACCTGCTCGCCGACGTACCCCTGCTCGCCGACGCTGCTCCCGAGCTGCGCGACCGGCTCGCGTCCACGGCGTACCCGAAGAAGCTGTCCCGCGGGCAGGTGCTCTTCGTGGAGGGTGAGCCCTGCGACGCGATCTACGTCGTGCGGAGCGGCCGGCTGAAGGTATCGGTGACCTCGCAGCACGGCGACGAGCTCGTGCTGTCCGTCCTCGGGCCCGGCGAGTCCGTCGGGGAGCTCGGGATCGTCGACGGCGGGGCACGATCCGCCGGCGCTCTCGCGATCGAGGACTCCGAGCTGGTCTGCCTGCCGCGGGATGCGGTGATGACCCTGCTCCACTCGTCACCGGAGGCTGCACTTGCCCTCGCCGTGGAGCTGGCCGCGACGCTGCGCCGGCTCACCAACTCGGCCGCCGACCTGGTGTTCCTCGACTTGCCGCGGCGGCTCGCCAAGCTGCTGGTGACGGGCGATGTCGACGGCATGGCGCAGGCGCAGGTCGCGGCCCGGCTGGGCGTCGGCCGGCAGAGCCTGAACAAAGCGCTCAACCGGTTCGCCGACCGCGGCTGGGTCGAGGTGCAGCGGGCGGCCGTCGTCGTACAGGACCGGGCGGCGCTGCAGAAGTTCGCCGACTCCTAGGACTGGATGCGCACGACCATCTTCCCGGTGTTGTCGCCGCGCAGCAGGCCGAGGAAGGCCTCCGGTGCGTTCTCGAGCCCGTCGACGAACGTCTCCCGGACGACGAGCTCGCCGTTCGCCAGCCACGCCCCGACCTCGCGGACGAACTCCGGCAGCAGGTCGCTGTGGTCACTGACCAGGAACCCCTGCAGCCGCAGCCGCTTGCTGACCAGCATCGTCATGTTGCGCGGCCCCGGCTCGGGCGCAGTGTTGTTGTACTGGCTGATCATCCCGCAGATGGCCGCCCGTCCGTGCGGGTTGAGCACGTGGATGGCAGCCTCGAGGTGATCGCCGCCAACGTTGTCGAAGTAGACGTCGATGCCCGCGGGGGCGAAGGTCCGCAGCTGGTCGAGCACCGGCGCGTCCTTGTAGTTGAAGGCCGCGTCGAAGCCCAGCTCCTCGACCAGCCACCGCACCTTGTCCGGCGACCCGGCGCTGCCGACGACCGTCGCGCCACGGCGCTTGGCGAACTGCCCGACCAGGCTGCCGACGGCTCCCGCCGCCCCGCTGACGAAGACGGTCTCGCCCTCCTTCATCGCGGCCACACCGAACAGTCCGGCGTACGCCGTCAGTCCAGGCATACCGAGCACACCGAGGTGGTACGACGGCGGAACTCCGGGCTCCACCCGTCGGAACGACGTGGCCGGTCCGACCGCGTAGTCCCGCCAGCCCTGCATGTGCAGCACCAGGTCGCCGACCTTGTGCGACTCGGCCATCGACTCGACGACCTCACCGACCGCGCCGCCCTGCAGCGCCTCGCCCACCTGGAACGGCGGCACGTAGCTCTTCACGTCGTTCATCCGGCCGCGCATGTACGGGTCGACCGACATGACGAGGTTGTGCACGACGAGCTCGCCCTCGGCCGGCGAAGGCACCTCGACCTCGGCGAGCTCGAAGTCGCTGGGCTTCGGCTCCCCGACCGGTCTGGCGGCGAGGCGGATCTCACGGCTGTTCATGGGTGTCCTTTTGTCGGGCGGCCGCGAAGTCCGGCCGTCGCTTGGCGAGGAATGCGGCCACACCCTCGGCGTACTCGGCACTCGTCCACGAGCGCTCGTAGAGCGCGCGTACGTCGTCGTCCTCATCGAGGCGCCCGGAGAAGGCCCGCTCGATCAGGGCCTTGCCACCGGTCAGTGACACTCGGGCTCGCTCGGACATCGAGCGAGCGAGGGCATACGCGCGCGCCTCGACGTCACCCGGTGGGTGCACCTCGTGAACCAGTCCGATGCGCAACGCCTGGTCGGCATCGAGCAGGTCGCCGGTCAGCAGGATCCAGCGGGCCCAGGCGGCCCCGACGGTCTCGACCAGGCGAGCGGTCGAGCCGAGTGCGTAGACGATCCCGAGCTTGGCCGGCGTGATGCCGAACCTCGCCGTCGGGTCGCAGACCCGCAGATCGCACGCGACCGCGACCTGCGTCCCACCGCCGATCGCGATGCCCTGCACGAGCGCGATCGTCGGTTTCGGGAAGTCCATCAGGGCGCGCTCGCCGGCGGCCACCGCGTCGCTGTAGCGGCGAGCACCCTGCGGTTCGGCCCGCAGCGTCGTGAACTCCGAGATGTCCGCCCCCGCCGAGAACGGGCCACCGGGGGTGCCGCGCAGGACCACCGCGTCCACCGCGTCGTCCGCAGCGAGGACCGGCATCACCCGCGCGAACGCCGACCACATCGCGAACGAGATCGCGTTGTGCTTGTCCGGTCGGTGCATGCGGATCGTGACGACCCCACCGTCGCGCGAGACGACGAGGGACTCGGCGGCGTCGCCGAGCGGCAGGTCCATCCGTCCATCCTGCTGGGACGTGCATCCCCGGAGCTCATCGGGTAGGCAGGTGGCATGGACGGTGACGGCTGGTCGAGCTGCGCCCTCGGCCATCGGCACTGGGGCCGCTATGGGGCTGCCGGCCTGCTCGTCGTCGCGCCCGGCCCGACGGTCCTGCTGCAGCACCGCGCGCCGTGGAGCCACGGCGGTGACACGTGGAGCGTGCCCGGCGGCGCGCGTCGGCGTACCGAGACCGCTCTTGAAGCGGCCCTCCGCGAGACCGTCGAGGAGACCCGGCTGGACGTCAGCCGCGTGCGGGTGACCGGTCGGCACGTCGACGACCACGGCGGGTGGTCCTACGAGACCCTGCTCGCAGAGGTCGACGCGGTCCTCGACGTCGAGCCCGAGCGGGAGAGCCTCGCGCTGCGCTGGGTGCCGATCGCCGACGTGACGGACCTGCGGCTGCACGACGGCTTCGCGTCGGCGTGGCCGCTGCTGCGCCCCCGCCTGGCCTGCTGAGGGCGACTACAGGCTCACGGTCTCGGCCGTCAGGGACGCGGTGACCGCGCGCAGGTCGCCGCTGCTGAGGGCGACCGCCCGCTGCCGGGCCGCCGAGGAGCCGCGGCCGAGCGACTGCTCCGTCAGCTGGACAACCTCGTCCCAGTCGCCGAGCTCCTCGAGATCGTCGCGCAGCCGGCCGAGCAGCGCCGTGACCACCTCGGCGGCCGGCTTGAGGGCATGCGCCCGGGTGTCGAGCAGGCACTCCTCCAGCCCGTACCGGGCGGCCCGCCAGCGGCTTGCCCGCACGACCTCCGACCGCAGCACCGGCAGCGGCACGCCACGCTCTGCTTCCGCTGCCCCGACTCGCACCAGCGACCGCGCCAACGCCGCGTGCAGGACGACATCGTCCAGCAGCGGCATCGTGTCGGCGACCCGCACCTCGAGGGTCGGGAACTTCGTCGACGGCCGCACGTCCCAGTAGAGGTGCGACGCGTCGTCGATCATCCCGGTCTCGACGAGCTCGGCCACGAGCACGTCGTACGCCGCTTTGCTGCCGAACGCGTCCGGCATCCCCGTCACCGGCCACCGCCCGAACCACTGCGTGCGGTAGCTCGCGTAGCCCGTGTCGACGCCCTCCCAGAACGGCGAGCTCGCCGACAGCGCGAGCAGCACCGGCAGATCCGGCCGCAGGTAGTCCATGGTGCGGATCGCCAGCTCGTCGTCGCCGACGCTCACATGCACGTGGCAGCCGGTGATCATCTGCTGCAGGGCAAGCAGGCCCCATCGCTCGAACAGCGACAGGTAGCGCTCCCCGACCGTCAGCCGCTGCTCGTGCCAGGTCCCGGTCGGGTGCGTGCCGGCGGCGAGGATCCGGCAGCCCTGCTGACGCGCCACCTCGTCGGCGCGGTGCCGGATCCGGGTCAGGTGCTGCCGCACCTCCGCCAGCGTGGTGCACACCGGAGTGGCGATCTCGAGCTGGCTGGTGGAGATCTCGCCCTGCGCCTCGTCGCCCATCAACGCGATGGCGGCCTGGACCACCTCGGGCATGTCGGCGAGGTCGTAGGTCTCGGCGTCGACGAGGTGGTACTCCTCCTCGACACCCACTGTCCGGCCCACGTCTCGCACCCGCAGATCCTGCCCCACGCCGCGATCTGGCAAGGTGAACGGCTTGACCGAGCCGTCCGCCGCCGTCCGCGGGGAGATCGCGCGCGAGCAGGAGCTCGTCGACGCGGCCCTCGCTCGGCTCGCTGTGCTTCGGGCCGAGACCAGCGCCGCCGAGGAGGAAGGGCTGCGCGGCGGTGGGGGCACGCCGCAGGCCGTCTACGAACGCGACGTGACCGTCCTGCACTTCGCCGGCCGGCGGGCGGCGCTCGACGCCGCCGCCGATGGCCTGGTCTTCGGCCGGCTGGACCGGCAGGACGGCACGGTCCACCACATCGGCCGGGTCGGCGTACGCACCGAGGAGCAGCACGCCCTCGTCGTCGACTGGCGGGCGCCGGCCGCGGCCGCCTTCTACCGCGCCACGGCAGCCCAGCCCGACGACGTCGTACGACGAAGGACCATCTCCTGCCGCGGCGACAAGATCACCGCCATCGAGGACGAGCTGCTCGACCCGGCGCGGGCGGACGAGCTGGTCGGTACGACGGTCGTCGGCGACGGTGCCTTCCTGGCCGCGCTCTCCAAGGAGCGCACCGGTCGGATGCGCGACATCGTCGCGACCATCCAGCGCGAGCAGGACGAGGCAGTGCGCGCACCGGACGACGGCGTGCTGCTGGTGACGGGCGGACCCGGCACCGGGAAGACCGCCGTCGCACTCCATCGGGTGGCCTTCCTCATGTACAACCACCGCGAGCGCTTCTCCCGCCGCGGCGTGCTCGTCGTCGGCCCGTCCCCGGTGTTCGTCGACTACGTCAGCCAGGTGCTGCCGACCCTGGGTGAGACCTCCGTGCGGCTCGTCTCGTTGGAGACGCTGGTGACAGGTACGGCGGTCACGGGCCGCGACGCCGGCGACATCGCCGCGGTCAAGGGCTCGCTGCGCATGGCAGAGGTGCTCCGGAAGATCGCGCGCGCCGCCGGACGACCACGCGTGGAGGACGTCCGCATCGTCTTCCGCGGTCGCACCGTCACCGTCCCTGGCCGTGAGCAGGCCACCCGCCGGGCGCAGCTGGAGCGCTCGCCGCGCAGCCACAACGGGCTGCACGGACAGGCCCGCACCGCGCTGGTCAACCTCGTCGTGCGCGCGTGGCTGCGCGCCGCCGATGCCGACGACTGGTCGGATCGCGCGAAGGACGACCTGCGCGAGGAGGCAGCGCTCGACCTGCGCGACGACAGCGTGTTCGAGCAGGCGCTCGCAGCGTTCTGGCCGGTCCTGGACCGGCACGAGGTCTTCGGGAGAGTGCGCGCCGGTGAGCTGCGGATGCCTCCTGGCTTGCTTACCGACGAGGAGGCCGCGCTGCTGATGCAGTCGTGGCGCAGCGCCGTCGTCACAGCTGCCGACGCGGTGCTGCTCGACGAGCTCGACGAGCTGATCGGCGAGCCGCCGGCCCCCCCGGAACCCGAGGACGACGAGCCCACGCCCGATGACTACGGCGAGGTCACCACGTTCGCCGACCGGTCCTACCGCGCGGCCCGTGACCTGTCCGCCGACGAGTCGCACCGCGACTACGCGCACGTCGTCGTCGACGAGGCGCAGGACGTCTCGCCGATGCAGTGGCGGGCCCTCGGCCGCCGCGCCCGCTCCGGGACGTGGACCGTCGTCGGCGACTGGGCCCAGTCGGTCTGGCCGCATCCCGAGGAGACGGCTGACGCGGTGGTCGGCGTCGCCGGCAAGAGGCGAGTACGCCGGCACGAGCTCACCACCAACTACCGCACATCCACCGAGATCGCCGACCTCGCAGCGACGGTGCTGACGCTGATCGACCCGGCGGCGACCCCGCCGGCGGCCGTGCGGTCGACCGGCGAGGCACCCGTCGTACGCACCTCTGTCGCCGACCTCACCGCGGCCGCGGTCGACGCCGTGGCCGAGCTTTTCGGGCAGGTGACCGGGACCGTCGGGGTCATCGCGACGGCCGCGGATGTCGGCTGGCTGCGCGACACCCTGCCGACCGAGCCGCGGCTGCTGGTGCTCGACACCTGGCAGGCCAAGGGCATGGAGTTCGACGGCTGCCTGGTCGTGTCGCCGGAGCACATCGCGACGGAGAGCGCGGCCGGGCTGCGCTCGCTCTACGTCGCGATCACCCGCGCGACCCAGCGGCTGGTCGTGATCACCGCCGCCGACAAGCCATGGTGATCTGTCGGCCCCGCGCCGGTCGCCTGCTCGCCGTCGCCGGCAGCTGACCGGCCGATGACCGCCCTTCCCGCCAGGTCCGCGGGCTCCACGCAGACAGCGACGTGTGCGCTGGGTTCGCTGCCGCGGAAGCGATCACCTTCGCTTCCCTGCTGAGATCGGAGCTCTGACCGGCGAAAAGCTCCGATCTGAGGAGGGAAGCGCTCCCCGCCGGCCCGGGAGTCGCAGCCGCCGCACGCCCGCCCCCGGCGTACCCGGAAGTGGCCTTCGCGCGGCACCGAAACCGCGGCCGGGGCGGGGTTCACAGGGACCTCCCAGCGGGATCTCACGGCGGCTTCACGCCGCCGGGTGTCGAATGAACGCCATGAGCCCAGCCCGCAAGAGCCCCCTGAGCACCGACCCGGCCGCATCGCTCGAGCGCGCGCTGATGGAGGTCAAGAAGGTCGTCGTCGGCCAGGACCGGATGGTCGAGCGCATCCTGGTCGCCCTGCTCGCCCGCGGGCACTGCCTGCTCGAGGGCGTGCCCGGCATCGCCAAGAGCCTCGCCGTCGAGACGCTCGCGCGGGTCGTCGGCGGTTCCAGCGTCCGGTTGCAGTTCACCCCCGACCTGGTCCCGTCGGACATCGTCGGCACCCGCATCTACCGGCCGTCCCGCGAGGCGTTCGACGTCGAGCTCGGACCGGTGTTCGCGAACCTCGTCCTGGCCGACGAGATCAACCGCGCGCCCGCAAAGGTCCAGTCGGCACTGCTGGAGGTCATGCAGGAGCGACAGGTCTCGATCGGCGGTACGACGTACCCACTGCCCAAGCCCTTCCTCGTGCTCGCGACGCAGAACCCGATCGAGAGCGAAGGCGTCTACCCGCTCCCGGAGGCGCAGCGCGACCGGTTCCTGCTGAAGGTCGTCGTCGGCCATCCGTCGATGGCCGAGGAGATGGAGATCGTCCGGCGGATGGCCGTCAACCCGCCGCACGCCGAGCAGGTGCTGTCCCTCGACGACCTGCTCGAGCTGCAGCAGGCAGTCGACGAGACGTTCGTGCATCACGCCGTCGCGGAGTACGCCGTCCGCCTGGTGATGGCGACTCGCGATCCCGGCCCGTGGGGCGCGCCGGAGCTGGCGCCGCTGATCGCGCACGGGGCGTCGCCGCGCGGCAGCCTCGGCCTCGTCCAGGGCGGCCGGGCACTCGCTGTCCTGCGCGGCCGCGACTACGTCCTCCCGGCGGACGTCACCGACCTCGCGACCGATGTGCTCTCGCACCGCCTCGTGCTCACCTACGAGGCACTGGCCGACGGTGTCGCTGCACCGAGCATCGTCGAGCGGGTCCTGCAGGTCGTACAGCCGCCGCAGATCGCGCCATCCCAGCTTCAAGACTCCGCATGAGCTCCCTCACCGCAGTTCCACTCGCACGGGAGGCTTCCGCCCGCCGGCTGCGGCTCGACGTCGCGCGTCGGCTCGACGGGCTGCTTGCCGGCGATCATCTCGGGTACCTGTTCGGACCTGGCACCGAGGCGGCAGAGGCGCGGCTCTACGCACCGGGCGACGACGTACGCCGGATCGACTGGTCGGTGACCGCGCGCACGCAGGAGACCCATGTCCGCGATGCCGTCGCGGAGCGGGAGCTCGAGACGACGCTGCTGGTCGACCTGACGGCGTCGATGTCGTTCGGCACCGTGACCTGCGAGAAGCGCGACATCGCACTGGCCGTCGCGGCTGCGGTGATGCACCTCGCCGGTGGCGCGGGCGACCGCGTCGGTGCGGTCGTCCTCGGCGCCGACGGGATGCGCCGGCTGCCGCCACGGGGTGGCCGGGACGCCGCCCTGGCACTGCTGCACCGGCTGCTCAGCGAGCCCCGTGCCGAGGGCGCGGGCCCCGACCTGGCGGCCGGCCTGGCCTCGGTGCTCAACCCACCGCGCCGACGTGGTCTCGTCGTCGTGCTGTCCGACCTCCTGGCTCCGCCGAACACCGCGCCGCCGTGGGCGAGGCCCTTGCGGATGCTCGCCACCCGGCATGACGTCATCGTCGGAGAGGTCGTCGACCCGCGTGAGCTGACGCTGCCCGACGTCGGCGTCCTGCGCCTCGTCGACCCCGAGACCGGACGGCACCTGGAGGTGCAGACGAAGAGCAAGGCGCTGCGTGAGCGCTACGCAGCCGCCGCGTCGGCTCGCCGGTCGGCGCATGCCGCCGAGGTACGCCGGGCCGGTGCCGGTCACGTCGTGCTGCGCACCGACCGCGACTGGCTGGTCGACCTCGCGACCTTCCTGGCCACCCGTCGTCGGCTGCGGGCCGCGGGCCGAGCCGGGCTCATGGTGCGTTGATGGACGGGTTCGCCTTCACCGAGCCGATCCGGCTGCTGCTGCTCATCGGCGTCGTGGCGCTGGTCGGCGGCTACGTCTGGATGCAGGCGCGGCGGCCCGTCTACGCCGCGCGCTTCACCGAGCTCGACCTGCTCGCATCCGTCGCCCCGAAGCGACCCGGCTGGCGCCGGCACGTGCCGGCCGGCCTGCTGCTGCTGTCGTTGGTGGCCCTGACAACTGCCTTCGCCAAGCCGGAGGCCGACGTGAAGGTGCCGCGCGAGCGAGCCACGATCGTGGTGGCGCTGGACACGTCGGCCTCGATGCAGGCAACCGACGTCTCCCCCGACCGCTTCACCGCGGCCAAGCAGTCGGCCAAGGCGTTCGTCGACCGGCTGCCCAAGCAGTTCAACGTCGGGCTGGTGTCGTTCAACGCGGTTGCCTCTGTCGTCGCGACGCCGACGCAGGACCACGCAGCAGTGCGCGACGCCATCGACGGGTTGCGACTTGCCGGCGGGACCGCCATCGGGGAAGCCGTGATCGCCTCGCTCAACGCGATCCAGAACGTCCCCGGGGGCACTCAGCAGGGGGCGGCCAAGCCCCCGCCGGCCCGCGTCGTACTGCTCTCCGACGGCGGGAACACGATCGGACGCTCGCTTGACGATGCCGCTACCGCTGCCACGGCACTGAAGATCCCGGTGTCGACGATCGCCTACGGCACCGAGCAGGGATACGTCCAGGTGCAGGGCCAGATCGTGCCTGTGCCGGTCGATGCGCCGTCGCTCGCGGCGCTCGCCGCCGCCACCGGCGGGCAGAGCTACAGCGCGAAGTCGGGCGAGGAGCTCAACGGCGTCTACTCCGACATCGGCAGTCAGGTCGGCTACACGACGCAGCGCAAGGAGGTCACCGCGACGCTCACCGGACTCGGCCTGCTGACGGCCGTCGCGGCCGCGGTGACCTCGCTGCTCTGGACCGCCCGCTTCCCCTGACGGCAAGGCAGTTGCCCGAGTTCTCCCTATCTGGGAGGATGAAGCCCGCTGGTCACGGGGGTGGCGGCGGGGGGTGATCTGGCGTGCTGCTGGAGCGCGACGCCGATCTGGCGGCGGCTGAGGCCGTCCTCCGCGATGTCGTGCGCACCAGCACCGGTCGGCTCGTGCTGCTCGAAGGCGTGCCCGGCGTCGGCAAGACCGAGGTCCTGCTCGAGCTGACGCGCCGCGCTGAGGCCCTCGGGATGCAGGTGGTCGCCGGAACGGCTGGGGAGCTGGAGCAGGACTTGCCCTTCGGCGTGGCCCGCCAGCTCTTCGTCGATGACGTCGCCGCTCATGCAACCCCACCGGCCGCGGCTGCGCGGGGACTCACGACGGCAAAGCCCGTAGCCGACGTGCAGTCGGCGGAGCTCGACGCGCTGCATGGGCTCTTCGGGCTCTGCACCGCGCGGGCCGGCGCCGATCCGCTCGCGGTCGTGATCGACGACGTGCACTGGGCCGACCCGGCCAGCCTGAAGTTCATCGTCTACCTCACCCGGCGGCTGCCAGGGCTTCCGATCGCGCTCGTCCTCGCGGCCCGCCCGGCTGCTCAGACGGTCCGGGCGCCGGAACTCGAGCACCTTGCCGAACGAGCCGACCTCACCCTCAAGCTCGAGACGCTGTCGGCAGAGGCGACCGCGGCGGTGGCGAGAGGCTGGTTCGGCGACCCGCCGAGCGCGGGGTTCACCCGGGTCTGCGTCGACACGACGGGCGGAAACCCACTGCTGCTGCGACAGCTGCTCGAGGAGGCTGCCACCGAGCAGCTGCAACCTACTGACGCCGACGCTGCGCGTCTGCGCGAGCTCGGCTCGACCACGGTCGCGCGCTCGGCGCTGCTCCGGGTCAGCCGCATGGGCCGGGAGGCCGTCGATATCGCTGCAACCGCGGCGTTGCTCGGGCGCAGCGCGACGCTCCCCCTCGTCGCGGCCGTCGCAGGCGTTCCCGCGGAGCGCGCCGAGCTCGTTCTCGACGAGCTCATCGACGCGCACCTGCTCAGGCCCGGGCAGCCGCTGCGCTTCGTCCACCCACTCGTGCAGTCGGCGATCTACCGGCACATGCCGCGTGGTCTGCGTTCACGACGGCATCGCGAGTCCGCGCGCCTGCTCGCCCTCGCCGGCGCCGCCCACGACGAGATCGGACGTCATCTGCTGCGGACTGACCCCGCTGGCGACTCCTGGGTCAGGGAGCAGCTCCGTGACGCCGGCACGCAGGCCCTCGACACCGGTGCACCCGACGTCGCGGTGGCGCTGCTGAGGCGCGCAGTCGACGAGAACCCCACAGCCGTGGACGCTCGGCTGCTGATCCAGCTCGGCGGCGCGGAGTCCGTCGTCGGTGACAAGCAGGCACTGACGCATCTCTCGCAGGCGATGGCGAGCACGACCGATCCGGCGCTGCGCAGCCTCGCTGCGATGCCACTGTCCCGCGCGCTCGCGGAACGGCGGCGGTACGCCGAAGGCATCCAGGCGCTCGACGAGGTGCTCGCCGACCCGAACGGGTTGGACCGCGAGACCTTGCTGCGGCTCCGATGCGAGCGCCTGTGGCTGCTCGGCACGAGCGACCTGCCGCCGTCGACGCTCCGCCAGGAGGCCGAGGAGCTCGCTGCCGGGCTCACCGGCAGCACGCACGCCGAGCGGTTGGCGATCGGGCACCTGGCCACGGTGCGGTTCTCGCAGTGCGCCCCGCACGATGAGGGTCGGGCGCTCACCCTCACCGCGCTCGGCAGCGGACAGCTGCTGCGCGACGAGGGACCCGAGTCTCCGCGCTGGTTGCACACCGCGTCGCTGCTGTGGGCCTTCGGCGAGTACGGCGCCGCCGAACGCGAGCTGCTTCGCGGTGAGCAGCTCGCGCACGACCGCGGCAGCGATGCCCCACTGATGCCGATCCGCAGCACGCGAGCACTGCTGTCGTTCGATCTCGGCGAGCTCGACCGCGCCGAGGAACTTGCACGCGACGCCATCGCCCGCACGCGCGGACTGTCGTCAACCGGTGCGCGCTTCGCCGCCGCCTGCCTGGTCAAGGCGCTCACTGAGAAGGGCCGACTGGACGAAGCCGCACAGGTGATGGCCGAGGTGCCGCCGCCCGGCGCCTCTCTCGACCGGTTCGACGCGCTGCTGCTCGACGCCCGCGGCACCCTGCGCCTCGCCCGGCACGAGCCGGGTGGCCGCGACGACCTCCTCGCCGTCGGCCGGTGGTGCGCGGAGCACGCGATCGACAACCCCGGTGAGTGGGCGTGGCGGACCGACGTGGCGCCGGCGCTGATGGCTGATGGCGACGTCGAGCGGGCGGAGGAGCTCATCGCCGAGGAGCTGGAGAAGGCTCGCCGGTTCGGCGTCGCGAGGCCGCTGGGGCGTGCCCTGCACGCCGCGGGCCTGGTCGCCCGCGGCGACGAGCGGATGCGGTTGTTCGAGGAAGCCGTGGCGGTGCTCGCGCCCTCTCCGGCTCGGTTGTCAGCAGCGCGCGCGCTGCTGAGCCTGGGCGTCGCGAGGCGCGCGGCGGGGCAGGTCGCCGACGCGCAGGAGCCGTTCCGGCAGGCCCTGGACCTGGCGACGGCCTGCGCCGCGACGCCGGTGGCCGACAGCGCGCGCCGGCTGCTGCTGTCCACCGGGGCGCGGCCCCGTCGTACAGCACTGCTCGGGCCCGACGCGCTGACCCCGAGCGAGCGGGAGGTGGCGGAGCTTGCAGCCAGCGGCCACACGAACCGCGACATCGCCGGTCGGTTGTTCGTGACGGTCAAGGCGGTCGAGAAGCACCTGCGCAACGCCTACGCCAAGCTCGACATCGAGCGGCGCACAGAGCTCACCGAGGCACTGCGCGGCCGAGAGCGACAAACCGGGTAAAGGTAGGGCGAGCTCCCTACCGACCGGCATCGCCGGACACCTGATGCTGGTGATCATCACAGCTGATCAGGGGGAACGCATGTACCGGTCGATCGTTGCGGGCACGGACGGCTCGCCGAGCGCGCAGGAGGCCGTCCGGCACGCCGGTCAGCTCGCCGCGCTGTCACAGGCCACGCTGACCATCGTTTCGGCGTACCGACCGGTGGGACATGCGGCCGTGCTCGCCATGAGCGGGGCGGCCGGCGGCCTCATGGTCGACTCCGCCGAGCTCGTCGAGCAGCAGCGCCAGGAAGCCGAGGAGTCGCTCGAGCACGCCATGATGACGCTCGACGCCGTCGCGCCTTTCGCGAGCACCGTCTCCGCGCCCGGAAACCCGGCCGAGGTGCTTCTTGCCGTTGCCGCCGAGGTGAAGGCGGACCTGATCGTCGTCGGCAACCGCGGGATGCAGGGTGCGGCCCGCTTCCTGCTCGGCAGCGTCCCCAACCGGGTTGCGCACCACGCCAGCTGCTCGGTCCTCATCGTCCAGACGACCTGATCCGGCGCTGCGGGTGTTCGTGCTTCACTCCGGGTCGTGACGACGGCAGAGGACCTCCTCGCCGAGCTCGGCTCGCTCGCGCAAGCAGTGGGTCCGTCCGTTGCACCTCCCGAGACCGATCGGCTGCTCGCCGCCCTCGCCGACACGGCCCGTCGGCTGTTCGGCGCGGCCGCGTGCTCGCTCGCACTGCTGACCGACGACGAGAGCGAGCTGGTCTACACGACAGCCGTGGGCGCCGGCGCGCAGGACGTCACCGGCATGCGCATCCCGGCCTCCCAAGGCGTCGCCGGATGGGTCGTGCAGTCGGGTCAGCCCGTGTCGATCGACTCACCGGCTGACGATCCGCGGTTCGCTCGCGACGTCGCGGAGTCGACCGGTTACGTGCCGCGCGAGATCCTGGCGGTGCCAGTCGCCTCGCAGGCCGCAACCCTCGGCGTACTCACTCTGCTCGATCGCGACACGGCCCGTCCCGGGGCCATGCAGGACATGGCGCTGCTGCAGGTGTTCGCTGACCAGGCCGCGATCGCGCTCGAAGCCGCCCGTGCGTTCACGCGCATGGGGTCCGTCCTGCTGACCGCGCTGTCGATGGCCGCCGCGGACGGCTCGGCGCTCACCGACGCGGCGGCATCAGCTGCCGACGCTGTCGGTCCGCGCGACCGTGACCTCGCCGACCTCGCCGAGGTCTTCGCCCTGCTGAGCCGGCACAGCAGCGACGACCGCCGGCTCGCCGTCCGGCTGGTCCGCGAGGTCGCGATGCACACCGAGCGGGGGGCCGCACGTCCGGGGCGCTGAGGCCCGCGTGGTCGGAGGCGTTCCTGCCCGACCGCCTGGCTGACGTGCCGCTGCCCGCGCTGGCGATCGACCGGGAGTGGGCGTTCGATGGAGCCACCGGCGAAGGGATCGACGTCGCGGTCGTCGACAGCGGGATCGACGAGACGCATCCCGCTGTCGGGGCGGTGACGAGCGGGGTTGCCCTCCGGTGGGATGCGCTGCGCGAGGAGGTCGTCGCAGAGGAAGGACCGCACGCGGACCTGTTCGGGCACGGGACGGCCTGCGCCGGGATCATCCGGCGGGTCGCACCACAGTGCCGACTGCACAGCGTCCGCGTCCTCGGCGAACGGCTCTCGGGCAAGGGACCGGTCTTCGCGGCCGGGCTGGCGCACGCCATCACGACGGCTCGTGTCGTCAACCTCAGCCTGTCGACCAGCCGGCCGGAGTACCGCACCCTGTTCTACGAGATCGCCGACGAAGCTGCGTTTCGCGGCGTCGTGCTGGTGTGCGCCGTCAACAACGCGCCGGCACCGAGCTACCCGTCTCAGTACTCCTCGGTCCTCTCGGTCGCCGCCAACGACGGGGCCGACCCTTTCGACCTCGACTGCAACCCGGCACCGCCTGTCGAGTTCGGTGCACCGGGCATCGGGGTCACGGTGCCGTGGCTGGGCGGCGGCGTCATCGTGGCGACCGGCAACTCCTACGCCGCCCCGCATGTCACGGGGCTGGTCGCGCGGCTGCTGTCCAAGCACCCCGAGCTGACGCCGTACGAGGTGAAGACTGTTCTGCGGCACGTCTCGCGGAACGCGAGGCGCACGCAGCAGCACGACGGGCGGCCCCAGTGGGACCGCCCGCCGCCTGCTCCCCCCGGCCTTTAGCCGACGTGGCCGCCCACGTTGTGACCGGCAGCGCTGGCGGAGGCGTCAACGCCGTCGTCGGAGACACCGGCGCCCACAGAGACATCCAGGTCGTTGACGGTCTGGCGCACGGTGCTCAGCGTGCTGTGCACCGTGGTGGCTGCGGTGTCGACGGTGCTCCTGGCGATCGTGCCGGCGGTGTCGACCGTGTTGCTCACGTCCGTCTTCGCCGCGGTGACGAGCTCGTCGGCGGTGTCGATCGCGTAGTGCTCGGTGTCCTGCACGGTGCGGTCGGCCTGGCGGACCGTGTTGCCGGCCAGCCTCGTCGTGTCGTTGGCCGTCCGCACGGCAGTGGTGAGCGCCGTGTCGCGGGCTGCGCGCGTCGTTGCCACGCCCCAGTCGGTCGTGCGGTCGACGGTGCCCATCGGGTCGTCGAGGTTGACCGACACGGATGGAACGCGCGCCGTAGCGGTGTCAGCCGAGGATGAGTGCGCCACGAGCGAGGCGCCCGCTCCCCCGACGACGACAGCCGCGACGCCGAGCCCGGCCGCAACCTCCTTCAGGCCGTGCCCCTCTACGTCGTCGAACTCGATGTTGTCGTTGTCGCTCATGTCCTGCTCCTTACGAGTTGGTATGTCCGATGCAGCGAGACTGCGCGAAAGCACGTGCACGTGCTGTCGCCTCCTGGACAGACGGACTGTCGACTGTGCGACACATCGGACAATCTGGACCAGCGCCCTCGGCGGCGCGGTCGGGTCAGCGCCCCACCATTTCGACGTGCCTGTCGTCCGCTTTGTCCGGTTCCGTGCCGCGATAGCGTCGCGCAATGCGCATTCACGAGCTGCAGACCCCGGCGTTGCTCGTCGACCGCGCCGCCCTGCAGCACAACCTGCAGACGATGGCCGCCGCGCTACCGGGGCCCCGCTTGCGCCCGCACGTCAAGGCGCACAAGACGACGTCCCTGGCCAGGCTCCAGCACGCGGTCGGTCACCACGGCTTCACGTGCGCGACGATCCGCGAGGTGGAGGGTCTCGCGGCCGCCGGGCTGGGCGAGGACCTGCTGCTCGCCAACGAGGTGCTCGACACCAGCCGTCTCGGTCATGTCATCGAGTCCGGCGCGCGCGTCACGCTCGCCGTCGACAGCGACATCACCGTCGATGCGGCAGTGACGGGCGGAGTCCGCGAGGTCGTCATCGACGTCAACGTGGGCCTGCCCCGCTGCGGGGTCGAGCCCGACGACGCCGGCCGGCTCGCCGACTACGCCCGCAGCAGGGGCCTCGAGGTCCGCGGCGTGATGGGTTACGAGGGCCACGTGATGATCGTCGAGGACCCGACCGACAGGCTGCGGCAGACCGAGGAGTGCATGAGCCGGCTGCTCAAGGCATCCGCCGATGTCGGCGGCGAGCTGGTCTCCGCAGGTGGCACCGGGAACTACGAGCTGAACACGTGGGCGAACGAGATCCAGGCCGGCTCGTACCTGCTGATGGACACGGCGTACGGCGCCCAGGGGTTGCCCTTCCAGCAGGCGCTCACCGTGCTTGCCCAGGTCATCTCCGTCAACAAGGCCGGCTGGGCGGTCGCGAACCTCGGGCTGAAGTCACTCGGCATGGACCACGGCAACCCGCACATCCCCGGTGCGTCCGTGTGGTTCTGCTCCGACGAGCACACGACGTTCTCCGCCGACGCGGGCAACGCGTTTGCGGTCGGCGACCTGGTGCGTGCACACCCTGCGCACGTCGATCCCACCGTCGCCCTGCACGAGTGGATCCACGTGGTCGAGGGCGACTCCCCCGATGCCGAGGTCGTCGACAGCTACGAGGTCGACCTGCGCGGCTGGTGAGGCGTACTCGGCCTCATTGCGGGCTCTTGTTCTCCAGGTCGTGCACGGTTGGGCCCTGGATCACCTTGCCGTCCAGGGTGTACCGCGAACCATGGCAAGGGCAGTCCCAGCTCCGCTCGGCGGTGTTGAACGAGACCAGGCAACCGATGTGCCGGCACACCGGCGACACGGCGGTGAGGCTGCCGTCCTCGTGCCGGTACGCCGCGACCTTGTCCCCGTCGAGCTTGACGATGCCGCCTTCACCGGGGGCCAGCGTGTCAGCGTCGGGCGGGTTGAGCGTCTTCAGCCGGTCGCCGATGAGGTGTCCGCCGACCGCGTCGACGTTCTCCTTGATGGTGTCCTTCGACGTGAAGGGTGCGCCCATCCGCGACGCCCGGAACGCCGTTGCCCAGTCGTTGTCCTTGTCCTCGATGCGGTCCGCGATGATGCCGCCCGCTGCGGTCCCGTTCGTCATCCCCCACTTGCCGAAGCCGGTCCCGACGAAGACGCGCGAGCCCGGGAGCTGACGCCCGATGTAGGGGACGCCGTCGCCGGACACGTAGTCCTGCGCGGACCAGCGGTGAACCATGTCCTCGACCTGCCAGTGCGTGTTGGCCCAGTCCTCGAGGGCGGCGTACCGCTGACGCGTATCCGGGTCCTGGCCGACCTTGTGTCCTTCGCCGCCGAGGATCACGAGAGTGTCGCCTTCCGCCGAGCGCACCGAGCGCGTCGGCGAGTCGGCGCTGAGGTACATGCCTTGCGGCGGCGCGCCCGCCAGCCGTGCTGTCAACGCATACGAGCGGGTCGGGTGCGTCTTGGCGAAGAACAGGCCACGGTCGAGGATCGGCAGGTGGGTCGCGAGCACGACGTGCTCCGCGCTGACGCGCTCGTCACCGAGGTGCACCTCACAGGGCGATCCGTCGTTGACGCCGGTGACACGGGTGTTCTCGAAGACCTCCCCGCCGAGGCTGGTGAACGCCGCCGCCAGCCCGAGGCAGTAACGTCGTGGGTGAAACTGAGCCTGGTCGACCATCCGGATCGCAGCCGCTACGTCGTACGGCAGCTCGGTCTCGTTGGTGAAGCTCACCGGCAGACCGAGCGCCGCAGCGGCCTCGACCTCGGCTTCGATCTCCTTCACGCGGGCGGCGTCGGTCGTGTAGGTGTACGCCGGCCGACGGCTGAAGTCGCACTCGATGCCGTAGCGGTCGATCCATGTCGCAACCTGCTCGATCGCGCCCTGGTTGGCATCGGCGTACGACTGCGCCAGCTCCTTGCCGCGGTGCCGGACCAGGCCGTCGTAGATCAGACCGTGCAGGCTGGTCACCTTCGCCGTCGTGTACGCCGTCACGCCGCTGCAGACCTGGCCGGCCTCGAGCAGCGCCACACGGGAGCCGCGTTCAGCGAGCGTCAGCGCGGTCGACAGACCGGTGATGCCCGCGCCGACGACGATGACGTCGTACGAGCCGGTGGGCTTTCCGGCGGCAGCTGCGGTCACCGCATCCCGCGTCGTCTCCACCCAGACCGAAGGATTGCGTTCGTCGAGAGTCCCCATGATCGGCACGTACCCGGGCGAGCAGCAGCGAACCGGCGACTACCAGGCGAGCACGGAGCGACCGATGACCCGACCCTCCTCGGTGCCTGAGACCACCAGCTCGCGGGCCGAGTCGTCCGCGGCGACGTCCCACTGGACGCGGAGCCGCCACCAGTCCTGGCCGCCCTGCCCCGACGCCACTCGGCCCTCCACCGACCGACCGTCGGCCTCGAGCAGCCACGTGGTCGCAGCTCCCGGATGGCTCATCGCCATCGACACCAGCGGGCGATCGGCATCGGTCGCCTCCCCAGCGTGCTTCTTCTGCAGCCAGTCGCGCATCAGCCGGGCTCGTTCGTCGCGCACCTCATGAGCGGCCGGATCGACCGCGATGAGGAAGTCGGCATGCACGCTGCGCTCCCAGACCTCGACGGCGATCAGGACCGCCTGCTCGCCCTCGACCAGCCCGAAGACGCGTCCGTCACCGAGCACCCGCACGAGCCGGTCCGGTCGCGGGTCAGGCTCGGGCTCGGGGCGGTTGCCGCGCACCTCGACCAGACCCGAGAAGAGCGCGACCGAGCTGGTGGACACCTTCGCCGAGGAGACGCCCTTCGCCTCTAGGGCGGCGCGACAACGCTCCTGCTGGTCGACGTCGAGCGCACCGACCGCGGCCAGGGCGTCGACTGCCCCGGACAGGCGCAGGGCGGCGATCACCGCGAGGGCGGTCGTCGGTGACGACGGGTCGGCGTCCGCGGGCGCGGGGAGCGAGTCAACGAGGGGGAAGAAGTGCGTCTGCAACCACTGCTCAGCGCTGAGCACCATGGGACGAGGTTAGGACCGGTCGTCAGAACGGCGGGTCGTCATCCCACGTGGGCACGCGAACGAGCTCGGCATCGAGGTGATGCAGCTCATCGGGGTCGGGCAGCTCGGCATGAGGTTCGAGTTCTGGTGGAGGGGTCGTCCAGTGCTCCACTTCGACGACTTGACCGGCGGGACTCAGCCAGATCGTGCTGCCGTCCCGGCGGAACGGGATCCAACCCCGGTGCTTGAGCACATGTGTTCGCCTGGCCCGGTCGACGAGGTTCCAGGCAGCAGTCGGGCCGAGGGGATATCGGATCTCATGATCCTTGTCGGATCGTTTGGCAGCGACCCGGCGGCCGGTTGGACCATCGCAGTAGACGTCACGGATCTCGACGAACTCGGCCAGCGCGTCACTCGGGACGTAGTGAGGCTGTTCCTCGTAGGTCTTCGGGCTGATCGGTCCGGGATTGTCGACCATGGCGAGCAGGGCCTCGCGGATCCCGGCCGGCGTGGGCTCCGGCCGGACGACGCGGTCCGCGACGTCGACGACCTGGCCGAACCGCGACACGCAGACCTGCCGGAGCTCGGCAAGTGTCAGCCACTCGCGGCATTGCGGCGCGCTGATCCATCCGTAGCCATCGAGCCAGCCCGGGTCGTCGCCCAGCCCGAGCGCCGTCGTCACAGGCACGGTGATGTTGGCCCGGATCGGCCGGCTGCAGCGGCGATCGTCGCTGAACGCCGGGGCGGCCGGCACAGGCCGAGCCTCGGTAGCCACGACCTCCACCGGCTCGACGCTCTCCGCGACAGGTGTCGGCCCCTCGACAGAGACAGCCGGGCGCTCCGGGTCGCCGGGGTCGGCAGGTTCAGCGGAATCGTCGGTGAGGCGTTCGATCGCCAGGTCGTAGCGGAGGGCATCCAAACCGCGTAGGTCGCCGGCGGCCTGCGCGGCCTTGGCGTCGGCGGTGAGTCGCTCGTAGACCTGAACGATGCCCATGGCCGGGCCGGACAGCAGCAGATCTGCCTGGCCGTCGGGCTGTCGGAGGACACGGACCCGCCGTGACCTGGCAACTTCGGCTTCCCGCGCCGCGGCGGCGTCCGCGTCGTACCGAAGCTCGATCTGACGCACCGCGTCGCGGATCCGGCTCGGCGCGAGACGGCAGGCCCGGTCGGCGACCTCTGCTTCGACCGCGGCGATCGCCGGCCGTTCAAGGCGCCGGCACTCCTCCACCAGAACGCGTGCGCGGAACTGCGGGAGCTCACCCTCCTCGAGGAGGGCAAGGGTGCGCGGATGCACCGCGACCAGCGCAACCGCGATGTCGATCTCGTTGGCGGCCGCCTGGTCACTGCACCGCTTCGCGACCGCGATCTCGCGGATGAAGGATGTCCACGGCGTCGGTCCCCGGGTGTCCCATGGTGATCGCGGCACCTGTGCGGCCAGCCGCGCGATCACCCGGCACTCGTGCGCCCACCGCATCCAGCTCTCTCGCGATGACTCGGCAAGATCGGAGACGTCGGCACGGAAGTCGTCGTGGTCGAAGGGGCCGAACGGATCGGCCGGGTCGAACGGCAGATCCCAGCCCCGCGGGCGCGCCAATGGCGCGACGGGAACGTCGACCAGTGCCGTGGACATGTTCGAACACTAGTTCGATCCACGACAGTAGTCAAGACATGTCCGGCCCCCGTCGCGAGTCTGTGGACGGCGCATCCGGGCTGTGGACTCTCCTACCCTGAGGCCCTGCCTGTCGGGGGGTGAAGGTGCGCGAACGGTTGGCTGCGGGCTTCTGCGTCGGCGCAGCGGTCGCCACCGCGTGGGTCGGCTGGGACCAGCTCGGCATCCGTCCGCTCACTCAGCATGTGCCACAGATGTACGGCGCCGGTGACCTCGGTCTCGCCTTTCTCGCAGCCGTCGTCATCTGGCTCTGCCTGCATGCAGCGGTGACGGTGCGACGGTCGCGCTCGCTGGCCGCCGTTCACGGTGCGGCGCTGGCGCTCGCGATGGGCGCCTTCGCATACCTGCACTGGCCGCGAGGCGAAGCGGACTTCGGCTACTTCGCCTACCTCTCCGAAGCGGAGCCCCCGCACTGGGGCCGCGATGTCACGCTCCTCGTCGGCGCGCTCGTCGCCGGCTTCGCGCTTCCCACCGCCGTTGCAGTGCGTCGGCGACGACGCAGTCCCCCCTCGTGCTGATCCGGCCGCTCGACCAACCGGGTGACCTGGGCTGGGTCGTCACGGCGCACGGCGAGCCGTACGCCGAGGAGTTCGGCTGGGACATGAGCTTCGAGGCACTCGAGGAGGAGAAGCACCGCAGCTTCGGCCACGACCTCGTCGGACAGAACTGGATTCTGGAGCTCTAGCTTCCGGACAAGAGCTGGAAGTAGCGAGCGATCGGCAGCGCGATGAACCCCGAGGCCTCGTAGCTGCGGCGGGCCGGCTCATGACCGGGGTCTCCTCCGGTCTCGACGACCGCGATGTCCATGCCCGCTGCGCGCATGTGATCGATTGCGAAGGCCGTGAGGGCACCAGCGACACCGCGTCGCTGGTGGTCGGGATCGACGGCGATCATCTCGATCGCACCCATGCGCTCGTGATACGCGTTGAGCGCAACGGCCACGAAACCCACTGGCGCGTCATCCAACAAGCCGACGAACACGTCCAGATCCCCGCTCGTGCATGTCGAGCGCACGGCGTCCGCCTGACCAGCCGCCCAGTCCGGGTGCAGTCGCTCGAAGACGGGGCTGCCGAGCACGCCACGCAAGGAGTCGAACACCGGCGCCCACGCACACAGCGAGAAGTCGACGACCGCGTCGACGTCACGGTCTTCAATCGGTCGGATTTCGAGTGTCACGGCGAGTAGGTTCGCAGATCCGTCGACGGCGATGGTCAGCCGAGCACTCGGTCGAGGTAGGCGTTGGTGAAGCGCCGTTCCGGGTCCAACGTGTCGCGCAAGGCGACGAACTCGTCGAAGCGCGGATAGCGCTCGCGCAGATGCGAAGCGTCGAGGGTGTGCAGCTTCCCCCAATGCGGTCGGCCACCGACGTCCTGGTAGAGCTTCTCGACCTCGCGGAAGTAGGGGTCGTACGACGTGCCCTTGAACATGTGCACGGCGATGTACGCCGACTCGCGGCCCGACGCCGTCGAGAGGGTCACGTCATCGGCCGGCGCCACCCGCACCTCCACCGGGAACGACACGTGCAACCCTAACCGCTCCGGCAGTCCGCGAAGCTCGCGGAAGACGTCGGGCAGTGAGGCCCGCGGCACGGCGTACTCCATCTCGTAGAAGCGCACCCGCCTCGGTGACGTGAAGACGCGTGGGGCGGCGTCGATGTAGGTGCGCGCGGTGAGGGCGCGCGCCGCGACGCGGTTGAGCCGTGGGATCAGCGCCGGCATCCGGCGACCGAGTCGGCAGGTCAGCTCGAAGACGCCGTTGGACAGCAGCTCGTCGTCGACGAACGCTTTCGCCTTCGACAGCGGGCGTACCTCGGCCGACGTGCGGTTGTTGCGCTTCGTCAGCGCGATGTCGGTGTGGGGGAACCAGTAGAACTCGAAGTGCTCGTTGGCCGCGACGATGTCGAAGAAGCCGTCGAGCACCTCGTCGAGTGGCATCGGTCGCTCGTCGGCCTCGAGCACGAACGCCTTCTCCGCCTGGAACGTCACCGTGCTGATGACACCGAGCGCACCAAGTCCGACCCGTGCCGCGGCGAACAGCTCCGGCCGCTCGGCGCCACTGCACGTCACCACCGATCCGTCCGCGAGCACCAGCTCCAGCGCGGCGATTTGCGCGGCGAACCCGGCACTGTCCCGGCCCGTGCCGTGCGTTCCCGTGGACACCGCCCCCGACACGGTCTGGACGTCGATGTCGCCCATGTTCGTGAGCCCCAGGCCGTGCTCGTGCATCAGCGCGTTGAGCCGGTGCAGCCGCAGCCCCGCCTGAGCCGTGACCAGACCGGTCGAGGGGTCGGCGGAGACCAGGCCGTCGTACGACGACATGTCGAGCAGTAAGCCGTCCGTGAGCCCGATGGCGGTGAACGAGTGCCCGGCCCCGATCGCCTTGACCCGCAGGCCGTCGGCGGCCGCCTGCTTGACCGCCGTGGCGATGTCGTCGACCGAGCGCGGGCGGACGACGCGCACCGGCTCCATGACCTGGTTGCCGGCCCAGTTGGACCACTCCACGAGGGCTCCTCAGGTTGATTCCGGATGAATCGGGATAGATCATCTCGCAGTCGGCCGCCATCGGCGTCGGCCGCGGCTGGAGGACAGCATGAGCGATCCCATCGGCACCAACTCCGCTCCGCCCACCGACGGTCCCATCCACCCGCGGCGGGGCCCGGCGTACGTCGTAGCCGGCATCCTGCTCGCCGCACCCTTTGTCGCGCTGCTGTGGGTGACGAGCTACGCCAAGGACGAGCCGCGGCTGTGGGGCTTCCCGTTCTTCTACTGGTACCAGCTGATGTGGGTGTTCATCGCCTCGCTGCTGACCTACATCGCCTACCGCCTGGTGCGCGGCACCGACCGCACGCGCGGCCGGCTGACCGACCGGAGCGGACGATGATGGCCGCCGCGTCGACCGGCACCAACGGCGTGGCGCTGTCCATCGTCGTCGTGCTGTTCCTCGCCGTCACGGTGCTCGGCTTCGCCGCAGCCCGCTGGCGCCGGGCGGAGAGCCTGGCCAACCTCGACGAGTGGGGCCTGGGCGGCCGCGGCTTCGGCACCTTCGTCACCTGGTTCCTGCTGGGCGGCGACCTCTACACGGCGTACACGTTCATCGCGGTGCCGGCGTTGATGTTCGCCGCCGGCGCGCTCGGGTTCTTCGCTGTGCCGTACACGATCATCGTCTACCCGCTGGTGTTCCTGTTCCTGCCGCGGCTGTGGTCGGTGAGCCACCGGCACGGCTACGTCACGCCGGCCGACTTCGTCCGCGGGCGCTACGGCTCCCGCGCACTGGCGCTGGCGATCGCCGTCACCGGGATCCTCGCGACGATGCCGTACATCGCGCTGCAGCTCGTCGGCATCCAGGCCGTCCTCGAGGTGATGGGGGTCGGCGGCAGCGACAACAAGCTGCTCGCCGACCTGCCGCTGCTCGTCGCGTTCATCGCGCTGGCGGCGTACACGTACTCGAGCGGACTGCGCGCACCTGCGCTCATCGCGTTCGTGAAGGACATCCTCATCTACGTCGTCATCATCGTCGCGGTGATCTACATCCCGCACAAGCTCGGCGGGTGGGGTCACATCTTCGACAGCGCACAGCAGTCGCTCTCGCAGAAGAGCCCGGCGACCGGGAAGCCGAAGGGCGCGATCATCCCGGGCGCACCCGCGGTCTGGCCCTACGCGACGCTCGCGCTCGGGTCCGCGATGGCGCTGTTCATGTACCCGCACAGCGTCACCGCGGTGCTCTCGACCCGAAGCCGTGACGTCGGACGGCGCAATGCTGCGCTGCTGCCGGCGTACTCGCTCCTGCTCGGTCTGATCGCCCTGCTGGGTTACATGGCGATCGCGGCGAAGGTGAAGCCGATCGGGCTCGACGGCAAGCCGAACGCGCAGCTCGCCATCCCCCAGCTGTTCGAGAACATGTTCCCGAGCTGGTTCGCCGGGATCGCGTTCGCCGCTGTCGTCATCGGTGCGCTCGTGCCCGCCGCCATCATGTCGATCGCGGCATCGAACCTGTTCACCCGCAACATCTACCGGGAGTTCTTCCGGCCGCAGGCTGATCCTGCGGAAGAGGCCCGGGTCTCGAAGATCGTGTCGCTGCTGGTCAAGGTGGGGGCGCTCGTCTTCGTCCTGAGTCTCGACAGGACGCTGGCCATCAACTTCCAGCTGCTGGGCGGGATCTGGATGCTGCAGACGTTCCCGACGCTCGTCTTCGGCCTGTTCACGCGGTGGTTCCACCGCTGGGCGCTGCTCGCCGGCTGGGCGGTGTCGATGGTCTACGGCACCGTGAAGGCCTACCAGGTCATCAACCCGGCGACGCACAAGCACTTCGGCGGCTCCGCGGCCGAGATCCCGTTCCTGTCCGGGCGCAACGGCTACATCGCCCTGACGGCGTTCGTCCTCAACCTGCTGATCGCGGTCGTCCTGACCTTCATCCTGCGTGCGGTGAAAGCGCCGGACGGCGTCGACGTCACCGAGCCGGAGGACTACTGGGCCGACGAGGACGACCCGCGGGTCGCGCCGCTGCCGCAGCTCACCGGGACCGGTCCCGCGCCGGCGAGGCGGCAGAGCACGGACGCGCCGCTCACCTAGTTTCGTCGCCATGACCCCCGCCCACGCCGCTCTGGTCACCGGGGCGGGGGTCCTGGCCGGCGCGATCAATGCGGTCGCCGGCGGCGGAACGCTGGTCGCCTTTCCCGCGCTGCTCGGCGTGGGTGTCGGTCCGCTGACGGCCAACATCACCTGCTCGGTGGGTCTCATCACCGGGTACGCCGGTGGCTCGGTCGCTTACCGCCGTGAGCTCGCCGGGCAGCGCGATCGCGTGCGCGCGCTCTTGCCGTTCGCCGTGATGGGCGGCCTCGGCGGCGCCGTGTTGCTGTTGGTCACTCCGCCCTCGACGTTCCGGGCAGTCGTGCCCTACCTCGTGCTGCTGTCCGCGGCCCTGCTGGCAGTGCAGCCGGGGCTGTCGCGGGTCCTTCGCAACCGGCAGGCCACCGGGTCGGATGTGCACTGGGGCGCGCGCGTCGGCGTCGGCGCCGCGGCGGTCTACGGGTCCTACTTCGGCGCCGGTCTCGGCGTACTCCTGCTCGCAGTGCTCGGCATCCTCATCGCCGACGGCCTGCAGCGCCTGAACGCACTCAAGGGCGTGCTCTCGCTGCTGATCAACGTCGTCGGCGCGGCCATCTTCGTGCTGTCGGCGCGGGTGGACTGGGGCTACGCGCTGGCACTCGCCATCGGTGCGTACGTCGGCGGCACCCTCGGCGTCTCCATCGCGCGCCGGCTGCACCCGACCGCGATGCGGGCGGCCGTGGTCGTCCTCGGCATCGTCGTGGGCATCGGGTTGCTCGTCACTTGAAGGCGGGGGCCATGAACGGCGCGAGGAACGCGGCGTAGACCGCGGTCAGGTGCCGGCCGTCGAACAGCACGGGCAGGTCATCAACCACCGCCGGGCACTGGTCGGCGACACAGAACCACTGCCGCGCGTCGACGAACACCGCGTGCGCGCTGGTCGCGGCCTGCAGCTCGGCCCCGGCGTACGTGCGCCACCGCTCCGAGACGACCGCCGCACAGTCCCGCGGCTTCGACAGCCGGGTGTAGCACGACTGCAGGTTGCCGGTGCCCGGCGGAGGCGACAGCAGGACGACTCGCCGGGTGTACGGCGTGATCTCCGCCAGCATGCGCATGGTGCCGTCTCGCCACTGGATGGCGTCCTGGCTGCCCTGGTAGCGCGCCGACATGATGACGAGCTCGGGTCGCATCCGCCGAACCCGCGCGAGCGCCCAGTCCTGGTGTCCCGCGCAGCCCTTGCTGACCAGGCCGCGCAGGTTGGCGCACTGCCGCAGGGTGAGCACGTGGATGCGTGCGTTGCGCAAGGTGGCCGCGCGCCGCAGAGCCGGCAGCCAGCTGACGGCCACGGAGTCGCCGAGCAGCGCGACGGTGCGCGTCGCGCGCGGCGGGCCGTACACGCACCGGGCAGCGTTGCGGTCTCCGACGTCGAGGCACTTGTCGTGCAGCCACTCGGGGGCACCGGCATCGGTGAGGTCGGCATCGAGCTGACGGGGCCAGCTCGACAGCTGCAGGGCGGCGGTTATCTGCGCAGGCAGGTCGCGGACGGGCGGGGTGACGGTCTCGGCGCCGACCGGTGCCGGCCTGTGCCGATCAACGTGTCGGGCCGAGGGTGATGGCGTGAGGACCCACGTCGCCGTCAGTGCGGCGAGCAGCACGATCGTGTACGCCGGGGCGATCACCGATGGCCGCCGCGGACCCGCCACCAGCTGTGGGCGGTGCCGGCGGAACGGCTGCTCGACGAGGTGGTACGACAGCACCGAGAGGACACCGGCGATGACGACGAGCACCGCCTTGCCGAGCCCGGTCGTGCCGCCAGGCACGGTCGCACCGAGGACGACGCAGGGCCAGTGCCAGAGGTACAGCGAGTAGGAGATCAGTCCGACGTACCTGATCGGCGCCGTCGCGAGACCCAGCCGCCGACCACCCGCCGCAAGGATCGCCACGGTCGACGCGACCGGAAGCGCGAGGGCATACCCGGGAACCGCGGTGCTCGGCGTGATCAGGACCGCCGACGCCACCAGGCCGGCGGCCCCGAGCCAGGCGACGAACCCCGGCACCCGCTTCGGCGACAGCAGGACGAGCAGCGCACCCGCGCCGAGCTCCCAGGCACGAGCGGGCGACGAGAAGTACGCCGATGCCGGCGAGTGCGCCGTGCTGACGACGGACCAGGTCAGGGACGCGACGATCACGATCGACGCCACGGCGGTGAGGGCCCGGCGACCGGCTCGATTCGCGATGGCGAAGGTCAGGAGGATCGCGGCGGGCCATACGAGGTAGAACTGCTCCTCCACCGACAGCGACCAGTAGTGCTGCACCGCGGACGGCGCGCGGGTCAGCGAGAAGTAGTCCGTGCCGAGGTGCGCGAAGTGCACGTTGGCGAGGAAGCCGAACGCCCACAGCGAGTCCACGACCGTCTCGTGCGCGCGACTCGGAAGCAGCAAGATCGCCGAGGCCAGGTCGGTGAGAACGAGGACGAGGACGCCGGCCGGCAGGAGCCGTCGGATCCGCCTGGCGTAGAAGCCGCGGATGCTGATCGCGCCGGTCCGCTCGCGCTCGGACACGAGCAGCCCGGTGATGAGGAAGCCGGAGATGACGAAGAAGACGTCCACACCGATGAACCCGCCTCGCGGCCAGCCGGTGACGTGCCCGAAGACGACGAGCAGGACCGCGACTCCACGCAGCCCCTCGATGTCGCCGCGAAAGCCCTCGGACCGCACGCGTCGGGTCGGCACCGGCCGAGACGGCCGCGTCCACCCGCGGTCCTCGGTCACTACGACTCGAAGAAGCGGCGGGGGTTGGCGACGAGCATCGCGTCGACCTGGTCCTGCGAGACGCCGCGCTCGAGCAGCGCCGGCACCACGTCGCTGAGCACGTGCTGGTAGTTCCAGTTGGGCAGGAACGGCATCAGGTCGGGGGCGACCCAGTCGATGTAGCAGGCGGCATCCTGGGACAGCACCATGCTTTCGGCGTACCCGCGCCGGCACATCTCCACGACGATGCCGACCCGCTCGTCGAAGCCCAGGATCGTGTCGATGCCGAACCGGTCCATGCCGAGCAGGAAGCCGGTGTCGGCCAGCTCCGAGAGGTGGTCGGCGTCCGTCGAGTCGCCGCTGTGCGCCAGTACGACGCGCGAGAGGGCGAGCCCCTCCTCCCCCAGGACGCGCTGCACCTCGAGACCGGTGCGGTTGCGGGGGTGCGTGTGGACCATCAGCGGCCGACCGGTCTCGACAGCCGCCTGCGCGCACGAGCGCATGACCCGCTCCACGCCCTCTGTCAGACCGTGGTGGTCGATCGCGCACTTGAGGAAGGCCGCCTTCACCGTGGTCCCCTGAATCCCCTCGGTGATGTCGCGCACGAACAGCGGCGTCATCACCTCCGGCAGCCCGGGCAGCCCGCCCGGCCCACGTGCGGCGAAGAAGCCAGGCACGTCGGCGTACGTGTAGATGCCCGTCGCGACCAGGATGTTGAGCGTCGGCACCTGCTCGTTGATGCGCAGCACCCGCGGCACGTTGCGCCCGAGGCCGTCGACGGTCGGGTCGACGATCGTCTGGACGCCGGTCGCCCGCAGCGCGGTCAGCGTCTCGACGGCCTCGGCGACCTTCGTCTCCTCGTCCCACTCGTCCGACCACTGCTGCTGCGAGTCGACCGTGAGGGTGAAGACGTGCTCGTGCATGAGCGTCGTGCCGAGCTCGGCCGTGTCGACGGGGCCGAGGACCGTCTCGACGGTCGTCAGCGCAGCTCCTTCTTCAGGATCTTCCCGGTCGGGCCCATCGGCAGCGCGTCGACGATGCGCACCTCACGCGGGTACTTGTAGGCCGCCAGCCGCTCCTTGCAGTAGGCGATGACGTCCTCCGGCGTGACGTCGGCGCCGGGCTTCAGGGTGATGACCGCGACGACCTCCTCGCCGAGCTTGTCGTCAGGCTTGCCGATGACCGCAGCCTCGGCGATCGACGGGTTGGCGTAGAGCACCTCCTCGATCTCGCGCGGGTAGACGTTGTAGCCGCCGCGGATGATGAGGTCCTTCTTGCGGTCGACGATGAACAGGAAGCCGTCGTCGTCGACGTACGCGAGGTCACCGGTGTGGAACCAGCCGCCGCGCATCGCCTCCTCGGTCGCCTCGGGGTTCTTGTAGTAGCCCTTCATGATGTTGTGGCCGCGGATGACGATCTCGCCGACGTTCGCCTCGCCCGGCGGGAGCTCCTTGTCGTTCTCGTCCACGACCTTCACCTCGACGCCCCAGATCGGCTTGCCGATGCTGAGCACCTTGCGCTGCTCTGCGTCGATGTTGAACGTCGTCGTGCTGGCGCTCTCGGACAGCCCGTAGCCCTCGAGCACGACGAAGCCGGGCAGCTTCTCCTCGATCGCCTTGATGGTCTCGCCGGGGATCGGCGCACCGCCGGAGACGCCGACGCGCAGCGACGACAGGTCACGTTTCGACAAGTCCATCGCGAGCAGCGCGAAGTACATCGTCGGGACGCCGGAGAAGATGGTGCACTTGTGCTTCTCGATGGCGTCGATCACCGGATCCATCTCGAAGCGCGGCACCAGCACGATCGTGCCGCCGTACCGAACGCTGGTGTTGAGCACGCTCGACAGACCGAACACGTGGAAGAGCGGCAGCACCGCGAGCCCGATGTCGTCGTCCTGGAAGCCGAAGAGCGCTCCCGCGGTCGTGCAGTTCATGAAGAGCTGGAAGTGCGTCAGCTCTGCGCCCTTCGGCTTGCCCGTCGTGCCGCTCGTGTAGAGCAGCACCGCGGTCTCGTCGGCGCTGAGCGGGACGATGTCGCGGGTGTCGTCGGCGAAGTACAGCTCGTCGTAGTGCTTCGTGCCCTCCGGCCGCTTGTCGTTGCCGGGCATGTTGACGACGTACGTCGTGATGCCGCCAACCTCACCGGCCCCCTTGACGGCCTCGTCGGCGAACATCTCGAAGGTGATCAGCAGCTTCGCGTCGCTGTCCTTGAGGTGGTAGGCCACCTCGGGTGCCTTCAGCAGCGGGTTCAGCGGCACCATCACCAGGCCGGCCTTGAGGATGCCGAAGTAGGTGAACAGGAACTGCGGCAGGTTGGGCAGCTGCACCGCCACCTTGTCGCCGCGCTCCAGGCCCAGTCCGAGCAGGCTGCTCGCGATCCGGCCGGAGATCTCGTCGGTCTGCGCATAGCTGAAGGACAGGTCCATCACGTGCATCAGGGGCTTGTCCGGGTGCGCGTTGGCGGACTCCCGGAGCATGATCGCGAGGTTGAAGCTCATGACGGCAGCGTAGTGACGCGCGTCACCTGCCCCGCCGCAGGGCAGGCTGTCGGCCGTGCCCACACCTGGCAGCTGGCCGGTCCGCTTCGGGACGGCCGAGCTGATCGCCGACGACGACCGCCCGGCGGGGTGGCTGCTGTCCGTCAACGGCGTGGCGCAGTCGTACGTCGACCTCGCCGACCCGACGCACCTGGAGTTCGACTACGTGCGGATGGTCGGCGACGTCGTCGACCTCATCGAACCGGCCGAGGAGCCGATCACCGCGCTGCACCTCGGCGGTGGCGGCTGCAGCATCCCGCGGTACGTCGCGGCGACCCGGCCGGGCTCGCGGCAGGTGGTGATCGAGGCGGACGAGCCGCTCGCCACCGTCGTACGCCGGGAGCTCGGCGTGAAGGGCTTCCGGCTCCGGGTCGGCGACGCCCGGGAGAGCCTGCAGAAGGTGACAGCCGGCAACGCGGACCTCGTCGTCAGCGACGTCTTCACCGGCTCGGACCTGCCGCGCCACTGCACGACCCTCGAGTACCTCCAGCTGGTACGACGCGCGCTGCGGCCCGGTGGCACCTATGTCGCCAACATCGGCGACGGTCCGCCGCTCGCCTTCAGCAAGTCGCAGGCCGCGACGCTGCGGGCGGCTTTCGCGCACGTCGTGCTGCTGGCCGAGCCCGCGGTGCTGCGCGGTCGGCGCTTCGGCAACGTCGTGCTGGCAGGGTCCGACGAGCCTTTCGACGTACCAGCACTGATCCCACGCAGCGCCCGCGCCATCGGGCGGGCACGGGTGGTTCATGGCGACGACGTCGCCGACTTCACCGGAGGCGCGAAACCCGTCACCGACGCCACAGCTGCCCAGGCACCCGCGCCTCCCCCGGACGTCTTCAAGCGCAGGTGACGTGCGACGATGTCGCCGGAATGTCCGGTTCCAGGAGGTCCCGATGAGCATCAAGGTCACCAAGCAGGCCAAGGCCGGCACCGCGAAGGTGACGTTCACGCTGCCCGCCGACTTCCCGGCGGGGAAGGTCTCGGTGCTCGGCACCTTCAACGACTGGACGCCGGGGACGCACGAGCTCAAGAAGCGCGCGGGTGGGGTCCGCAGCACCAGCGTGACCGTGCCGGCGGGCACGACGCTGTGCTTCCGCTACCTCGGCGAGGGCATGGCGTGGTTCGACGACGCGGATGCGACCCCGTGCGAGCACGGCGGATCTGTCACCGTCTGACGCATGCCGGTCCTGCTCGTCGTCCACCACACTCCGTCGCCGGCGATGCAGGCTCTGCTGGAGGCGGCCCGCGCCGGTGCAGCGCTGGTGCCCGCGGTCGAGGTCGTCTCGCGTCCCGCGCTGACGGCGGGTGCGGCTGATCTGCTTGCGGCCGATGCCGTGCTGCTCGGGACGCCGGCGAACCTGGGCTACATGTCCGGCGCGCTCAAGCACTTCTTCGACACCGTCTACTACCCGTGCCTCGAGGCGAAGATCGGGATGCCGTACGGCGTCTACGTGCACGGCCAGAACGACACGACCGGTGCGGTGAACAGCATCGAGAAGGCGACGACGGGCATGAAGTGGCGCCTGGTCGCAGAGCCCGTGCTCGTCGTCGGCGAGCCGACAGCCACCGACCGGGAAGCGATCACCGAGCTCGGCGGCACCCTGGCCGCGACGATCGGCTAGGAGAGGTCGCGGGTCCAGATGTCGACGTCCTGGCTGTCGGCGCCACGCGGGCGCAGGTCCGGCCAGGCAGCGTGCACGATGCCGTCCGGACCGACCGCCACGCCCTGGTAGGCCCCGAAGCCGTAGGTGTCGATGCCGTTCTGTGGATGGGTGTTGCCGACAGAGGGCGAGGTGGCGAGGTCGGTCGGTGCGGACCAGGTGCGGCCGCCGTCGCGCGACGAGACGAGGGTGGGCAGGTAGGTGCCACCCGGCTGCACCGTCAGGTACGACAGCGCGATCCGCCCGCCGGCCGCGGCAAGCGCGGGCAACGACACCTCGGTGCCCGGGGCGCCGGCCAGCAGGTTCTCGTGCCAGGTCCGCCCACCGTCGGCGGACGACGCGATCATGACGCCGCGGTCGACCTGGCCCTGGTACGTCGCCGCGACGGCCACCGCTCCGGTGGTGGGGTCGGCCACGATCGCCGGGTAGGTCACCGGCGTGAACGTCGCGCCGTTGGCCGACAGCCCCTCGCCCACGTCGCAGAGGCGCGAGATCGCGGTCGCCTCGCCGACGCGGTTGCCGGTCGACCCGTAGCGCACGACGACCACGCGCTGGTCAACGCTCGGGCACACCTCGTCGCCGAGCGACAGCCCGCCGATCTCGAGATAGCTGACGAGCAGCGTGCCGTCCGGCAGGACGGTCGGTGCGGGGTAGTCGCCGGCGCCGGCGCTGGTGACCTCGACCGGCTTGCCGAAGTGGGCACCACCGTCGGTCGACTTCGACCAGCGCAGCGAGGTCTGGCTCCCGTCCTCGCTGCCGTCGCAGCTCGGCTCGACCTCGTGCGTCCAGGCGACATAGACCCAGCCGCGCACTGGGTCGACTGCCACCACCGGCCGGTGCGGTCGGCTGCAGTGGACTCCTTCGACGAGCGACATCAGCCGCCACGCGCGGCCACCGTCGATCGACTTCGCGACCCAGACGCCCGCTCCGACCGACGTCTCGCCGTACCGGGGAATGGCGGAGTAGGTCGCGTACAGCGGTCCGTGCGGGTCCCATGCCAGGGTCGCGTGCTCGCTCGCCTGCGCCTTCGGTCGAGGCAGCGGCAGCGGGCCGGCGCTGCGGTAGCCGGCGCCGCCGTTGCGCGACACCCACACCTGCGCGAGGGGCTGGTCGCTGTGCACGATCCCCATCGCCACCGGCCCGGGGAACTGCATCGCGGTCACCGCGACGTGGCTCGGGTCCCGGGGATCGACGGCGATGCTCGGCTCGGCGCGTGGTGTCCGGTTCTCCAGGTCGAGCGGATGGTCCAGATCGGGCATGACGGCGGCCGCGACCCCGCCGCCGGACAGCAGCGCGAGAGCAACGAGCACGGATACGCGACGGCGCATGAGCGGCCTCCCCCGAGAACAGATGTCCTGGAGAGCGCGCAACCCGCTCCGAGGTTCGCCGTACGCCGAAAGTAACGTCCGCTGCATGAGCCTCACGGTCACGAACGACGGTCCGGTCCGCGTGGTCACCCTCGACCGACCCGACGTCCGCAACGCCGTCGACGGCGAGCACGCGCAAGCGCTGTACGACGCGTTCACGCAGTTCGACCTGGATGACAGCGCATCGGTTGCTGTCCTGCACGGAGCCGGCGGGGTGTTCTGCGCAGGGGCAGATCTCGGTGCGGTGAGCCGTGGCGAGATGCCACTTCCTGGTACGCCGGACTCCGACGACCGTGGCCCGATGGGACCGACCCGGCTGCAGCTGTCGAAGCCGGTCATCGCGGCGGTCGACGGCTACGCGGTCGCCGGCGGTCTCGAGCTGGCGCTCTGGTGCGACCTGCGGGTCGCGGACCCGGGGGCGACCTTCGGTGTCTTCTGCCGGCGCTGGGGCGTGCCGCTGATCGACGGCGGGACGGTCCGGCTGCCACGGCTTGTCGGCTTCGGCGTCGCGATGGACCTGATCCTCACCGGGCGCGCGGTGACTGCGGACGAGGCAGTGCACATCGGCCTGGCCACCCGGGTGAGCCGGCCCGGCGCGGCCCTGACCGAGGCGGTGGCCCTGGCACATGAGCTGGCCGCGCTGCCGCAGCTGTGCCTGCGAGGTGACCGCCTGTCGGCGTACGACTCGATCGGCCTGAGCCACGACGAGGCGATGAACGCGGAGTGGTCACGCGGTCTTGTCTCACTGCAGGAAGCAGCTGCGGGAGCGGCTCGGTTCGCGGCCGGCGAGGGGCGGCACGGCAGTCCGTCCTGACCTGTGCAAACGTGACCGTCATGCGCACACGGACACTCGGTCAGGGCCTCGTCGTCTCCGCTCAGGGGCTGGGCTGCATGGGGATGAGCGAGTTTTACGGCGACGGCGACGAGAGCGAGTCGCTCGCCACCATCGGCCGCGCGCTCGACCTCGGCATCACGTTCCTCGACACGGCCGACATGTACGGGCCGTTCACCAACGAGAAGCTGGTTGGTCGCGCGATCGCGGGCCGCCGCGACGAGGTCGTGCTCGCGACGAAGTTCGGGGTGGAGCGCTCGGAGGACGGCAGCCGCGGCGGCATCAACGGCTCGCCCGACTACGTCCGCAAGGCCTGTGACGCCTCGCTGAAGCGGCTCGGCGTCGACCACATCGACCTCTACTACCAGCACCGCGTCGATGCCGGCGTCCCCGTCGAGGAGACCTGGGGAGCACTCTCCGAGCTGGTCGCGGCCGGCAAGGTCAAGCACCTCGGCATCAGCGAAGCGGCGCCGGACACGATCCGCAAGGCCCACGCGACGCACCCCGTCACCGCACTGCAGACCGAGTGGTCGCTGTGGACGCGCGACCCGGAGGAGAACGGCGTGCTCGACACCGTGCGCGAGCTCGGCATCGGTTTCGTCGCATACTCGCCGCTCGGCCGCGGCTTCCTGTCGGGTGCCATCCGCAGCCTCGACGACCTCGAGCCGAACGACTTCCGCCGACACAACCCGCGCTTCCAGGGCGACAACTTCGCCCGCAACCTCGAGCTCGTCGAGCGGGTCAACGAGCTCGCGGCGGCCAAGGGAATCACCGCCTCGCAGGTCGCCTTGGCGTGGCTGCTGGCGAAGGGGGAGAACGTCGTACCGATCCCGGGCACCAAGCGGGTGCGCTACCTCGAGGAGAACGCTGCAGCGGACGACGTGCTGCTCACCGATGTGGAGCTGAAAGCACTCGAGGACGCGTTCCCCGTCGGCGCAACCGCCGGTGACCGGTATCCCGACATGAGCACGGTCAACCGCTAGGGCGCCGGAGTCGGGTCACCGACCGCCAGGCCCGGCGATACTCGGTGAGGGCCTGGCGTTCCGCGCGGCGTTCGGACCACCAGCGCACGGCCCGTCTCCCGAGCGTCACGTCCGTTGCGTGTTGTCCCAGAAGGTGTAGAGCTGGCCGCCCCACGTCGTCGTCTGGCCGGAGATGGCATGCGCGCAGACGAGACCGTCGCCGTTGCCGGTCCGGCCGTAGGACTTGATGCCGCTGTTGGGGTCGTCGACCTGACCAGGCACGCGGTAACCCTGCAGGGCGAGGTCTGCGACCGCAAAGACCGTGTAGCTCGCCGGGCAGCCGGTGTCCGACGGATCGGCCTGAGCCGTCGCCATCGATCCCATCGAGACCGCGAGCAGGCTGACCGACACGACCACCGAGCGGCGTACGAGATGACTGTTCATGACTCCTCCTTCAGTTGGTGCTCCGATGTGCTGAAGCCTCGTCGCGCCTGCCGCGCCGCGACATACGACGAACGTCGTATCTGACGAAAACGCCCGTCGGGGCAGGCGACCCGGCGTACCGTCGAAACGGATTCGGGGGGGACCGGTGGCGCAACCGATGCAGGAGCACACGCTTCGGCGGGTTGTGGACGTCATTGACGCGGGTGCGCAGTCCCCCGCCGTGCCTGGTCGGCTGCCCGCTGCGGTGCTGCACTCGCTCGCCGCGCTGGTGCCGTGCGACGCGGTCGCCTTCGCCGATCTCGACCCCGATACGGCGACGCACTACGCGGAGGACGAAGCACGGTGTGGCGAAGTCAGGTTCCTGGCGGAGCCCCTGCCCGAGCCCGAGCATCCGTTCTGGCGGCACTACGAGGGCTCGCTGTCCTGCTCGCACCCCACCCGCACCGGTGACGACCGATCGGTGACGATGCGCAGCGACTTCTACAGCACCCGCGAGTGGACCAAGACGCCGATGTACGTCGACGTCATGCGCGACAGCGGGGTCCTGTTCGAGCTGATGTGCCCGATGCCCAACGTCGTACGGCGGTCGAAGAGGCTGCTGTTCTTCCGGTCCGGGTCGATCGACTTCACCGAGCAGGACCGCTTCGTCCTGGCCCTGCTGCGGCCGCACCTCATGGAGATGCTTCGGGCGAGCAACAACGGCGAGCACGCCTCCGAGCTGACCGAACGGCAGCACGAGCTCATGCGGCTCGTCGCGGACGGACGGACCAACGCAGAGATCGCAGCGACACTGCACCTGTCGCCGCACACCGTGCGTACGCACCTGATGAACATCTTCGACCGGCTCGGCGTGACAACCCGTGCCGCCGCGGTCGCCCGCGTCTTCGCTCCCTAGCCGACGCGGCCGACCGAGTAGGTGCGGCCGGCGAAGCTCTGCAGCCGCACGACGTCGCCGCTCTCCACGGCGGCCCACATCTGCGAGCCGCCGGCGTAGATGCCGACGTGCCCGATCGTGCCCCCGTGGTAGGTGAAGATCAGGTCGCCCGGTTGCTTGTCCGCGTCCGGGATGCGTGTCGTCACGGCGGCCTGCTGCGAGCTGCTGTGCGGCAACGAGATCCCGAGACGGCCGAACACGTACATCGTGAAGCCGGAGCAGTCGAAGCGGCGTGGGCCGGCCGCGCCGTAGGAGTAGGGGGCACCCGCGTGCCGACGAGCCTCCGCGAGCACCCGCTCGGCCAGCGTCCCCGAGAGCGGTGCGACCACCAGCGCCGGCCGCAGCGCGGATGAGGCGGGCACGGCCCGGCGGGTCCGGCTCGCCCGCACCGACGACGGGCGTGCTGGGGGCCGGCGCACCGGCAGCCGCGCGGCGACGGTGAACCGCACCGGCGGCCGGTCCGCAGCCGGCACGTCGACAGGGGCGCCGACAGCGGCGGCACTCGTGAGCAACGTGTCCTGCTGGCGGTCACCGGCGTCGACCGCGAAGACCGCGCACGGCAGCGCGACGGCACCCGCGAGGGTGCCGACAAGCAGGAGGCCGCGCAGCTGCGCTGGGACGTAACCGGGCATCTCGGGCAGTCTGCCAGACTGCTATGCTGCTTGTAACAAGCAACCAAATGCCACTGTCCCTTGCCAGGAAGTACGCCGGATGCCCTCGATCGAGACCGTGTCGCGCGAGCTGGTCCAGCTCGTGCGTGGCATGCGCGAGCTGCACGGGGCGATCTCGTCGGCGTCCCGGCACCCGGTGGACCCGTCCGGCGCGATGGTCCTGTCCCGCCTGGAGGAGCTCGGCCCGGTCCGGCTCTCGACGCTGGCCCAGGTCCTCTGCCTCGACATCTCCACCGTCAGCCGGCAGGTGCCCGCGCTCGAGCGGCAGGGCTGGGTCGCGCGAGAGCGCGATCCAGAGGACCAGCGAGCCCAGCTGCTGCAGCTCACGCCGGCCGGCCGCGAGGTCCTCGCCGACGTCAGGCGCTCACGCATCGAGGTCCTGCGCCGACTTCTGCCCGACTGGACGGAGGCGGAGCTCGACGCCTTCGCCGGACAGCTGCATCGCTTCAACGAGGACGTGACCACCAACCGCCAGTCCGTCGTACTGGCACCGACCGGATCGGACAACGCATGAGCCGCACCACCTCCGCGGAGATGACCCCCGCGGCCGGCAACCCTCCGGCAGGGGGCCTGACCCACCGACAGATCCTCACCGTGCTGTCCGGGCTGATGCTGGGGATGTTCCTCGCCTCGCTCGACCAGACCATCGTCTCGACTGCGATGCGCACCATCGCCGACAAGCTGCACGGCCAGACCCAGCAGGCGTGGGTGACGACGGCGTACCTGGTCACGTCGACGGTGTCGACGCCGCTCTACGGGAAGCTCTCGGACCTGTACGGACGCAAGCCGTTCTACCTGTTCGCGATCAGCATCTTCGTCGTCGGTTCGATCCTGTGCGGGTTCGCGACCTCCGTCTACGAGCTCGCCGCCTTCCGTGCCCTGCAGGGCGTCGGCGCCGGCGGTCTGATGTCGCTCGCCTTCGCCATCGTGGGCGACATGGTCCCGCCCCGCGAGCGCGGCCGGTATCAGGGCTACTTCATGTCGGTGTTCGCGACGTCCAGCGTCCTCGGGCCCGTTCTCGGTGGCTTCCTCGCCGGGCAGTCGGAGATCCTCGGGCACGCCGGCTGGCGCTGGATCTTCCTGATCAACGTGCCCATCGGCCTGCTCGCCCTCGTCGTCGTCAGCAAGGTGCTGCACACGCCGAGCAAGCGCTCGCAGCACCGCATCGACTACCTCGGAGCGGCGCTGATGACCGCCGCCGTCGTACCGGTCCTGCTGCTCGCCGAGAAGGGCCACGAGTGGGGCTGGACGTCCACGACCAGCCTGCTGCTCCTCGGCATCGCGATCGTCGCACTTGGGTTGTTCGTCCCGCGCGAGAGGCAGATGGGCGAGGAGGCGATCCTGCCGCTGCGCGTGTTCTCCAACCGCATCTTCACCGTGTCCAGCACCGTGGCGTTCCTGGTCGGCATCGGCATGTTCGGCGGGCTGACGTCCGTGCCGCTCTACCTGCAGATCGTGCATGGCGAGTCGCCCACCAAGGCCGGCCTGCAGATGATCCCGTTCATGGGCGGCATCATCTGCAGCTCGTTCACGACCGGCCGCATCATGAGCCGCACTGGCCGGTACAAGATCTTCCCGATCATCGGTACGGCGGTCATGGGCGTCGCGATGCTGCTGTTCTCGACCCTGACGGTCGACACCCCCATCCCCCGGGCGATGCTCTTCATGGTCGTGATGGGGGCGGGGCTCGGGCTGTCGATGCAGACGCTCGTCATCTCGGTGCAGAACGCACTGCCCCCGCGCGACATGGGGATCGCGACCAGCAGCGTGACCTTCTTCCGGTCGATGGGCGGCACGTTCGGCGTCGCTGCGGCGCTGTCGGTGCTGTTCGGGTCCCTGGTCGGCAACATCCAGGACCGTGCCCACGCGGCCGGGCTGCCCCTCGGCGACATCAGCAAGTTCAAGGCCGCCGGCGGGCTGAACGACACCTCGAAGATCGCCCTGCTGCCGAAGACCTACCAGCGCGTCGTGCTGCAGGGCTTCTCCGACTCGATGCACACGGTCTTCCTCACGACGTTCTTCCTGCTCATCCCGGCGTTCGTGCTGGCCTTCTTCATCAAGGAGCAGCCACTGCGGTCGATGGGCGGCCTCGCCGCGCAGCGCGCGGAGGCGGCCGAACGCGAGAGCGCGCGTGATGAGGTCCAGCTCGACAAGGCGAAGACGGAGAGCGCGGTCCTCTAACCTGGGACCGTGCTGGACCCGAGTGAGCTGTTCGAGCTCGACCCGGACCGCCCCGAGCTGGGCCGGCCGGTGCTCGTCCAGGCCCTGGACGGGTTCATCGACGCCGGCGGGGCGAAGCGGATCGCGCGCGAGCACCTGCTCTCGGCGTACCCGTCGCACGTCGTCGCCACCTTCGACGCCGACCAGCTGCTCGACTACCGCGCCCGCCGACCCGCGATGCTGTTCGTCGAAGACCACTGGGAGTCCTACGACGACCCCCAGCTCGCCGTTCACCTGCTGCACGACGCCGTCGGCACACCGTTCCTGCTGCTCGCCGGACCCGAGCCCGACGTGCAGTGGGAGCGCTTCACCGCCGCGGTGAAGATGGTCATCGACCGGCTGGGCGTGCGCCTGACGATCGGCCTGAACGCGATACCGATGGGCGTGCCGCACACCCGTCCGACCGGCATCATCGCGCACGGCAGCCGCAAGGAGCTCGTCGCCGACTACGAGCCGTGGATCAACGCCGTGCAGGTGCCCGGCACCGCCGGTCATCTGCTGGAGTACCGGCTCGGCCAGGCCGGGTACGACGCGGTCGGGTTCGCGGTACACGTGCCGCACTACGTCGCGCAGGCGGAGTACCCCGCCGCGTCGGCGGCACTGCTCTCGGAGGTCGGCAAGGTGTCCGGCCTCGCCCTGCCGCTGGACGCGCTGCTGGAGGCAGCGGTCACGACGCGCGCGGCGATCGACGAGCAGGTCGCCGGCTCCCCCGAGGTCGCCGCCGTCGTACAAGCCCTGGAGAACCAGTACGACGCCTTCGTCGCCGGCCGCGAGTCGTCGCTGCTCGTCAACGATGCCGACCTGCCGTCCGCGGACGAGCTCGGTGCGGAGCTCGAGCGCTTCCTCGCCGAGCAGTCGAAGGACCCGCCGCAGTGACGTCGTCGCCGTGATCGCGGCCCTGATCGCCTTCGCGCTCGCGGCCGGCGTCCTGGTGATCCTGCCGGGGCCGGACTCGATGCTGATGCTCCGGGCCATCGCCGTCTCGGGTCGGGCCGGCGCGGTGCGCACCGCGGCCGGCATCCTCACCGGGCTGACTGTCTGGATCGCGTCGGCGTCGATCGGCTTGGCGGCGCTGCTCAAGGCCAGCGAGGTGGGCTACACGGTGCTGCGCGTGGTCGGTGCCGGCTACCTGTTCGCCATCGGCATCCAGGCACTTCGGGCCCGCGGCACGCTGCAGCGCACGGGACTGCTCGGGACCGGCTATGCGGCCGGCGTGGCGTGCAACCTGTTCAACCCGAAGGTCGGCGTCTTCTTCGTGACCTTCCTGCCCGGGCTGGTCCCGTCGGGCGCCGACGTGGCGACGACGTCGCTGATGTTCGGCGCGATCTTCCTGGTCGAGACCTTGATCTACTTCGCCGTGATGCTGCTCGCCGTCGAGCGCCTCACCGGGTGGCTGCGCGACGACACCATCCGGCGACGGATCGAGCGGCTGTCGGGGGTCGTCCTGATCGCCTTCGGTGTGCGGCTCGCGGTCGAGGCGTAAAGCGGGCGGATTCCGGGCGGCTGGGTTAGCGTGCCTGAGATGGAAGCCGCGACCGCGCCGTACCTCGCGGCGGCCCTCCTGCTGGTCGCCGCCGGCCTGGCGAAGGCGGTCGAGCCGCTCTCGCTCGTCCGCGCCCTGCGCGCCGCCGGCGTGCGGGTGCGGGCTCCGCTGCTCGCGCGCTGGGTGCGCGGTCTCAGCGCTGTCGAGGCGCTGCTCGGGGTCGTCGCCGTCGTACGTCCCGGACCGCTCGTGGCGACTGCCGTCGCGATCTCGTACGCCGGGTTCTCCGCGTTCGTGCTGCGCGCCCTCCGCAGCGGCAGCCCGTTGGCCTCGTGCGGGTGCTTCGGCAAGACCGACACGCCACCGACGCCAGGGCATGCCGTCGCGACCGCGCTGCTCGCGGTCGCAGCACTGCTGATCGCGATCGGCCCCGCCGCTCCGCTCGACCTGCCGCTCGTCATCGTCAGCGGCGTCCTCGCCTACGTCACCTACGTCGTCCTCGCCGTCCTGCCGCTCACGTCGCGCCGGGCGCTGCGATGACCGCTCTCGTCGTCGGTCTCGCCCTCGCGGTTCTGGTGCTGGGCGTCCTCGTCGCCGGCGTGCTGCGCAGCCACGCGGAAATCCTCAAGGCGCTGCACGAGCTCGGCGCGGGACTCGAGCTGGACCGGGCCGCCGACGCCGGCCCGGTGCCCGTGACAATCGATGGCGTCGTGCCGCCTCGGGCCGCGGGGACTGCTGCGCTGGACAGCCTGGTCGGTGTGACGTTGGACGGCGAGTCGGTGGCCTTCTCACTGCAGGGCGGGGCCACGCTGCTCGCGTTCCTGTCGTCCGGGTGCACGACGTGTCAGGCGTTCTGGTCGGCGTTCGGCACGAGCAACCCGGATGTGCCGGCCGGCACGCGTCTCCTTGTCGTCGTACGCGATCTCGACGAGGAGAGCGAGAGCGAGCTGCGCAAGCGACGGCCCGCGCAGGTGCCGGTCGTCGCGTCGACATCGGCGTGGGACGGGCTCGACGTCCCCGGGTCGCCGTACTTCATCCTGGTTCGGGACGGCCGCGTCGTCGGCGAGGGCTCCGGGACGACCTGGCCGCAGGTGCTGACGCTGCTCGGCCAGGCGAATGCAGATGCCGAGCTGCGCGGCAACGGCGCGGTCCGCGAGTCACGCGACAACGCCGCGCTGCACGCCGCCGGGATCGAACCCGGCCATCCGAGCCTGTACGAGGCGTCATGAGGCTGCTCGTCGGTCTGCTCGTCGCGACGGTCGCCGCGCTGCGCGCGACCTGGTCCCCTTGAGGCGAGTCGATGCTGACCAGCATCAGCCCGCTCGGTGAGCGGGCACGAGGCAACCGGTGGGCCGTGACGGTGACGCTGTACGTCATCGCGTCGCTGCTCGGCGGCGTGACGATCGGCGCGCTGCTCGGTTTCGCGGGGTCGTTCTTCGACGCGACGCCGTGGCTCGCGGCAGCCGCGTGCGCCGTGGCAGCTGGGCTGGATCTGGTTCGTCGGTTGCCGACGCTGCGGCGACAGGTCGACGAGGACTGGCTGACCCGTTACCGCGGCTGGGTCTACGGCGTCGGCTTCGGCTACCAGCTCGGCCTCGGCGTCGTCACGATCGTGACCAGCGCGGCGACCTACGCGATGCTCGCGCTCTGCCTGCTCAGCGGCAGCACCGTGGCCGGCCTCGCGATCGGCGGTTGCTTCGGCCTGGTGCGCGCGCTGCCCCTCCTTGCTCTGCGAGGAGCTGTCACGCCGGACGCCCTGCGAGCGATCGCGGCTCGACTGGAGGTGCTGTCAGCTGCGGCCGGCCGGACGGCGACCGTCGTGCTGGCCGGTGCGGCGGTTGTCTTGGCGGTGACGGCGTGACGCTGGTCGCCGGCGGTCTGCGTCTGGAGCTCCCGGCCGGATGGGAGGCGCGGGTGCGTCGGCAGGCACCGTCGCAACCGGGTCGTCCCGGCAACGTGCTGCTGCACGCGGCGACGATCCCGCTGCCGGAGGAGCGCGGCGACTTCGGTAGCGGCGTGGTCGAGCGACTCGGCCCGGACGACGCCTTCCTGGCGCTGTTCGAGTACGACGAAAGGGATGCGGTGAAGGTGCTGTTCAAGGCTCCGCGCATCCCGGTGCCGAAGCCGTCGGACTTCTCCCCCGACGTCCTGCAGCGCACCACGGCCGGCAACACCGGTGCGCAGTGGTTCTTCTCGGCGTCGGGCCGGCCGTTCTCGATGCACGCCGTCCTCGGCAGTCATGCCCGCCGCGCACCCGGCGCGACGAAGCTGGCGCGACTGCTGCAGGGGCTGACGGTGGACAGTCTGTGACCGCCACCGCGGACGCGCTGCAGGCGCTCGGCCGCGGCTCGGACTCCGGCCTGGCCCAGCGAGCGGCTGACGCCGTGACGGGGTGGCTGAGCCGGCGTACGTCTCGAAGAGGTTTTCTCGTCCGGGCCGGCGTCGTCGGCAGCGCGCTCGCGGTCGACACGATCGGCTTCGCGTTGAGGCCGCAGTCGGCATACGCGTCGGTCTGCGGGCCAGGCAGCAACTGCGGGTCGGGGTGGACGGTCTTCTGCGCGACCATCAACAACGGCGTCAACAGGTGCCCCGAAGGCTCGGTCGCGGCCGGCTGGTGGAAGGCCGACGGCGCGTCGCTGTGCGGCGGCCACGCGCGCTACATCGTCGACTGCAACGCGACCTGCACCAACTGCGGCGGCGGTGGCTCGGGGATCTGCGCACGGTCGTGCTGGTCGTGCAGCTGCCGCTGCGGCCCGAGCTCGTCGTGCGACCAGCGCAAGGCGTGCTGCAACGCGTTCCGCTACGGCCAGTGCCACCAGGAGGTGCCGCAGGTCGGTGGCGTCGTGTGCCGGGTCGTGTCCTGCACGCCGCCCTGGAGGTGGGAGCGCTGCTCGACCGCGCCGGCGACCGACAACAACACGCGCAACCACAACTCCGCGCAGCTGCCCAGGGCCTACACCTCCATCACGGCGCGACACATTCGGCTGGGCGAGAACGGCTCGAAGCTCGGCAACACGGTCTACGGCGAGTTCGCGGTGCCGGGCGGTCGGGCGCAGCGCTACGAGAACGGCCGGATCAGCGCCAGCACGGCGACCGGCGCACACGAGATGCTCGAGCCGATCGCCGGCACCTTCGTGCGCAACGGGGGTGAGGGCGGAACGCTCGGGTTCCCGGCGACGGGCACGGTGGTGTCGCGGGACGGGCGGGGGCTGGTGAACCGGTTCCAGCGCGGCCGGATCTCGTTCCACCCCGACCTCGGGACGTTCGTGCTGACGGGTGCGATCGCGACGCGCTACGCGGCTGCCGATGGGGAGGACGGTCAACTCGGGTTCCCGGTGAGCGACGCGACGGTGACCGACGACGGGCTGGGGTCCTATGCGCGCTTCCAGCACGGCCGGGCGTCCCAGCTCGGTACGGGCGAGGTCTTCCTGACCCACGACGTCATCGCGGACGCCTATGAGCGTGCGGAGGCGGAGGTCGGCGTCCTCGGCTTCCCGCTCGCCGGCGAGCAGGTCGTGGCCAGCGGACGGTTCCAGCAGTTCCAGTACGGCCGGATCAGCGGCAACCTCGTCACTCGTGCGCACTGGCTGTCCCGGGCGATCGCGGCGAAATACGTCGAGCTGGGTGCCGAGACGTCCAGCCTCGGCTTCCCGATCGCGGACGAGTACGACGCACATGCCTGGCCATGGAAGACACCGGCCAACCCCGAGGTCCGCACCGTGCTGTTCGAGCACGGCTCGATCACCCACGAGGTCTTCACCGGCCGGGTGGTCGTCCAGCAGACGCCCTAGATTCGCGTCATGTCACTGGATCGCCTGCTCGGCAGCTGGCAGGTCAGCATGCAGCACGTCGCGATGAAGGAGCCGGTCCCCATCCGGCAGCACTTCGAGCGGGTCCTTGCCGACGCCTTCGTCATGTTCCGCTCGACCTGTGAGCACCCCGACTTCCCGGACGCGATCGCGCTGATCGAGCAGACCAAGTACCACTACTTCGACGTCCGTGGCATCACCCGCGTCTTCGACTTCCAGATCGACGATGCCGGTTGGTCGATGATCCGCCGCGACCCCGACTTCTGGCAGCGCTCGACCGTAAGGTTCGTCGGGACCGACGCCATGGAAGGCGCCGGCGAGAACTCCCACGACGGCGGCGCCACTTGGGTGCACGACTACGCGATCTCGTACAGCCGCAGCGACTGAGCTCTTGGGGCTAGGGGCGGCTGCGGTCCTGCGCCACCCCAGCCAGCGCGACAACCTCGGCGTACCGATCCGCGTACGCCATCAGCTCGTCGAGCGCGGCGTCCTCATGTCGACCGGCCCGACACCAGGCCGGCCAGTCCACGGCGCACGCAAAGGCCTTCTTGTCGGTGGCCTCGACGTACACCTTCATGTCACACGAACATCAGCGACAAGGTCTCCGCAACGCACACCGGCTTCGCCAGGCCCTCGCCTTCGACGACGACCTTCTGCGTGATCATCACGCCCATCGGGTGGTCGGCCACGTCGGCGAGCGTGCTGGTCGCCCGAACACGGGTGCCGACCGGCAGCGGCGTCGGGAACCGCACCTTGTTGACGCCGTAGTTGATGCCGCCGGCCACGCCCTCGACGGGCGGCATCAACGGCCCGGCGAGTGCGGGCAGCAGCGACAGGCTGAGGTAGCCGTGCGCGATCGTCTGCCCGAAGGGGCCGTTCTTCGCGGCCTCCTCGTCGATATGGATCCACTGGTGGTCCTCAGTGGCGTCGGCGAACGCGTTGACGCGCGGCTGGTCGACGAGCAGCCACTCGCTCGGTCCGCGCTCCTCACCAATGAGGCCCTTGAGCTTCTCGCTGAGATCAGACATGTCCGTCCCCTCCGTCGTCGTTGCCGCCGATCCTGTCAGGGCGGCTCTGCCTTGCCTGCTAGTGGCCCAGCGTGACACCGCCATCGACCACGAGTGTCTCGCCGGTGATCCAGCTCGCGTCGTCACTGAGGAGGAACGCCGCCGCCTTTGCCGTGTCCTCGGGTACGCCGAGCCGCTTGAGCGGGTAGGCCTGCGCCACGTCGTCCTCGCGACCCTCGTAAAGCGCCTTGGCAAAGGTCGTCTTGACGACCGCCGGGGCGATGGCGTTGACGCGCACGGTGGGGCCGAGCTCGACGCCGAGTTGGCGGGTCAGGTGGATGAGTGCGGCCTTGCTCGCGTTGTAGGCGCCGATCGGAGCACCGGCCCGGATGCCGCCGACGCTGGCGACGTTGAGGATGCTGCCGCCGTTGTCCTTCAACCAGGCCCGCCACGCCTGCTGCACCCAGGCCAGCGTTGCGGTGACGTTGACTTCAAAGACCTTGCGTACGGCGGACAGCTCGGCGTCGACCAGTGGTCCGTACTGCGGGTTGACCGCGGCGTTGTTGACCAGGTGGTCGAGCCGGCCGAACCGTTCGATCGCGAGTGCGACAGCAGCGGCCTGATGCGCCTCGTCGTCCGCACTCCCCCGCGCCGCGGCCGCGACGTCGTGACCGAGCTCAGCGACGACCTTGTCGAGCTCCTCCTGCTTGCGGGCGGTCACCACGACGCGCGCGCCGCGGTTGACGAGCTCCTGTGCGATGCCCAGGCCGATGCCCCTGGTGCCTCCGGTGATGAGCGCGACGCGTCCTTCGAAGTCCTTGGTCATGGTGCGCATCCTGCCGTGCGGCTCAAGCGAGGGAACAAACGCGTCGACTGGTACGCTATAACCAGTAGCCCACACAGTGGCTGCCCGGTGAGCACCTCCCGGTTCAGGAAGTCCAGCGCAGGTCGCAACGCGATGCGCAGCAGGCTTCATGCCCTGCCCTCCACCAAGGTGAATCGCAAGACGGTGGTCGGGCCCAGAGAGGAACGACATGGACGACTTCGGTCCCTGGGACGACTAGTCCCATCACAGCTTGACGCGGCGGGCCACCTTCGGGGGGCCCGCCGCTTTGCATCTCGGGCAGGCTGCAGCCATGGCAGCCGTGCAACTCGAGGGGTTCCATGCGGTCAAGCACACGCTGCGGTTCGCGTCGGAGCTCATCGACACGCTGACGATCACCGACGTCGATGCCGTACGCCGGCTCGCCCCGCTGGCGCCGGACATCATCGACGAGCTACTGGCGCGGGCGACCGTCGGCGGCGTCGAGCACCCGACGGGGGTCGAAGGAACAGCGCGGCGACCGGCCGAGGACCGGTCCGTCCTGACCTCGCGCCGATCACCGCTGGTGCTGCTCGACGAACCGCGCCATCCGGGCAATGCGGGCGCGGTCATCAGGGTGGCTGCAGCGGCCGGCGCGAGTGGCGTGGCGATGACCGGAACGCTCGACCCCTGGCAGGCAGCCGTCGTACGAGGCAGTGCCGGGCTGCACTTCGCACTCCCGGTCCTGCACGTCGATCCGGATGAGGTCACCGGTCCGCTTCTGGTGCTCGATGCCGAGGGCGACGAGGGCTGGCAGGTGCCCGATGACGCCGTGCTGGTTGTCGGGAGTGAACGTGACGGCGTGACCCCCCATCTGCGCGAGCGGGCCGACGCGGTCATCCGTCTGCCGATGACTCCCGGCGTCAGCAGCCTCAACCTTGCAACCGCGGCAGCCGCTGTTCTCTATCACTGGCGACTCAGACCGTGAGAGCGTCGCGACTATGACGCAACCACCGTCCCTGTTCGGTGCAGCCGACGCCGCTGCGGCGTACGAGACGAATCTGGTGTCCCGCGTCTTCCTGCCGTTCGCCCAGCGCCTGGTCGACCTGGCTGCGCCGACCAGCAACGAAAACGTCCTCGATCTCGCGTGCGGCACCGGTGCGGTGACCCGCATCGTCGCGGCACGCTGCGGCGCCGAGCGCGTCACTGGTGTCGACATCACCGAGGCGATGCTGGACGTCGCGCGCTCACTCATCCCCGATGTCACCTTCCTGCTCGGTGCGTTCGACGCCCTTCCGGTGCCGGATGCATGCGCCGACCTCGTGCTGTGCCAGCAGGGGCTGCAGTTCGCACCAGACCGGGCAGCGGCTGTCAGTGAAATGGCCCGCGTGCTGCGACCCGGTGGTCGGATCGCGGTCTCCTGCTGGGTGGATATCGCGCGCCACCCGGTCTTCAACGCGTTCCGCACAGCTCTCATCGAGCTCGGTTGGGACGATCTCTTACAGCTGTTCGCGGCCCCTTTCAGCCTGCCGGCTGCAGAGCTCGAGACGCTGTTCGCAGCGGCTGCCTTCGCCGGCGTCATGACAACCGAGGTCACCCTCGACCTCATCGTCGGGGATCCACGCGAGATGGCCCGGATCTACGCGAGCGTGCCGCCCTTCTCCGCGAGATTCCTCGCCGCCACCGAAGCGGAGCAGCAGCGCTACCTCGACACCGTTACGGCAGGGCTCACCAACTGCGAGCCGTTCACTACATCGGTCCTCACCGCGATCCGCGCAAACGTCTGACAGCGGCTGAGGGGCGGCCCTACGTTCGGGGTCCCCGAGACGAGGAGGTCTGGATGTCCCACGAGGCGACGCTCCGGTCCATGTACGACGCCATGAACAACAAGGACACGTCCACGATCAAGGACCTCATCGCCGAGGACGCGACCTTTCACATGCTGCCTAACCCCGTCCTCCCGGCCACGACGATCACCGGTCGCGACGAGATCCTCGCGTTCATGGAGAAGCACATCCCGCAGCTCGACATGGTGCAGGAGATCCAGCAGATCTCCGTTCAGGACGACTTCGCGACGGTCTACGTGACGTCGAACAGCAAGGGCACCGATGGCTCCCCCCTCACGGTCAAGTGGGCCGACCTCTTCCAGTTCGACGGTGACCGCATCAAGGGCCACGTCAGCCTGTCGAGCTGATCAGAGCAGGGCGTCGATCGCCTTGTAGATGCGCTTCTCCGACACGGGCTGCTTCGTGCGCATCCCCTGCGCGAACAGGCTGACCCTGAGCTCCTCCACGAGCCAGGGCAGCTCCCTCGCCCGCGGGTCGTGCGGTCGCTTTCGCAGCAGCGCGTCCACCTCTTGCTGCACGGCGTAAACCGTCGCCATCTCGCGTCGGTCGCGTTCGGCGTCGCGCGGCAGCTTCGACAGCCGCAGCTCGATCGCCTTCAGGTAGCGCACCAGGTCAGGCAGCCGGTCGAGCCCGGTCGCCGTCGCGAACCCGGGTCGGACGAGCCTGTCCAGCTGCTCCCGCATGTCGACCTGTGCCGCCGAGATGCCGGTCAGCTGCGGGGCCAGAGCGGCCCACAGTGTGAGGACCTCCTCGACCTGGCGCAGCACCCGCTCCGAGGTGTCGTGCAGCTCGCTGCGTACATGGTCGCGCAATCTCTCGTACGACGCGGCGTCCCACACCAGCCCGCCACCGGACCTCATCAGCGCGTCGACGGCCGCGACGACGCAGTCGTCGAGCAGCGCGACCACACTGCCGTGCGGGTTGGCCGTCAGCGCGAGCTTCGACGCGTTGCTCAGCCGACCCGCGAGGACCTTCACCGGGGAGGGGATCGACAGCAGGAGCAGCCGGCGCGCGCCCAGCCACATCGCCGCCGCTTGCTCCTGCTCGGAGCCGAGCACTGTCAGCGTTACCGACGAGCCTGCATCGACCAGTGCCGGGTAGCCGGTAACCCCCCTGCCGGCTGCCACGGTGCGCGGCACGTCGACCCATCCCGTCAGCCCGGTCTTCTCGACTCCGCCGGCAGCTGTCGACAGCGCCCGCTGCACCTTCGGCGCGAGCTGCTCCCGCAACGCCGCAAGGTCCTTTCCCTCAGCCAGCGTCCGGCTGTGCTCGTCCTCGACCCGGAAGGTCATGCGCAGGTGGTCCGGCACGCGTTCCAGCTGCCAGTCGTCGCGGCGTACATCAGCACCGCGCAGCCGCAGCAGCTCGCGCTCCAGTGCATCCAGCAGCGGCTCCTGACGCGGCTCCAGCACGGCCAGCACGGCCGCGGCCGTGTCGGGCGCGGGCACGAGCTGCACGCGAACTGGTTTGGGCAGCGACTTGATCAGGGCGACGATGAGGTCCTTCCGCAGACCCGGCACCTGCCAGTCGAAGCCGTACGACGTCACCGCACCAAGCACCGCGACCGGGATGTGCACCGTCACGCCGTCCGCGTCAGTCCCGGGCTCGAACTGGTACGTCAGCGGCAGCCGCACCTCGCCTTGTTGCCATGCGTCCGGGTAGTCACCCGGATCCACCGCCGCCGTCCCCTGGACGAGCATGGCCATCGAGAACGTCAGCAGGTCCGGCGTCTCTCGCCGCGCCTTCTTCCACCACGCGTCGAAGTGCGCACCGGAGACCACGTCGGCCGGGATGCGCGCGTCGTAGAAGTCGAACAGCGTCTGGTCGTCGACGACGATCCCGCGCCTGCGGGCCCGGTGCTCGAGCTCCTCGACGTCCTCGAGCAGCCGCAGGTTGTCGCTGAAGAACGCGTGGTGCGTCTCCCAGTCACCCTCGACAAGCGCGTGCCGGAGAAAGAGGTCACGACTCATCACCGGGTCGACGCGGGCGTAGCCGACCTTGCGCCGCGCCACCAGCGGGACGCCGTAGAGGGTCACCCGCTCGAAGGCCATGACCGCGCCTTGGTCCTTCTCCCAGTGCGGCTCGCTGTAGACGCGGGTGACCAGGTGCGGCGCGAGCTGCTCGGCCCACTCCGGCGTGATGCGTGCGCAGACCCGCCCCCACATGCGGTTGGTCTCGACGAGCTCGCCCGCGACGACCCAGGTGGGTTGCTTCTTGTAGAGCGCACTGCTGGGTACGACGGCAAACCGCGCCCCGCGAGCCCCGGCGTACTCGCGCTTCTCGCTGTCCCGAAGACCGATGTGACTGAGCAGGCCGGCGAGTAAGGCCTGGTGAACCGCGTCGGGTCCGGGATAGCCGCTGTTCAGGGAGAACCGAAGTGACCGCGCAACACGGCGGAGCTGGCTGTGCAGGTCCTGCCACTCACGGATCCGCAGCCAGTTGAGGAACTCGGTGCGGCAGAGCCGGCGGAAAGCGCTGCTGGACAGCGCCTTCTGCTGCTCGGCGATGTAGTTCCACAGGTTGAGGTAGGTCAGGAAGTCCGACGTCGGATCGGCGAACCGCGCGTGCAGCTCGTCAGCCGCCTGCTGCTTGTCCTGCGGTCGCTCCCTCGGATCCTGGATGGACATCGCCGCGGCGATGACAAGAACCTCGCGGAGCGCTCCCTGTTTGTCGGCCTCGACGACCATCCGGGCCAGTCGTGGGTCGATGGGCAAGGCCGCCAGCTGACGGCCGACCGGGGTGAGTCGACGACGGTCGTCCAGGGCGCCCAGCTCGTGCAGCAGGTCGTAGCCGTCCTTGATGTTGCGCCGGTCCGGCGGATCGAGGAACGGGAAGGCCGCGACGTCGCCGAGCCCGATCGCGGTCATCTGCAGGATCACCGACGCGAGGTTCGTGCGCAGGATCTCCGGGTCGGTGTACGCCGGCCGCTGCTCGTAGTCCTCCTCGTCGTACAGCCGGATGCAGATGCCCTCGGCGACGCGGCCGCAGCGACCGGCCCGCTGCCGAGCTGATGCCTGGCTGATCGGCTCGATGGGCAGCCGCTGCACCTTTGTCCGCGCGCTGTAGCGCGAGATGCGCGCGGTGCCGGGGTCGACGACGTACCTGATGCCCGGCACGGTCAGCGACGTCTCGGCGACGTTGGTGGCAAGGACGACCCTTCGCCCGGTGTGCGCAGTGAAGACCTTGTGCTGCTCGGCTATCGACAGCCGCCCGTAGAGCGGCAGGACCTCTGTGCGTTCACCGAGCCGGCCACGGAGGACCTCGGCCGTGTCGCGGATCTCCCGCTCCCCCGACAGGAACACGAGCACGTCGCCCGGCGCCTCGCCCTCGAACTCGTCGACCGCATCCGCGATGGCCTGCACGGGGTCGGTGTCCTCGGCCGGCGGCCGGTAGCGCACCTCGACGGGGTACGTCCGGCCGCTTACCTCGATGACCGGCGCGTCGTCGAAGTGCTCGGCGAAGCGCCCCGGGTCGATCGTCGCGCTGGTGATCACGACCTTGAGGTCCGGACGCCGTGGCAGCAGCTGATTGAGATAGCCGAGCAGGAAGTCGACGTTGAGGCTCCGCTCGTGCGCCTCGTCGATGATCAGGGTGTCGTACTGGCGCAGCAAGCGGTCGCCCTGCAGCTCGGCGAGCAGGATCCCGTCGGTCATCAGCTTGATCAGCGTCGCATCGCCGACCTGGTCGTGGAAGCGAACCTTGTAGCCGACGGTCTCGCCGAGCGGCGTGCCGAGCTCCTCGGCGATCCGCTCCGCAACGGTGCGGGCCGCGATCCGGCGCGGCTGCGTGTGGCCGATCAGCCCGTCGATCCCACGACCGAGCTCGAGCAGCATCTTCGGGAGCTGCGTGGTCTTGCCCGAGCCCGTCTCACCCGCGACGACGACGACCTGGTGGTCACGGATCGCCGCCATCAGCTCGTCACGCGCCGCGCTGACCGGAAGGTCCGGATAGCTGATCGGCGGCACCGAGGCCCGCCGCGCTGCAAGCTGAGCCTCGGTCATCCTCGGCCGCCTGCTCATCTCACCGTTCAGCCTAGGTTGGACCGCATGGCCACCGCATCAACGCGCCCCGCGGAGCCGGCGGACGAGCCCGATCCGCGACGGTGGCGGGCCTTGATCATCTGCCTGGTCGCGGGGTTCATGGCTCTGCTCGACGTCAGCATCGTCAACGTTGCCATCCCGAGTATCGCCACGGGCCTGCACGCCGGCGAGAGCTCACTGCAGTGGATCGTCTCCGGCTACGCCCTGACCTTCGGGCTCTTGCTCGTGCCGGCGGGCCGCGTCGGCGACGCGCGGGGCCGCCGTCCCGCGTTCATGTGGGGCCTGTCGCTGTTCACGCTCGCCAGCGTGGCCTGCGGGCTCTCCCCCAACGACGGCAGCCTCATCGCGGCTCGGCTCCTTCAGGGTGCGGCGGGTGGCGTCCTCATGCCGCAGATGAGCGGGCTCATCCAGCAGCTGTTCCGCGGGGCCGAGCGGGGCCGAGCCTTCGGGCTGCTCGGCGCAAGCATCGGCATCTCCACCGCGGTCGGCCCGCTGCTGGGCGGGCTCATCATCCAGGTCTTCGGCGCCAGCGAGGGCTGGCGGTTCGTCTTCTTCGTGAACCTGCCGATCGGTGTCGTCACCCTCTTCCTCGCGATGCGGTGGATCCCGCACGTCCGTCCCACCGGTCGGCGCGAGTCCCTCGACCCGGTCGGCGTCGTCCTGCTCGGAGCGGCTGTCACCTGCCTGCTGCTGCCGTTCATCGAGCAGCAGCAGTGGAGCAACCTGCGGCTGCTGCTCTTTCCAGCGGCGGCGGCGCTCACCGGAGCATGGTTGGCCTGGGAGGTGTCCTACTCGAAGCGCAGTGACCCGGTGGTCGATCTCGGGCTGTTCCGCGAGAAGGGCTATGCCGTCGGCGCGACACTCACGATGCTGTTCTTCGCCGGGTTCACGGGTCTGTTCTTCATCTACACGCAGTATCTGCAGATCGGGCTGCACTACAGCGCCCTGCATGCCGGCCTCGCCGTCACCCCGTTCGCGATCGGGTCCGCTGCCGCAGCGGCGTTCGGCGGCCGGGTCGTTCTGCAGTACGGGCGGCCACTCGTCGTGCTCGGCCTCGTTCTTGTCGTGCTCGGCTTCATCGGCTCGTACGTCGCCGCCGACACCGTGCCCGGCCACAACGTCGGCTGGGCCGCCGCACTGCCGCTGCTCGTCGCCGGAGTCGGGAGCGGTTTCGTGATCACGCCCAACATCACGCTCACCCTGAACGACGTGCCGGTGCGGCGAGCCGGCATCGCGGGGGGCGTGCTGCAGACCGGTCAGCGGATCGGGTCGGCTGCCGGCATCGCCTTCACCGGGAGCGTCTTCTACGCCGCCGTCCGCAGCTCACGCGGCGACTGGGCGCTCGCCTTCCGCCACGGCCTCTGGGTCATCACCGGCTTCACGGTTGCGGCGCTCGTTCTCGGACTGGTCGACCTCGCGACCGGCCGACCAGCCGACCGAACCGGCTGAGACGATGAACGGTCGAGTGCTGGCGGCCGGCGTCGCGCTGCTGCTCGGCGCGGCGGCGTGCACCACAGCCACGCCGGCCACAACCGCGCTGCGGTCGGCAGCCGCGTCGCCGGCACCGACCGACTCGGTGTGGATCTGCCACCCGGGCCGGCCATCCACGCCCTGCACGTCGGACCTCGATGCCACCGTCGTCCGCAAGGGCGGCGTGCGCACCCGGCAGCGGATTCGGCCCGCGACCGCTCCGCCGGCCGACTGCTTCTACGTCTACCCCACGGTCTCGTCCGCCCCCGGTGACAACGCGCCGCGCGCGAGCACCCCTGGGATCGCCGCCGCGGTGCACGCGCAGGCGGCGCTGTTCTCACAGGTGTGCCGTCTCTACGTGCCGGCGTACCGGCAGATCACGACCGGCGCCCTGTTGCGCGGAAGGTACTTCGACCCGGCCGTGCAGAAGGTCGCGTACGACGATGTCCGCAACGCCTGGCTCGACTACCTCGCCCACGACAACATCGGCCGGCCGTTCGTGCTGATCGGGCACTCGCAGGGCGCCCTGATGCTGACCCGACTGATCCAGGAGGAGATCGACAAGAACCCGGCCGCGCGAGCCCGCCTGCTATCGGCGATCCTGCCCGGCACCAACGTGACCGTGGCGATCGGCAAGCCCGTGGGAGGGAGCTTCACAGCAGTCCCGGCGTGCACCTCCGTCGGGCAGAAGGGCTGCGTGATCGCGTACAGCTCGTACGCCGGCACGCCCCCGTCGTACGCGCTGTTCGGGCACACCAACAATGGCGGCGAGCAGGTGCTCTGCACCGACCCGACGCGACTTGCCGGCCCGGCCGGGCCAGCCCATCCGTACGTCCCTGCCGACCGCATCACGACCGGCCCCAAGCCGCTCCCGGGCACGGCCTTCGTCGCCTACCCGGGCGGCATCCAGCTGGCCTGCCGGACCGGCGGCGGGGCGTCCTGGTTGCAGGTGACGACCGTGGCCGGCAGCTCCGTGCCCTCGTTCGCCGCCGCGCTCAGCTCCGCGCTCGGACCGGCCTGGGGACTGCATGTCGCGGACGTCTCGCTCGCGCTCGGCGACCTGGTCGAGGCGGTACGCCGGCAGGAGGCCGGGTGAGGCGCAGTGCCGGCTTGCTGGTGTGGCGGCGCAGTCCGGACCTGCAGGTGCTGCTCGCTCACCCCGGCGGGCCCTTGCATGCGAAGCGCGACGTCTGGGGCATCCCGAAGGGCCTGATCGAGGAGGGTGAGGACCTGGTCACCGCGGCGTACCGCGAGTTCGAGGAAGAGCTCGGCGTGCCGGCGCCCACCGGCACGCCGGTGCCGATCGGCGACATCGTGCAGAAGGGCGGCAAGGTGGTGACGGCGTGGGCGATCGAGGGGGACGTCGACGTCACTGCGCTGGAACCCGGGCTGTTCGAGATGGAGTGGCCACCACGGTCCGGCCGGATGCAGCTCTTCCCGGAGATCGACCGCGCGGAGTGGTTCGCTGTGGAGGCGGCGCGGGCGAAGATGATGCCCGCGCAGCTGCCGTTCCTGGACCGGGTGAAGGAGCTGTCGTGAGTCACCACGTCTGCGGCGACTGCGGCGAGCTCGCCGTGTGGGAGATCAGCAGCGCGCTGGACAGCGTTGCCGACCCGACCGGTACGACGTCGATGGTCGCCTGCGCGGCGCATCGGCTCGACGCGACCGAGCACATGCTCAACCAGTACGGGAACGTCACGATCACCGAGGTGCTGGGCTGACGCGTGCTGGGCGAAAGACCCGCACCCGCTTGGACTCCACGCCCTCGAGGTCACGGGTCGTCGGGACGTCGTACGCCGCCAGCTCGACCCAGCCGTCCTGCGGCAGGTAGGCCCGGCCGGGATCGCCGAGCAGCACCTGTGCGTCGCTGCGGGCCAGCCATCCGGTCACGCGCTCGGCGGTGTCGCGCTCGTACCAGACGTCACCGGCGAGCACGACGTCGACGTCCGGCGGCCGCCGCTCGAGCAGGTCGTCCAGCGTCACCTCGATCTGGACGCCGTTGGCTGCCGCATTCAGCGGGATGGCCGTCGCGCACATCGGGTCGATGTCGGCTGCCAGCACGCTGGCGGCTCCGGCGAGTTTCGCAGCGATCGCGACCAGACCGGAGCCGCTCCCCAGGTCCAGCACGCGCCCGTCCCGCACCTCGTCGGGATGGTCCAGCAGGTAGCGCGCCAGGGCCTGCCCGCCGAGCCACGCGACCGCCCAGAACGGCGGCGGCGCATCCTCACCTGTGACCTTCCAGAGGGCGACGATGTCGTCGCACAGGTGCAGGGTGACCTCGGGAACGAGCTCCGGACGGCGGCGCGCCGTCTCCGCCAGGATCAGTGCACGAGGGTAGGCGTGCGGCATGCTGACAGCATGCTTCAGAAGCTGCTGCTCCGTTGGGCCGTGCTCACCCTTGCCGTGTGGCTGGCGGCGTTCGTCGTCCCCGGCGTGCACGTGCACGGCGGGTTCTTGACCTATGTCTGGGTCGCGCTGCTGTTCGGGCTGGTCAACGCGATCCTCGGGCCGATCCTTCGGGTGCTCGCCCTGCCGTTCACGCTGCTGACGCTCGGGCTGTTCGCCCTCGTCGTGAACGGCGTGCTGGTGGCGATCACCGCCGGACTGAGCTCGAAGTTCGACGTCGGCGGCTTCTTCAGTGCCTTCCTCGCCGCGCTCGTCATCTCGCTGGTGTCGATGGTGCTGAATCGGTTCACCAGCGGCAAGCGCCGGCGCTAGGCCGCCACCTGCTACGTCTTCGACCCGCCGACACCGACCAGCACGGCGAGACCGAGAACCGACCGGGGCGAGAACGGCTGCCGCCACAGCCCGCCGTGCGCTGCGTTGTCGGCCTCCGCCGCGAACGGGTGCGGGCGCGTGGACGGCGCGGTCCTCATGTCGTGCACGAGGAGCGCGGCCATCAGCACGTTGCTGGTCGACGGCTCGAACACCTCGACCCCGAAGCGACGGGCACCCGCGTACGCCGTCGCCAGCAGCTTGTTCTTCACGACCGACTTCGTGCGCGTCGGTGGGGCCACGTTGAGCGAGACCCGCACGCCTTCGTCACGGGCGACGGCCGCGCGCCAGCGCTGCAGCCGCTTCGCCAGCGCGTAGTTGGGGCCCTGCTGCGGGACCAGGCTGTCGCAGACAGGTACGCCGCCGGGGTAGTTCGGCACGAGCAGCCGACCGCGGCTGACGGCGCGTAGCGGCAGCCGCATGGTCTTCAGCAGCAGGCCCGGAGCCGCGCCACTCCCGGCGTGCTCGACAACCTCCTGAGGTACGGCGAACACGTCGGTCGGTGTTGCAAGGAAGGCGAGCGTGACGTCCTTGCGCTCACGCAGCAGGTGGACCGTCAGAGCGTCGACGCCGGCGGACACGCGCAGGTTGGTCACGCCATCGGCGTACACGTAGTTGCCGAGCACCACCGGACCGGGCAGTCCACCGAGCCACGCGGCAACGTCCGGCAGGTCGGTGAGCAGGTCGACGCCGGCCATCTCCTCGAGCTCGCCGGTGCCGGGGCGGACCGGGACCGTCAGCCGGCCGGCGCCGGCCCGCGCCACACCGAGCACCCGCGACCAGAGGTCGGTGTGCGGCAGGTCGACACCGACCAGGTTGCCGCCCCAGCGCAGCATCGCCTGGAGCGGCCCCATTTCGGCGCCGGCGCCGAGGACGACGACCTGCTGGTCGGACAGGTCGAGCCAGTCCGGGTTGTCGGCGACGAGCCGCACGGCCTCGGCGCACGACGGCTCCATCGATCCGCTGGCGACCCAGATGTCGAGCTGGCGCAGCAACGCATCGCCGCGCAGCCGCTCGCCCCGGAACGGGATCGACAGCTCGGTCTCGCGGTCGCCTTCGCCCTTGACGTCGACCGTCGCCAGCTCGTTGCCGCCCCCGAGGGCGCCGAGCAGCGGGCGCTCGCCCTGCGTGCCGTCGTACAGCATGCGGCTGTGCAGTGAGGTGAGCCCGTCACGAGCGCTGGTCAGTGCCGCGTCGTACGACGGGATGCCGACCTCGATCAGCCGACGGAAGTGCGGCAGGTATCCCGACCGCCAGTCCTTCGTGGTGAGGACGCGGTCGGCGGCGTCCGGGTCGGCCGCGCGGAGGGCGCCGGCGACGACAGCGCGACCGAAGGCGCTGCTGCTGCGCTGGCCGTCGACATCGGGGAGCTGCACACCAGTGGGCATGGCAGCGACCGTACGACGGATCTTTGGCTACCCGCCGGTAGGGCAGGCTTGATGTCGTGGCCTCCCTCGACGCGCTCGCGGATCTCGTGGGTGACGGCGGCGTGGTCGTCCTGACTGGGGCTGGAATCAGCACCGAGTCGGGCATCCCGGACTACCGCGGGCCGTCCGGCGCGGCCAGGCGCGCGGCGCCGATGAGCCTGCAGACGTTCACCGGCGGCCGCGAGGCTCGGCAGCGCTACTGGGCGCGCAGCCACCTCGGCTGGGGGTTGATACGCGCTGCGGTACCGAACCACGGTCATCGCGCTGTCGCGGCAGTGCAGGAGCGCGGACTCCTCGCCGGCATCGTGACGCAGAACGTCGACGGACTGCATCAGGCTGCCGGCGCCCGCGATGTGCTCGAGCTGCACGGCAACCTCGATCGCGTCATCTGCCTCGACTGCGGCGAGGTCTCCGCACGCAGCGAGCTCGACCGGCGGCTGCGCGCGGTCAACGTCGGCTGGCAGGCGCGAGCGACGCAGATCAACCCGGACGGCGACGTCGAGCTCGCCGACGTCTCCGGCTTCCGCGTCGTGGACTGCGCAGTGTGTGGCGGCGTGCTGAAACCCGACGTCGTGTTCTTCGGCGAGAACGTTCCGCGCGATCGGGTGCAGCGCGCGTTCGCTCTGGTCGAGGCGGCCGGGTCGTTGCTCGTGCTCGGGTCGTCGTTGACGGTGATGTCGGGTTACCGGTTCGTCCTTCGCGCCGCGAAGCTCGGCGTACCGGTTGCGATCGTGAACGACGGTACGACGAGAGGTGACGCGCAGGCGACGATCAAGGTGGACGGCCGTCTCGGCGACGTACTGCCGTCGTTGTTGACCTACCTGACCGACCAGGCCAGCGGCAGGGACTGCATGGCGTAGATGCCGGCAGTCGGGCCGAAGACCGGCTCGCCATCGAGGTGCAGGTCGGGAGTGCGTGGCGCCAGGTAGGTGAAGGCCTCGGTCAGCTCGGCGCGGGCGAGGTAGGCGCCGATGCAGTAGTGTGCACCGAAGCCGAACGTCAGCACCGGTTCGGGCTCGCGGGTGATGTCGAACTCGTCGGGCCGGTCGAAGGTCGCAGGGTCGCGGTTCGCCGTCGCGGCGCAGACGAAGAGCACCGTGCCTGTGGGCACGATGACGTCGCGCAGCTCCACATCCTCCGTCGCGATGCGCGCGGTGAACGGCGTGATCGGCTCGTAGCGCACGACCTCCTCGACCGCGCGCTCTGCGAGCTCGGGCTGCTCGGCCAGCAGTGCCCACTGCTCGGTGTGCTGGGCGAACAGCCGCATGCCGTGCGCGAGCTGCGCCTCGGTCGTGTCGGTGCCGCCGGAGATGACCGAGCAGATCAGCGTGACGTACTCGTCGTCGTCGAGCTCGGTGCCGGCGGCGAGGACGGAGATGAGGTCGTCACCGGGGTTTATGCGTCGTTCGGCGAGCTTGTCGAAGACGTACGCGCGCGCCTCGTTGTATGCCTGCTCGACCTCGCCGGCGGTCTCGTGCAGGCGCATCTTGAAGACCTCTTGCAGTTGGACCGACCAGCGGGCGAGCAGCGGTGCGTCGCCCTGCACGCCGAGCAGCTCAGCGATCGCCATCGAGGGCAGCTGCTCCGCGACCGCCTTGACGAACTCGACATGCCCGGTGTCGGCGACCGGCTCCCAGAGCTCGCGGACCAGCTCCCTCAGCCGCGGGCGGAGCCGCTCAGTGGCCCGAGGCGTGAAGGCGGGGGCGAGCTGCTTGCGCAGCCGGTTGTGCGCCTCGCCGCTCTGCACCATCAAGCCGTCGACGGTCCGGTCCCAGATCGGGCCGCTCGTGACCCCCTGGAGTTCGAGCAGCTCGAGGGCCGGGAACGCCATCCGCCGGTCACGCAGGACGGCGTTGCCGGCCTCCCGCTCGAGCACGGCATAGCCCATGGATCCCTTCGCGACCCAGGTCTGACTCGCCAGCGCCCCGAGCGCCTGGTGGAACGCGTCGCCGTTGACCGTCGGGTCGATGTGGTCGTACGACGGGAGGTCGAGCTCCGTCAGCAGCATGGAACCGAGTGTGACGCACCCCGTCGCTCCCGGCGACCTGGCCACGAGTACGGCGGGCGCGCACGGCACCGTCGAGTGACTTTTCGTACCAGCGGTCAGTAGGCAGACAGGTCAGCTGATGTAGCGGGTGTAGTCAAACGCCGGTCTTCGTCGGGTCAGGCCTTCGGGGCTGGTCCACAGCACGGATGCGTCGGCGAGGCGTTCGACGGTCCAGCCGGAGTGGGTCTTGAGCCGGTGGTGCCAGCGGCACATGGCGCCGCAGTTGTCCTCGTTGGTGGCACCCTCGGGCCAGGGGATGGCGTGCTCGCCGTCGCATCGCAGCGCGGGCTGCCCGCATCCGGGCACGGTGCAGGTGCGATCGCGTAGGACGACGTGCCGGTCGAGGTCTGCCGGCAGCCGGTAGACGGTGCTGCCGTAGTCCAGTGGATGCATCCGGTAGGGCGCGGTCAGCAACGTCTCCACCAGCACCGGGTCCGTCGCAGATCCAGCCGGGAGCGTGACGGTGAGCTCTGCATCGACGAGCCGACCACGCTCGTCGACGACGAGCCGGCGCAGGATCACCCGGCCTTGCGCCATCCGGCGCACGACACTCGCCGGCACAGCGCCGAAGGTCGAGATCTCTGCGGGCACGTCGGCTTGGCCGAGCAGGCTGTCCAGGCCGATGACGGCCCACAAGCTCGAGCTGAGCCGGCGACCGCGACGGGTGCGGGCGCGCCGTGCCCGCCGGGGAGCCAGGGGCACAACGACCGACTCTGGGTCTGGATCGGCGGTCGGCTCGCGCTGCCCTCGCAGCTGCGCGGCCTGCACGACGACGTGAATCTCCACCTCGTCACCAACGACGCCGTCCGTATCGGTCGGTGCAGGATCTGCTGCGGGAACCGGTGAGGCATCTGCCGCAGAGGGCTCCTCATCGGATGGCGGCTGCCGG
>JAWWOH010000099.1:0-31253 GCA_033851845.1 Actinomycetota bacterium
TCGCCCTCGCGCTCGCCTCTAGCCACCGGCTTCCAACCGAGCCAGCTCCTCGTCCACCACCGACGGGTCGAGCTTGGCGAACAGCGGCACGGCCGGGCCGATCTCGACGCCGGCTGTGATCGGCCGCGGCTCCCACACCGCCTCGGTCTCGTAGTCACCCATCAGGACGGGGTACGACGGACCACCATCGAGGTCGTCCACCTCGCGCAGCTCGGGCTGACCGGCCCATGCGGCCTTGCCGCCGAGCATCGCGTGCACCTTGTCGGACGAGTCCGGCAGGAACGGCGTGAGCAGCGTCTTGCAGTCGTCGACGAGCTGCAGCGCCACATGGAGCACCTGGTCACGTCGCGCCGGATCGTCCTTGAGCTTCCACGGCGCCTGGTCCGAGAGGTACTTGTTCGCCTCCGCCACGACCTTCATCACCTCGGTCAGCGCAGCGCGCTGCTGCGACCGCTCCATCAGCGCACCGATCGGTGCGAAGGCATCGCGGCTCGCCTGCAGCACGCGCTGGTCGTCGCCGGTCAGCTCACCGGCTTCCGGGATGCGGCCGATGTTCTTGTGCACCATCGACACAGTCCGGTTGACGAGGTTGCCCCAGCCGGCGACGAGCTCGCTGTTGTTGCGGGTGACGAACTGATCCCACGTGAAGTCGGTGTCACTCGACTCCGGTCCGGCAGCAGCCAGGTAGTAGCGGAGCGCGTCTGCGCCGTACCGCTCGAGCACGTCCCGCACGTAGATGACGACGTTTCGGCTGGACGAGAACTTCTTGCCCTCCATCGTGAGGAACTCGCTCGACACGATCTCGCTCGGCAGCTCGAGTCGGCCCATCGACCCCACGTCGCCGGCCGGCGTTCCCTTGCCCTCGTAGCCCAGCAGGATCGCCGGCCAGATGACCGAGTGGAAGACGACGTTGTCCTTGCCCATGAAGTAGTAGCTGCGGGCCGGCTCACCATCGGACGAGCTCTGCCACCACTGCCGCCATGCGTCCGGGTCGCCCGTGCGCCGCGCCCACTCCACCGACGCCGACAGGTAGCCGATGACGGCGTCGAACCACACGTAGATGCGCTTGTCGTCGCGGTCCGACCAGCCGGGCAGCGGGATCGGGACGCCCCAGTCGAGGTCACGGGTGATGGCCCGCGGCTTGAGGTCCTCGAGCAGGTTGTAGGAGAACTTCAGGACGTTGGGGCGCCAGCCCTGTCGGGTCTGCAGCCACGACCCGAGCGCCTCCGCGAAAGCCGGCAGCTCGAGGAAGAACTGCGCGGACTCCTCGAACTTCGGCGGCTTGCCGTCGATCTTCGAGCGCGGGTTGATGAGGTCCTGCGGGTCGAGTTGGTTGCCGCAGTTGTCGCACTGGTCTCCGCGCGCGCCGTCGTACCCGCAGATCGGGCAGGTGCCTTCGACGTACCGGTCGGGTAGCCCCCGGCCGGTCGACGGGTCGAGGGCCGACAGCTGCGAGCGCTCGACGATGTAGTTGTTGTCGAACAGTCCTTTGAACAGCTCCTGCGTCACGGCGTAGTGGTTGCGCGTCGTCGTCCGCGTGAACAGGTCGTACGACAGTCCGAGTCCGTGCAGGTCCTCGGCGATGACCCGGTTGTAGCGGTCGGCGAGCTCTCGGGCGGTGACGCCCTCCTGGTCCGCCTGCACCTGGATGGGCGTGCCGTGCTCATCGGTGCCGCTGACCATGAGCACCTTGTTGCCGACCATCCGGTGATAACGGCTGAACACGTCGGACGGCACGTAACAACCGGCGACGTGGCCGATGTGCCGCGGGCCGTTGGCATACGGCCAGGCGACCGAGGTCAGGACGTGGCGGGGCATGGTCCGAGACTAGTGAGGACCGCCACCCGCTTTCGCTGCCTGCTTGTGAGTGACGACCGCGTCGTACACCTCTCTCTTCGGTACGCCGGTCTCCTGAGCCACGGCAGCCACCGCGTCCTTGCGACTCAACCCGGCTTCCTCGCGCACGTTGACCTGACGCACCAGCTCCTCGCCCGAGAGCTCGACATCGGGTGCGGCCGCGCCGGCGACGACGACGGTGATCTCGCCGCGCACTCCAGAAGCCGCCCAGGTAGCCAGTTCAGCGAGCGAGCCGCGGCGCACCTCCTCGTGCGTCTTGGTCAGCTCGCGGCAGACGACGGCAGCGCGGTCGGGACCGAAGGCCTCGCGCATGTCCGCGAGCATGTCCGCCAGCCGGTGCGGAGCCTCGAAGAAGACGGCGGTACGCCGTTCGGCAGCCAGCGCGCCCAGTCGTGCCCGTCGCTCACCGCCCTTGCGGGGCAGGAAGCCCTCGAAGCAGAACCGGTCCGACGGCAGACCGCTGACCGCGAGCGCCGTCGTGACCGCCGACGGTCCGGGCACGCAGGTGACCGGCAGCCCCTCGGCGGCTGCCGCCGAGACAAGCCGAAAACCGGGGTCGGAGACGGATGGCATGCCGGCATCGGTGACGAGCAGCACCCGCCGGCCGGCGCGAAGCTCGTCCAGCAGCTCCGGCGTCCGGCGTACCTCGTTTCCCTCGAAGTACGACACGACGCGTCCCGTGAGCGAGACGTCCAGGTCCTTGCAGAGCCGGTGCAACCGCCTCGTGTCCTCCGCCGCTACAACCTCTGCCGAGGCAAGCTCCACGCGCAGCCGCGCGCTCGCGTCGTCGGGCCGACCGATCGGCGCACCAGCGAGAACGAGCGGCATCCGCCGATCCTGTCAGGAGCGCCGTCGTACGACGCGTCTGTCGGCGCGCAGCCGCGGACCTCATAGGGTGCAGCCCATGACTGCGACGCTCGACGCCGCCGCCCGCACCGACCTGCCCGAGGCCGACGGGCCGCGCTGGCGCGACCGCATGCAGCCGCTGATCGACGCCCGCGGCGGGTGGATCCCGGCGCTCGGGATCACGCTGGTCGCCGGACTGCTGCGGTTCTTGCGGCTCGACATCCCGCGCGGCAAGATCTTCGACGAGATCTACTACTCGTGCGACGCGCGCAACCTCGTCCGTTTCGGTGTCGAGCAGGGCAGCAAGCCCAACTCCGACTGCGTTCCGAACGGCCAGCCGGGTTTCATCGTGCACCCGCCGCTCGGCAAGTGGCTGATCGGCATCGGCGAGAAGACGTTCGGGCTCAACGAGTTCGGCTGGCGGTTCAGCGCGGCCGTCGCCGGGACCATCAGCGTTCTCGTTCTGATCCGGCTGGCCCGCCGGATGACGGGGTCGACGCTGCTCGGCTGCCTGGCCGGACTGCTGCTCACGCTCGACGGCCTGCACTTCGTGCAGAGCCGCGCGTCGATGCTCGACATCTTCCTCATGCTTTTCGTGCTCGGGGCCGCGACGTGCGCGGTGATCGACCGCGACCAGGTGCGCGCTCGGCTCGCGTCGATGGACGACGACGTCCTCACCGGCTGGGGACCGAGGCTCGGCGTACGGCCATGGCTGATCGGCACCGGCGCCTGCATCGGCGCGGCCATCGCGACGAAGTGGAGCGGGCTCTACTACCTGGCCCTGCTCGTCGTCCTCGTCTACCTGTGGGAGGTGGGGGCGCGTCGCACGGCCGGCATCGTCGCGCCGTGGCGGGCGACGGTGCGGCGTTCGCTGCTGCCCCTGCTCGGACTGCTCGTAGTGCTGCCGGCCGCTCTCTACGTCCTGTCGTGGTTCGGCTGGTTCCACGCGTCGAACGGCTACGACCGGCACTGGGCCACGAGCGGCAACGCGACCTACGGCTTCCTGCCCGATGTGCTGCGGTCGTGGTGGCACTACCACTCGGAGATGTACGGCTTCCACAGCCACCTCGAGGCGAAGCACCCCTACCAGTCCCACCCCCTCGGCTGGCTGCTGCTGGCCCGCCCGGTGTCGTACTACTACCCCGGCGGCGTCGGGCCGGGCGACTACGGCTGCCAGGTGCAGTCCTGCTCTCGCGAGGTACTCGCCATCGGTACGCCGGCGATCTGGTGGGCGTCGATCCTGATGCTGTTCGGCAGCCTCTGGCTGTGGATCTCACGACGCGACTGGCGCGGCTACACCGTCGTGCTGCTCATCGCGGCGTCGATCCTGCCGTGGATCCCGAGCGACCTGCACCACCGCACGATGTTCCTGTTCTACGCGCTGCCGGCCGTCCCGTTCATGTGCCTCGGCCTGGCGATGATGGCGGGCTGGGCGCTCGGACCGGCGACCGCGAGCGCGCGTCGACGGGCCACGGCGGCGACCGCGATCGGCGTCTACGTGTCCGTCGTGATCCTCAACTTCGTCTACCTGTATCCGGTCCTGGCTGCGCAGACGCTGCCGTACGCCGACTGGCACAAGCGGATGTGGTTCACGAGCTGGATCTAGGGGCTGCGACTCGGGTGGAGCTGAGGGGATTCGAACCCCTGACCCCCTCGATGCGAACGAGGTGCGCTACCGGACTGCGCCACAGCCCCGAGACTGCGTGAACAAGCGCCGAGGCTACCAGTCGCCGGACGCCCGCCGGCCGTCCAGGATGTCGTCGAGCTCGTCGTCGTCATCCAGGATCGACAGGCCGACATCCTCGGACTCCATCGCGGCGGACCACTCGCCGGGACGCGTCAGGTCGAGGACCCGCTGCGGCCGAGGCGGCGCGAGCGGCTTGTTGACGTAGGTCGGAACCGGGAACTCCACTGCGTCCCAGGTCGAGGCGGCAGCGGCCGCTACCGGATGCGGGTCCTCGTAGCGGACTGCGGCTGCGGGGAGCGGTGCGCCGAGCGCTGCCGGTCGGGCGGGCATCCGGTCGGGTACACCGACCACCCGGCGCGGGAGACCTGCACCGGTCCGGGTGCCTCCGTGGCTGCGCATCTGCTGGCGATAGGCGCGTTCCAGCTTGCGCAGCGCGAGCCGACGCAGGTGGACGACGTACGACGCCGTGAGCGCGGCGAACACGACGAACAGAGCGACCGCCCACGTCGACCCGGCCAGCCCGACGACCAGCGTCACGATGGACAACACCGACAACGTGACCAGCACCCGCCGGCGCCGGACGGCGATGGGCACCGTCGGCCGCTCAGGGGTCGATGCCTCGGGCCGCGCCGGCATCACCAGGCTGCGCGCACCAGCCCGTCCGGTCTGCTCCCGCCGGGACAGCACCCGCATCGCGTCGTTGAACCGGTCGACGGACGACAGCGAGCTCGCGGAGTCGTGCGAGCGCAACGCCATCGGCACCAGAACCGCGAGCCACGCCCCCACGATGACGAGGAGAATCAGCCCGCTGCCCACGGGCCCCGACGGTAGTGACGCCGACACCGACGGTGGCGGACCCCGGACGGTGTGTCGCGGCATTCCTCTACGGGGCGGAGGTGCGTGCGGCGTGCCAGCGGCGCTGCATTCCTTCGGGGACGTCCTCCCTGGTGACCGCGAAGGACAGGTGGTCGCGCCAGCCGCCGTCGATGAACAGGTAGCGCAGGTGCAGACCCTCCTCGCGGAAGCCCAGCTTCTCGACCACCCGCCGCGACGCCGTGTTCTCGGGGCGGATGTTGGCCTCGATGCGGTGCAGCCCGGCGGTCTGGAAGCAGTGGTCGACCAGCATCGCGAGTGCGGTCGGCAGGACGCCGCGGCCGGCCAGCGCGCCATCGACCCAGTACCCGACGGAGGCGCTGTCGAAGGCCCCTCGGACGACGTTGCTCGCGGTGAGCTGCCCGGCGAGCCGTCCGTCGTAGGTGATCGCGAGCGGCAACGTGCGACCGGCACGTGCCTCCCTGCGCACGTTGCGCAGCATCGCGGTGAACACGACGGGACTGTGCCGCTCGGCCCAGCTCGTGGCCGGCTGGGACTCCGGCCGTCCTTCCCAGGGGCTGAGCCAGCGCTCGTTGCGAGTTCGGACCTCGCTCCAGGCGGCAGCATCCCGCATTCGCAGCGGCCGCAGGCCGACGCGGCCGTCCTGCAGCGCGACCGGCCAGCCGCGAGCCATCAGTGGTCGCCGCCGCGCAGCTGCGCGACGAGGTGTCCCACCACGGGTGCGAGCACGGCGACACCGTCGCGCACGCCACCGGTCGAACCAGGCAGCGTCACGACGAAGGACCTGCCCACGGTGCCGGCGACCGCCCGGGACAGGATCGTCGTCGGGACCTCGTCGCGGCGGTACTGCCGCAGCGCCTCGACGATCCCCGGCGCGTCCCGCTCGAGCAGCGGCCGGACAGCCTCGGGCGTCACGTCGCGGGGCGCGAACCCGGTGCCGCCCGTCGTCACCACCACGTCGTTGCCGTCGACGGCCGCGGCGCGAACCGCTGCCTGCACGGCGTCCACCTCATCGGGTACGACGACGACGTCTCCCACCACGAAGCCGAGCTCTCCGAGCAGCGATGCCAGCAAGGGTCCGGAGCTGTCGTGGCGCAGCCCGCCGTGCGACCGGTCCGACACCGTGATGACCGCCGCCCGCGCACCGTCGGGGAGCCCCTCTACCGATGCCATTCGCCGGTCTTCCCGCCCGTCTTCGACTCGACCTGCACCGCCCGGATGACCGAGCGCGGGTCCACCGCCTTCGTCATGTCGACGACGGTCAGGCAGGCGACCGTCACGGACGTCAGCGCCTCCATCTCGACGCCGGTCCGATCCGCCGTACGGACCGTCGCCGTCACGGCTACGCCGTCGTCGTCGACGGCGAGGTCGACAGTCACGCCGTGCACGGCGATCGGGTGGCACAGCGGGATGAGGTCGGGGGTGCGCTTGGCCGCCATGATTCCGGCGATGCGCGCGACCGCGAGCACATCGCCCTTCGGTACGCCGTCACCACGCAGCAGGGCGACGGTCTCGGCCGAGAGGTCGACCCGGCCGGTCGCGGTCGCGGTGCGGACGGTGATGTCCTTGCCCGCGACGTCGACCATCCGAGCAGCGCCGCTCTCGTCGACGTGGCTGAAGCTCATCGCCCGCGCCGCTCGAGGACGAGCACCTCGACCGGCTGGCCGGCCTCGACGCGGACGACGTCCTCCGGTATGACGGCCAGCGCGTTGGCCCGGGCCATCCCCGCCAGCAGGTGCGAGCCTGCGCCGGAGACCAGGCGCACCCGGTAGGCGCCGTCGCGGACTTCGAGGGCCACCCGCAGGAACGACCGCTTGCCCGCAGAGGAGTCCAACGCGACGTCGCTGACGGCCTGCACGCGCGGGCGCTCGATCGGGTGGGCACCGAGCATGGTGCGCAGCGCCGGCCGGACGAACGTCTCGAACGACACCAGGGCGCTGACCGGGTTCCCGGGCAGGCCGAAGACGGGTGTGCGGTCCGGCCCGATCGTCCCGAATCCCTGCGGCATCCCCGGCTGCATCGCGACCTTGTCGAAGGACACGGTCCCCAGTCGGGACAGCACCTCCTTGACCACGTCGTACGCACCGACGGAGACGCCGCCGCTGGTGACGAGCACGTCCGCGCGGACCAGCTGGTCTTCCAGGGTGTCGGCGAGCCGGCGCGGGTCGTCCGGCACGATCCCGACGCGGTAGGCGATCGCGCCGGCCTCGATGGCCGCCGCGGTGAGCGCCGGGCTGTTGCTGTCCTGGATCTGTCCCGGGCCGATCGGCTCACCCGGCTCGACGAGCTCGCTGCCGGTCGAGACGACGACGACGCGCGGCCGCGGCCGGACGATCAGCCGCGAGCGACCGACCGCCGCCGCCAGCCCGATCTGCGCCGCACCGAGGTGGGTTCCCGTCGGCAGCACCACTGTCCCGGCTGTGACGTCCTCACCGGCGCGACGGACGAAGGCGCCGAGGTCGGGGCGACGGTCGATGCGCACCTGCGCCACCCCGCCGTCGGTCCACTCCAGCGGCACCACCGCATCCGCACCGGCCGGCATCATCGCGCCGGTCATGATGCGCACGCACAGGCCCGGCTGGACGCGCAACGGCGACGCCGGACCCGCCGCGATGTCACCGACGACCGGCAGGATCGCCGGCACGTGCTCCAGGTCGGCGACGCGTACCGCGTAGCCATCCATCGCGCTGTTGTCGAAGCCGGGCAGCGGCGCGGGCGCCGTGACGTCCTCGGCCAGCACGCAACCGTGCGCGTCCATCAGCCCGAGCTCCAGCCCCGGCAGGATGTGCACGACCGACAGCACGGTGGCCAGGTGCTCGGCGACCGTCCTCATCGCTGCTCCGGCAGCCACTCGCGCAGCCACTCGAGCAGCGGCGGCCCGAGGTCGTCCCGGTCGGCCGCCAGCCGGACCACCGCCTTGAGGTAGTCGAGCCGGTCGCCGGTGTCGTAGCGCCGACCGCGGAACACCACGCCGTGCAGCGGCTCCTGGCCGATCATCAGCTGCATCGCGTCGGTGAGCTGGATCTCGCCGCCGCTCCCGGGCGGGGTGCGCCGCAGGACCTCGAAGACGGTCGGCGACAGGACGTAGCGACCGATGATGGCGAAGTCACTCGGCGCCTCGCCCACCGGCGGCTTCTCGACCAGCCCGGTGATCTCGACGACGTCACCGCTCCCGAGAACGGCCGCGCAGCCGTAGAGCGAGATCTGCTCGTGCGGCACCTCCATCAGCGCCACGACGTTCCCGCCGCGCTGCTGCTGCACCTCGATCATCTGCTCGAGCAGGGGGTCGCGGGGGTCGATGAGGTCGTCGCCGAGGAGCACCGCGAACGGCTCCTGCCCGACGTGCTGAGCCGCCGCGAGCACGGCGTGACCGAGCCCCTTCGGGTCGCCCTGCCGCACGTAGTGGATGGTCGCGATGTCACTCGCCTGCTGGACGAGCGCAAGCCGGTCCTCGTCGCCCTTGGCCGACAGCAGCTGCTCGAGCTCGATCACCCGGTCGAAGTGATCCTCCAGCGGTCGCTTGTTGCGGCCCGTCACCATGAGCACGTCATCGAGACCTGCGCGCGCGGCCTCCTCGACGACGTACTGGATGGCCGGCTTGTCGACGACCGGCAGCATCTCCTTCGGAGTCGCCTTGGTGGCCGGCAGGAAGCGCGTGCCGAGCCCGGCGGCAGGGATGACCGCCTTCGTGACTCCCATGAGATCGACCCTAGTGCGGGGCCGCCTCCGCGGGAGCAGCCGTCGCCATTCGCCACGTGTCTCGTCCGGCGTCCTTTGCCTCGTACAGCGCCTCGTCAGCGCGCCGCAGCAACGTCGTCGAGCTCCCGCCGTGCGTCGGGAAGACGGCAGCGCCGATCGACACGGTGACGTCGACCTCCCCCGGCCCGGGGTCGCCGAACGGGCGGCGGCGTACGGCGTCGCAGATCCGCTCGGCAGCCTGCGCAGCGCCGGCTTCGTCGGTCTCGGGCAGGATCACGACGATCTCCTCGCCGCCGTACCTCGCGACCGTGTCGACGTCACGCACCTGCGCGCGGATCCTCCCGGCGAGCTCGACGAGGACTGCGTCGCCGCGCTGGTGCCCGTAGGTGTCGTTGACCGACTTGAACAGGTCGATGTCGAGCATCAGCAGCGCGAGCGGCCGGCCGAACCGGGCGGAGCGCTCGATCTCCTTGCCGATGGTCATCGTGAAGTAGCGGTAGTTCCACAAGCCGGTCAGGCCGTCCGTGATGGACAGTCGCTGTGCCTCGTCGTGCAGCAGGACGTTGTCGATGGCCACGGTCGCCTGGCTGGCGAACGTCCGGATCGTCGCGAGGTCGCGGTCGTCGAACAGCTCGGCATCGAGCCGGTCGAAGAGGTCGAGGACGCCGATGACCGTGCCGGAGCTCTTCAGCGGAACGGCGATGACCGACCCGGCGGCCGGCTCACCAGCGGCGGATCGGAGCTCGCCGCTCCCTTGGCCGATCCGACCCATCGTGACCTCGCCGGTCTTGGCGACGCGCCCGGTGACGCCCTCGCCGAGTGGCAGCCGCAGATCGGTGGGGACCCCCCGCTCCTCGACGCCGCGGCCGACCTCGAGGACGAGCTGGTCGCGGGCCGGCCCGAACATCAGCACCATGCCGGCCTGCGCGCGGGTCGATGCCATCGCGGTCTCGAGGACGACGGTCAGGATGCGCGCGAGGTCGTGGGTGCTCGACAGCGTGTCGCCGAGCCGAGACAGCCCCGCCTGCAGCTCGTCGCGACTCGCCTCGAGTGCACGGACGTACGTACGCAGGTCGTCCGTCATGTCGTTGAACGTCTCGGCCAGCCGCCCGACCTCGTCGCGCGAGCGCACCTCGATCGTGGCGTCGAGATCGCCGGAGGCGATCCGCGCGGCCGCCTCACCGAGCTCCTCGAGCGGCCGGGTCGTCGCCCGTGCCAGCAGCCAGGCGATCCCGGCCGCGAGCAGGATGGCGCCGAGCAGGATGGCGATGGTCAGTGCGAGCACACCCGGGCCGCGGGCCTGCGGCAGTGCGACCAGCACGGCGAACGGCTGCCCCTCGCGCGCCGGCGAGAGCACGCCCACCTGCCCGGCCTCGCGGCCGATGTCCTCGGGCGCCCCGACCACTGCGTGGATCAGGGGGGCCGGGATGGGGCCGCTGCGGGCAACGAGCAGGTCGGCGACCAGCAGGCCGACCTGGCCGCTTCCCACGGCCGCCTGCAACCGGCGAGCGAACGCGCTGTCGACGCGGTACGCCGCCAGTGCGCTGCCGGCGTCGGCGCCCGTCGGGCCGGTGAGCCGTACGACGGCGGAAAGGAATCCCGCCGTGCCCGGGAGGCCGATCACGCAGTCACCCGCCGTCGCGAGCGGTGGCGCGGCGCCCGCGCTCGCGACCGTGGCGTCGTCCGGCGAGCTGACCCGGACGCCGTCGGCGAGACCACGCTGGACGAGGTCGGCCACCGCGCGAGCGCCGGCCGGACCGGGCGAACCCGACCAGGCACGACCGGCCGCCTCCGCGGTTGCGCGGGCCCGGTCGCAGTAGCCGGCGACGACGGTCGCGACGAGTCGCGAGCTCGCCGTTGCCGTCTCCCCCTGCCGGGTCGCGTTCGCCCGCGGGAAGGCGCGGGTGACCAGCAGCCCACCGACAAGGAGCGGGACGAGCACAACCACGACGAACGCAGCGGTCAAGCGGGTTCGCAGCGTCACGCGTCCCGCCTTCCCACCGATCGCCGATTTCGTCCTGCGATGCTCGCACGATGCAGCCAAAAGCCGCAGTGCGAGCGGCCACGCTGTCGAGGCGGGCGGCGCTGAGCACAGCGGAGCGCGCCGAGGCAGGCGAGGCGATCGCCGCTGCGCTCAACGACGTGCTCTCGCGCGCCACCCGGGTTGCGGCGTACGCAGCAATGACCACGGAACCGCCGACGGATGTCGCCCTGGCACTCTGCCGCGATGTGCTCCTGCCGGTCGTGCTGGCGGACGGCGACCTCGACTGGGCCGCCGGGCCCGGCGGCGAGCGCACGGCCCGCGGGCTGGTCGAGCCGACCGGGCCGCGGCTGGGTGTGACGGCCATCGCCGGCTGCGACGTCGTACTCGTTCCGGCCCTTGCCGTCGACGCCGCCGGTCATCGCCTCGGCCGCGGCGGCGGCTCGTACGACCGGGCCCTGCGACGCGCCACCGGGCTGACGATCGCGGTGCTGTACGACGGGGAGCTCGTCGACGCGCTACCGGCGGAGCCGCACGACGTGCCGGTGCGAGCTGTTGTCACACCAGCGTCCGGCCTGGTGCTGCTGCCGCTGCCCTCAGCCGGCGTACTCCGCGACGACCAGTGCGAGGTCGTCGCCGAGGCTTCCGCCGACGAGCGCCCGTAGCTCGTCGAGGATGCGGTCGAGAACATCGTCGATCGGGCCTCGCGCGGCGAGCGGCGCCACGACGGACTCGAGCGGGACGAACTGCCGGCTGGCGTCGCGCGCCTCGAGGATGCCGTCCGTGTAGAGCAGCAGGCGCGACCCCGGTCGCAGCTGCACCGAGACAGGTGTCGGGTCGGCGCCGAGACCGAGCGGCAGGCTGCCGGCGGCACCCACCGGGCGGATGACACCGTCCTCGGCGAGCATCGCCGGCGGATGGCCGCACGTCACGATGGAGCACCGGCCGTCGGGCGAGATGTCGGCCATGAGCGCCGTCACGAAGTCCTCGTCGCCGAGGTACGGCCGCAACCGGTCGTCGACCTGCCGGGCGAGTGCACCCAGGTCGGCGCACTCGACGGCAGCCGACCTGAAGTGCCCGAGCACGACAGTCGCCATCCGCACGGCTTCGAGCCCCTTGCCGCGCACGTCGCCGATCAGCAGCCGCACCGAGCCCTCCCGCTCGACGGCCTCGTACATGTCTCCGCCGACCAAGGCCTCGCGGGCTGCACTGATGTACGACGCAGCGAGCCGCACGGAGCCGAGCCTGGACGGGACCGGCGCGAGGATCGCGTGCTGCGCGGCCTCGGCGACCCGCGTGATCGCGGCCAGCTGGCTGCCCTGCACGCTGTAGGCCTGCGCGTTCTCGACCGCGACGGCCGCGCGGGCGGCGAGGTCCTCGGCGAAGGAGAGATCGGCCGCGTCGTACAGCCGACCGGACTCGGCGGCGATCAGCGTCATCGCGCCGAATGTCCCGGCGCGCCCGGTCAGCGGCACGCAGAGCGCGCTGCGGATGCCGAGCGACAAGATCAGCTCGCGATGCTCGTCATCGACCGCACTCGCCACCAGCTGCTCATCCGTCAACGTGGCGTAGAGCTCGCTGCGACCGCTGCGGATCACCTGCGGGACGCCGGTCGTCGCCTGCGGATCGCTGGGATAGCGCTCCTGCAGTCGCTTGGCGAACTCGACCTTCTCCGGATCGACATGGGCGACCGCAACCGTGGACAGCTGGCCGTCCTCGATGACCTGCACCGCGCTCCAGTCGGCAAGTCGCGGGACGACGAGGCCGGCCAGGTTCGAGAGCGTCTCGCGGTAGTCCAGGGTCTGGCCCAGCTTGGAAGAGGCGTGCGCCAGGAACGCGAGCCGCTCCGTCGCGATGCGGCTCCGCTCGAGCGCACGGGCCCGGTCCACGGCCTGCGCGCAGTTGTCGGCCAGCGCCTGCAGGAAGCGCAGCTCGGTGTCGTCGAAGCCTTGCGCCGTCGGGAAGCTCAACGTGATGGCACCGAGCCGTCGCGACCCGAGCGACACGGGAACGCAGACCAGGCTGCGGTCGGTCTGGGCCTGACCGGCCAGATCGGGGAACCTGCGCTCGAGCTCGGCCCGGTCGCCGACCACCACGATGTGGTTGGTGCGGACAGCCTCGCTGGCCGGCAGCTGCGCCGCGACCGGGAACCGGTGCCAGCGGATTGCCGTCGCCTCGCCCAGGCCGTGCGACCCGACGACCTCGAGGGTGTCGTCGTCGACGAGCAGGCAGAACGACGTGAGCTCCGCGCCGACCGACTCGGCCGCATGGGTGATGACGATGTCGGAGATCTCCCGAGCGTTTGCCGCGGCACCGAGCGACGCCGTCACCTGCTGCAGCCGGGCGAGCCGCTGCGCGATGTCCTCGGCGTGCGCGCGCGCCAACCGCTCCGCCTCGTAGAGCGCCGTCCGCTCGAGTGCCTGGGCCGTCAGTGCGGCCAAGGCGGCGATGAACCCGCGCTCGTCGGCGTCGAACAGCTGGGCCGTCTCGAAGCTGAAGCGCAGTGCACCGAGCACGCGGCCGGCGGCCCGCAGGGGCACGGCGCACACGGCCATCGTCTGGGGTTCGAGCTGTATCAGCCCCGGGAACAGCTCGTCGCGCGCCTGCCGTGACTCGAGCCACACCGGCTCGGCGCTCCGAATGGCCACGGCGGCAGGCAGGTTGGCGTCGGCAGCCTCGCCACGCAGCTGCTCGACCAGGCCCGACGGATAGCCGATCGAGCCAGGCAGCGCGAGAGAGCCGTCGTCGCGCAGCAGCAGCAGGCCGCCGCCCGAGGCACCGAGAACGGCCAGACCGGCCGAGACGACGACCTCAGCGACGTCCTCCTCCGTGGCGGCGATGGCGAGCCGGGCCGTCACCGCCTGGAGCCTCGCCGCGCGCGCGCTCGCCCGCTGCGCCGCAGCGACGGTGCCGAGCTCCTCGAGCAGCCGCTCCTCGAAGCTGACCGGTGTGAGCGATGGCAGACCCGCCGCCGCCCGGCGTACCTGCGAAACGAGCGCCGTGACGTACCACTGCCGGAAGACGCGGTGCTGCGGCGGTGTCTCGAGCGTCAGCAGCCGGGCGTCGCGCGCGTAGCTGTCGGCGAGGTCGAGCGCGGCCAGGTAGTCCTCGCCCGGCTCGACGGCGGAGCGGCTGAGGGTCACCGTGAGGTTGGTACGGCGCTCGCCCCGGTTGGCCGCCGCGATGGCCTGGCGCTTCACCGCATGCCGGGCCTCGGCGAAGCGGTGGACGACCGTGTCGATGAGCCGGGCCAAGTCCTCCGGGACGCTGGCACCGTGACCGGAGGCCTCACCGGCGGAGGCCAGGGTGAACTCGCGGACCAGGTTGTCGACGTGCGCCTTGGCGGAGATGAGCAGGTCGGTGGGGACGTCACCGAGCTCGACGGTGTAGGTGGGCTCGGCGTCGCCGTCGTCCTCCCATGAGGCGAGCAGTCTGTCGACGTCGACCTCGGGGACGGCATCGACGTCAATGGCATCGAGCGGGACGACCTCGCACCAGACCGACTTGCCATCCGGGAGAGGGTCGACTCCCCATCGGGCGGAGACCGCCTCGACCAGCGCGATCCCGCGGCCTGTCATCGTGTCCATCGTCGCCAGCGGACGAACCGGGCTGACCCGGCTCCCGTCGCGCGCCTCGACGCGCACACCGCCGGCGACCGGTGCCAGCCGGAGCTCGACGGGCGCCCCGCCGTGCAGGACAGCGTTCGTGACCAGCTCGGACGCGGCCAGGACCGTGTCGTCGGCGAGATCGGCCAGCTTCCAGTCGTGCAGAGTCTCGAGCACGAACCGGCGCGCGCGGGCTGCGGCGTCGACGTCGACCGCCAGCGGCATCGTCCGCTGGGCGGCGTCCGCCGGGCCCGGGGTCCCGTGCCCGTCCTGCACCCGGCCCCCCAACGCGTCACCGCCCCGACCGCTCATTCTGCACGCAGCGGGGCGGACCGGCCCCGAGTCAGGGGCCCGCGAAGTCAGTAGTAGCGACGGCGAGTGCCACCAATCGGGACAAAGTTGAGCACCAGACCCACGACCAGCAGGATGAGTCCGATCGTGACCAGGATCGACATGCCGGCTACCAGGCCGATGATGAGCAGGATGAGCCCGAGAACGACCACGTCTGTCTCCTTCGCACCGCCCGGTCGGCGGATCGCGATGATCTTGCCCATTTGACGCCTCACGAACCCCCGGCAGAGCACTCACAGCGGGTGGTTTCGACGTGCCGGATGCGGGAATCCACACGGTCGATCTCTGACCCCAGGAGCCGACGCCCATGAGTGAGTCCGACAGCTGGTCGGAACACGACGAGGCTGCGGACGGCCCGGACGCCCCGGCGGTCGCCGAGCAGATGCGGTCCGCCACCCGCTCGCTGCGCGCGCACCTGTCGCTCGTGCGTGATGTCGCTGACGAGGGGTCGGGCGCAACCGCCTGATCCGCTGGACGCGGAGCATCGCCGTACCGCACAATTGGCACTCAGCCCGTGAGAGTGCCAGGAGGACGGCTCGTGCCGACGTACCAGTACGCATGCACCGCCTGCGGCGAGCAGCTCGAGGCAGTGCAGTCCTTCACCGACGCCGCGCTCACCGAGTGTCCCGCGTGCGGCGGCGCGTTGCGCAAGGTCTTCTCCGCCGTCGGCGTGGTCTTCAAGGGCTCCGGCTTCTACAAGACCGACAGCCGCAAGCCGGCGGCCGACAAGGGCGCCACCAAGACCGAGTCGACCAAGGCTGACAGCGCGGCGAAGACAGACAGCGCCCCCAAGGCAGACACGAAGACCGGCGACGGCAAGGCGACGACGACGACAAGCACGTCCACGACCCCGGCGGCCAAGTCGGCCTGATCCTGTGGACGACGGAGCAGTGATGTGTACGACGTCCGCTGCGCGGTCCGGCCGGCCCTAGTCTCGGCGCGATCCGAGCGGAGGGGTGCTGGTCGTGCTGCCGTCAGTGACCGTGATGGATGCCCGCCGGGCGGTGAGCCGGCACCGCTCACTGCTCGCTGCCGGTCTGGCCGCCGGTTCGCTCGCCGCGGCGCTCAACGTGCTGGCACCGCACGCGCCCCCGGGGGTGCCTGTGCTCACGGCGGATCGGGACCTGCCGGGGGGCACGTCGCTGACGGCGCACGACCTGCGCGTCGTGCGGCTGCCTCGCGCGCTGGTGCCGGCCGGGTCGCTCGACAGCGCGTCAGCTGTCGTCGGTCGCGTCCTCGCCGCGCCGCTTCGACGCGGCGAGGCGCTCACCGACATCCGGCTGGCCGGGGCTGACCTGCTGACCACGCAGGCCGACGGCGTCGTCGCGGTGCCGGTCCGCGTCGCCGACGCGGCGAGTGCCGCCCTGGTCACCGCGGGAGACCGCGTTGACGTGCTAGCCGTCGGCTCCGCGCCGGGCGCATCGCCGGCGGCCCGCGTCGTTGCACGCGACGCTGAGGTGCTCGCGGTCCCGACGGCGGTGCAGGACGATGGCGATGGGGCGCTGATCGTCGTCGCCGCGACGCCGTCGGTCGCGGCTGGGCTTGCGGCGGCGGCGGTCTCGAGCCGGCTGTCCCTGACCCTGCGCGCCCGGACATGACCTATGCCGTCTGGGGGTGGGGCGCGCCACGCGACGAGCCGACGACGGCGACCCTCGCGCAGCTGGCGCCGTTCGTGGCCGCGACGACGGGCGTCCCCGTGCAGGACCCGTTCGTCCCGCGCCCGCTGGCTGACCTGCCGGCTGCCCGCATCGACGTGCCGCCGACCCTGGCCGGTCTTGCGAGCGCAGCCGACGCCGACCGGGCGCGCCACGGGATCGGCCGGTCCTACCGCGACCTCATCCGCGCGGTCCGGGGCGAGCTCACCGACGTGCCCGGCGTCGTCCTCCGCCCGCGCACGGAGCAGGACGTCGTCGACGTCGTCGACTGGGCCGGCAGCACCGGCGTACCCCTTGTTCCGTACGGCGGCGGCACCAGCGTCGTCGGCGGCGTCGAGCCGGTCGGCCTGGATCGCGCTGTCAGCCTCGACCTGCAGCATCTGGCAGGAGTGGTGGAGGTCGACCCGGTCAGTCGCGCGGTCCGGGTCCGGGCCGGCACGCTCGGACCCGCTCTCGAGGACGCCCTCCGGCCGCACGGCCTGACGCTGCGCTTCTACCCGCAGTCGTTCGAGCGCTCCTCGGTCGGCGGCTGGCTGGCGACGAGGGCAGCGGGTCACTTCTCGACCGGGGCCACCCACATCGACGACCTGGTGGAGTCGATCCGCGCCGTGACACCGACCGGGTTGTGGGAGTCGCGCCGACTGCCCGCGTCCGGGGCGGGACCGAGCCCGGACCGGATGCTGCTGGGCAGCGAAGGCAGCCTCGGGGTGATCACGGAGGCGTGGCTGCGGGCGCAGCCGCGGCCGGCGCACCGCTGGTCGGCGACGCTCGCCGCGCCGGACTTCGCAGTGGGCGCCGAAGCCGTGCGGATGCTGATGCATTCCGGCTCGTCGCCCGCGACCTGTCGGCTGATCGACCCCGCGGAGAGCGCGCTGACCGGCACGCTGGCGACCGGCGAGGCGGCGCTCGTGCTCGGGTTCGAGTCGCTGGCGGCGCCGGTCGACAGCGATGCCGCGGCTGCGCTCGACGTCTGCCAGGGCGCTGGGTTGCGGGTCGTCGAGTCGGGTGTGCGGGGCAGCTCCGGTGAGGCGTGGCGATCAGCGTTCGTGCGCGCGCCGTACCTCCGCGAACAGCTCGTGCTGCTGGGTGTGCTCGTCGAGACGTTCGAGAGCGCCGTCACCTGGGATCGGCTGCCCGGCCTGGTCTCGCAGGTCACCGCTTCCGTCACGGATGCGCTGGTGACCATCTGCGGCGGTGGGCGGGTGACGTGCCGACTGACGCACGTCTACCCCGACGGCGCGGCGCCGTACTTCACCGTCTTCGCGCCCAGCCGGCGCGGCGCGGAGGTCGCCCAGTGGGACGAGGTGAAAGCTGCCGCCGGTGAGGCGCTGCTCGCGGCCGGCGGCACCATCACCCACCACCACGCCGTGGGTCGCGACCACCGGCCCTGGTACGACCGACAGCGACCCGATCCCTTCGCCCGCGCGCTCGCCGCCGCGAAGCGCGAGCTGGACCCATCCGGTGTGCTCAACCCCGGCGTGCTGTTCGGCGGGGCATCCCGTGCATAGGCCACACTGCCGCGAGACACCCGAGGCATGGGAGAAGTGATGGACGGCTTTCGCAAGTTCCTGCTCCGCGGCAACGTCGTCGACCTCGCGGTCGGCGTGGTCATCGGTGCGGCGTTCGGCGCGGTGGTCACGGCCTTCGTCACAGGCGTCATCACGCCCCTGATCGGGCTCGCCGGCGACCGGAACTTCGATCGGCTCGGCCTCTGCCTGAAGGGCTCCTGTCCGGTCGACGCGAAGACCGGCATCCCGACCGGCCATGTGCTGCTCTACGGGTCGGTGCTCAGCGCGATCATCACCTTCCTGCTGATCGCCGCGGTCATCTACTTCTTCGTCGTCAAGCCGGTCAACCGGCTGATGGAGCGCTTCAAGACCGAGCCCGAGTCTGCGGCTCCGACGAAGGACTGCCCCGAGTGCCTGTCGAGCATCCCGATCGCGGCGGTGCGCTGCGCGTTCTGCACGGTGGAGCAGCTCGACGTCGCCTGACCGTCAGCGCTCGCGGTCGTGATGGGGTGGCCGCTCGGCGCGGAACCGCTCGTCGTCGTCAGCGGCGGCCGGCTGGGTCTCGGGCTCCTCGACGCGCGGCTCGGCGACCGGCGGTCGGGCGCCGGCCGGGCCGACCGCACGTCGGCGCCGACGCGGTGGCATCGCGGTCTCCTCTCGGCGTACCTGCACCTGCATCATCCGCGACTACGCTGACGGCGCTCGATCAGCCTCCGTAGCTCAGTGGATAGAGCGCCTCCGTCCTAAGGAGGGCGTCGGGAGTTCGATTCTCTCCGGGGGCACCGCGGACAGGCCGGTTCGTCGCCGGGCATCCGGGGAAAGACGGTCACCATGAGCGATCTCTTCGGTACGACGAGTGCGAGCGCTGCACCCACCGCGACGTACGACAAGACCGGCTACGAGGCATCCACCGCCGACCGCCCGGGCAGCCGCTCCCCGCTGAGCGACGTGCACGTCGAGGAGCCGCGCCGCCACCCGCTGACCTACGCGGCGCTGGCCCTGTCGGTCCTGGCCCTGCTGCTGTCCATCGCGGCGCTCGCGAAGGGCGGCAACGACCCCGTCCATCGCGTGCGTGTCGGCAACGACGACTGCGTCAGCGTGGCCCAGGACGCCGGGCCCGACGCGCTCTACTGCCGCACCGGCGCACTGCCCAACGGCTGACCCGTCAGCTCTAGCAGGCGTGGTCGTGGTCGTAGACCGGTGACTCGTTCGCGACCTGGTACTGCGTCAGCACGACGTCCCCGCCGGTGAAGGACGCAGCCGCACTGCACGGGTCGACCGCGTCGCCCGTGTGCGCGAAGGTCCAGTTCTGAACGTTGGCGAGCTTGAGCGCGCCCATGATCTGGGCCCAGTCCTTGGCGTTGCTGTAGATCCCGACGCGGTAGCCCGCCGCCCGGAGCCGGTTGATCGCCGAGATGACGACGTTGCCGTTGACACCGACTGACTGCCAGGTGACGCCGTTCTCGACATCGACGAACACCTGCGGCTTCTCGGGCAAAGACGCGAGCTGGTCGATGACGTAGCCGGCGAGGTTGTACCCGTAGTTCCAGCCGCAGTTCGCATCGGTCGACGAGCTCGGGTTGCAGCTCGTTCGCGGACCGGGATCGGCCCAGTGCGGGCTGCCCGTGCCCGGCGCGTTGGCGTTCATGTAGACGGCGGCGCCGCCCGGCAGGCTCGACCCCCAGGCGTACTCGTCGGCGAAGCAGGTGTTCGGGCTGAACGGGTTGTGCGTCACGCCGACGATCGCGAAGGCGCCCTCGGCAGGGTGCGTGCTGGTCGTCGCGCCGGCCGAGGTGCACTGGGGCCAGGAGACGTCCCATCCGTCGCCGGTCGGCCCGAACCAGCCGGAGAGGTCGACGATGAGATGCGTGTCCCCGGAGTTGTTGCGCAACCGCACCATCCCGTCGCGGCCGACGCTGGCCAGCACGGTGTTCGGCACGGTCTGGCCGTTGTTCGGGTTCAGGTTGCTGGCATTCGGCACGCTGCTGTCGGCGGGCGTCGGGTAGACCCGGATGTCCGTGCCGCTCGTGGTCGCGATCGCGGTCACGTTCAGCACCACGACCCGGCCGAGGAACGGGACGGGGCCGCTGCCGGCGACGGCGAGGTCCCGCGTCTCGCCCGGTCCGAGGGCGACACCCGATCGCGTGTCGAGCAACCGCCGAGGGTCGAGCGGATGGAACACCGCGGCGTCGGCGCCGGGGGTGTACCAGCCGGCCAGGTCGACGATGACGTGCACGGTGCCGGCGGCGTTGCGGATGGAGACGGTCCCGTCCTCGCCGATCGCCGCGACGACGGCCGCTGCCGTGATCGCGCCGGGCGCCGGGTTGAGGTTGCTGACCGTGGGCGGGCTTCCGTTCGGGTGCGTCGGGTAGACGCGCAGGTCGGTGATGCGCGTCGGGCCCACCGCGGTGACGTTCAGTGCGACCGCGGATGCGTTGTCGGGGACGCCGCTGCTGCCACCTCGAACACCCAGGGGACGCACGTCGCCGGGCCCGAAGGCCGGCCCCTGCCCACCCTGCCTGGTGTCGAGGAGCCGGCGCGGTGTGGTCCCGGTGTACGACGCACCACCCGCGCCCTCGACGAAGTAGCCCGACAGGTCGGCGAGCAGGTCGATGGAGCCGGCGCCGTTGCGGAACCGCACCCGGCCGCCGTCGCCGATCTTCACTGTCACGAGGTTGGCCGCGGTCGTCAGCGCCACGAGGTTGAGGTTGCTGACCGTGGGCGGTGCGGCATTGGGATCGGCCGGCGTCGGGTAGACGCGGATGTCGGTCGAGGCATCGCCGTGCGTCGCCGTGACGTTGAGGACGACGGCTGTCGCGTTGTCAGGTACGCCGGCGACGCCCCGCACCGCGATGTCGAGCGTCTCGCCGGGCCCGACCTGGCGCTGCGGGGCACCACCCGTGCCCTCGCGAGTGTCGAAGAGCCGTACCGGGTCGAGCGGGACGTACGTCGACTGCCCGGCGGTCGGCGCGACGGCGGCGTCGGCCGTCGGCACCACGATGGCGGGTACTGCGAGGCTGCTCAGCGAGAAGACGAGGACGGATCTGGTGAAGAGACGGCGCACCCGTAGAACGTAGGCGATCTCCCCACGCTAGGCGGTCGGTGATCGGACGTCGTACGCGCGGAAGCGCGGAACCGCCGCGGCGCACACGGCCGTCAGCACCACCACCGCGATGCCGCCGGACACGACGGCGCCTTCCAGCCCCATCAGCTCCGAGGACAGTCCGGCGCGACCGTCGCCGAGCCGAGGCCCACCGGCGACCACGACGATGAACACGCCGCCGAGGCGACCACGCATCTCGTCCGGCGCAGCGGTCTGCAGGATCGCGTTGCGGAAGACCGCCGAGATCATGTCGGAGCAGCCGGCCGCGGCGAGCATCAGCAGACCGAACCAGAGTCGGTCGCTCACCCCGAAGGCCGCGATCGCCACGCCCCAGGCCACGATCGCGACAAGGACGGCAACTCCCTGCCGGTGGATGCGACCGAGCCAGCCGCCGAAGAGCGCACCGAGCAGGGCCCCCGCCGCCAGCGCGGAGTAAAGCGCGCCGGCGGTCTGCGGACCGCCGCCGTACACGTCGTGCGCGATCGACGGGAACAGCGCGCGCGGCATCGCGAAGATCATGGCGATCAGGTCGACGACGAACGTCATCAGCAGCACCGGCCGGGTGCGCAGGAACGCAAGCCCTTCCAGGACGCTCGCCGTACCGGCCCGGCGGCCTCCACCGGCCGGCGGCATCGGCGGGAGCGACAACACCGCCCACATGGACGCGCCGAACGACAACGCATCCAGGCCGTACGCCGTCGCATAGCCGGGTCCCGCGACGATCACCCCCGCCAGCAGCGGCCCCACCGTCACGCCGATGTTGAACTCGACCTGCTTGAGCGCGTTGGCGGCAGGCAGCAGGTGGACCGGCAGCAGCCGCGGCGTGAACGCCGACCGCGCCGGTGAGTCCATCGAGAACAAGCCGGCCTGGACGGCGACGACGGCGTACAGCAGTGCCGTGGAGTGCAGGCCGGCCACCGCCTGCGCGAGCAGCACGGCGGACAGCGCCGTCTGCCCGAGGGTGGTGAGGATGACGAGCTGCCTTCGGTCGACCGCGTCGGCGATCGCGCCGCCGTACAGGCCGAAGACGATGAGCGGCAGCAGACCGGCGAGACCGACGAAGCCGACGGCGGCTCCGGAGTGGGTCTGCTCGTAGACCTGGATCGGTACGGCGACGGCGGTCACCTGGGTGCCGATCACCGATACGGCATCGCCGATGAGCAGTCGCCGGAACGCCGGCGAGAGCGTCAGCGGCGTCGTGTCCAGGGCGATGCGGCGGAACCGGGCGGCGACGCCTCGGCCCGGCTCATCGCGCGAGTCAGGTGCCTGCGGAAGCGTCACGGGTGCAGCGTCAAGGCGACAGCCGCTCGAGGACCCAGGCCTCGCCGTCGCGTCGGAACTGCAGCCGGTCGTGCAGCCGGTCCGGCCGGCCCTGCCAGAACTCCACGGTCTCCGGCACGAGGCGGAACCCGCCCCAGAAGTCGGGGGCCGGGATGTCGTCGCCGAAGCGCTCCTCGAGGTCGGCGCGGCGTTGGACCAGGCCCGCGCGAGACGGGATCACCGAGCTCTGCCGCGACGCCCACGCGCTGAGCTGCGCGCCGCGTGGTCGGCTGAGGAAGTAGGCCGCCGACTCCTCGGCCGAGATCCGCTCGACCGGTCCGCAGGCGATGACCTGTCGCTGCAGGTCGATCCACGGCACGACAAGTGACGCGTGGGGGTTGTCGGTCAGCTCGCGGGCCTTGCGGGATGTGTAGTTGGTGTAGATGGTCAGCCCACGCTCGTCGAAGGCCTTGAGCAGGACGGTCCGCGCGCTCGGACGGCCGTCCGGGGTCGATGTGGCGAGCACCACAGCGTTGGGCTCGTGCAGGTCGGCCGCGACGGCGTCGGCGAACCACCGGCCCAGCTGCGTGTGCCAGGTGTCCCGGATCGATGCCTCGCTGAGGCCGGCCGCGCTGTAGTCGTGCCGCAAGGCTTCGAGGTACGCGGGATCGGCCACCTGGGCAGGCTATCGATTGGAAGGTCGAACGAGGCGCACGGCAGAATGACCGGACGGGAACACCCAACTCCCTGCCTTTCCCCCATTATTGGAGCCCAGCACATGGCTGACGAGACCGCCTTCAAGCCCGGCCTCGAGGGCGTCGTCGCCTTCGAGTCCGAGATCGCCGAGCCGGACAAGGAGGGCTCAGCCCTTCGGTACCGCGGCGTCGACATCGAGGACCTCGTCGGCAACGTCAGCTTCGGCAACGTCTGGGGCTTGCTCGTCGACGGCAAGTTCAACCCCGGGCTTCCGCCAGCCGAGCCGTTCCCGCTGCCGGTGCACTCCGGCGACATCCGCGTCGACGTGCAGTCCGCTGTCGCGATGCTCGCTCCGGCGTGGGGCCTGCAGCAGATGCTCGACATCGGCGTCGACCAGATCCGCGACGACCTGGCCCGTACGTCGGTGATGGCGCTGGCGTTCGTCGCGCAGTCGGCCCGCGGGCTGGGTCGCCCGATGGTGCCGCAGAGCGAGGTCGACAAGGCCAGCACCATCGTCGAGCGCTTCATGATCCGTTGGAAGGGCGATCCCGACCCGGCGCACACCAAGGCCGTCGACGCCTACTTCGTCTCGGCCGCCGAGCACGGCATGAACGCCTCGACCTTCACCGCACGCGTCATCGCGTCGACGGGTGCGGATGCAGCGGCCGCCATCTCCGGCGCGATCGGCGCGCTGTCCGGTCCGCTGCACGGCGGCGCACCCTCTCGCGTGCTCACGATGCTCGACGAGGTCGAGAAGGCCGACGACCCGCGGACGTACGTGAAGGGGCTGCTCGACCGCAAGGAGCGGCTGATGGGCTTCGGCCACCGCGTCTACCGGGCCGAGGACCCGCGCGCTCGAGTTCTTCGTCGTACGGCGAAAGAGCTCGGCTCGACTCGGTACGAGGTTGCGGAGGCGCTCGAGAAAGCAGCGATCGAGGAGCTCACGGAGCGCTACCCCGATCGCCCGCTGCGTACGAACGTGGAGTTCTGGTCGGCTGTCGTCCTCGACTTCGCCGAGGTGCCGGCGCACATGTTCACCTCCATGTTCACCTGCGCGCGCACGGCCGGCTGGTCCGCGCACATCCTCGAGCAGAAGAAGCTCAACAAGCTCGTCCGCCCGTCGGCGAAGTACGTCGGCCCCGGTCCTCGACCGGTGTCCGATGTCCCGTCCGGCACCCTTCCCGCGGGGAACCAGGTCTGATGGTCGACATCTCCATCCCCGCCCACCTGCTGCCGGTCGACGGCCGGTTCGGCTCCGGGCCCTCCAAGGTGCGTCCCGAGCAGCTCGCGCACCTGCACGACAACGCCGGGATCATGGGGACGTCACACCGCCAGAAGCCGGTGAAGGACGTCGTCGCGCGGGTCCGTGGCGGCATCGGCGATCTGCTCTCGCTGCCCGACGGCTACGAGGTCGTGCTCGGCAACGGTGGCTCGACCTGCTTCTGGGACATCGCGACCTTCTGCCTGGTCCGCGATCGCGCGCAGTTCCTCGCCTTCGGCGAGTTCGGCGCGAAGTTCGCCGAGGGAGTGAAGGCTGCACCGTTCACCGGCGACCCGGTCATCATCAAGTCAGACCCGGGCAGCGCGCCCGACTGGGCGCCGGAGGCGGGGCTCGACCTCTACGCGACGCCGCACAACGAGACGTCAACCGGTGTCGCACGACCCGTGCGCCGTCCCGTCGGCGCCGATGGCGATGCGCTGCACGTCGTCGATGCGACCTCAGGCGCCGGCGGTCTGCCGGTCGACATCACCGAGACCGACGTCTACTACTTCGCGCCGCAGAAGAGCTTCGCCTCCGACGGCGGGCTCTGGCTCGCGGTGATGTCTCCGGCTGCCGTCGAGCGCGTCGGGCAGCTTCGCGACCGGTGGATCCCACCGTTCCTCGACCTGCAGACGGCCATCGACAACAGCCGGCTCGACCAGACCTACAACACTCCGGCCGTCGCCACCCTGCTCATGCTCGCCGACCAGCTCGACTGGATGAACCGCCAGGGCGGACTCGAGTGGTGCGTGGAGCGCACCGCCGACTCGTCGTCGCGGCTGTACACCTGGGCGGAGAAGACGGCGTACACCTCGCCGTTCGTCACCGACCCGTCGCTGCGCTCGCAGGTGGTCGGCACGATCGACTTCGACGACTCGGTTGATGCGTCGGCTGTGGCCAAGGTGCTGCGGAGTAACGGCGTCGTGGACGTCGAGCCGTACCGCAAGCTCGGCCGCAACCAGCTGCGGGTGGCGATGTTCCCGGCCGTCGAGCCCGCCGACGTCGAGGCGCTGACCTCCTGCATCGACCACGTCGTGGACGCGCTCTCCTGAGCTCACCGGCGGGTCCCCGGGCGCCGCTCCCGCAGCCCTGGGTGCCGCGCGTCGTCTTCGCCTCCGTCGCCGTCGTCCTGGCCCTGTGCCTGTCCCCGATCGTCTACCGCTTCAGCGGGAAGCCGGCCTGGGTGCAGGTCCTCGTGATCGTTCTGTGCACGCCCGTCGTCCTCGTGATCCTGGCGTGCCTGTCCGCGGCGATCCGGCCCGGCTCGCTGGGAGCGCTGACCAGGAGGCTGCGACGCCGATAGCGCTGCGGGAGTACAACGAGTCATGGCTTGGCCGCGCGCGCTCGCGCTCCTGCTCACGCTGACGGCATGCACCTCGGGCAGCACGCCGACGGCCGCGCCACCGTCGCCCTCGTCCACACCACCGGCGCTGTCGTCGACCCCTCCGACACCGACGAGCACCGACCTGGACGAGGCGTCGGCAAATCCCGAGCCGTCGTACCGCCCGCTCGCCGCCTCGGAGTCGCTCGGGGGCTTCGCGCCGACCAGCGTCTCCTTCGTGTCGACGAGGACGGGTTGGTTCCTCGGGACGAAAGCCTGCGAGGCCGACGTGTGCGGTGTCTTGCTCCAGACGCAAGACGGCGGCCGGACGTTCTTGCGACGCAACGCACCGCCGGTCAACGTGACTTCGGTGCGCTTCGCCGACGCCGACGAGGGCTGGGCTTACGGGAACGGCGGCTTCGACACGCAGGGCGACCCCGGGCTCTGGCGGACCCACGACGGTGGCCGGACCTGGAAGAAGGTGCTATCTAACCCGGTGCCGTCGCTCGAGGTCGCGGGTGGCAGCGTCTGGGCGATCGTCCTGGACCTCGGCCGCACATTCCCGCAGGTGTTCCGGGGGGCGGTGCACGGCGATGCGCTGAGACTGGTGACACAAGCGGGTAACCGGTCCGCGACGCTGACGGTCGGCGGCTCGGCCGTCTACGTCGCAGCGGAGCAGGGCGACGGCCCGATCGCGACCACGCTGCTGGTCATCGAGCCCGATCGGCTGCGGCACCGACGCGAGAGCCCGTGCCGTGGTCCGTACGAGGAGGGTCTGGGTGCGTCGACTCTGCAACTGGCTGCTGGTCGGTCGGGGCGGCTGATCGCCGTCTGCAGCGGCGAGCCGTCCGCGGGCAATCAGTTCAAGGTCGCCTATCGCAGCGCTGACGGCGGACGAACGTGGACCCGGCTGCCCAACCCACCCGGCGTCGGCTACGCCGGCGGCGCCGGCAGCGTCGCATTGACCTCGACAGGCGCGTTCATGACCGGGTTCCGCAGCCAACTCAACAAGGAGGTCGGCGCCGGTCGGTGGAGGGTGGTCCTGGACAACGACGAGGGTCTCGGTTTCGAGTACGTCGGTTTTACGGACGACGCACACGGCGTGGTGCTCGGTGCGTATCCCGACTCCGGCGCATGGATGACGGACGACGCGGGGGAGCACTGGCGGCGGCTGCGGTTCCACTGAGCGGCGGGTGAGACGCTGCAGGCATGACGACCGCGTTCGACCTGCTGACGGCGGTCGACGTCGTCGACCCGTACCCGCTGTGGCAGAGCCTGCTCGACGCCCCGCCGCAGGTATCCGAGGACGGGCTGTTCGCGCTCATCACGCGGCACGCCGACTGCGCCGAGCTGCTCAAGCACCCCGATGTCAGCTCCGACGGCCGCAACTCGACGCACTTCCGCGCGACCATGACGCCGGAGGAGCTCGAGCGGATCGAGAAGCGCGAGGTGTTCCTGTTCCGGGACCCGCCGGTGCACACCCGACTGCGGCGGCTCGTGTCGAAGGCCTTCACGCCACGTCAGGTGCAGCAGCTGCAGCCGTTCATCGAGAAGCGCACCGCCGAGCTGCTCGAGAGCGCGGCGAAGAGAGGTCGGCTCGAGCTGGTCGGCGACCTCGCCTACCCGTTGCCGGTCGCCGTCATCAGCGAGCTGCTCGGCGTACCTCACGAGGACCACGCGACGTTCGCCGGCTGGTCCGCCGTACTGGCCAAGAGCCTCGACCGCTTGATGACCCCGCCCACGCCGGAGCAGATCGAGGAGAACCGGGTCGCCAGCGAGGACTTTCGGGCCTACTTCGAGCACCTTGCGGAGCAACGTCGCAAGGAGCCGCGCGACGACCTGCTCACCGCGCTGGTTCAGGCCGAGGAGTCCGGTGACCGGCTGACCATGGACGAGCTGACGAGCACCGCGCTGCTGCTGCTCGTCGCGGGTCACGAGACGACCGTCAACCTCATCGGCAACGGCATGCTCGCGCTGATCCGCGTACCCGGCCTGCTCGACCGGGTGCGCGGCAACCCGGCGCTCGCCGACGGCATGGTCGAAGAGGTGCTGCGGCTCGACCCACCTGTGCAGATGACGATGCGCACCGCGCTCGCCGACATCGAGGTTCCCGGCGGCACGTTGCGCAAGGGCGGCTCCGCCGTACTCCTCCTCGCCGCTGCCAACCGCGACGGCAAGGAGTACGGCGATGCCGGCACCTTCGACCCGGAGCGCGGTGACAACAGCCACCTGTCCTTCAGCGCCGGCATCCACTACTGCCTCGGCGCACCGCTCGCACGCCTCGAGGGGCGCATCGTCTTCGCCGAGCTGGCCCGTCGGCTGGTCAACCCGAGGCTCGGCGAGCTGACCTACCGCGACAACCGGGTGCTGCGTGGACCGGCCCGCCTCGAGGTGGAGTTCGACGCGCTGAACCCCTGACGTACGGTCCAGGCCATGGACTACACCCACCTGGGCCGCACCGGCCTGCGCGTCTCCCGGCTCTGCCTCGGCACGATGAACTTCGGGCCTCAGACGACGGAGGAGGACTCGCACAAGATCCTCGACCAGGCCCTCGATGCCGGCATCAACTTCATGGACACGGCCAACGTCTACGGCTGGCAGACCGGCGAGGGGGTCACCGAGCAGATCGTGGGCCGGTGGTTCGCGCAGGGCGGCGGCCGTCGCGAGAAGACGGTGATAGCGACCAAGCTGTACGGCGGCATGGGCGACTGGCCGAACCAGACGTTCCTGTCGGCACTGGCGATCCGGCAGCAGTGCGACGCATCGCTGAAGCGGCTGCAGACCGACTACATCGACCTGTACCAGATGCACCACATCGATCGCGATGCACCGTGGGAGGAGCTCTGGGAGGCGTTCGACATCCTCAAGCAGCAAGGCAAGATCCTGTACGTCGGGTCGTCGAACTTCCCCCGGCTGGGGCATCGCCCGGGCCAACGAGCGCGCGGCGCAGCGGCACTCGCTCGGCCTCGTCAGCGAGCAGAGCTACTACAACCTGATGGCGCGCACCGTCGAGCTCGAGGTCGTCCCTGCCTGCGAGCAGTACGGCCTCGGGCTGATCCCGTGGTCGCCGCTGAACCGCGGGGCGCTCGGCGGGATCCTTCGCAAGGAGTCCGAGGGTCGGTCCGCGTCGGAGGTGACGCAGAACATCCTCGCCAAGCACCGCCCGGCGATCGAGCAGTACGAAGCGTTCTGCGACGAGCTCGGCCAGGACCCCGCCCACGTCGGCCTGGCGTGGCTGCTGGCGCAGCCCGTCGTCACTGCGCCCATCGTCGGGCCGCGGACCGCCGAGCAGCTCGCTGGTGCGCTGAAGGCGCTCGAGGTGGCGCTCGGCGAGGACGAGCGCAAGCGCCTCGACGAGATCTTCCCGGGACCCGGCGGACCCGCACCCGAGGCCTACGCCTGGTAGCTCAGCGGGAAGGCCCGCAGCACCGTGTGCAGGGCGCGCTTGCCGAGCACGCTGTGCACGAGCTCCAGCTGTGACACCCGCCAGGCTGGGCCTTCGTACGACGACAGCGCCCGCGGATCGACTCCTCCGACCGTGAGGTGCGGCCGGTACGGCCTGTCCTCCAGCGACACCCCTTCGGCGCGGCAGACGTCCTGGACGTGCCTCGCAAGCGAGTGCAGGCGGGCGATGTCGCCGGCCACCCCGACCCATGTCGCGCGAGGGCCGAACCGGCCGCTGCCGGCGAGCCGGAGCGAGAACGGCTCGTGCCCAGCGGCCGCTGCCGTGAGGCCGTCGTACAAAGGCTCCGCGGCGGGTACGTCGCCGAGGAAGGCGAGGGTCACGTGCCACTGATCGGGGGTGCTCGTGCGGACCGACGCGAGGTGCTCACGCAGGTGCGTGACAGCCTGCTGCGGGGGCCGGACCTGCACGAACAGCCGCACGTCCGCAGGTTAGAGGGAGAGCAGGGTGGCGAAGGACGAGGTGATCCGGCGCAACGAGACGCCGGCCGAGCGGGCGGACCGCAACTTCGACGACATCCTGCAAGAGCTCCGGGTCACGCAGACCGGTGTGCAGGTGTTGTTCTCCCTGCTGCTGACGGTCCCGTTCACGCAGCGCTTCGACAGGGTGACGGACTTCCAGAGGGACATCTACTTCGTGGCGCTGCTGCTCGCCGCCGCCACGACCATCCTGCTGGTCGCACCGGTGAGCGTGCACCGGCTGCTGTTCCACACCGGCGAGAAGCCATGGGTGGTCAAGGTGTCGAGCCGGCTCGCCGTCGCGGGGCTTGTGACGCTCTGCCTGACGCTCACAACGGTGCTGCTGTTCGTCAGCGACGTGCTCTTCGAGGGCACCGTCGCGACGGTCACGGCGACGGTGTTCGCCGTCGCGACCGTCACGCTGTGGTTCGTCCCGCCACTGCTCCGGCTCCGCACGGCACCAGCTCGGGCCGCGGCGCGACGGCCGCCGCCCTCGACGTGACCCGCCGCAGGTAAAGCCCGGCGACCACAGCGGCCGCGGCGCTCACCGCACCGCCGATGAGCAGGCTGGAGCGCGGGCCGAGGACTTCAGCCAGTGCGCCGATGACGGGTGCGCCGAGCGGCGTCCCACCGAGGAAGACCAGGACGTAGAGCGCCATCACGCGGCCCCGCATGTGTGGCGCCGACGCGAGCTGGACCGTGGCGTTCGCCGTCGTGGTGAAGGTGAGTACGGCGGCGCCGGTGGGAACGAGCAGCACAGCCATCAGGAAGTACGTCGGCGCGAGCCCGGTGAGCACCTCCAGGACGCCGAACGCCAGCGCCGAGCCGAACAGGATCCGCGTACTCGGCGGAGTCGAACGACGGGCACTGGCGAGCGCACCGAGCAGGGAACCCGTCGCCAGCATCGCGGACAGGGCGCCGTACGACCCGGCCCCCAGGTGGAAGGTCTGCTTGGCGATGAGCGCCAGAGTGATCTGAAAGTTGAGGCCGAACATCCCGATGACGGCGATGAGGGCGATCGGCACGTAGAGGTGCGGGTTGGCCCGGACGTAGGTCAGGCCCTCGCGCAGCTGGCCCTTGGCGCGCGGGACGCGGTGCACGTCGAACAGGTCGGCCCGGTGGATGGCGACGAGCCCCACGACCACAGCGACGTAGCTCAGGGCGTTGGCGAGGAATACGGGCGCCGTGCCGACGCTGCTGATCGCGATGCCGGCGACCGCCGGGCCGAGGATGCGCGACACGTTGAAGGTCGCGCTGTTCAGGCTGACGGCGTTGGGCAGGTCGTCGGGACCGACCATCTCGACGACGAAGGCCTGCCGCACGGGCGTGTCGATCACGCTGGCCAGGCCGAGCAGGAAGGCAAGGGCGTAGACCTGCCAGAGCTGTACGACGTCGGCGAGGTCGAGGATCCCGAGAACGAGCGCCAGCACGCCCATGGACACCTGCGCCCAGATGAGCAGCCGGCGCTTGTCGTAGCGATCGGCGAGCACGCCGCCGTACAGGCCGAAGAGCAGCATCGGCAGGAACTGCAGGCCGGTGGTGATGCCGAGGGCGACGCCGGAGTTGTGCGACAGGTCGAGCACGAGCCAATCCTGCGCGACCCGCTGCGCCCAGGTGCCGGACAGGGAGATCACCTGTCCGCTCGCGAACAGGCGGTAGTTGCGGACC
>JAWWOH010000115.1:0-22123 GCA_033851845.1 Actinomycetota bacterium
TGCACCAACACGCTGTGCGCGGTGCTCGGCGGCGACGCGATCCTCGACTCGCTCAAGGACCACCTCGGCATCGGCCACAACGAGACGACCGAGGACGGCACCGTCAGCCTCGAGCACATCGAGTGCAACGCGGCCTGCGACTTCGCGCCGGTCGTGATGGTCAACTGGGAGTTCTACGACAACCAGACACCGGCGTCGGCACGGGAGCTGGTCGACGGCTGCCGGGCGGGCACCCCGCCGGCGCCGACCCGCGGGGCGTCGAGCCTGTGCACCTTCAAGCAGATGGAGCGCGTGCTCGCGGGCTTCCCCGACGGCCGGGCCAACGAGGGCGTGCAAGCAGGCCCGCCGACGCTGGTCGGGTTGAAGCTCGCGCAGGAGCGCGGCGACCAGGCGCCGGCGTACCCCGACGGCAGCGTCCCCGGCGCGGAGAAGAAGCAGGAGCAGCCGCAGGTGGACGGCTCATGACCTTCACCCCCGTGCTGTCGGCCGGCTGGGGCGACACCGACTCCTTCACGATCGACGGCTACACCCGGCGCGGCGGCTACACCGCGCTGGCCAAGGCGCTGTCGATGGAACCGGACGCGCTCATCTCGCTCGTGAAGGACTCCGGGCTGCGCGGCCGCGGTGGTGCCGGCTTCCCGACCGGCATGAAGTGGGGCTTCATCCCGCAGGGCGACGGCAAGCCGCACTACCTCGTGGTCAACGCCGACGAGTCCGAGCCGGGGACGTGCAAGGACATCCCGCTCATGCTCGCCAACCCGCACGTGCTCGTCGAAGGCGTCATCATCTCGGCGTACGCCATTCGCGCGAGCCACGCGTTCATCTACGTGCGCGGGGAGGTGACCCACGTCGTACGCCGGCTGCAGCAGGCAGTTGCGGACGCGTACGCCGCCGGTCACATCGGCAGCAACATCGGCGACTCGGGCTACGACCTCGAGGTCATCGTGCATGCGGGGGCCGGCGCCTACATCTGCGGCGAGGAGACGGCGCTGCTCGACTCGCTCGAGGGTTACCGCGGTCAGCCGAGGCTGCGGCCGCCGTTCCCGGCGACGCACGGCCTCTACGGCTCGCCGACGGTCATCAACAACGTCGAGTCGATCGCATCGGTGCCGGCGATCGTGCTCGGTGGCGCCGAGTGGTTCTCGTCGATGGGCACGGAGAAGAGCAAGGGGTTCACCCTCTACTCGCTGTCCGGACACGTGAAGAACCCCGGCCAGTTCGAGGGACCGCTCGGTCTCACGTTGCGCCAGCTGCTCGACCTGTCCGGCGGCATGCGCGATGGCCACACGCTGAAGTTCTGGACGCCGGGTGGCTCGTCGACTCCGATCCTCACCGCGGAGCACCTCGACGTGCCGCTCGACTACGAGGGCGTCGGCGCCGCGGGGTCGATGCTCGGGACGAAGGCCCTGCAGTGCTTCGACGACACGACCTGCGTCGTGCGCGCTGTGCTGCGGTGGACGGAGTTCTACGCCCACGAGTCGTGCGGCAAGTGCACTCCCTGCCGCGAGGGCACCTACTGGATGGTGCAGATCCTGCAGCGGCTCGAGGCGGGGGAGGGCACCGAGGAGGACATCGCCACGCTGCTGGACACCTGCGACAACATCTTCGGCCGCTCGTTCTGCGCCCTCGGCGACGGCGCCACGAGCCCGATCACCTCGGCGATCCAGTACTTCCGCCAGGAGTTCGTTGCGCACATGACCGGCAAGGGATGCCCCTTCGACCCGGTCGCCTCCACAGTTTTCGCGGGTGCATCGGCATGACGATGGCTCCCGAGAAGGTCGAGACCGACCTCATCACGCTGACCATCGACGGCTTCGAGGTGAAGGTTCCCAAGGGCACCCTCGTCATCCGCGCCGCCGAGCTGCTCGGCATCCAGATCCCGCGCTTCTGCGACCATCCGCTGCTCGACCCGGTCGGTGCATGCCGCCAGTGCATCGTCGAGGTCGAAGGACAGCGCAAGCCGCTCGCCTCGTGCACGACGACGGTGACCGAGGGCATGGTCGTCAAGACGCAGCTCACGTCTCCGGTCGCGAAGAAGGCCCAGGAGGGCACCCTGGAGCTGCTGCTCATCAACCACCCGCTCGACTGCCCGGTCTGCGACAAGGGCGGCGAGTGCCCGCTGCAGAACCAGACGATGAGCCACGGTCACGACGAGTCCCGGTTCCACGACGTGAAGCGCACGTTCCCCAAGCCGATCGCCATCTCCTCGCAGGTGCTGCTCGACCGCGAGCGCTGCGTGCTCTGCGCGCGCTGCACCCGGTTCCAGCAGCAGATCGCCGGCGACCCGTTCATCGAGATGTTCGAGCGCGGTGCCCTGCAGCAGGTCGCGATCTACACGGACCAGCCGTTCGAGAGCTACTTCTCCGGCAACACCGTGCAGATCTGCCCGGTCGGTGCGCTCACCGGTGCGGCGTACCGGTTCCGGGCCCGACCGTTCGATCTCGTGTCGACCCCGATGGTGTGCGAGCACTGCGCGTCCGGCTGCGCGCTGCGCACGGACCACCGGCGCGGCAAGGTGCTGCGCCGGCTCGCCGGCGACGAGCCCAAGGTCAACGAGGAGTGGAACTGCGACAAGGGCCGCTGGGCGTTCACCTACGCGACGCAGCCGGACCGCATCACCAGCCCGCTGATCCGCGACTACGACACCGGCCGTCTCGTCGAGGCGTCGTGGACCGAGGCACTCGAGCGGGCCGCCCGAGGGCTGCGCTATGCGCGCGACGGCAAGGGCGCCGGCGTGCTGCCCGGCGGCCGGCTCACCGTCGAGGATGCCTACGCCTACGCCAAGTTCGCCCGGGTCGCGCTCGGCACCAAGGACATCGACTCGCGCGCGCGACCGCACTCGGCGGAGGAGGCCGACTTCCTCGCCGCACATGTCGTGGGGCGCTACCTCGAGACGACGTACGCCGATCTGGAGTCGGCCGCCGCTGTGCTGCTGGTGGGCTTCGAGCCAGAAGAGGAGTCGCCGATCGTCTTCCTTCGGCTGCGCAAGGCCGTACGCCGCAACGGCACGAAGGTCACGACCATCGCGCCGTTCCGCAGCCCCGGCGCGGTCAAGCTCGGCGCGACGCTGGTCCAGGCGGTCCCCGGGGACGAGGCGCGACTGCTGGCCGACTACGACCGAGCCGCGTTGCCGGGCGGATCGGTGATCCTCATCGGCGAACGGCTCGCGACAGTCCCGGGCGCGCTCAGTGCAGCCGCTGCAGTCGCAGCGGGGACAGGCGCCAAGCTCGCATGGATCCCGCGGCGCGCCGGCGAGCGCGGCGCGGTCGACGCCGGCTGCCTGCCGAGGGACGGCGGGCGTGACCTCACAGCCATCCTCACCGCCGCGCGCGACGGTGAGCTCGATGCGCTTGTGGTCGGCGGCGTCGACCCGGCCGACTGCCCGGATCCCGGGCTCGCCCTCGACGCGCTCGACAACGTCGGCTTCCTGGTCAGCCTCGAGCTGCGCCGGTCGCCCGTGACCGACCGGGCCGACGTGGTGCTCCCGGTGGCCGCGGCCGTCGAGAAGAGCGGCACCTTCCTCGACTGGGAGGGCCGGGCCCGCCCCTTCGACGCCGTGCTGCGGACGAACGGTGCGCTCCCCGACGGGCGAGTGCTGCACGTGCTGGCCGACGAGATGAGCGTCGAGCTCGGCCTGCCCGATGTGGACGCGGCGCGGGCGGAGATCAGCCGGCTCGGCGCACCGGCCCGTGCGTCGATGGGTTCGCACGAGCCGACGTCCGTCGCGAGCCCGACCGCCGGCGAGGCCGTCCTCGCGTCCTGGCACTGGCTGCTCGACGACGGCTCGATGCAGGACGGTGAGCCGTTCCTTGCTGGTACTGCGAAGAAGCCGCGGCTGCACCTGTCGGCCGCGACCGCCGCAGAGCTCGGCGCAGCCGAGGGCGACGCGGTCACGGTCAGCACCGACCGCGGACGCATCACGCTGCCGCTCGTCCTCGCCGACCTCCCCGACCGGGTTGTCTGGGTCCCGGCCCGCACCGCCGACGCCTGCATCCGCCGCGACCTCGTCGCGGCTCCCGGCCACGTCGTACGCCTGAGCACCGGGGGTGATGCCGCGTGATGGCTTCGCTGATCCCGCTGATCGCCGACAACGATCACACTCAGCTGCCGCTGACGAGCTTCGGCAACGAGCCGTTCTGGCTGACCATCTGCAAGGCGGTCTTCGTCTTCGTCCTGCTCGTCGTACTGACCCTGTTCTCCATCGTGTTCGAGCGCAAGATCGTGTCGTACATGCAGCAGCGCATCGGCCCTAACCGGGTCGGTCCGCGCGGCTACCTGCAGTCGCTGGCGGACGGGCTCAAGCTCGCGCTGAAGGAAGAGATCATCCCGCAGCTCGCGGACAAGCCGGTCTACGTGCTCGCGCCGATCCTGTCCGCCGTACCAGCCTTCCTCGCCTTCTCGGTGATCCCGTTCGGGCCGAAGGTCTCGATCGCCGGGCACCAGACCGCCCTGCAGCTCACCGACCTGCCGGTCGGCGTGCTCTTCGTCTTCGCCTGCTCGAGCCTCGGGGTCTTCGGGATCGTGCTCGCGGGTTGGTCGAGCGGTTCGACGTACCCACTGCTCGGTGGTCTGCGTAGCGCGGCACAGGTCATCAGCTACGAGATCGCCATGGGCCTGTCTCTCGTGGCCGTCTTCCTGTACGCCGGCTCGCTGTCGACGAGCGAGATCGTCGCGGCGCAGGGCAGCGGGCGGTGGACGGTGCCGTTGATCGACTGGACCATCCCTCGGCCGGGCTGGTTCATCGTCACGCTGCCGGTGTCGTTCATCATCTACGTCATCTCGATGGTCGGCGAGACCAACCGGGCGCCGTTCGACCTGCCCGAGGCGGAGAGCGAGCTGGTCGGCGGGTTCCACACGGAGTACACCTCGCTGAAGTTCGCCATGTTCTTCCTTGCCGAGTACATCAACATGATCACGGTGTCCGCGCTTGCGGTGACGCTGTTCCTCGGCGGCTGGCAGGCGCCGTTCCCGTTCTCGCGCGTCGACTGGATGACGACCGGCTGGTTCCCGATGGTGTGGTTCGTCCTCAAGGTCGTCGGCTTCATCTTCGTGTTCGTCTGGCTGCGCGGCACGCTGCCGCGGATGCGCTACGACCAGTTCATGAAGTTCGGCTGGAAGGTGCTCGTCCCGATCAGCCTGGTCTGGATCCTGCTCGTCGCCGCGATCCGCACCGCGTCGCTCGAGGTCGCCGACCGCCGCACCCTGTTCATGGTGGTCATCGGCATCTTCCTGGTCGTGATGATCGTCTTCTACCTGCTGCCGCAGCCCGAGCCGGATCCGTCGCCCGCCGAGGGCTCCGGACTCGAGCTGCTGCCCGCCAGCGAGGGCGGGTTCCCGACGCCGCCGCTCGACCTCGTCGTTCCTCCGATGCCGCGCTCCCTCACCGCTGTCGGTGCGGCCCCCGCGGGATCGGCCGCGAGCACGGCGCTGCCACCCCCACCTGCGACGACCGACGGCGAGGCCGACCGTGGCTAGCTTCCTGGATCCGGTGAAGGGATTCGGCCTGACCTTCTCGACGATGTTCAAGAAGGCGACGACCGAGAGCTACCCGGAGGACGTCCGGCCCACCGCGCCTCGCTATCACGGGCGGCACGTGCTCAACCGGCACCCCGACGGGCTGGAGAAGTGCATCGGCTGCGAGTTGTGCGCCTGGGCGTGCCCGGCCGACGCCATCTACGTCGAGGGCGCCGACAACACCGACGCCCGCCGCTACTCGCCCGGTGAGCGGTACGCCGCCGTCTACCAGATCAACTACCTGCGCTGCATCTTCTGCGGACTCTGCGTCGAGGCCTGCCCCACCCGCTCCCTGACCATGACCAATGAGTACGAGCTCGCCGACGACAGCAGGCAGGACCTCATCTTCACCAAGGAGCAGCTGCTCGCGCCGCTGCTGCCCGGCATGGAGCAGCCCCCCCACCCGATGCGGCTCGGGAAGACCGACGCCGACTACTACGTTCGCGCCGCCAACGCCGCACCCGTCTCCGAGGAAAGCCCATGAGCGCCGCGACGACGCTCGCCTCGGTGTCGACCGGTGAGGCCGTCACCTTCTGGGTGCTCGGGCCGCTGGCCGTCATCGCCGCCGTGATGATGGTCCTGTCGCGCAACGCCGTGCATGCGGCACTCTGGCTCGCCGGCGTGATGATCTCCCTTGCCGGTCTGTACGCCGCACAGGACGCACCCTTCCTGGCCGCTGTGCAGGTCATCGTCTACACCGGCGCGGTTCTGATGCTCTTCCTGTTCGTGCTCATGCTCGTCGGCGTCGACTCGAGCGATTCGCTCATCGAGACGCTGCGCGGGCAGCGCGTTGCTGCCTTCGTCGTCGGGCTCGGGTTCGCCGTGCTGCTGATCAGTGCCATCGCCGCGGGCACCGACGGCGGTGACGGTGTCGGCCTCGAGGAGGCCAACGCCGAGGGCAACGTGCCCGGCATCGCCCGCCTGCTGTTCACCAAGTACGTGTTCGCCTTCGAGATCACCAGCGCCCTGCTCATCACGGCGGCGCTGGGCGCGATGGTGCTCGCGCACAAGGAGAAGGGCCCGGATGCGATGAACCAGCGGCAGCGCTCGCGCGCCCGGTTCGCGAGCGGCCACCCGCACCCGCTTCCCGGCCCGGGTGTCTTCGCGCTGCACGACTCCACGGCGACTGCGGCACTGCTGCCGGACGGCAGTGAGGCACCGGGCAGCGTCGACCCCGCGCTGCTCGAGCAGCACGTGGGCGACACGGGCGGATCGGTGCACCGCCGATGAACCCGAGCTACTACCTGTTCCTTGCCGCGCTGCTGTTCACGATCGGCGCTCTGGGCGTGCTGCTGCGGCGCAACGCGATCCTGGTGTTCATGTCGGTCGAGCTGATGCTCAACTCGGTCAACCTCACGCTGGTCACGTTCAGCCGGATCCGCGGCACGCTCGACGGGCAGATCATGGCGTTCTTCGTCATGGTCGTCGCCGCTGCCGAGGTCGTCATCGGGCTCGCGATCATCATGAGCATCTTCCGCACCCGCCGCTCGGCCTCGGTCGACGACGCCAACCTGCTGAAGTACTGAGGTGAGCATGCTGGCTGCCGCGCCGCTCGCGGCTGAGACAGGGCACTACGTCCCCGCGGACGGCTCCCTGTCCTCGCTGTGGCTGCTCATCGCGCTGCCGTTGCTCGGGGCGGCCATCTTGCTGCTCGGCGGACGGCGGACGAACTCCTGGGGCCCGCTGCTGGCCTGCGGCATGACCGGAGCGGCATTCGTCTACGGGCTGATCGCGTTCTTCGACCTGCGCGGCCGCAGCGAGCAGAGCGTCGACCAGCACCTGTTCTCGTGGATCCCGGTCAACGGCTTCCACGTCGACGCGGGCTTGCTGTTCGATCCGCTCAGCGCCACCTTCGTGCTGCTCATCACCGGCGTCGGGTTCCTCATCCACGTCTACTCGCTCGGCTACATGGACCACGACCCGCGCAAGCGGGTCTTCTTCGCCTACCTCAACCTGTTCATCGCCGCCATGCTGCTGCTGGTCCTCGGCGACAGCTTCCTGTCCCTGTACGTCGGCTGGGAGGGCGTCGGCCTGGCGTCGTACCTGCTCATCGCGTTCTGGTTCTACAAGCCGACCGCGGCGACGGCGGCGAAGAAGGCGTTCATCGCCAACCGGGTCGGCGATGTCGGGCTGTCACTGGCCATCATGGTGATGTTCGCGACCCTCGGTACGACGTCCTACGCAGGCGTGTTCGGCAACGTGGGCGCTCTCACCGGTGGCACCGCCACGGCGATCGGGCTGCTTCTCCTGCTCGGCGCCTGTGGCAAGTCGGGCCAGTTCCCCCTGCAGACCTGGCTGCCGGACGCGATGGAGGGCCCCACACCGGTCTCGGCCCTCATTCACGCCGCAACGATGGTCACCGCCGGCGTCTACCTGATCGCGCGGTCCACGCCGATCTTCGACGTGTCGCCGGACGCCCGCACAGTCGTCACGATCATCGGCGCCGTCACGATCCTGATCGGCTGCATCATCGGCTGTGCATACGACGACATCAAGAAGGTGCTCGCGTACTCGACCGTCAGCCAGATCGGCTACATGTTCCTGGCCGTCGGCATCAAGGGCGCCGGTGCGATCGCGATCCTGCACCTGGTCCTGCACGGCTTCTTCAAGGCTTGCATGTTCCTGTCGGCCGGCTCCGTCATGCACGGCATGAACGAACAGGTCGACATGCGCAGGTACGGCGGCCTGCGCACGGTCATGCCCGTGACCTTCGCCTGCATGACCGCCGGTTACCTCGCGATCATCGGCTTTCCGTTCTTCAGCGGCTTCTTCTCCAAGGACAAGATCATCGAAGCGGCGTACGACAAGGGCGGAACGAGTGGCTACATCCTCGGCACCGTCGCCCTCGTCGCGGCCGGCATCACGGCGTACTACATGACCCGGATGATGGCGATGACCTTCTTCGGCGAGAAGCGCTGGACCGATGACGTGCATCCGCACGAGTCGCCGTCGGTCATGACCGTGCCGATGATCCTGCTCGCCATCGGGTCGGCGATAGGCGGTGCGCTCCTGACGCTCCCCGGCAACGGACCACTGCAGACCTGGCTCGAGCCGTCTCTCGGCGCGCAGCTGGAGAAGGGCGGCCACACGATCAGCCCGGGGATCCTGACGCTGCTCACCCTGCTCGTCGTCGGCGGTGGCGCCGTCGCTGCGTTCCTGCAGTTCGGCCGTCGGGCGGTGCCCGTCGTGCCGCCAGTTGCGGTCACCCCCATGACCGTCGCCGCCCGTAAGAACCTCTACTTCGACGCGCTCAACGAGTCGGTCCTGATGCGACCCGGCCAGTACCTCACCCGCGCCCTGGTCTTCCTCGACAACCGAGGGATCGACGGGGCAGTCAACGGCCTGGCTGCCGGAATCGGTGGCGGTTCGGGTCGGCTGCGGCGCGCTCAGACCGGCTTCGTCCGCTCCTACGCCCTGTCGATGTTCGGCGGCGCCGCTCTCGTGGTGGCCGCCCTGCTCGCCGTTCGGCTCGGCACATGAGCGGCATCCCCTGGCTGACGATCCTCGGCCTCGTCCCGCTCGTCGGTGCCTCTGGGGTTGCCGCGGCGCCTCGTCGGTCGCCGCTGCTCGCGAAGCAGATCGCGATGGCCACGTCGTTGCTGGTGCTCGTGCTCGCGATCGTCATGTGCTTCGACTTCGAGCCCGACGGGGACCGCTTCCAGTTCGTGCAGGTGCACGACTGGATCGCGACGTTCGGAGTGCAGTACGCCGTCGGCGTCGACGGAATCGCGCTCGTGCTCATCGCGCTCGTCGCCCTGCTCGTGCCGGTGGTCATCCTCGCGTCCTGGCACGACGCCGACCCGGAACCAGTCGAGAGCAGCGCCGGCACAGATGGTCCGCCGGTGCCCGAGCCCAAGCGGAGCGTCAAGACGTTCTTCGCGCTGCTGCTCGTCCTCGAGACGATGATGATCGGGGTCTTCGCGGCCACCGACGTCTTCCTGTTCTACGTCTTCTTCGAAGCGATGCTCATCCCGATGTACTTCCTGATCGGGAGCTACGGCGGTCCGAAGCGGTCGTACGCCGCGGTGAAGTTCCTGCTCTACAGCCTGTTCGGCGGGTTGCTGATGCTGGCCGCAGTCATCGGCCTGTACGTCGCCTCGACCCGCCAGGGTCCCGGCACGTTCTCGTTCGAGAAGCTGACCGCTCTGGAGTTCAGCCACAGCACGCAGATCCTGCTCTTCCTCGGCTTCTTCATCGCGTTCGCCATCAAGGCGCCGCTCTTCCCGTTCCACACCTGGCTGCCGGACGCCGGTGCCGAAGCGCCGATCGGCGGGGCCGTCCTGCTCGTCGGCGTCCTGGACAAGGTCGGCACGTTCGGGTTCCTGCGCTACTGCCTGCCGCTCTTCCCGTACGCCTCGCGCAAGCTGGCGCCCTACGTCATCGTGCTGTGCGTCATCGGGATCTTGTACGGCGCGCTGCTGGCGATGGGGCAGAAGGACCTCAAGCGGCTGGTGTCCTACACCTCCGTCGCCCACTTCGGCTTCATCGGCCTCGGCTGCTTCGCGTTCACGACGCAGGCACAGACCGGCGCGGTCCTCTACATGGTCAACCACGGGCTCTCGACCGGTGCGCTGTTCCTGTGCGTCGGCTTCCTCGTCGCCCGCGGGCGGAGCCGGCTCGTCGGTGACTACTCCGGCATCGGCAAGGTGGCGCCGGTGCTGTCCGGTGTCTTCCTCGTCGCCGGTCTCTCGTCTCTGGCGCTGCCGGGGCTGTCGACGTTCGTCAGTGAGTTCCTCGTGCTGGTCGGGACCTACCAGCGCTACACGGTCGCAGCCGTTCTGGCGACGATCGGCATCATCTTCGCCGCGCTCTACATCCTGCTCATGTACCAGCGGACGATGCAGGGCCCGCTGTCAGCTGCGCACGAGGCGCTGAGGGACCTACGTGGCCGCGAGGTGCTCGCGGTCGCCCCGCTGCTGGCCTTGATGATCTTCTTCGGCTTCTACCCGAAGCCGCTGACCGACATCATCCGACCGGCCGTCAACGCGACCATGCACGACGCCGGCGTCAAGGACCCCGCGCCCACGCAGCTGACCAACACGGCAAGGCGGTAGGACGTGCCCACCGACATCCCGGCCCCGGCGATCTTCTACGGCGCGCTGAGCCCGATGCTCATCGTGTTCGCCGCGGCAACGCTCGGCGTGCTGGTCGAGGCCCTCGCCCCGGCGGACCGCCGCCGGATCATCCAGGTCGCCCTCGCAGTGGGCGGGCTGCTCGCCGCGATCGTCGCGGTCGCGTGGCTCGCCCTGACTGGCGACACGACGACGCTGACGGCGGGCGACGCCGTCGCCGTCGACGGCCCGACGCTGTTCCTGCAGGGCATCCTCGCGGTGCTCGGCATCCTGGCCGTGCTGCTGTTGGCCGAGCGCGGGGTCGACGCGTCCGGCGGGGCAGTTGTGGCGCAGGCTTCGACGACACCGGGCTCGCGTGAGGACATGCGGCTGGCGGACAGCGCCGTCGTCCAGACCGAGGTCTTCCCACTGGCGATGTTCTCGCTCGGCGGCATGATGCTGTTCCCGGCATCGAACAACCTGCTGCTGATGTTCGTGGCCCTCGAGACCCTGTCGTTCCCGCTGTACCTGATGGCCGGCCTCGCTCGGCGCCGGCGGCTGCTGTCGCAGGAAGCGGCGGTCAAGTACTTCCTGCTGGGCGCCTTCGCGAGCGCGTTCTTCGTCTACGGCGTCGCGCTGCTCTACGGCTACGCCGGCAGTGTCGACGCCGGCCGCATCTTCGACGCGACCGGCGACGCGGGCAGCAACGACGTGCTGCTCTACCTCGGCCTGGCGATGCTCGCCGTTGGCCTGCTGTTCAAGATCGGAGCCGTGCCGTTCCAGGCATGGACCCCTGACGTCTACCAGGGCTCGCCGACGCCGGTTACGGCGCTGATGGCGGCCTGCACGAAGATCAGCGCGTTCGGCGCCGTACTGCGCGTGTTCTACGTCGCGGTCGGGCGCGATCAGTGGGACTGGCGGCCGATGATGTGGGCGATCGCCATCATCACCATGGTCGTCGGGGCGATCCTCGCCGTCACGCAGACGGACGTGAAGCGGATGCTCGCCTACTCGTCCGTCGCGCACACCGGGTTCATCCTGCTCGGCGTCATCGCCGTCAGCCGGACCGGCCTGTCCGGCACTTTGTTCTACCTCGCGACGTACGGCTTCACGACGATGGCCGCGTTCGCCATCGTGACCCTCGTGCGCGACAGCAGCGGGGAGGCGACGCATCTCGCGCAGTGGACCGGGTTGGGCCGGCGCAGCCCCGTCGTTGCGGGCGCGTTCGCGTTTCTGCTGTTCGCGTTCGCGGGCATCCCGCTCACCAGCGGGTTCATGGCCAAGTTCGCCGTCTTCAAGGCCGCCAGCGCTGGTGGCGCGGGCGTGCTCGTCGTGGTCGGTGTGGTCGCCAGTGCCGTGACGGCGTTCTTCTACGCGCGCGTCGTCGTACTCATGTTCTTCAACGAGCCGGCGCCCGACGGACCCACGGTGGCGATCCCGAGCCTCCTCACGGCCACCACGATCGCCCTCGGGCTGGCGGCCACGCTCATCCTCGGCGTCTACCCGCAGCCCATTCTCGAGCTCGCCGACCGGGCCGCGCTGTTCATCCGGTGACGATGCCCGCGGACCCGGGGAGGCGGCCGGCCGGTGCAGCGGTGCTGGCCACGGCCGATCCCGGCCTGGCCGAGGCCATCAGCAAGGGCCTGGTCGCCGTGGAGGCGCGCCTGGAGCAGGTCGTGGGAAGCGCGCATCCGCTGCTCGACTCCGCGGCCCGGCACCTCGTCGCCGCGGGCGGCAAGCGGGTGCGGCCGATGCTCACCCTGCTCGCGTCGCACCTCGGTGAGCCGGCCACGCCGGCGGTCATCGATGCGGCCGTCGTCGTGGAGCTGACGCACCTCGCGACGCTGTACCACGACGACGTGATGGACGAGGCGAACGTGCGGCGGGGTGCCCCGAGCGCAAACACCCGCTGGACCAACACGGTCGCGATCCTCACCGGCGACTACCTGTTCGCCCGGGCGTCGGACCTGACGGCCGGCTTGGGCACCGAGGTCACGCACATCCAGTCGCGAACGTTCGCCCGACTGGTCGAGGGTCAGATCGCCGAGACCGCCGGCCCGCTGGACGGCGCGGACCCGGTCGAGCACCACCTTCAGGTCCTCGCCGACAAGACCGGCTCGCTGATCGCGACCAGCGCCCGGCTCGGCGCGATGCTCGCCGGCGCACCCGAGCGCGACGTGGAGACGGTGGCCCGGTTCGGCGAGCTCTACGGGTTGGCGTTCCAGCTGTCGGACGACCTCATCGACATCGCCAGCGAGGCGATCGACAGCGGCAAGACACCCGGCACCGACCTGCGCGAGGGGATCCGGACGCTACCCGTGCTGCTCGTGCTGGCTGGCTCCGACGACGACAGCGCGCGACTGCGCGAGCTGCTCGCCGGTGACCTCGGCGACGACGACCGCCTCGCGGAGGCACTCGCGCTGCTCCGCGCGCATCCGGCGATGGCCCAGGCGCGCGCCCGCCTCACGGCCTACACCGACGAGGCGCGCGCAGTCGCGGGCGAGCTGCCGGCCGGCCCATGTCGCGGCGCGCTGCTCGCGCTCACCGAGTTCGTCCTGGCCCGGACCGGCTGAGTCGTGGCGGCGAGCGGCGAGCCGATCCGCTTCACGCTCGACTGGGGGGCTGGGCTGTCGCTGTCGGTCCACAACCTCGGCCTGGCTTGCTGCGCGATCGAGGTGGTCGCCGCATCCCTGCGTCGCGAGCCCCCCGCGGCGACTGCCGCCGCCGGTCGCCGGACGGCCGACGTGCTCGTCGTCTCCGGGACCGTGACCGACCAGCTGGCTCCGTCGGTCCTGCGGGTGTACGCCGGGTTCGACCCCGCGCCGTACGTCATGTCCTTCGGTGCGTGCTCCAACTCCGGCGGACCGTACTGGGACAGCTACTCGGTGACCAAGGGCGTCGACCAGCTCATCCCGGTCGACGTCTACGTCCCGGGCTGCCCGCCGAGACCGGAGGCGTTCGTCGCTGCGCTGCGCGAGCTCGAGCAGCGGATGCTGCGATGACGCCGGACGAGCTGGCCGGGCAGCTGCGCGACCTGCTCGGTGACGAGGCGCGGCCGTCCACGTCGTACGGACTGGTGACCGTCGACGTGCCGCGGACGCAGTGGGTCGCGGCCGTCACGACTGTCCGCGACGCGCTGGGCCTGACGTTCTTCGACCTCCTCACCGCGGTGGACGAGCTCGAGGCCGGCTTCGACATCGTGCTGCGGCTGTGGTCGCCGCCGGAGAGGTACGGCCTGCTGCTTCGCACGCGCTGCCCTCGCGACGACGCGTACGTGTCGTCACTCGCGGGGGTGTTCGCGGGGGCGGCATGGCACGAGCGGCAGGTCTGGGAGATGTTCGACATCGGCTTCGACGGGCACCCCGAGCTGCGCCGGCTGCTGCTGCCCGATGGCTTCGAGGGGCACCCGCTGCGCAAGGAGTTCGTCCTGGCGTCGCGGGTCGCGAAGCCGTGGCCGGGCGCAAAGGACCCGGGGGAGTCCGACCGCGATCTGGAGCAGCGACCACGGCGGCGCGTCCAGCCCCCCGGCGTACCTCGCCCTGGGACCTGGCCGTGAGCGAGGTGCCACCGCGGGCGCGCGGCGTCATCGCACTGCACGAGGACAACTGCACGTCGTGCATGCTGTGCGCCCGCGAGTGCCCGGACTGGTGCATCTACATCGACTCGCACAAGGTGACGCAGCCGCCCGAGACGCCCCACGGCCGTCCGCGGGTGGAGGCCGTGCTCGACCGGTTCGCGATCGACTTCTCGTTGTGCATGTACTGCGGGATCTGCATCGAGGTCTGCCCCTTCGACGCCCTGTTCTGGTCGCCGGAGTACGAGTACGCCGGGCCGGCGCCGCTGTCGCTCCTGCAGGAGCGGCCGGAGCTGGGCAGCTGGATGCGCAGCGTCCCGGACCCGCCGGAACGAGCCGGCGACGACGTACGTTGATCGAGCCAGGAAAGGAGGGGTCGTGCACCAGCGCAACGGACTGAAGACGGTCGCTCTGCTCGGGCTGATGTCGGGGCTCATCCTGCTGGCCGGTCGGCTCATCGGCGGCCAGGGCGGGTTGGTCATCGCTCTTTTCATCGCCCTGGCGATGAACGGCTTCTCCTACTTCTACAGCGACAAGCTCGCGCTGCGGTCCATGCGCGCGTATCCCGTCAGCCAGGTGCAGCAACCCGTTCTGTACGGTGTCGTCGCCGAGCTGGCCGCATCGATGCGGATGCCGATGCCGCGGCTCTACATCAGCCCCACCGAGGCGCCCAATGCGTTCGCCACCGGGCGCAACCCGCGGCACGCAGCGGTCTGCTGCACCGAGGGCATCCTGCGGCTGCTCGACGAACGCGAGCTGCGCGGCGTTCTCGGGCACGAGCTCGCCCATGTCGGCAACCGCGACATCCTCATCAGCTCGATCGCAGCCACTCTCGCAACCGTCATCACCTTCCTCGCGCATATGGCGCAGATGGCGATGATGTTCGGCGGGATGGGCCGCAGCGATGACGAGGACGGCCCTGGCATCTTCGGTGCGCTCCTGTTCATGATCCTCGGACCGATCGCGGCGATGGTCATCCAGATGGCCATCAGCCGCAGCCGCGAGTACCAAGCCGACGCGAGTGGCGCGCAGGTCACCGGTGACCCGCTTGCGTTGGCGAGCGCGCTGCGCAAGCTGGAGTCCGGCGTCCAGGCAAGGCCGTTGGTGGAGACCCCCCAGCTTGCGCCGACCAGCTCGTTGATGATCGCCAACCCGTTCCGCATCGGTTCGGGGCTCGGTCGGCTGTTCAGCACGCACCCGCCGATGGCCGACCGGATCGCCCGGCTCGAGGCGATGGCCGGCTACCCGCGGTAGGACCCCCCTCCCGTTGCGTCCGACCAACTGGTCGCCCGGACGACCTCCGGGTCGGACGCAAGCGGGTGTGGTCTAGCGGTAGTTGGTGAACTGCAGGGCGAAGTCGAAGTCGTGACCCTTGAGTAGGGCGATGACCGCCTGCAGGTCGTCCTTCTTCTTGCCGGAGACGCGCAGCTGGTCGCCCTGGATCTGCGGCTGGATGCCCTTGGGTCCCTCGTCGCGGATGACCTTGGCGACCTTCTTGGCGTTCTCCTGCGAGATTCCCTCGCTGACCTTCGCCGTGATGCGGTACTCCCTGCCCGACTGCTGCGGCTCGCCGGCGTCGAGGGTCTTCAGCGAGATGGACCGCTTGACCAGCTTCTCCTTGAAGACGTCGAGCACCGCCTTGACGCGTTCTTCGCTCTCGGCCTTGATGGCGATGTCGTCGCCGGACCACGCGATCGAGGCACCGACGCCCTTGAAGTCGTATCGGGTGGCAACCTCCTTCGCCGTCTGGTTCAGGGCGTTGTCGACCTCCTGCCGGTCGACCTTGCTGACGATGTCGAACGACGGGTCGGCCACGCGCTCCTCCTCAGGGCTCCTTGCTATCGTCTCCCGCGCACCAGGCGGGTTGCCCGAGCGGTCAAAGGGAGCAGACTGTAAATCTGTCGGCACAGCCTACGAAGGTTCGAACCCTTCACCCGCCACCCCCGCGCCACGCGCGACTCCAGCCCCCGACCTGCTGCACCGGTTGGGGGCTGTCGTGTTCCCGACGACGATCAGTTCCGGGTGTCTTTCGCGTCACCCCCGCGCTGCGCCGCCTCCCAGCGTTGATCAACTGTGCGCCCGATCGGCACATTGTGTTTGTGCGGAGCCCCGCGGCCGCGATCGGCCGGCGGATGGAATGCGGGCTCAGCCGCCGAGGGCGCCGTGCGGCTGCTCGACGAGGGCGGCGTCGAGGTTGATCTGCCGAGCTACCGGCTCCGGCGGCTGCCAGCCCGACTCCACCAGGCAGCGGAACAGCTCCACGCGTGCCTCCAGCGCCGCCTCTACGTCCGCGAGCGGCGGGTTGCGATGCCCGCGCAATGCCGCCTGCGCCGTCCGGTAGCGCGCAAAGGCCGCCTGCAACTCGGTTGCCTCGTCCGTGGGCATGATGGACATATCGGACCAAAGAGGCCGCCTGCTGAATCGGCCATTCGGGGGATGCTGTATCTGCCAGGCTGTCGATTCCTGCTCATGCCGTACGTCGGGAAGACAGCGGGGCGGACCGGCCGTCCCCACCAGACCGGGAGGGCCTCATGGCCGAGTACGCGATCCTCATCTACGGCAACGAGTCGATGTTCGAGCAGACGCCTGAGGCATGGGCCGCGATGATGGACGCCCACGGCGCGTTCGCGAAGGCAGTCGCCGAGGCCGGCGTCACGATCACCGGCGGCAACGCTCTGCAGTCGGCCGGCACGGCCACCTCTGTCCGCGGCGGCAGTGTCGTCACCGACGGCCCGTTCGTGGAGACCAAGGAGACCCTCGGCGGCTTCTACCTCGTCGAGTGTCGGGACCTCGACCAGGCGATCGCGATCGCGAAGCTCTGCCCGGCCCCGGCCGGTGGCGTGGAGGTCCGACCGGTCCAGGAGACCAACGTCGGGTGAGCCTGGTCACTCCTGAGCTGGAGGCGGCCCTCGCCGACGCGCACCGAAGAGAGTGGGCGTTCGTGCTCGCTGCGACGGTGCGCGTCGCGGGGGACCTCGATCTCGCGCAGGAGTGCGCCCAGGAGGCCTACGTCGCGGCGCTCCAGACCTGGGGTCAGCGCGGCATCCCGGCGTCACCAGGCGCCTGGCTCACCACGACAGCACGCCGCAAGGCGTTGGACCTGCTCCGCCGCGATGCCACGCTGCATCGCAAGCTGCCGTTGCTGATCGAGCCGGAGCAAGGCCCGCCCGACGATGAGCACGACGTGCCCGACGACCGCCTTCGGCTGGTCTTCACGTGCTGTCACCCGGCCTTGTCGCCCGAGGCGCAGGTGGCGCTGACGCTTCGGCTCGTGTGCGGAGTCGACACCGCCGAGATCGCCCGCGCGTTCCTGGTGCCGGAGCCGACCATGGCGGCCCGCATCACCCGCGCGAAGAAGAAGATCGCCGTCGCCCGCATCCCGTATCGGGTGCCGGCGGTCGAGGAGCTGCCCGAGCGGCTCGATCCGGTGCTCACCGCGGTCCATCTGCTGTTCACAACCGGGCACACGTCGCCCACCGGTGAGGAGCTGATGCGGCACGACCTCGCTGACCGGGCGGTCGCTCTCGCCAGGACACTGGTCGGGCTCCTCCCTGCCGAGCCGGAGGCGCGCGGCCTGCTCGGCCTTCTGCTGCTGACCGACGCCCGTCGGGCCACCCGGGTAGGAGACGACGGCCGGCTGCTGCGGCTCGACGAGCAGGACCGCAGCAGGTGGGACCAGGCCGCCCTGACCGAGGGGATGCGGCAGACGGCCGAGGCGCTGACAACCGGCGGCGCCGGCCGGTTCACGCTGCAGGCAGCCATCGCCGGAGTTCACGCGGCAGCGCCGCGGTCGAGCGACACCGACTGGCCGCGGATCGTGCACCTCTACGACGCTCTGCTGGGCGTATGGGACTCGCCCGTCGTCGCACTGAACCGCGCCGTCGCCGTCTCGTTCTCGACCGGTCCGGTGCCGGCGTTGGAGCTCGTCGAGCAGCTCGCCCGCGACGGCCGACTGTCGTCGTACGCCTACCTGCCCGCGACCCGCGCGTACCTGCTGCGCGAGCTCGGCCGAAGCGACGAAGCGGCGGATCAGTACGCCGCAGCCGCGGCGCTGACCGGCAACGCGCGAGAGCGGGAGTTCCTGCTGCAGGAGGCCAGGAACACGGTCGCGGGAGTCCGGTAGTCTTCCTCCGGTTCGCCGCCCCCTTAGCTCAGTCGGCAGAGCGTCTCCATGGTAAGGAGAAGGTCTACGGTTCGATTCCGTAAGGGGGCTCCGAGATGCCCTGGCGGTGTAGCTCAGCCTGGTAGAGCAAGCGGCTCATAATCGCTGTGTCACCGGTTCAAGTCCGGTCACCGCTACAACGGCCACCCGATCCCTCGGGTAGCCTTTTTTCGCAGGACAGCACGCGCATCCCGTTCGCACTCCCCGAAAGCAGGCTCGTTCCCGATGGCAGCGACCGACGTCCGCCCGAAGATCACCATGGCCTGCACCGAGTGCAAGAACCGCAACTACATCACCAAGAAGAACCGGCGCAACGACCCGGATCGGATGGACCTGAAGAAGTTCTGCCCGTTCTGCCGCAAGCACACCGACCACCGCGAGACCCGCTAGCACCACCCGCGGATGCGGTCTCGTAGGTTGCGCGCATGCCCCTGAACCGCGAGTTCATCGGCCGGGAGTACCCGGTCAAGGAGACCTTCGAGGTCGGCCGCGAGCACATCCGCAAGTTCGCTGACGCGATCGGTGACCCCAACCCGATCTACCGTGACCCCGACGCCGCCCGCGCGGCCGGGCATCCCGACGTCATCGCGCCGCCGACCTTCCTCACCGTGCTCGGCTTCCGCTTCGGCATGGACTCCCCGGTCGTCGACCCGAGCCTCGGCCTGAACTACGCACTCGTCGTGCACGGCGAGCAGAAGTTCGAGCTGCACCGGCCGGTCCGTGCCGGCGACGTGCTGTCGACCGTCACCCGGGTCGCCGACATCCGGGACGCCGGCCGCAACGAGCTGATGACGATGGTCTCTGACATCAGCGCAGCCGACGGCGAGAAGGTCGCGACGACGACCAGCACGCTGGTCAGCCGCGGCACCGCCGAGAAGCAGGAGGGCTGACATGCCGTCGTACTCAGAAGTCGAAGTCGGTACGACGCTGCCGGAGCAGTCCTTCCCCGTGCAGCGGCTCAACCTCGTCATGTACTGCGGGGCCAGCGGCGACTTCAACATCATCCACTGGAACGAGCGGATCGCGACGGCCGTCGGACTGCCCAACGTCATCGCGCACGGCATGTTCACGATGGCGGAGGCCGGCCGCGTCGTGACCGACTGGGCGGGCGACCCGGGCGCCGTCCTCGAGTACGGCGTGCGCTTCAGCAAGCCGGTCCCGGTCCCGGACGACGACAAGGGCGCGCTGCTGACGGTCTCGGGGCGGGTCGAGGACAAGCTCGACGGCAACCGCGTCGTCGTGGGGCTCACGGCGACCATCGAGGGCGGCACCCAGGTGTTGTCCGGCGCGCGGGCGGTCGTCCGCCTCCCCTGAACCTCCCTTGCGGGACGCCCCGGACAAACTGCACAGTCCGTGCATGCTGGAAACCGATGCGCGAGTAGACGGTCGCAACGAGCGGTCGCGCCGGACGCGTGAGGCCGTCGTCGACGCGCTCCTCGCCCTGCACGACGAGGGCGACCTCACGCCGACCGCACAGCGGGTCGCGGCGAAGGCCGGGGTCGCGTTGCGCACGGTCTACGGCCACTTCAACGACATGGAGACGCTGTACGCCGAGGCCGGCGAGCGCGAGCTGCGCCGCCTGTACGCCGTCGCCGAAGTCGTAGCCGCGGATCTGCCGCTGCCGGAGCGGATCGCCCGGTTCTGCACGAGCCGGGCCCGGGTCCTGGAGTACCTCATGCCGGTGATGCGGGCGACCCGGCTGCGCGAACCCTTCTCGCCGCAGCTCGCGCGCAACCGCGCCCGGTACATCGCGTCGGCCGACGCCGAGGTCGAGCGCGTCTTCGCGAAGGAGCTGGCCGGACCGCACGGGCCGAAGATGCTCGACGCGCTCTACCTGGCCACCGGCGGGCCGGCGTGGGACGCGCTGCGCAGCGACCGCCACCTCGGCCCCCCGGCGGCGGAGGCAGTGATGCGTCGTACCGTCACGGCACTGCTCGCCGCCGAAGGAGCCGCGTGACCACGACCATCTGGACGCCGACGACACTCGGCCGTCGCGGCGAGCAGGTGATGCAGCGGTTCGGTGATCGCGAGAGCCTGTTCTTCGAGGGCCGCTGGTACCGCTCGGGCGAGCTCGCACACCGCAGTCACCGGGTCGCCCGCGGCTTCACCGACCTGGGCGTCCGACCCGGCGACCGCGTGGTGGTCTGCATGGCGAACTGCCCGGAGGTCGGGCTCACCTACAGCGCGCTGTGGCGCGCCGGTGCCGTGCCGACGCCGGTGCTGTTCCTGCTGACCGAGGAGGAGATCAGGCATGTCGTGACGGACTCGGGGGCGGTCGCCTGCGTGACCACTCCCGAGTTCCTGCCGAAGGTGCAGGCGGCCGCCGCCGGCCGGCCCGTCGTGGTCGTCGGCGACCCCGGCGACGACGCGATCCCGTGGGAGCAGCTCGAGGCTTTCGAGCCGTTGCCGCTCGTCGACCGCGACGGCAGCGACCTCGCCGCCCTGCTCTACACCGGCGGCACCACCGGCCGGTCCAAGGGCGTTGCCCTCAGTCACGCCTCGCTCGACGCAGCCGGCTGGGCCGGCGCGGAGTCGGCGTACTCGCCAGGTCGCAACCGCGGGATCCTCCCGCTTCCGCTCGCGCACGCGTACGGGCTGCTCGTGACCGTCGCGGGCCTGCACTCACGCGAGGCCGGCAAGAGCGTGCTGATGCGCTGGTTCGACCCGGTCGGGTGGATCACGCTGGTCGAGGAGCACCGCCTGCAGACGACCGCGCTGGTGCCGTCGATGATCCAGATGCTGCTGGCGCAGCCGCTGGAGGAGCACGACCTTTCCTGCCTGGAACGGGTCGGCTCCGGCGCTGCCCCGCTGGCCCGCGATCTCATCGAGGAGTTCGAACGGCGCGTCCCGTCGTGCGAGATCCGCGAGGGCTACGGCTGCACGGAGAGCAGCGCCCTGATCAGCGCGCAGCCCAACGACGCGCGCCGCATCGGCTCCGTCGGCAAGCCGGTGCCCGGCGTGCAGGTGCGCATCGAGGACGCCGAGGGCAATGTCCTCAAGGCGGGGGAGGACGGCGAGATCTGCGTTCGTGGACCGGTGCTGATGAGCGGCTACTGGAACGCCCCCGAAGCCACGGAGTTCGCCGTCCGCGACGGCTGGCTGTACACCGGGGACGTCGGCCACTTCGACGACGACGGCTACCTCTACGTCGTCGACCGGATCAAGGACCTCATCATCCGCGGCGGGTTCAACGTCTACCCCCGCGACGTCGAGGACGTGCTACTGGCCCACCCGGCCGTCGTCGGCGCCGCGACCGTCGGCCGGCCGGACCCGAAGCTCGGCGAGGAGGTCGTGTCCTTCGTGCAGCTCGCACCCGATGCCGAGATCTCGGCCGACGAGCTGATCGCGTACGCCCGCGAGCACCTCGGCGCCTACAAGTACCCGCGCGAGATCCGGTTCGTCGACAGCCTGCCCCTCACCAGCGTGATGAAGCTCGACCGCAAGGCGCTACGGGCCAAGCTCACGCAATAGCGTCATGGCGTGACTGCCCCCGACGACGTCGTTGCGCTCGCCGAACAGCGAGCAGCCGCGCGGGCGGCGAAGGACTTCGCCGAGAGCGACCGCCTGCGTGACGAGATCGGCCGGCTCGGCTGGCTGGTCCGCGACGGCTCCGACGGCTGGTCGCTGGTCGAGAAGCCGCCGTACGACGTCCTGCCGACTGTGCGGGACCTGCCGGTCAACGTCAGCGAGCCCGATCAACGCTGTTGCACGGTCGCGTTGGTCGTCGAGGGCTGGCCGGACGACGTGCGCACCTGCGTCGAGGCGCTGCTCGCGCACATCCCCTCGGATGTCGTCGTCGTACTCCTCGAGAACGGCGTCACC
>JAWWOH010000117.1:0-20333 GCA_033851845.1 Actinomycetota bacterium
GGTGCCCATCAGCAGCAATGTCGTCGCGGCGTTCTTCGACTTCGGCTTCTTGAAGGCTGGTACGCCGTTGCTGATCGCCTCGACCCCGGTCAGGGCGGCGCAGCCGCTGGAGAAGCTGCGCAACAGCAGGAAGGCCGCGGCCAGACCGCCGAAGCCGTGGGTGAACTGCGACTGCGGACGGATGCTGTACTTGGCGCTCTCGGCGAGGGGCAGATTGCCGAACGCGTACTGCCACAGGCCGAACAGGACCATGGCCATGATCGCAACCATGAAGCCGTACGTTGGGATCGCGAAGGCAGCGCCGGACTCCTTGACCCCGCGCAGGTTGACGGCCATCAGCAGGACGACGAGCCCGACCGCGAAGGCAGCCTCATGGCTGCGGACCGAGCCGATCGCGGACGCGGCGTTCTGCACCCCCGACGACACCGACACCGCGACGGTGAGGATGTAGTCGACGAGCAAAGCGGCCGCGACGGTGAGGCCGTACTGCGGCCCGAGGTTGACCGTGGCCACCTCGTAGTCGCCGCCGCCGCTCGGATAGGCGTGGACGTTCTGGCGGTACGACGCGACGACGGTCAGCATGACCACGACGACCGCCAGGCCGACCTTCCACGAGAACGCGTACGCGGACAGGCCCGCGATCGACAGGGTCAGGAAGATCTCGTCGGGCGCATACGCGACCGAGGACAGGGCGTCACTGGCGAAGACGGGGAGGGCGATCGTCTTGGGGAGGAGCGTCTCCCCGAGCCGGTCGCTGCGCAGTGCCCGGCCGATGAGCAGGCGCTTGAGGAAGTCACCGGCGCTGGACACGGGCGCCAGCGTACGGCGTGCGTGATCACGTTCCGGTCACCGCGTGTAGCGTCACTCCACGGTTCGAGCGCCGCAGTACCCGACCGTCGAGAGGCCCGCGTGCACGTTGTCATCATGGGGTGCGGTCGGGTCGGATCCGCCCTCGCGCGCAGCCTCGAGAAACTGGGTCATGACGTGGCCGTCATCGACCGTGATCCAGGAGCCTTCCGCCGGCTGGCGGCCGACTTCGGTGGCCGGAAGGTGACGGGGATCGGCTTCGACCGGGACACCCTGATCGAGGCGGGCATCGAGCAGGCCGACGCCTTTGCCGCGGTCAGCAGCGGTGACAACTCGAACATCATCGCGGCGCGCGTGGCGCGCGAGACCTTCGGCGTCGACAACGTGGTCGCGCGCATCTATGACGCGAACCGGGCGGCGGTCTACCAGAAGCTCGGCATCCCGACGGTCGCCACCGTGCGGTGGACGGCCGACCAGGTGATCCGACGGCTCATCCCGGAAGGCCTGCTCAGCGAGTGGCGCGACCCGAGCGGCCAGATCGTGCTCGCGGAGGTAGCGGTGTCACCGGAGTGGGTCGGCACGAAGATCACCGCGCTCGAGGAAGCGACCGGTGCACGCGTCGCCCTGATCACGCGGATCGGCGACGGGATGCTGCCAGATGCCCAGACGCTCGTGCAGGAAGGCGACCTCGTGCACGTCGCGCTCCAGTACACCCGCATCCACGAGGTGACGGCGATCTGTGCCGCCGGGCCGAAGGCGGGTGACGACTGATGCGCGTCGCGATAGCGGGCGCCGGCAACGTCGGGCGATCGATCGCCTCGGAGCTGCTCGGCAACGGGCACGAGGTCCTGCTCATCGAGCGCGAGCCGAGGGCGCTGAAGGTCGAGACGGTCCCGAACGCGGAGTGGCTCCTCGCCGATGCCTGCGAGCTCGACACCCTCGTCGAGGCGCGGGTGCAGACCTGTGACGTCGTTGTCGCCGCGACCGGAGACGACAAGGTCAACCTCGTCGTGTCGCTGCTGGCGAAGACAGAGTTCGGCGTCGACCGCGTCGTCGCGCGGGTCAACCACCCCAAGAACGAGTGGTTGTTCAACGAGTCGTGGGGCGTGGACGTCTCGGTGTCGTCACCACGACTGCTCGCGGCGGTCGTCGAGGAGGCCGTCTCGGTCGGAGACCTGGTGCGGCTGCTGACCTTCCGCCAGGGTCAGGCCAACCTCGTCGAGCTGACACTCGCGGCCGACGCGCCGCTCGTCGGCAAGCTGGTGGGCAACGTGCCGTGGCCGACGGACAGCGCGCTCGTGGCGATCCTGCGGGAGGGACGCGTCATCACGCCGTCTCCGGACATCTCGCTCGAGGCCGGTGACGAGCTGCTGCTCGTGGCGACGACGGAGGTCGAGGGCGAGCTCGACCAGCTGCTCGGCGGCCACCGCCACTAGCAACTACTTGGCTCGCCAACGACGGCTACTTGTAGGTGAAGCTCACCTTCACGCTGCCGGTCGGGCCACCCGAGAAGTTGCAGGCCACGATGGTGACGGTCTGCGCCTTCTTGAAGCGCAGCTCCATCGTCTCCGGACCACCGGCCACCGGCGGGTAGCCGCCCGACCCGGACGAGCTGAGCTCGCTCTTGTCCGAGTCCATCAGCAGCGCATCCCAGTCGCCGTTGTAACCCGAGAGCTCCACCGACAGCGTCCCGGCGGCCGGCACCTTGAAGTCGTCGGCCTGGAAGCTGCCTGGCACGCGCTGGGGGCAGACCGTGTAACCGCCGGCGACGTTGGTCGGGTCCGGCGTAGGAGCCGTGGCGGTGTAGCTCTTGGTGATCGTCTTCTTCGGCGCGCCGATGGCGGGCGACGCGGAGACAGCGCCCAGGGCGACGACGGCGAGCGTGACGGCTGCAGTGGTTCTCATGCGGCTGGGATTCGCCGTCGACCCGTGAACTCCTGCCGCACCCGCGCGACCCGCCCTCGCAGCGGTTGCGCCGCCGGAGAAGAGTTGTTCTTGCCGCGCGGGCTTGGCCTGATCAGGCCAAAATGGCCTGATCAGGCCGGGCGCGGCCGAGGTGAACATTGCTGGCGCGGCACTGAACACGCCCCCGGGGCTGAATTCAGCGCACCCGCCAGCGAAGACTGCACCGCCCTTCTCCTGCGTGTGGGCCCGGCGTCTTCATGATCAGCGGCTCGATTGCCGCAGAACCACGCCCGAGGCTGTGGCAAAGTGCGCGCTGATCACGCGTCGCCGCGTTGGGGGCCGGGCTGGCGGCGACGGGAAGTGGGCTCAGAGCGGCCTAGACGGGGTCGCCGCCGCCGATGCCTTCCGCGGCGTGCTCGGCCACCGCCGCTGTTGCGCCGGACGCCTCGGCCTCAGGCAGGCCGGCGCGACGGACCATCCGGACCGTGAGAAGTGCGGCACCGACGATGAGGGACCACTTCACGACGTTGATCACCAGCAGCAGCAGGCCGGGATGGTCGCCCGGAAGGCGGTAGATGTAGGTGGCGATCCCGGCGCGCAGGAAGAAGGTGACCGCCCATACCGCCGTGCAGATGCGGGCGGCGCGGTAGAGCGGGGGATGGTCGCGCCAGCCGGCGTACTTCTCGTCGTACGCCGCAAGTGCGGCGCCCACCGCGGGCCGGCCGGCGAGCAGCGAGAGCACGAAGCCCACGCCCATGCCGGCCGTGATGAGGATGCCCGGAAGGAAGAACCCCTCCCCCTTGCCCGTGAGCCGCGCGACCAGCACCGCGATCGCGAGCCCGAAGAACCCACTCGCCGCCTGCTGCAGCGGCTGCCCACGCAGCCGGCGCAGCGCGATGATGAGCACCCCGGAGACGACCGCGACGACGACCGCAGTCGTGAGGCTCCCGGAGATCAGTCGGGCGACGACGAAGACCGTCGCCGGGACCGCGCTGTCGAACAGGCCACGACCCCCGCCGAGCGCGTCGACGAAGGTGGTCGCGGAGACCTCGCGGCGGTCGGCGTCGTCCGCGCCGGTCTCAGGCACCGGCTGCGCGCAGCTCGTAGGACGGGTTGTAGATCGTCTCGCGGCCGTCCTGACGCGTCAGCCGGCCGCGCGCCACCAGCTGCCGACCGGGGTCGATGCCGCGGATGCGCCGACGCCCGAGCCAGATGAGCGTGACGGTGCCGGTGCCGTCGTACAGCTCTGCTTCGAGCGTTGGTACGCCGGCGCGCGGCCGCAGGACGACGGCGCGCAATGACCCCGCGACGCACACCGGCGCGCCGACCGAGCACTGCGACACGTGGGTGGCGCCCGCCGATGCCGACTCGTTGGCCAGCTCCTGGCTCTGCAGCTCCATCTCGTCAGCGGTCAGCCGAGACAGCGCGCGCCGCAGCCGGCCGGGCTCCTTCTCCGTCTCGGGCACGACGCCAGGGTAGGTCAGCAGGCGCGGGTCAGCGGGTCTCGGTGATCTCCGGTCCGCGCTCGGGCATGGGCAGCCCGCCCCGCTCGGATTCCTCCGCGGCGGCGGCGGCCTGCTCCGCGACGTCCTTCGGGAGGTGGAGGGGAAGCGGATCGCGCACGGCCATCGCCTCACCGCCGCGTTCGACGACGACGTTGCGCAAGGCGCCCTCGAGGCCTTCCGCCGCGGCATCGTCGGTCGCCGCAGGCCCCGTCAGCAGGGCCCGAAGGAACCAGCGCGGGCCGTCGACACCGATGAAGCGGGCCGGCGCCAGCATCGTGCCCTGGCCCGGCTGCTCGGTGGGGACCTGCGCGCGAAGCTCGGGGCCGAACGGACCGTCGACCTGCTCGGTGCTGCCGCCCCCCTGCAGCAGCGCGTCGGCGATCTCGGACCGCACCTCACCCCAGATGCCGCTGCGCTTAGGCGCCGCGAAGACGTTGACCTGCATCGACGAGTCGCCCTGCACCATCGTCGCCGCGACGACCTCGCCCTCCGGGCTCACGTCGACCCGGACCTCGGTGCCGTCCGGGACGGGTAGCCGGAGCGCCCCGAGGTCGATGCGCGTCATGTCGTCGTCGGGCAGGTCTTCTGCGTCCCACGGCCCCTGCGGGCGGAGCGGTCCGTCACTCTCCTCGGCGGCGGCCTCCTCGGCCAGCTGCTTGTCGATGATCGCGAGCAGCTCGGCGTCCTCGAGTGCCTGGTCCTCGGGGCTGAGGGCGTAGTCCTCGAGGTCGTCTTCTTCGCGCTTCTTGCGTCCGAACACCGTGTCAGCTTCCTTCTGTCCTGGTGGCCGCCAGGTTGTCACCCGCGGAGTGCCCGCCCGTCGATCCGTGCCCGCCCGCGCCGCGCACCGACTCTGGCAGCGCGGCGGCCTCCTGCCAGTGGACCTGCTCGACCTTCTGCACGACCAGCTGCGCGATCCGGTCAAGCCGGCGCAGGCGCACCGGCTCGGCCAGGTCGTGGTTGACCAGGATTACCTTCACCTCGCCCCGGTAGCCCGCGTCGATGGTCCCAGGGCTGTTCACGATCCCGACGCCGTGGTCGGCCGCGAGACCGGACCGGGGGTGCACGAACGCCGCATAGCCGTCCGGGAGGGCCAGCGCGATCCCCGTCGGGAGCACGGCCCGCTCCCCAGGCTTGACCTCGGCGTCCACGGTCGTGACCAGGTCGCAGCCGGCATCGCCGGGATGGGCGTACGACGGCAGCGGGACCTCCGGATCGAGCCGCGTGACGGTGACCTCGAGCATGGGCAGGAACCTACCGCCGTACCTTCTAGAGCAGTTTCCATGAATCGGAGTCAGCCGTGAGCAAGTCAGTCCTCGTCACCGGTGCCAACAGCGGCATCGGCCTGTCGACCGTTCTCGAGCTCGCCGGTGCGGGGTACGACGTCATCGGCTCGGTCCGGAGCGCCGAGAAGGCCGAGCTCGTGCAGACCGCTGCCTCGGATCGCGGGCTGACCGTCCGCACGGTGGAGATGGACGTCAACGACGCCGACTCGTGCAAGCAGGGCATCGAGGAGCTCGCCGGCCTGACCGACGGCGGTCCCTGGGCGGTGGTCAACAACGCCGGCTACGCGCAGGCCGGCGCGGTCGAGGACATCGACGACGAGCTCGTGCGCGCGCAGCTCGAGACCAACCTCGTCGCGCCGATCCGCATCGCCCGACTCGTGCTGCCGAGAATGCGCGAGCGCGGCGACGGGCGCATCGTCAATGTCAGCTCGATCGCCGGCCGGCTCTCGACGCCGCTGATGGGCTGGTACTGCGCGTCCAAGCACGGGCTCGAAGCCGTGACCGACGCGCTGCGGATGGAGGTCGAGGGCGACGGGGTCCGGGTGATCCTGGTCGAGCCCGGCATGTTCGGCACCGACATCTGGTCGGCCGCGCAGCAGGACCAGTTCCCGCCCGCGACCACGGCCCGCTACGCCGCCGCCTATGCCCGCAGCGACTCCCTGAGCGGGCAGAGCAAGCGGCTCCCCGACCCGGTCTGGGTGGCCCGCACGATCCGGGTCGCGCTGTCGAACCCGCTGCCGATGGCCCGCTACCTTGTCGGTGCCGATGCCGTCGGCGGGGTCATCGCCGAGACGCTGATCCCCACCGCGGTGACCGACTACGTCAAGGCGGTCACCACCGGTCTGCGCTCCCTGCCGGTGAAGATCCCGTTCCTGCAGTGACCTACCGCGAGCGCTGGGTCGTGCCGCTGGTCTGGTGGCCCTGCGCCCTCGGGCTCGCGACGCTCGTCGCGGCCGAGCTGCACAGCGGCGCGCCCGGCGTGCGTGCGTGGCTTCCGTACGCCGTCCTGCTGCCGCTCACCGCTGTGCTGCTGGTCACCGGTTCTCGTGGCCGCATCACCGTCGCCGAGGGCGTGCTGCACGTGCCCGGCGCCCGCATCCCGGTCGCGCTGCTCAGCGACGGGGTTGTCCTCGACCGCGAGTCGTTCCGCGTGCAGACCGGCCCGATGGCCGACCCGCGCGCACTCGTCGTGAGCCGGCCGTGGCTGCACACCGCCGTACGGCTGACGGTGGACGACCCGGCCGATCCGACGCCGTACTGGGTCGTCGGCACCCGCCGCCCAACGGACCTGCTCGACGCGATGCGTACCGCGACGCGGGCGGGGCAGGCTCCGGAGTAGACAACCGAGCGGGAGGAACACGATGGCGGGCGCCAAGGTCGGCTGGAAGGTCGTCGGCATCACCAGCGGACTGCTGGCCGCGAGGACGAGCAAGAAGGTCCTCGACAAGACGTGGCAGAAGACGCAAGGCGACCAGCCGCCGCGCAACCCGGCGGCGCCGGGCACGACCTGGCCGAAGGCGCTCTCCTGGGCGGCAGCGAGCGGTGCCGGCATGGCGATCGCGCGGCTCATCGCGATGCGTGGTGCGGCGCAGGCCTGGAAGAAGACGACCGGCAAGCTCCCGCCGGGACTGGAAGAGGTCGGGGCCTAACCTCGGGGACGTGGACCCGGAGCACGTCGCGTACGCCGGTGTCGTCGGCCAACGCGAGCTCCTCAGGTCCGGGACGCTCACCGCGGTCGAGCTGCTCGACCTCTGCCTGGCCCGGATAGACCAGTACGACGGGAAGATTGGCGCCTTCCGGGTGCTGTTCCGCGACACCGCCCGCGCAGAGGCTGAGGCGGCGGATGCGGCGCACACCGCCGGCGATGACAGACCCCTGCTCGGCATCCCGGTCGCCGTCAAGGACAACATCGCCGTCGCGGGTCATGCGCCGTCGATGGGCACGGGTTCCCCCGAGCCGGTCGCCGCGCGCGATGCAGAGCTGGTACGCCGGTTGCGGGCCGCCGGTGCGGTCATCGTCGGTGCGACCAGGCTGCCCGAGCTGGCGCTGTGGCCGTTCACGGAGTCCGCGACGTGGGGCGCGACGCGCAACCCATGGGCGACCGACCACACCCCCGGTGGCTCGTCAGGTGGATCGGCTGCCGCGGTGGCCGCCGGGTTCGTTGCGGCGGCACACGCGAGCGACGGCGGGGGCTCGATCCGCATCCCGGCCGCGTGCTGCGGGCTGGTCGGTCTCAAGCCCACGCGCGGTCTGGTGCCGCTCGGGTCGGGCGGGGACGACGCGGCGGAGCACTGGCACGGCCTGTCGGTGGCCGGAGTCCTGACCCGCACGGTCGCAGACACGGCGCTCGTCCTGCGGGCGATGACCGACGGCGCACTCGACGTCGACACCGACACCGCGCCCGGCACGCTGCGGATCGTCTGGTCGGTCAAGGGCGCCGTGCCGACGCCGGTGGACCCCGCGGTGCGCCGTGGCCTCGACGCCGTGCTCGCCGCGCTGCGCGACCTCGGCCACACCGTGGCCGAGGTGGCGCCGTCGTACGCAGGTGTGCAGGAGTCGTTCCTGACGCGGTACGCCCGCGGCGTCCGCGACGACATGGTCCGGCTGGTCGACCCGAGCCGGACCGAGCAGCGGACCCGGGCAGTCGCCTCGATGGGGGCGAAGATGCCCGAGGCGCTCCTCGCCCGGGCCCGTCGGCTCGGCGACGAGGCAGCGACCCGGCTGGGCCCGCTGCCCGGTGACGCCGACGTTCTCGTCCTGCCGACCATCCCGCACCCGGCGCTGCCGGTCGGGTCGATGACGGGCCTGCGGACGCTGGCTCTCGCCGGCCGCGTGACGCCCTTCACGGTGCCCTGGAACGTCACCGGGCAACCGGCCCTGTCGATCCCTTCCGGCCGGACCGACGACGGGCTCCCGGTCGCGGTGCAGCTCGTGGGCCGGCCCCATGGCGACGGCCGGCTGCTGCAGCTCGCCGGGCAGCTCGAGCGCCGGCTCGACTGGCCCGAGAGACGCCCGAACCTCACCTGATCGGCGTACGGCGCGTCACCCGTTGAGTCGCGCGCGGATGGGTACCGTCGTGATCATGGTGCAGATGCTGACGGCGCCCATGACCCGGGCCGTCGACCTCGATGTCCTGCTGGCCAGTCATCTCAAGCGCGGCCTCCAGGCGACCGTGCTGGAGCGCCGGACGGCGACCGTCGTGTTCGACACGGGCGACGGCGGTATGTGGACCATCGACATCGCGAACGGCCGTGGCCGGGCGCGGCGGGGTGGCGCCGACCGGCCCACGCTGCGCATCACCGCTCGCGCCGACGTCCTCGCCGACATCGTCTCGGCGAAGGCGTCCGGCGTCGACGCGTTCCTCGCCGGCGAGCTAACCGTCCGCGGTGACCTGGCGCTGGCCCTCCAGCTCGACGGGCTCTTCGCAGGCGACACCGCACGCGAACCGACGCACCCGCGCGCGTTCGACATCGAGGCGATGGGCGTGCGCACCGCCTACCTCGAGGCGGGCCCGGTGGACGCGCCGCCGGTGCTGCTGCTGCACGGGCTGGGGGCGACCAACGCGTCCCTGCTGCCCGTCCTCGCCGACCTGGCCGTCGACCACCGCGTCCTCGCCCCCGACCTGCCCGGCTTCGGGGCATCGGCCGCGCCGTCGTCGCCGTACAACGCCGCCTGGTTCGCGGCGTGGGTCGAGGCGTTCCAGGCCGCGACGCACAGCCGCGGCGCCGTCGTGATCGGCAACTCCCTCGGCGGCCGGATCGCACTCGAAGCCGGCCTCACGCATCCGAAGTCGGTGCGCGGGCTCGTGCTGCTGACACCGTCACCGGCCTTCATCCGGCTGCGCCAGTGGTTGCCGCTCGTGCGGCTGTCCTCGCCCGAGCTCGCGCGGCTGCCGATGCCGCAGCTCAGTCACCGGATGGTGGTCGAGGGCATCCGGGTGATGTTCAGCAACCCGGACCGGCTGCCCAAGGCGTGGTACGACGCGGCAGCCGACGAGGCCCGGCGCGTACTGCGCAAGCCGGCCCATCGCGTCGCGTTCTTCTCCTGCGCGCGACAGATCTACCTCGAGGACGCCTACGGCAAGCACGGCTTCTGGCAGCGGCTGCCCGGGCTCGTGCCGCCCGCGCTGTTCCTCTGGGGCGATCGCGACCGACTCGTGCCGTCGTCGTTCGCCCGGCACGTCGCCGCCGCGCTGCCCGACGCCGGGCAGATCGTGCTCGAGGACTGCGGGCACGTGCCGCAGTTCGAGCACCCCGCCGAGACGATGTCGATGGTCCGCGGGTTCCTCGAGCAGCTCTAGGCGCTCCGTGCAGACCTTCCTGCCGTACGCCGACTTCCGCGCGTCCTGTCTGGTCCTCGACGACCGCCGGCTCGGCAAGCAGCGGGTCGAGACGTTCCAGATCCTGCGCGCGCTGACCTGGCCGACGTACGCGTGGAAGAACCACCCCGCCGTCGCGATGTGGCGCGGGTTCGTGCCCGCCCTGGTGGCATACGGCCTGGCGAGCTGCGTGGAGTGGACCCGGCGCGGCTACGCCGACACGGTCGCCGACCAGCTGGTCACCTGGGGGACGCACCCGTCGTACGACCTGCCGCCCTGGTTCGGGCTGGACCAGATGCACCGCGCGCACCAGTCGTCGCTGCTGCGCAAGGACCCCGAGCACTACGGCCCGCTGTTCCCCGGCGTACCCGATCACCTGCCGTACTACTGGCCGACCCCGGTCTTCCCTCGATGGCCGGTACGACGGGAGTCGGGCCCGGTGAACCTCGAGACCGCACTGCGGATGCTCGGCTACGCCGATGCGCGACCTGGCCAGGCCGAAGCCGTGGCAGCGACGGTCGCCGGTGACGACTACGAGCTGTCGCTGCCACTCGGGGGTGGCGCGTCCACAGCTGGTCTGCTGGCCGGCTTGTGCACACCTGGCCGGACGCTCTGGATCACGCCGGTGCAGGGGCCGCTCGCGCTGCCACCACCCGAGCTCGTACCGGTCGAGCCGTCCGCCCCGGCTACGCGCGCCGCCGGCACTTCGACCGCCAAGCAAGCCGGACCGGAGGACCGGCTCGCCATGCGCGCGGAGCACGAGTTCTCGGACTGGGTCTTCCGGCGACCGGGACAGCCGATGGACACCGACGTCGGACTCGTCGTCGTGGACGGCACGGATCGGCTGACAGAGCGGATCCCGCTGGTCGACGCACCGGTGCTGCGACTGAGCTAACCCGGTCGCTCGTCGGTCATCATGCTCAGCTCCATCGCGAACAGCCGCGCCGTCTGGACAGCCGACGCGACGACGGACGCGAACGACAGCACGAGCAGGCGGTCCTGCTCGTCGAACGCGTCGACCCTTGTCGAGTCGACCTGCAGCACGCCGATCACGCGGCCCTCGGCGAGCAGCGGGACGCCGTAGTAGCTGCGGACTCCGCCGGAGACGGCGTTGCGCGGCGCGTTGGACTGCACCGACGCGACGATGGTGATGTCGGGCAGGTATCGCGGCTCCCCCGTCGCCGCGATCGTCCCGGCGATCCCCTTGCCGACCGGCACGCTTGCGGTGAGCGCCTCCGGCGGTGCCGGCGGATCGGTCGCCGCAAGTCGCACGACCTCGCCGTCGACGAGCTGAATCGAGCCACCGTCGAAGTCGACGACCTTGCGCAGGGCGAGGAAGGAGCGCTCGAGCACCGAGTCGAGGTCGAGGCAGGCGCTGACGTCGCGCGCGCAGTCGAGCAGCAGGCGGTAGCGGCGGGCCTCGTCGAGCCCCGCGCGCGGCTCACCGCTGCGCGGCGACGGCACCAGCGGCTCGAGACCGGCTGCGGCACCGAGGATGCCGGCTGCGGCGTCGGCCGCCATCGGGCTGGCGAGGATGTATCCCTGGGCGGCCTCGCAGCCCAGCCGGCGCAGCTGTGCCAGCTGCTCCGCGGTCTCCGCGCCCTCGGCGACGACGCGCAGCCCGAACGCATGCGCCATCGCGACGACGCCGCCGACGATCGCTGCGCTGCCGGCGTCGGTCGCCACGCCGGCGACGAACGACTGGTCGACCTTGACGGTGTCCACCGGGAACTGGGTCAGGTAGGACAACGACGCGTGACCGGTGCCGAAGTCGTCGATCGCAAGCCGCACGTCCAGGTCGCGCAGCGCCCGCAGCGCCGACACCACGGGCACCACGTCACCGACCAGCGCCGTCTCGGTCAGCTCGAGGCAGAGCCGGTTGCCGGGCAGCCCGGTCTCGGTGAGCAGCTCCTGCACCAGCTCCGGGAAGCCGGCCATCGTCAGCTGCCGGGGTGACACGTTCACCGCAACCGTCGTCGGCGCACCGGTGCCGCGCGGCCAGCCGGCGGCGTCGCGCATCGCCCGACGAAGCACCCACGTGCCCAACTCGACGATGAGGTCGCTCTGCTCGGCGACGGGGACGAACTCCGACGGCCGGATGTTGCCGCGCTGCGGGTGGTACCAGCGCACCAGCGCCTCGAGACCGGAGACCCGGCCCGTGGAGAGGTCGACGACGGGCTGGTAGACCAGCCGCAACTGGTCCTCGCGGACCGCCCGGCGAAGGTCGGTCTCCAGCTCGTGCGTGCGCAAGGCGGCGTCATGCAGGGACCGGGTGAACATCTGCACCCGGGCGCCGCCGGCCGCCTTCGCGGCGTACATCGCGGTGTCGGCGTCGCGCAGCAGGGTGTCTGCGGTGTCACCGGCGTGTGCCATCGCGGCGCCGATGCTCGCGCCGATGACGACGTCGGATCCGATCTGCAGGTGGACGGGCGGGCGAAGAGATGCCAGCACCCGTACGCCGATGCGCACCAGGTCGTCCTCGGCGCCGGCGTCGTAGCAGAGCATCACGAACTCGTCGCCGCCGATCCGGGCAACGAAGTCGCCGGGTCGCACGACCTGGGACAGCCGGTCCGCAGCGGCGACGAGCAGCGCATCGCCGGCGGCGTGACCGAGCCCGTCGTTGACGACCTTGAAGCGGTCGAGGTCGAGGAACAGCACCCCGAGCCGGTCGCCGCGCTCGAGCGCGGCCTCCATCCGCGATCGCAGCATCGCCCGGTTGGGCAGGCCGGTCAGGCCGTCGTGCGTGGCCAGGTGCGAGAGCCGCGCCTCCGCCTCCTTGCGGTCGGTGATGTTCTCGATCTGCAGCACGACCCGGGGCGGGACCCCGGCCGAACCCGCCAGCCAGGACGCGGCGACCAGGCCCCAGCGCGGCAACCCGTCGGGCCGCACCAGCCGCACCTCCAACCGGGTGGCGCGATGTGCCGGCGAGAGGTCAGCGAGGGCGCGCCTGAGCAGCTGCTGGTCCTCCGGCACGACGTGCATGTCGAGGCGGGTGGCCTGCAGCTCGGTCTCGTTCGACCCGAGGAGCTGAGCCAGTGCGCGGTTGGCCTGCAGCAGGTGGAGCTCCTCGTCGAGCAGCGCCATCCCGATCGACGCGTGCTCGAACGCAGCCCGGAACTGCTCCTGCGCCTGCCGCAGCCGGGCGCCGGACCGACGGTTGAGCGTCGTGATGGCCGCCGCCGGCGCGGTGAAGAGCGCGACGAGGAAGAGGGTCTGCGCGACGCCGTACGTCCGTCCGGTCACGTCCTGCTGCGGCCACACAGAGGCAACCACTGCGACCGGCAACCCGGTGACGAGCGCACCGCGCCAGCCCCATCGCGCCGGACCGATCAGCAGCACGAAGATGCCGTACGTCGTCCCGGCACCGGGACGGGCGTGGAAACCGATCGTGTACGCCGTCCACAGCGCAACGTCGAGCCCCGTCGCCAGCCAGGCCACCCGGTTCGTGGCGTTCTCCGCGCGAACCCGGCACAGCGGCACGACGGCCGCCAGGCTGACGAGCCCGACCGCGACGTGCAGCCACACCGCGACGGTCAGCGACGCCCGCGCGCTCTGCCCGACGGCCGCTACCAGCAGCGTGGCCGCGCCGGCGAAAGCCACCGTCGATCGGAGCAGGCCGAAGATGGCCTCACTGCGCGCTGCTGGAGTCCCCGCGGCCAGGCGCGCGCTCAACCCGCCGAGGCGTGGGGATGACCGGGGCAGGCTGCTCCCGGCACCGGGGTCGGTGCGCACGACTCAGACGGTACGGGCGCGGTCACGGACGGTCACTGGTCATCAGTGATGGCTGGCGCTAGTCATCAAGGACGGTGGGTTTGTGGCCTCAGCGGCTTTTGCGAAGGTCGCTCCGCAGCTTCTCGCCGAGCGAACGGGTCTCCCGGCGGTTCAGTTCGGCGCCCGCCAGCGCCCCCGCCAGGAACGGCGCCATCGTCGTCACGTTGCGCCCCAGCCGGCGCAGCACGCGACTGCGCAGCTGGGACCTCGCCGCCGTACCCAGAACCGAGCCGAGCGACGGTGCGCCGGCGGACATGTCGATCCCGCGCTTGCCGGCCCAGGACATGAGGTACGCCGTCGCGAGCTGACTGCGGGTCCCGATCGGCGCCCGGCCGTAGACGACGTGCAGCTCGGCGACGAGCTTGAGCTCCACGGCGACGACGGCGACCGTCTCGGCGGCGAGCTGAACCGGCGCGGCAAGCAGCGCCGGCGGCGCGACGAGCTCGGCGGAGGCCAGTGCACCACCGGCCGCGCCGATTGCCGCCGTCGTACGGGCGGCGGCCGCAATCAGCGACTCGGCCAGATCGTCACCTGAACGACCGCCGTGGTGCTGCCGCAACGTCAGCAGGTCCCGCACCGGGACGTGGGGCGCCACGTCGGCGACGGCGTCGGTCAGCCACTTCCCACTCACCGCGGCGCGCGCACCGGCCGCCTTCGCGCCTGCTCCGATCAGCCGGGCGAGCTGCAGCAGCAACCGGCCGCGCTCGCGGCGGTCGACGTCCGCCTCGGACAGCCGGGCGAGGACATCACCGACCTCGGCCCGCCGTACCAGCTCCCCGCCCATCGGCGACAGCTACGCGCACTCTTTGCAGATCAGCCGGCCGCCCTTGTCGGACGCGAGCTGGCTGCGGTGGTGGACCAGGAAGCAGTTGGAGCAGGTGAACTCGTCGCTCTGCTTCGGCAGCACCCGCACGGTGAGCTCTTCGCCGGACAGGTCGGCGCCAGGCAGCTCGAGGGCCTCGGCCAGGTCGGCCTCGTCGACGTCGACGCTGCTCGCCTGCGCCTCGGCGCGGCGCGCCTTCAGCTCTTCGAGGCTGTCCTCGCCGAGGTCGTCTGCCTCGGATCGGCGGGGCTGGTCGTAGTCGGTGGCCATGGTCTTGGGCCCTCTCTGTTCGTGTCCGGCGCGTGGACAACGCACGAACGCGCCGTCTTGTGCCCATCCGGGATGTGACGCAGGCCTCTCGACCCGCTCCCTACCCGGTGGGGGAAGCGCCAGACGGTAGCCCTCACCGCCTGCGCCGTCGATGACGGGGGTGATTGGGGTGTTTCGGGGTAGTTCGCGAACCGTGACGACGTACGGATACTTCCTGTCCAGCGAGGAGCACCCGCCCGCCTCCCTCGTCGACCAGGCCGTCCTGGCCGAGCGGTCCGGGTTCGAGGCGCTGTGGATCTCCGACCACTACCACCCGTGGAACGACGCCCAGGGTCAGTCCGCCTTCGTGTGGTCGGTGCTCGGCGCGATCGCGACGCGGACAGAGCGGGTCCGGTGCTACACGGCCGTGACGGCTCCCACCGTCCGCATCCATCCGGCGGTGATCGCCCAGGCCGCGGCGACGACCCAGGTGATGTTCGACGGTCGCTTCGGTCTCGGCGTCGGCAGCGGCGAGGCGCTCAACGAGCACATCTTCGGGGATGCCTGGCCGACCGCAGACGTCCGGCTCGAGATGCTCGAGGAGGCCGTGGAGGTCATGCGTGCCCTCTGGACCGGCGAGGTCGTGCGGCATCAGGGCAAGCACTACACGGTCGACACGGCGCGGATCTACACGTTGCCGTCCCAGGGCGTGCCCGTGCTCGTCTCCGGCTTCGGGGAGAAGGCGACGGAGCTGGCTGCGAAGATCGGCGACGGCTACGTCACGACGTCGCCGGACGAGGAGCTCGTCCAGCTCTACCGCAAGAACGGCGGCAAGGGGCCGACCCAGGCCGGCGTGAAGGTCTGCTGGGCCGCCGACGCCGCTTCGGCCCGCCAGACCGTGCACCGGCTGTGGGCGAACTCGGCGCTTCCCGGCGAGGCGGCGCAGGTGCTGCCGAGCCCGAAGCACTTCGAGCAGCTCAGCGAGCTCGTCACCGAGGACATGGCGGCGGCCAACGTCGCCTGCGGTCCCGATGTCGCGGACTTCGTCGAAGCCGTGAAGCCGTACGTCGAAGCCGGCATCGACGAGATCTACCTGTCGCAGATCGGACCCGACCAGCAGGGCTTCTTCCGCTTCTGGGACACCGAGCTGAAGGACGCCCTGGCCGCGTTGTGACGGGGATTAGTCGTAGATGACGTCGCGCCCCTCCGCGCGCAGTCGGGCCAATGACTCGAGCATGGTGTTCAACACCTCCGGCGGGTGGCCCTGCCAGTCGGCGACCTCGCGGACGACGCGAAGCGGATGGCGGGAACGGTAGGACTGGGTGGGGTTGCCCGGAAACCTCGTGTTGGTCAGGTTGGGGTCGTCCTCGAAATGGCCGAGCGGCTCGACCTCGTAGACGTGCCCCCGCTCGTCGCTACCCGCGAGCGCCGTAGCGAGCTCGGCTCCCCAGACCGCGGGCTCCAGGAGCCCGGCGAAGTAGATGTTGTTCGAGATCCGGCCCTCCTGGAAGTTCGAGCCGTAGCCGGGGACGAGCTCGTCGTCGACCTCGAGCAGCGCCTTGGTCCCGTGGAAGAACGGACCCGGGACGTCCTGGCAGCTGTCCAGGGTCACCGGGACGTAGTCGCCACTCAGGAGGTGGGCACCACGGACGGACCGGCCATGCCGGCGAACTTCCAGAACTCCTCGGTCGCATCGACCCGGTCGCCGGGCCCGGTCCAGCGGTGCGGGAAGCCGACGAGCTGCTGGATGACGATGTCGCTGCCGGGGGCGGCACCGCGGATCGTCCGCACGTCCCGCAGGAAGCAGCGGAGCCGCTGCGAGTACGCCGTGCCGTCGAACGGCACGGCGGTGTCCTTCAGGCCATGGACGTGCAGGGCCCGGATCGGACCGTCGCAGTGCGGGATCTCGAGCGTTCCGGCGAAGACCCCGATCGTGTCGACGAGGTCGGGCCGCTCGCAGGCGAGGCGGTAGGCCATCATCCCGCCGTTCGAGAACCCGACGACCGAGATGCGCGCCGCACCACGGGCCTTCAGGTCGGAGACGACGTCGGAGAGGAACTGCACGTCGTCCACACCGTGCTCAGCGGCGTCGCCGCAGCACAGACCGGCGTTGAACGACATCCGGACGCCTTCAGGGTAGGCAACAAGGTCGCCGTCCCGATCGCTGTACCTCTTGAAGCCGGCAACGGACTCGAAGTGCTCGGTGGTGTCCTTCACACCGTGCAGCACGATCATCGCGGGCCGGCCCTCCGCCATGGCCGGCAGCCGGCGCAGCAGCGGCGGCGTGTGCAGCACGTACGCCCGCCCGCTCGAGAGCACGACGCGGCTGTCAGCGCCGTCGTGCACCGGGTCGATCGCACCGGCCAGCGGTGCGGCGACGCCGGCACCGGCGATCAGGGCACCGAGAGCGGCGAGCACGACGCGACGGCGGGTCCAGCGCATCGGACTCCCCCTCTCGGTCGCGGTGATCAGTCTCTCGTACGCCGTACGGCGGCCTTGGACTGCCGGGCCAGCTTTCCCGAGACCGCCTCGGGATAGGCCCCCCACAGCAGGTCGGTCAGCTCCCGCACCACAGCATCGCGGCCCTGGCTGGCGGTCTGCAACCACCAGTCGCCCGCGCTCTGCACCATTCCGACGATCCCCCGTGCCCATGTCTCGGCGCGTGCAGACCCCGGCTTCAGCCCGAGCTCGGCTGCGATGCCGAGAGCGAGCAGCTCGGAGAACCGGCGCAGGAAGCTCTGCACCTGCCCGTGCGCCTCCGCGGCGGCGGGGAACTCCGCCGAGTGCACCAGGAAGCGGTAGACCTGCGGCTCGGCCTCGATGGTCGCGAGGTAGGCGTCGATCGTGCGCTCGACCCGTTCACGGGCGCTGCCGCCGCCCGCCAGCGCCCCCTGCAGCACGTGCAGGAGGCGCTCAGTGTGGCGGGCGGCGAGGGCGGCGTACAAGCCCTCCTTGGCGCCGAAGTGGCGGTACAGGATCGGCTTGGTGATGCCGGCCTCTGCGGCGATCGACGCCATCGACACGGCCGGGCCGTCGCGCTGCACGATCCGGTCGGCCGCGTCGAGCAGCTCTCGCCGGCGCGCGCCGCGGTCGGGCAGGGTGGTGACGGACATCAGGGGATCTGTACGCCGGAGATCGCCCGGCTGATGATGAGCCGCTGGATCTCGCTGGTGCCCTCGAAGATCGTGTAGATCTTCGCGTCCCGGTGCCACCGCTCGACGGGGTACTCGCGGGTGTAGCCGTTGCCGCCGAGGATCTGGATCGCCTGCTCGGTCACCCACACCGCCGTCTCGCCGGCGTACAGCTTGGACATCGAGCCCTCGCCACTGCTGAAGGGCACCTGGTTGCGACCCATCCAGGCCGCCCGCCAGACGAGCAGCCGGGAGGCGTCGAGCCGGGTCTTCATGTCGGCGAGGGTGAACGCGATGCCCTGGTTGGCGACGATCGGACGGCCGAACTGCTCGCGCGTCTTGGCGTAGTCAAGGGCGTACTCGTACGCCGCCCGCGCAATGCCGACCGCCTGCGCACCGACTGCCGGCCGGCTCGACTCGAACGTCGCCATGGCGGCCTGCCCGCCCTTCTCGCGCGCGCTCTGCAGCTGCTCGCCGCGCTTCGCCGCCTCCATCCGCTCGCGGGCCTTGGCCAGCCGGGCGTCGAGCTTCTCCTTGCCGCCGAGCAGCTGGCTGCCCGGGATCCGGCAGTTGTCGAGGATGACCTCGGACGTGTGCGACGCGCGGATGCCGTGCTTCTTGAACTTCTGGCCCATCGTCAGCCCGTTGCCCTTGGAGTCCGGGCCGAGCACGAACGACGCCTGACCGCGGGCCTTGAGCTCGGGGTCGACGGACGCGACGACGACGTGGACGTCGGCGATCCCGCCGTTGGTGATCCAGGTCTTGACGCCGTTCAGCACCCACTCGTCGGTCTTCTCGTCGTACACCGCGTTCGTCTTCATCGAGGAGACGTCGGACCCGGCGTTGGGCTCGGACACGGCGAGCGCACACAGCTTCGGCTCGTCGGGCGTTCCGAAGCACTGCGGCGCCCACTCGCCGAGCTGCTCGGGTGTGCCGTTGGCGAGGATGCCGGCCAGACCGAGGGTGGTGCCGACGATGGAAAGGCCGATGCCGGCGTCTCCCCAGAACAGCTCCTCCATCGTGATGGGGAGGCTGATGCCGGTCTCGTCGCCCCAGGTGCTGGCGAAGAAGTCGAGGCTGTAGATGCCGGCTTTCGCCGCCTCCTGGATGACCGGCCAGGGCGTCTCCTCGCGCTCGTCCCACTCGGACGCGGCGGGGCGGATGACGTTGGCCGAGAACTCGTGCAGCCACTTCTGCAGGGTCTGCTGGTCCTCGGTGAGCTCGAGGGTGAAGCCGGGCATGCGCGCTCCCTTGGGGGGTGGGGTTACCGGCGGTAACAGTGAGACGCGGCGGGGCCGGTGTCAAGCGTGGCGAGGCTCACGCCCGTCGGCCCTTGACTGCTGTTACCGCCGGTAACAGCATGCCCGGCATGACTTCTGTGACGGTCCAGACGATCAGGGTGCACGGCAACGACGTCCACTACGACGAGGCCGGCGCCGACACCGGCGGTCCGGTCGTGGTGCTCATCCACGGCATCGCGTCGCGGGCGGCGCAGTGGCACGGAGTGATGGCGGAGCTGGGCAAGACCTGTCACGTCATCGCGCCCGACCTGCTCGGCCACGGCGAGTCGGCGAAGCCGCGGGGCGACTACTCGCTCGGCGCGCATGCATGCGGCGTCCGCGACCTGCTCGCGGCGCTCGGCCACGACCGCGTGACGCTGGTCGGCCACTCGCTCGGCGGCGGAGTGGCGATGCAGTTCGCCTACCAGTTCCCGGAGCGCGTCGAGCGGCTGGCGCTGATCGACAGCGGCGGTCTCGGCCCCGAGGTCAGTGCTTGGCTCCGAGCAGCGTCGCTGCCGGGGTCGGAGCTGGTGCTGCCGGTCATCACGTCGTCGTACGTCCGTCGCGCGGGTGGCGCGGTCGGGCGACTGCTCGGCCGCGCCGGGATCTCCGTGCCGCCGGGGTTGGCCGAGTGCCTGGTGAGCTTCGCGTCACTCGCGGACCCTGCGACACGGTCGGCGTTCATCCACACCGCCCGCAGCGTCCTCGACGTCGCCGGCCAGCGCGTCGACGCGCGCGATCGGCTCTACCTCGCGGCCGATCTGCCGATGCTCGTCGTGTGGGGCGGCCGCGACACGATCATCCCGCTCTCGCACGGGACGTCGCTGGCCGCACATGTGCCGACGACGCGGCTCGCGGTGTTCGAGCGCTCGGGCCACTTCCCGCACCTGAGCGAGCCGTCCCGGCTGGCTGTGGTCCTCGCCGACTTCATCTCCGGGACGGAGCCCGCGGCGCTCGACCCGTCCTCCCTCACCGAGCGCCTCCGCGAGCCCGCCTAATCTCCGCGGGCAGCGCAGCGGCACACCGCGTCCGGCGCCTTGCGACGATCAGGTTGGAGAGTCCGGGGCCGATTCGGGCGCAGCTGGCTTCTCCAACCTGATCGACGATGGACGCCGGTGGCGCCAGGGCTCTCGCGAACCCCACCTCCCGTACGCCGATGGCCAACCCGCCGCTGCCGGCCGCCACCGCCTCAGCCCGACGGAAATGCACAATCCTGAGCGGCCGAGCGGCGGGGCACGCGTACGCGCGCCCCGACGTA
>JAWWOH010000017.1:0-27187 GCA_033851845.1 Actinomycetota bacterium
GCCGCTCGTAGGCCGCGTCGGTGACCTTGCTGCGGAAGACGTAGTCCTCGAGGAACGTCACCGCGCCGGCGTTCTCCATCGCACCCGCGTTGAACTCCGGCACGAACAGCTGGTCGTACTTGCCGAAGGGGTACCGGTAGCCGAACACCCGGTGGTAGAAGTCGAAGCCCTGCTTGGTCACGGTGAACAGGTCGTCGGGGTCGAGGTGCTGCGCGAGCGAGGCGCGGCAGTAGATGCCCAGCGGGATCCCGTCGTGGTCGTCGTGCACGTGCGCGTAGGGACCCGCGACAAGGGCAGTGATGTACGTCGACATCGGCGCCGTCTGCGCGAAGCGCCACGTGCCGGGCTCACCGTCGGCCGGTGCGTCCTCCGCCACGGCGTTGGACACCACGACCCAGTCGCGCGGGGCACGCACGTGGAAGGTGAAGACCGACTTGAGGTCGGGCTGATCGAAGCACGCGTACATCCGGTGCGCGTCGAACGTCTCGAACTGGCTGTAGAGGTAGACCGAGCCGTCGACCGGGTCGACGAAGCGGTGCAGACCCTCGCCGGTGCGCATGTAGACGCAGCGCGCGTCGACGAACAGCTCGTTCTCAGCCGCCGTCGACGGCAGCGTGATGCGGTTTCCGTCGAAGGCCGCGGCCGGGTCGATGCTCTCGCCGTTCAGCGTGATCTCGGTCACGGACTCAGCGGTGAGGTCGAGGTAGGTCGGCGCGCCCGGATCGCGGCTGACGAACCGGATCGTCGTGGCAGAGCCGAACGTGTCCTCACCCGGCTTCTCGCCGCTGCCGTCGGTGAGGTCCAGCTGCACGTCGTACGACGTCACGCTGAGCAGCCGAGCCCGCTCGGTCGCCTCGTCGCGGTGCAGGTTGTTCTGGCTCACGCTTTCCGTGCCTTCCCGTCGTCCCCCGAGGGGGCATCCTTCCACGCGGAATGCTCGCCGAAGCAGGCCCGTTGGGGCAGGTGTGCCGACGAACACCACTTCTGACGTGACCCGTGTCGATTTCTTCTTCGATCCGCTGTGCCCGTGGGCCTGGATCACCTCCAGATGGATCTTGGAGGTCGAGCAGGTCCGCCCGATCGACGTGCGCTGGGGGGTGATGAGCCTGGCCGTGCTGAACGAGGGTCGGGATCTGCCGGAGAGCTACGTCGAGATGATGAAGAAGGCGTGGGGCCCGGTCCGTGTCTGCATCGCCGCGGCGCAGGAGCACGGCGACGAGGTGCTCGGCCGGCTCTATACCGCACTCGGTGAGCGCATCCATCACGACAAACTCGAGCTCGACGACCCGAAGCTGCTGCTCGGGGCGCTCGAGGAGGCCGGTCTGCGGGCGTCGCTGGCCGATGCCGCCACGTCTACGTCGTACGACGATGCGCTTCGCGAGAGCCACCACCGCGGCATGGACCCGGTCGGTTCCGAGGTCGGCACTCCGGTGATCCACGTCGAGGGCGTGGCGTTCTTCGGGCCCGTGCTGTCGCGGATCCCGCGCGGCGAGGAGGCCGGCCGGGTGTGGGACGGCGCCCGGCTGCTGGCCGGCTTCCCGCACTTCTACGAGCTCAAGCGCACCCGCACCGAGGGCCCCCAGTTCGACTGATCGTTTTCTGGCTGCTCAGCCACCGATCTGATCCCCGCGGTGATCAGGTCGGAGAGTCTCCGGCCGTCTTTCCGGCGTACACCTTCTCCAACCTGATCATTTTGGCGGAAACGCGGGACAGCGGCACGCTCACGGGCCAGACTGCTGCGCATGTACCGCGGGAAGTACTGGTCGGTCGAGGAGTGCCGCTGGGTCGACTGCCCCGAGCAGCCGGTCTCGGCGGACGTGACCGTGCCGGCGCAGCGCGACGACGAGCCTGCCGACGAGCCTGCGAAGCCGTCCGTCCGGGCCTAGCCGTTCGGACGTAAGGTCGGCCGTATGGCGGACGCAGCGGGAACGGTCAAGGACATCTTCTTCATCGGCGGCGAGTGGGTCGCAGCGACGGGGCGTGCCCCGATCCCGGTTGTCGACCCGGCGACAGAGGAGCAGATCGGCTCGGTGCCGGCCGGCGAGCCCGAGGACGTCGACGCCGCGGTGGCCGCCGCCCGGGCCGCCTTCCCGGCGTGGGCCGCGACTCCGCCGGACGAGCGGTCCCGCCTGCTGGCGGCGACCGCCGACGCGCTCGAGGCCCGCACCGACGAGGTCGCCCGGCTCATCTCGAGCGAGATGGGCACTCCGCTGTCCTTCTCAGTCGCGGTGCAGGTGGGCAACCCGGTGCGCGTGCTGCGCAGCTTCGCGGAGATGGTGAGCACGTATGCCTTCGAGGAGCAGATCGCCAACTCGCTGGTGGTGAAGGAGCCCATCGGCGTCGTCGGCGCCATCACGCCGTGGAACTACCCGCTGCACCAGGTCGTCGCGAAGGTCGCCGCCGCGCTGGCAGCCGGGTGCACGGTCGTCCTCAAGCCCTCGGAGGTCGCGCCGCTCTCGTCGTACGCGCTTGCCGAGATCTTCCAGCAGGTCGGACTTCCCGCCGGTGTCTTCAACGTGGTGACGGGACTCGGTCCGATCGTCGGCGAGCGGATCGCTGAGCACCCCGACATCGACATGGTGTCGTTCACCGGGTCGACCGCCGCGGGCAAGCGGGTCATGTCTGTTGCAGCCGGCACGGTGAAGAAGGTCTCGCTCGAGCTCGGTGGCAAGAGCGCGTTCGTCATCCTCGACGACGCCGACTTCGGCAAGGCCGTGAAGGTCGGGCTGGCCAACTGCTTCATCAACGGTGGGCAGACCTGCACGGCGTGGACGCGGATGCTGGTGCCGCAGTCCAAGTACGACGAGGTGCTCGAGCTCGCTCGCGACGGTGCCGCGAAGTACCCCGTCGGCGAGCCCACCGCGGAGGGCACGCGCATCGGGCCGCTGGCCAATGCCAACCAGTACAAGAAGGTGCTCGGCTACATCGAGCAGGCGGTGCAGGAAGGCGCGACCGTCGTCGTCGGCGGACCGGAGCGACCGGACGGGCTCGAGCGTGGCTACTACGTGAAGCCCACCGTGCTGGCCGGTGTGAAGCCGGGGTCGCGGGTCGAGCAGGAAGAGGTGTTCGGTCCGGTGCTCGCGGTCATCCCGTACGCCGACGAGGACGAGGCCGTGGAGATCGCCAACGGCACGCCGTACGGCTTGGCGGGTGGGGTGTTCTCCGGTGACCAGGAGCGGGCCGTTGCGGTGGCGCGGCGGATGCGCACCGGGATGGTCGATGTGAACGGCGGGCGGTTCAACCCGCTGGCGCCGTTCGGCGGCTACAAGCAGAGCGGCAACGGCCGGGAGCTGGGGGAGTACGGGCTCGAAGAGTTCCTCGAGGTCAAGTCACTCCAGCTGTAATCGCCGCTGCGGCCTAGGACTCGCTCCGGCGCTGCTGCGCTCGCTTCCGCTCCTTCGTCGCTCCCGCTCGCTTGCTTGATGCGCCTTCCGCGAGACCTACGCCTTCGCTCTCAACGCTGGGCACCTTGCAAGCCCTCTCGTCATGGCATCAGGTGACGATCCTCATCGGCACGCCTAACTCATCCACCTCGCCTGCTCCTCGTACTTGCGCCTTTGCCTTTGACCAGCGCAACGCGGTCCAGGCGCAGGCCATGGCGTCCAGCGCGTCATCTAGCGCCGCTTCGTCCGGGGCCTCGCCGACGTCGCGAAGGCCCGCCCTCTCGAGTGCCTCCAAGCGGATCAGCGCGCCTCTCGCCGACTTCTTGCGCGGGAGATCCTCGCCCGTCAGCTCCTTGAAGGAGAGCTCGGGGTGGCACTCGATCACCCGCTGGTGGATGGACGGGCCGGCTTGTCGGAGCACCGTGTCTACATCGCGGATGCGGGAGATCAGGGCGAAGGCTTGGGCTGTCAGGCCGGGGGACGCGGCGCGGGCGGCGGCGTACCGCTCGTGGTCGAGGACGTGCCGGGGCGGGGTCATGAAGACCGACGATCGGCGGGCGCCCAGCGACTCGTACGCCTCCTTGTCGCATCGCCGGTGTCCTGAGGTCGGCAACCCGATCGGTACGTCGAGGGCCACTGCTTCTGCCCCGACGTGCTTCGCCAGGGCGAGGAGCTCGGCTGCGCCCGTGACGAGGTGCCAGCGGATCGGGGAGCCGGGGCGGAGCTCGGCGACGACCCACCGGTTGCGCGAGACCCCGTCTGCGCCGAGGACGAGTGCCATGTCAGAGACTGCAGCACATGCGGGTGCACCTTGGGTCTGACCATGCGGGGTTCGAGCTGAAGGAGCGGCTGGTCGAGCGGCTGACCGAGCTGGGACACGAGCCGGTGGACCATGGGCCGAAGGTGTACGACGCCGTCGACGACTACCCGCCGTACGTCCTGCGTGCGGCCGAGGGCGTCGCGGACGACCCCGGGTCACTGGGCATCGTCATCGGCGGATCCGGCAACGGCGAGGCGATCGCGGCCAACAAGGTGAAGGGCATCCGGTGTGCCCTCGCGCACAGCGAGGACACCGCGAAGCTGGGCCGTGAGCACAACGACGCCAACGTCGTCAGCATCGGCGCGCGCATGCACGACGAGGCGACTGCGGTCCGGTTGGTCGAGCTGTTCCTCGCGACGCCGTACTCGAACGAGGAGCGGCACAGCAGGCGCATCGCGATGCTGGCGGCGTACGAGCAGACCGGCGACCTGCCGCCGCTGCCTGGGGCCCCGGTCTTGGAGGCGTAGTGCCGGAGGGGCACACGATTCACCGGCTCGCCCGCGAGCACAGCAAGCTCCTGGTCGGCCGGCAGGTGCGGGTGAGCAGCCCGCAGGGTCGCTTCGCCGCCGGCGCGGCGCTGGTCGACGGCCGCGTCGTCAAGCGGATCGAGCCCTACGGCAAGCACCTCTGGTACCGCTTCGACAACGGCGAGCTGCTCCATGTGCACCTCGGCCTCTACGGGCACTGGAGCGGTGGCGCGCTGCCGGCGCCGGAGCCGAAGGGCGCGCTGCGCGTGCGCATCACCACGGACGAGCAGTGGCTCGACCTGCGCGGGCCGACGCACTGCGATCTCGTGACACCCGCGGAGCGCAAGGCAGTCCTCGCGCGGCTCGGCCCGGATCCGCTGCGCCCGACGGCGGATCCGGATCAGGCCTGGGCGCGCATCACCAGGTCGAGGACGCCGATCGGCCAGCTGCTCATGGATCAGCAGGTCCTTGCCGGCGTCGGCAACGTCTACCGGGCCGAGCTCCTCTACCGGGCCGCGCTCTCGCCGTTCACGTCGGGACGTGACGTCGAGAAGCCGACATGGGATGCCCTCTGGCTCGACCTCGTCCTGCTGATGCGCGCCGGCGTACGCACCGGGCGGATCGTCACGACCGAACGCGAGGACCGGGACCGACGGTCGGGCACGGCGACGCGCGAGGACAGCCACTACGTCTACCGCCGCGACGGACTGCCGTGCCGGCGCTGCGGCACCGAGGTGCGCACGCAGGTGATGGCGGCGCGCAACCTGTTCTGGTGCCCGACCTGCCAGACGGGTTAGAAGACCAAGGGCGCGTACGGCGCCGCGGCCGGCCAGCTGAACGCGAGCGAGGCAGGTGCGAGCGTCCCCGGTCGCAGCTCAACCACATGGCCGGCCGCCGCGCGCGCGACCAACGTCGTCCCGCCGAGGTAGGCGGCACCGAGGTCGCCCACGTGCACCGCGAGATCCGCGGGGTCAGTCGTCCGCTCACACGTCGCGCCGGTCAAGCAGCCGACGAGCCGGTAACGCCCGGCGTTCCATGGGCAGAAGCCGTCGTCCACCTCGAGCACCACATCGACATCCGTCGAGTAGGAGCGTGCGCAGAGAGCGGCCGGCACGTCGACCAGCCGGACCCACAGGTTGTCTTTCAGCTTCGCCTGCGCCGCGCGCGGCTCGGCGAGCAGGTGCAGCACCGGGTCGTCGATGCCGGCCAAGTACGCGTTGACGGTCGTCATCAGGTCGAGATCGAGCAGGTAGCGCCACAGCCGCGCCCTCGTCTCGGCGTCTTTCGCGACCAGCTCGCGCACGTTGACCGTGCTCCCGGACATGCCGCCGTCCCACTGCTGCTTCGTGGCGTAGAGCGCATATCCGTCGACGCCCTCCGCTCCGTCCGCGAGCACAGCCAGCAGCGGGCTGGCACCGGATCGGTTGTGGGCGGGGTCCCAGAGCCGGTACTCCCACCACTTCGCGTCGCGCGCCGACCAGCCGAGGCTGCGCGCGCGCACCTCGTCGAAGACCGGACCGAGTACGGCGGCGTCGGGAGTGGTGAGACGCAGGCCGGAGGCGCTGACCGGCCGGTTGAACGGCGCCTTGCTCGGCACGGTCAGGCTGACGTTCCACGCGGCCGGTCCGTAGCCGAAGCGCTGGTAGATCGCACCTTCGGACGCCCACAGCGCGGCGACGGGCTCGCCGGCTGCGTGCAGGTCGTCGAGCATCCGTCGCTTGAGCGCCGTGAGCAGGCCGCGCCGCCGGTGCGTCGGGTTGACCGCGATCCACGTCACCCCGGCGACCTGACGGGCGCCGCCGGGGATGGTCATCGTCAGGTCGAAGGAGCCGCCGGTGGCCACCGTGGTGTCGCCGTCGTACGTGCCGTAGAAGCGCTTCGGGTCGGCAAGCGCGAACTCCACCGCCCGGTTGTCGGGGTTGTTGTCGCCGCCGAAGGCGCGCTCGAGCACCTCCCAGACATCATCGAGGTCGTCAGGTGTCAGCGTTCGCGTGTCCAGAGCCACCGGGCCACTATGCCCAGCGCGGGCGGTGGGGCCCAGCGGTTTTGCTTGCCGCCCGGTAATCTGCCGGTGATGAGCGCTCCGGCCATGGCCAGACGGCCGCAGGAAGCGCGGGGGGCCCGAGCCGTGCTGGGGGCGGTTCCCCGCGCGCTGACGCGTGCCCGCCGGGAGCAGCAGCCGGAGGCCCTCGTCCTCTCGGTGCTGATCGCGCTGTCGATCGCGCTGCTGATCGTCGGCATCGCGTGGAGCGAGCGCGCCGCACCGCCCTCGACCCAGGTGCTGCCCTTGTTGTTCGGCGGTCTGCTGCTCGGCCGCCGCGCGATGCGCCAGCTCATCGCCGTCGTGGCCGGCTGCCTGGTCTGGGACCTGTTCGCCCTCGGCATCGCAGTAGTCCGTGTAGGTGCGCTCGTCACGATCGTCATCACCGGGCTCATCGCCTACGAGTTCTCGCGCTCGCGCGAGGAGACCGGGCTGAGCGGACTCCGCGGGGACACGGTGCTCGCCGAGCTCCGCCACCGGCTCGAGCTGCAGGGCGAGCTGCCCGGCCTCGCCGAGCCGTGGGCAGCCGAGACCGTGCTGCGTCCCGCCGGCGGCGCCCCGTTCGCCGGCGACTTCGTCGTCAGCTGCTGCGCTGAGAACGGCCGACGACTCGACATCGCTCTCGTCGACGTGTCCGGGAAGGGCGTCGAAGCCGGCACCCGTGCCCTGCTGTTGTCCGGTGCCCTCGGCGGTCTGCTCGACGCCATGGACCCGACCGAGTTCCTGCCGGCCGCGAACCGCTACCTCATCGGCCAGGACTGGGACGAGGGCTTCGCGACGGCGGCGCACCTCAGCCTCGACCTCGACACGGGTGCCTTCCTGCTCGAGAGCGCCGGCCATCCGCCCGCGGCGCACCTCGATGCCGGCAGCGGGCGGTGGTCGTTGCTCGAGACCACCGGTCCGGCGCTCGGCCTCGTGCCCCATGCGTCGTACGACGCAGACCGCGGCTTCCTTCGACCCGGTGACGCACTGCTGCTGTACACCGACGGGCTCGTCGAGGTACCGGGGCGCGACCTGACCGTCGGCATCGACAAGCTGCTGGGCGCAGCAGAGCGCCTCGTCGCCCGCGGCTTCCGCGGCGGCGCCGAGCTGCTGGTGGAGCAGGTCGCCTCCGACGGGAGCGACGACCGCGGTCTGGTCCTGATCTGGCGCACCCGCTAGGTCAACCGCGACACCGGCAGCCTCGCCGTGTCCAGCACCGCGGGCCGGTCCCGCAGCTGCGCCAGTGCGGACAGGTACTCGTCGCGGTGAATGAGCAGCTGCCCCATCGAGGCCATGTGCTGCGTCGGCTGCTGCGTGTCGACGACCGGCACGCCGGCGTCCACGAGTCGGGCGCAGAGGTCGACGACGGCGACCTTCGACGCATCCGGCACGCGATGGAACATCGACTCGCCGCTGAACACCTGACCGGTCAGCACGCCGTACAGCCCGCCGACGAGCTCGGGTCCGTCCCACACCTCGACCGAGTGCGCACCGCCCTGCTCGTGCAAGGCCGTGTACGCCGCCCGCATGCGCTTGGTGATCCAGGTGGCCTCCCGCCCGGGAGCCGGCGCGGCGCAACCGGCAACGACGTCGTCGAAGGCTGCATCGACCGTCGTCTGCCAACCGGAGCGACGCAGCGTTCGCCGCAGTGACCGGCTGACGACGACGCGGTTGGCGAGCAGCACCGCCCGCGGCTCGGGAGAGCACCACGGCACGGTCGGGTCCTCACCCGGCCACTGCGGCAGCTCGCCGCGTTGCACCAGCCGGCGAACGGCTCGCTCGAGCCGCTCCTCCTCGCCCGACGGCCACGGGAAGCAACCGGCCCGGTAGGCAGCGACCAGCATCTCTGGCTGCAGGGTGCCGCCGAGGGCGACGACCGAACGCGGTGCGCGGGCCACGTCGAGCTGGGCGAAGAGCTCGGCCGGACTGGGCACCTCCTCACCGTACGGAGGCCGACTCACAGCGCACTCACAGACTTCATGCAGGGGTTTTGGCGCCGGGCGCGGGAAGGATGGACCGCATGGCAGGGAACGGCCTACGCGAGCTGGCCACACCGGCGCGTCCGGTGCGCGCGCCGCGCGAGCCGCATGCGGTTGTCCGGCAGGTGCTGGTCGCCGCCGCCTGGGCGACCGTCGGGTTCGTCCTGCTGCTCTGGGTGCACGGCAGCGGCCTCAGCGACCTGGTGGCAGGCGGCGGCACGGCGCTGACGTCGGCCGGCCGGATCACCGGGCTGCTGGCCGCGGACCTGCTGCTGATCCAGGTCTTCCTGATGGCCCGGGTCCCGTGGGTCGAGGGCACCTGGGGCCAGGACACCCTGGTGCGCTGGCACCGGCTGGTCGGGTTCACGTCCTTCAACCTGCTCGTGGCGCACATCGTGCTGGTGATCTGGGGCTACTCGCAGAGCGACGGCAGCGGGGTGGTCGCGGAGACGGTCGATCTCGTCGAGTCGTATCCGGGGGTTCTGCTCGCCGTCGCGGCCACTGCCTGCCTGGTCGCGGTCGTCGTGACGTCCGTGCGCATCGCCAGGCGCCGGCTGCGCTACGAGTCGTGGCACCTGCTGCATCTCTACGGCTATCTGGGCGCCGGCCTCGCCGTACCTCACCAGCTCTGGACCGGCACCGACTTCCTTCCCAACGCCGCCGCGCGCGCGTTCTGGTGGACTCTTTACGGCGGCTGCGCGGGCTCGGTTCTCGTCTTCCGCATCGCCATCCCGGTCTGGCGCAACGCTCGTCACCGGCTCGTGGTCTCGCGCGTCGTCGTCGAGGGCCCGGGAGTGGTGTCGGTGCACCTGACGGGTCATCGACTCGACCGGCTGTCGGTGCGGGCCGGTCAGTTCTTCGTCTGGCGGTTCCTCGACGGCCCGGGCTGGACGCGTGGCAACCCCTATTCGCTCTCGGCTGCACCCGACGGCGGCTCGCTGCGCATCACGGCGAAGGACACCGGTGACGGCAGCGCCCGGCTCGCGTCGCTGCGTCCTGGGACGCGGGCCCTCATCGAAGGTCCGTACGGCGGGCTCACCGGCGCACGTCGCAGGCGGCACCGGGTGCTGCTGATCGCCGGCGGCATCGGCATCACCCCGTTGCGCGCGCTGCTCGACGAGCCCGACTACAACCGCGGCGACGCTGTGCTGCTCTACCGGGCCCGCGACGCCGACGAGCTCGTGTTCCGGGACGAGCTGTCCGAGCTCGCGGCCAGTCGCGGCGTGCAGGTCGAGTACCTGATCGGACCGCGGGCCGCCGGCCGTTGGCTGCCGACGGGTGCGCCGGAGGTCGATGACGCGACGCTGCTGCGACGCCGGGTCCGCGACCTCGCGTCGTACGACGTCTTCATCTGCGGTCCAACGCCGTGGATGTCGCTCGTCCGGAGCTCCGTCATCCAGGCCGGGGTCCCCGCCGATCAGGTCCACCTGGAGAGGTTCGACTGGTGAAGCGCGTCACGATGTGGTTCGTGGCGACGGCGGTCGCCCTGGTGCTGCTGTTCAGCTACCACACGAGCACGTCCGGCCCCGCCGGTGCGCACGACGTGGCAGGGATCGCCCCTGCGGGCGTCGTCGCGGAGTCGCCCGCCCCGGTCCCGGCGACATCGGCACCCACTCCGGCGACCGCCGCGCCGAGGGCGCCGGCTGCTCCCACGTCCGCTCCGAAGCCGTCAGCTGTGGCCGCCCCAACGACCGCGCCGCGGGTCGTCGCGACGCCGGCGCCGGCGAAGCCGAAGGCAAGCCCCACCCCGCGGAAGACGGTGGCGACCACCCGCACCATCAACGGCGCGGCTGCCGACACGAGGTACGGCCCCGTGCAGGTGCAGATCAAGCTGTCCGGCAACCGGATCGTCTCGTCCGACGCGATCGTCTACCCCACCAACGAGCGACGCGATCGCGAGATCAACGACTACGCCGTTCCGCAGCTCAACGACGAGACGGTGCAGGCCCAGAGCGCGAACATCGACACGGTGTCCGGTGCGACGTACACCTCCGACGGCTATCGCGAGTCGTTGCAGTCGGCGATCGACGCGGCCCACCTGTCATGAGACGCACGTAGGTCGAGCCAACCTGAGTCACTGCCTCAGCAGGTAGATGACGGCCGCGATCCCCAGGATGCCGACGACGATGCCGATCACGGTGATCGCGGTGACTGACAGGTCGAACACAGCTGGGTACGCTCCGCTTCGCTGCGCAGGGGGGTCTTACTTGCCGACCGGCTAGGAGGCTAGCGCACCGGTACCTCGGGGGTTGTTGGCGTGCCGCAGAGCGCTGGGACGCGGGCGGAGATCCTCCGGACCGCGATGGCCCTGTTCACGACGCAGGGCTACGACGCCACCTCCCTGCGGCAGATCGCCGACCGGCTCGGGTTCACCAAGGCGGCGCTCTACTACCACTTCCCGGCCAAGGAGCACCTGGTCCTCGAGCTCACCCGGCCGTGGCTCGACGCGGTCTCGAACCTCATCGCGCTGAACGAACCGGACGCCGCGGTGGACGACGACGCGCGTCGCCGCGGGCTCATCGAGGACTACGTCGACGTCGTGCTCACCCATCACGCCATCCTGCGGTTCCTCACCCAGGACGCCGCGGCGCAGAAGCACCCCGACATCGGCAAGCGGGGGCTGACCCTCGTGCTGGCCTTCCAGGACGCGTTGCTCGGGCCCGACCCAGACGACGCCGACCGGATCCGGGTGGGCTGTGCGCTCGGCGCCATTCACTCGACCGCGATCCTGGCGGAGTCCTCACTGGGCATCGCCAGGCCGATCGTGGTCTCCGTCGCGCTCGCCGTCCTCGGCCTCGAGCGCAGCGCCGAGGCCCCCTCCTAGGGACGAACACGGACACATCGGCGGCAGATCGGCGAGGCGTCTTCTCAGCGAGCCGGAAGGAGGTCACTCTGCACAGCATGGACAGCGAGGTGACGGCGGAGGAGCGGCAGCTCGCCGTCGAGCGACGACGTCGCGAGGTGACCTGCATCAGCTGCCCGGCCTGCGCCGGCGCTGTGCCAGTGCTAGCGCGCTGCGTCGACGGCGACGTCGAGCCGGTGCTCGAGTGCCGCACGTGTGGCTGGACCCGCCAGGCCCGTCGCGAGGACCCGCGGGCCGGCTGACGCCGGTGCGGCAGCGGTCTCCTTGTCGGTGACGAGGGGCTGGGCGATGAGGGTCAGGCTGACCATCGTGTAAGCCACCATCGCGACCAGCCAGGGGTACTCGCTGCGCCGGGCCAGCCGGTGGTCGGCCGCGCGTCGCCCGAGGTACTGGTGGGCGAGTACGACGGCGAGAACGTGCGCACCGACGATCGCGACGACGCCGGCGTACCAGTAGAACGCGCTCGGCAGCCACGTCGGGTTGGGCACGACGGTGTCGTTGAACGGGTAGGGGAGGCCGAGGTCGTGCGTCCCGGTCGGGTTGCCGATCAGCGGTCCGAGCAGCTGCGCGTTGACCAGGACGTACTGCAGGTTGTGCGCCAGCAGGTAGGCGAAGGCGATCGGCACCATGCTGGGCAGCAGGCCGGCCAGCGCGGGCAGGGGTGCCAGGCGGTGCCTGCCGACGCGAGCCGCCGCCGCCGCGAACGCGCCGAAGGCGATCGCGATGACGGCGGCGATGACGACGAATGTGGCGAGTCGAAAGGCTTCGAGGTGGCCCGCGTCGACGTGGGCGCGCTCGAACAAGTCCCATCGCGGCGTCGTCAGCAGACCGTCGAAGTTGACCGAGACGAGCAGCAGCAGCACGAACATGATGCGGCTCGGGCTCGGCTCGAACGGCAGCGGCAGGCCGCCCGTGAAGCCGCGCCTGCCGGCCGCGCCGAACCGGAACCAGCCGAGCCGGCCCCAGGTGCCGAACAGCACCGAGAAGACCTCGCCCCGCTCGAGCCAGGCCGCGCCGAACAACAGGCCGGCAACGAGGTTGATCAGTGCGTAGACGAGCAGTCCGGTCGCGATGACGCGCGGCTGTGTCGCGGTCGCGTTGAAGACGAGCTCGCCCGAGGCGAGCAGGAAGTAGAGCGTCGTCGCCGGCCACCAGCCGAGCCGCCTCGGCCAGGGCAGCGCGCTGTCGCGAGCGATCAGCGCGCGCCGCACCCTCGAGCTGTCGGTCAACCGGGCGAGGAACGCGAACGGGTTGACCGGCCGGGTGAAGTCCCCGACGAGGCCGCAGGCGATCGGCACCGCGACCCAGATCAGCAGCCAGAAGGCGGTGGGAACGATGTTCTCGGCCAGCTCCTGTGTGCCGGTGACGCCGGCGTAGACCAGCCCGGCCGTCACGACCAGCGAGACGGGCCCGCCGACGGACCCGTGCGCCGGTGGCTGGTCGGCGTCGTGGCCGATCACGTCGTACGGCGTCGCCGTACGGCGAAGGACCAGCGCGAACGAGAGCAGCACCACGAGACCGCCACCGAGCACGAACAGCAGCAGCGGGATCGGCAGGTCGTACCGCTCGCCGAATGCGTGCGCGAGGATCAACGCTTCAGCGGCAACGCGGGTCGATGACGCGGCACAGCGCCTCGAGGGCATCGGGCTGCGGGCGGTAGTAGACGTTGGTGCCCTTGCGGGTCCCCTCGACCAGGCCGGCCTCGCGCAGTTGCCTGAGGTGATGGCTGACCGTCGCCTCCGAGAGGTCGACGGCGGGTGCGAGGTCGCACGTGCAGACGCCGGTCTCGGGCTCGGCAAGCAGCATGCTCATCAGTTGGACGCGGACCGGGTCGCCAAGTGCCTTGAGGCGAAGGGCGATGCCCAGTGCATCGTCCGCGTCCATCACACCGGCGGCGATGGGGGAGCAGCACACCGGATCGGTGATGTCGACGGTGGGCAGGGCCTTGGGCATGCCGCCATCATGCCACACCTTCGATGAATATAGAAGAATCCCTTGACGAACGTCGAACGTTGGAGCACAGTCCTTCTTAGATGTACGTCGAACCGCGACGACAGACCTGAAGGAGCACCGATGACCACTGCCGTCGAGCACGCGACCGAGCTGAACCCCGCACCGGCACCGACGCCGCCGGGCGGCCGTGTCCAGCTGGCCCTCAACGTCGAGGACCTCCCGGCGGCTGTCGCCTTCTACACGAAGCTCTTCGGCACGGCGCCGGCGAAGGTCCGCCCCGGTTACGCCAACTTCGGCGTCGCCGAGCCGCCGCTCAAGCTGGTGCTCATCGAGAACCCCGGCAGCGGCGGGACGCTCAACCACCTCGGTGTCGAGGTCCCGTCGAGCGACGTCGTGCACGGCGAGATCGCGCGCCTCACCGACGCGGGGCTGTTCACGGCCGAGGAGCTCGGCACCACCTGCTGCTTCGCGACACAGGACAAGGTCTGGGTGCAGTCGCCGTCGGGTGAGCGCTGGGAGGTCTACACCGTCCTCGCCGACAGCGCGACCTTCGGTGCGAGCCCCAAGAAGGCGGCCGGCGAGACCGACGTCTGTTGCGGCACAGCAACCGACTCGTCCGGCAACACCGCATCCGCCTGCTGCTGATCCCCGCTTTCCTTCGATGCAAGGAGCACACCGTGATCGACGACCTGAACACCGCACTTGCCCGAGCACACCACCTCGACCTCAGCCGTGAGGCGTGCGCGCGACGGCTCGCTCACCTCGCGTCCTGCTGCCAGCCCTCCGTGCTGCGGCAGCGGACCGAGCAGCTCGTCAGCTGGTTCCGGCACGGCCAGATCGGCACCGGCGTCGACGACCTGTCGTCCGCGCCCCCCACGGCCCGCTGCTGCGCCTGACTCAGCGACGAATGCTGTCCGGCACGAGCTGCGGGATGTGCAGACCGGCGTCGGTGTCCGCGTCGGCCGCCCGCGGTGCGGGGATGCCGCCGGCGTTGCGCATGAGGTTCTGCCCGAGCTGCGGCGTCAGCGCCTCGATCGTCTGCGGCTTGCCGAGCCAGTAGCCCTGGAGCAGGTCGCAGGACAGCGACGTCAGGTGCGCCGCCTGCGTCGCCGACTCGACTCCCTCGGCGACCACGGTGAGACCGAGGCCGTGACCCATGGCGATCGCGGCGGTGACCAGTGCGGTGCTGTCGGTGGGGCCGACGCCGAGGCGGTCGACGAACGACTTGTCGATCTTGAGCTCGTCGAGCGGTAGCTCACCGAGTCGGGCGAGGGACGAGTAGCCCGTGCCGAAGTCGTCCAGCGCCAGCCGGAAGCCGAGGCTGCGCAGCTGCCACAGCGCGGCGATGGCCAGCTCCGAGTCCTCGACGAGCAGGCTCTCGGTCAGCTCGAGGATGACGCGGTGCGGGTCGACGCCGGCGGCCCACACGACCGACTGCACCTGGTCGACGAAGCCTGGCTCGGCGAGCTGCCGAGCCGAGACGTTCACGGCCACGGTGAGCGTCGAGCTGCGGCCGCCGTTACTCCACGCGCGCAGCTGGGCAACGGCGAGCTCGAGGACGCGCAGGCCGATGCGCACGATCTGGCCGGTCCGCTCCGCAGCGCCGATGAACTCGTCCGGCGGGACCAGACCGCGAACCGGGTGCTGCCAGCGCACGAGGGCTTCGAGCGACTCGATCTGCCCGGTGGTGGTCGAGACGAGCGGCTGGTAGAGCAGGAAGAACTCGTCGCGCTCGAGGGCGCTGTGCAAGTCGGCCTCGAGGGTCACCGCCGCTTGCAGCTCCGCGTGCGTGGTGGCGCTGAAGACCGCCGGCGCGGCGTCGATGCTTGCCGACCGCGCGGCCATCGATGCGCGCCGCACCAGCTCGCTCGGACCGTCGACGAAGCTGCCGTCGTCAAGTGCGAGTCCGCAGCGGGCGTGCAGGATCACGATGTGCGGGCCGACCGTGAACGGGTCGGTGAGGACCTCCTGCAGACGCCGCGCCACCGACTCCGCATGGTCGGGCGTGAGGCCCGGCAGGATGACGGCGAACTCGTCCCCGCCGAGACGGCCGACGAGGTCGGTGTCGCGGGCGTGCGTGCTCAGCCGGGCCGCCAGTGCCGCCAGGCACTCGTCGCCGACGTCTGCGCCGAGCGCTTCGTTGACCGCCGAGAAGCCGGCCAGCGTGATGATGAGGATGCCGGTGGGGCTGCTGGCGGCGGCGGCCGCCGCGAGCTGCTGGTTGATGGCGGTGCGGTTGAAGACCTGCGTAAGCCGGTCGTGGCTGGCCCAGTAGGCCACCTGTCCGGCGAGCGAGTCCTGCTCGGACTTCGCCTTGCGGGCGAGCTCGTCGCGGACGCCGTACTGCTGAAGTGAGGCCTGCTGCGCGTCGGACACCATCTTCGTCAGCGCGCGTACGAGTCGCACCAGTGCAAGCCCGAGCGTCGCGGCGACTCCGGCGACGACGAAGGAGCCCGTGGCTGCCGCGACCGGAAGCTGCACGAGCTGCACAGCCGTGACGCAGACATAGCCACCCGCGCCCTTGGTCCACAGCGCAGCGAGCAGCATCACCCCCAGTCCGAGGGTTGCCGCTGCCGGCTCCCATCCTGGGACGTGTGCGGTGACGGCCACCGCGAAGACGAGCAGCAGCAGCACGCGGCCGAGGCAGACCGGCGCGTGGCTGGCGACGAGACGGTCCATCAAACGAGGCTTTGCCGGGGCGGCGGCCGCCGCGCCCGTGCTGTCGGCGCCGGTCACGGTGATGCTCACGTTCGTGCTCACACTTCCGCCACGTGGATCTGACGCGGACGGGGGACGTGCGGCGCGAAAGGACCGTCGCGATGGATGGCCATCGTCGCCTCGTAGACGCTGATCCGGTTCTTGCCGCTGCCCTTGGCGGCGTACAACGCCTTGTCCGCCTGCCGAAGGAGCGTCGCGAGCGGGGTCCCGGCACCTGCGGTCGGCATGGCAAGGCCGATGCTGGCGCTCAGCCGCGCGGACTCGCCGTCGATGACCAGTGGCTCCGAGATCGCCATCAGCACCCGATCAGCGATGGCTCGCGCGATCGCCGGCTCGCTGACGTCGCGCAGCAAGATGGCGAACTCGTCGCCGCCGAAGCGTGCGACCACGTCGCGGCCCGAGACGTTGCGGGTGATGCGCTGCGCCACTGCGACGAGCACATCGTCGCCGGCGGCATGGCCGAGCTCGTCGTTGACTGCCTTGAAGCCGTCGAGGTCGAGGAAGAGCAGCGTCTCGTGTCCGCTCCACGCCTCCTCGAGGGCGGCCCGGTTGGCCAGGCCGGTGAGCGAGTCGTGCGTTGCCGCATAGGCAAGTTCGAGGGCCTGCTGCTGGCTCTGCGCGTAGAGCCGCGCCTTGCCGATGGCGGCGGCGGCCTGCTCGGCGAACAGGCTGATGGCCCGCAGGTCGTACTCGGAGAACGAGTCGGTCGTCTCCGCGCTCAGGTTCAGGACGCCGAGGATCTCGCCGCGTTCCATCAACGGCACGCACAGCGAGCTGCCCACCGGGTTGACCCGCTTGCTCAGGCCGGGGAACAGCGAGGGGCTCGCCTGTCCGTTGATGAGCAGCGGCTGCATGGTGCGGGCGACGTGGCCGGCGATGCCGTCGCCGAGGGCGCTGCGACGGCCGAGCGCGACGCTGTTGCCCACCGCGGCCGCGACGACGAGCTCCCCACCCTCCAGCAGCATCACCGAGCCGCTGCTGGCGGGCATGAGGTCGGTGGCGCCGGTAAGGATCGAAGCGAGGACCCGGTCGAGCTCGAGGGTGCTGTTCACCGCGCGGCCGGCGTCGAGCAGGGTGGAGATCTCGTGCAGCCGGTTGGACAGCGCGGTCGTCAGCAGCCGCTCGTCGAACAGCATCCGGGACAGCCGGCGGAGGTTGAGCTCCTTCTCCACCGAGTACGCGCTGAGCACGACGGCGAGCGCGAGGATCCCGTAGCGGACGTATGGCCGGACCAGCAGCCGGTGCATGTCGTCCGGCGACCACATGCTCAGGATGGCGAGCCCGAGGGTGAGGCCGACCAGCAGGACGGTCGACATGAGCCACAGCTCGAAGCGGCGCTTCTCGATCTGCTCGAGCGACGGGAGAACGTCGCCCCGCATCCCGGAGACGCGGACGGCACGCTGGAGGTTGTCCTCTGGCACGGCTCCGCCCTTCTTGTCGGTATGCACGTCATCGTCAGCACCGCTGCTTGTCCGTTGCTCCGCGTGCCGTGCCGTCGAACGCGCCCGGTAGCGAGAAAGGACTACCGGCGATTGCCGTCCGTGGGACGCCCGGAATCCGCCCAGCCAACTTGCTTGTCGCCCGGCTAGGGCATCTCGGGCAGAATGGGGCACATGTGCACCGACGGACTGCCGGCACGATGTCGGTGAGTCCCAGGGACACCATCGTCGTGCCGTGTCGGGGCGAGCTGACGATCCGCGAGGCGCCCGCCCTTCGGGACAGCCTGCTCGCCGCGATTCGCGCCGGCGCAGCCCTCGTCGTTCTCGACCTGACCGAGGTGTCCTTCATCGACCAGGCCGCGGTGGGGGTCCTCGTCGGTGCGCGGCAGCGCCTCGTCGTCGCGGGCGGCGAGCTGCGGCTCGCCGCCCCCGCGAAGCAGGTCGCCCGGGTCCTCGGCCTGCTGGGCCTCGAGGAGAGCCTGCCGACGTACCCGAGTGTCGCCGCTGCCGTCGAGGACCCCCGCGCGACCTAGGTGGGCTTCGATGCCGCGAGCGCGTCGGTGAGCAGGGTGACCAGCGCTTCGAGCTGTACGTCGACAGATGAGGTCGCCTCGTCGCTGCCGTCGAGGGCGCGGCCGGCGAGACCGGCCTTCTCGTCGATCAGCTCGGCGATCCGCGCGTCGATCGTCTGCGCCGCGATGATGCGCCAGGCCGTGACCGGCTGATCCTGGCCGATCCGGTGCACGCGGTCGATGGCCTGCGTCTGCTCGGCGTTCGTCCACGAGAGCTCCGCGAGAACGACGTTGGACGCGACCTGCAGGTTGATGCCGACGCCGGCCGCCGACAGCGAGCAGACGATGACGGCCGTGTCCGGATCGTTCTGGAAGGCCTCGATCGCCTGCTTGCGGGCCTTCGCGGTCTGCCCACCGCGGATGGAGGAGAAGCCGAGTCCGCGCTGCTGGAAGGTCTGCTCGGCGACGTCCATGACATCGATGTGCTTGGCGAAGAAGACGACCTTGCCTGCGCTGTGGGCCAGCTGCGCGGTGTAGTCGGCGGCGAGGCCCGCCTTCGCCTGTCCGATGCGCCGCATCATGCTGAAGACGTTGTCGCCGTCGGTCTCGTCCTTGGCGTCCTGCCGTTCCCAGCCCGCGACCTTGCGGACGAGTGCGTGGTCGATGCCGGCGACCTGTTCGCCGCGGGCCTCGAGGGCGCTCTGGTAGCGCTTCACCAGCCGGCGCGCGAGGGCCTGCTCGGCCGCCCGGATGGACAGGCCGAGTGCGCCCTCGAGCTCCACCGGCATGTCGGCGATGCGGCGGGCCGGGATGTCGGCGGCGACGTCGACCTTGCGTCGGCGGACGATGCCCAGGTCGATGACGGCCGCGCGCGCCGCGGGGGAGAAGCCGGGGTCGGTGGGGACCAGGCCGTTGCGCTCGAGGGCCGCCATGAGCTCCGAGCCGACCTCGTCGCCACGGATCCAGCTGAGGAACTCCCAGATCGACAGGAAGTCCTCGATGTCGTTGATGAGCGGCGTTCCGGTCAGCGCCATGAGCAGCGGCCGGCCGGCCCGTTCACGGACCCGCTTGGAGAGCTCGAGGACCGCGCGCGAGCGCTGCGCCCCCTTGTTCTTGATGAAGTGCGCCTCGTCGATGACCATGCCGCGGAACCCGAAGGTGCTGAGCCAACCGACGTGCCGGTGGAGCACGTCGTAGTTGACGACCACGATGTCGGAGAAGGCATCGACGTCGTGCCCGTCGCCGTGCACCACCGTCGCGGAGCGGGCGGGCGTCCACAGCTGCGCCTCGTGTGCCCAGTTGGTCTTCACGACGTTCGGTACGACGGCGAGCAAGGGGAAGGCGCTGGCCGCGTCCGCCGCGAGAAGCGCTTGGGCGGTCTTGCCCAGACCAGGCTCGTCGGCGAGCAGGAAGGTCCGGTGGCCGGCTGCGGCGGCCGCGACGACCTGCGCCTGGTGCGGCATCAGGTCGCGGCCGCCGCGGACGTGGAGCGTCGTCGGCGGCGGCAGCGGCATGCACGACGGCGCGCCGCCCGAGGCCGCCTCGAACGAGCGGAGCAGCGGGTTGATCAACTCCCACGTCGCCAGCAACCGCGGTCGGTGCGTCGTTGTCGTGGCGGAGTAGTCGGGTTCCAGGAACGGGTTCGCGAGCTGCCGCGCCACGACGGACTGCGGGACGACCCGCCGCTCCACCGTCGGCGCCTCCGGCTCGGGCTCGTCCGCGAGGGGCTGCCCGGCCGGGGAGTCGATGCCCGCTGTCAGCCTCATCTCCCGCAGCAGCGACCGCGTTTCCGGGAGCAGTCCGGCCTCGTCCGAGAGCAGGGTCAACAGGGTGCCGTCGCGGGCGGCCGTGCGGGCCAGGATCGTCGCCACGCCGTCGAGCTTCTTGAGCTGCTCGCTACGGCGCGCCTCGCTCACCGGCGCGGACTGGATCCGTGCCCGCTCCTCCCGCACCAGGAGCGCCACCGCCTGGAACGTGCCTCGCGTCGATGCCCGGATGCGCCCGCGCTGCACGGCCAGCTCGACATCGCGGGCGAATGTCGTCAGCACCGGGATGAGGCCGCGCGGAGCCCGTGCGCGAGCCGGCCGCTGCGGCTGCGCCCCCCTCGGACGTCGGGGTTGACGCCCGTCTCTCGTCGCCAAGCACTCTCCTCGTTCATCCCGCGGGCCACAGGCGCGCGCTGCGGGATCAGTGGCTCGGGCGACCGGGATCGAACCGGCTCCATCGATGTGGAGGCCGCAGATCCGGGTGTCCCGTCCAGTGGCCCGAAGGCCCAAACATGCACGAGGTTACATGTCCGCGCCCGATCCAAGATCGCCAAGCAGCCTTCAGACGAGCCGTCCGTCATCGGTGAGACGCAGCAGCGGGTAGGTGTAGGCCCCGCATGGCCCACCCCGACCTCCGACCCGCCGGCTCGTCGACGGGGAGCTGATGGCTGTGGTGAGCGTGACCGACACGACCATCCCGTTCGGCGGTGCGAACATGGACACCCTTGTGCCGGTCACGGTATCGAGGGGGAACGTCGGGCAGTCCGGCACCGGTTCGGCCCGCAGGGCGAGGCGGCAGACGCGCATCGTCACGCCGGCGTGGGTGGAGCGGTACGCCGAGACGTCGATCCGCAGCTGTGGCGCCGTCACCGCGACGTTGCACGGGTGCGGCGCTGCGCCGTCCGTGCACGCAGTGAGGACTGCGAACGCGGCTGCCGCGAGCAGGTGCCGACCTCCCATGACCCTCGGACGCGGCGGCGGGGGAGGCGGTTCCGAGCCGCGTCGGGCCATGTCTTCGCGTACCGTGCGCGGCCGGCCCACCAGGACGGAGCGCACGTGGATGGCGACGTCGCGGTTCACGTCCGCGGTCTGAGGAAGCGCTTCGGGCACGTCACGGCTGTGGCAGGTGTCGACCTCACCGTTCCGCGCGGTGCCTTCTTCGGTCTGGTCGGGCCCAACGGTGCAGGCAAGACGACCACGCTGTCGATGCTGACGGGACTGCTGCGGCCGGACTCGGGGACCGTCCGTGTCGGTGGCGTCGATGTCTGGTCGGACCCGCCGCGGGCAAAACAGCTCATGGGCGTCGTGCCCGAGGGTCTCCGCCTGTTCGAGCGGCTGTCGGGACCGGAGCTGCTGAGCTTCACCGGTCGACTCCGGGGCCTGCCGCAAGAGCAGATCGCCGGGAGGTCGCGAGAGCTCCTGCACGTGTTCGGTCTGCAGGGCGCCGGCGATCAGCTCGTCGTCGACTACAGCACCGGGATGCGCAAGAAGGTGTCCCTCGCCTGCGCCCTGTTGCACAACCCCGCCATCCTGTTTCTCGATGAGCCCTTCGAGGCCGTCGATCCGGTGTCGGCCCGGACGATGCGAGACGTCCTCACCCGCTACACCGCGCGCGGCAACACGGTCGTGTTCTCCAGCCACGTCATGGAGCTCGTCGAGCGGCTGTGCGACGAGGTGGCCATCATTGCGGCCGGTCGGGTCGTCGCCGCCGGCGAGGTCGGCGACCTGCGCGGGGACCGAAGCCTCGAGGACGTCTTCGTCGACGTCGTCGGAGCGCGGGGGTGGGGGCAAGGGGCGCTGGAGTGGTTGGGCTCGCGCTAGCGCTGCGCCTGACGCTGCTGCGCAACAGCCTGCGCAGTGGTCCGGGTGCGGCACAGCGGCAGTTCGGGGTCATCGTCGGCGCGTTCGCGGGCGCCGGCTTGGCGCTCATCGCCGTCTTGCTGCTGGCCGTGACCCGCCACGATCAGGTGTTCGCGACGAATACCGCCACCGTGCTTTTCACCGGACTGGCCCTCGGCTGGGTGGTTCTGCCGATCATCACCTTCGCGACTGACGATCTGCTCGACCCCGCCCGGTTGTCGCTGCTGCCGCTGACCCGACGGGACATCGCGACCCTGCTCGTGACCGGCTCGCTCGTCGGTGTGGCCCCGATCGCGACGGTGCTCACGGCGCTGTCCCTGGTCGTCGGTGTCGGGCACGGCTTGCTCTCGGTGCTCGTTGCCATGCTCGCTGCCCTTGTCGAGCTCGCCCTCTGCGTCACCCTGAGCCGGGTCGTCGCCGCCGCGCTGTCCGGGTTGCTTCGATCACGGCGGGGTCGCGACATCGGCATTGCGCTGACGACACTGGTCGCCCTGTCCTTCCAGCTGCTGAACCCGTTGCTCCAGCACCTGCAGCGGCGCAGCGGCGCCACTTCCGGCGCGCAGTCACTTGCAGCTCTGGCTGGTCCGCTGCACTGGACGCCACCGGGACTGCTGGCGAGCACGCCGCTCCTCGTGCGACAGGGCCACGCGGCGGACGCTCTGCTGCGGCTGCTCGCCGTCGCTGCCCTGGTGGCGTGCGGTGTGGTGCTGTGGGAGCGCCTCGTCGCGCGGTCGATGATCCGGGTGGACGCAGCCGGCCGGCGACGTCGCCGCAGGACGAGCCTCTCGCCGCGTTTGATCGGCCGGCTCCTTCCGGGCGGCCGCACCGGCGCTGTCGCCGCGAAGGACCTTCGCTACCTGCTGCGTGACCCGCGGCGCCTCACCAGCCAGCTGATCGGAGTGCTCATCCCGTCGTTCGCCATCGTGGTCGGACCCGCGTACAGCGGCGGATCGCGACCAGGCACGTGGGCGGTCTTCGTCGTGGTCGTCGTCGCCGGGTTTGGCGGCCTGCAGGGCAGCAACCGCTTCGGTCTGGACGGCACCTCGACCTGGGTGCTCATCGCGTCGCAGACGTCGCGGCGGGACGCCGCCCGAGACTTGGCCGGCGGCGACCTCGCCACGGTGCTCGTGATCGCGCCACTGACGGTCGCGGCGGGTCTCCTCGTTGCCTGGCTCACCGGCGGCTGGTCGTACATGCCGCCGGCTCTCGGTATGGCCGCCGCGCTGCTCCTGGTCGCCGCGGCGAGCTCATCGATCGTCGCGGTCCAGGCGCCGTACGCCGTCCCTGACGACCCGCGCAACGCCTTCAGCGGCGGCGCTGCCGGACGGGGATGCGCGTCGGGCCTGCTGGCACTCGCCCTGCTGCTCGGCGCTGTCGTGCTGTGCGCCCCGTTGCTCGCGCTGCTCTTCCCCGCCCTGCACCACGCGGGTTACGGCTGGGCGCTTCTCGCGATCGGACCGGTCTACGGGGGCGCGCTCGGGCTGGCGCTGCGGCGGTTCGCCGCTCAGCAGTGGCAGCATCGCGGCCCCGAGGTGCTTCAGACGCTGGTGTCGACGCGGACATGAACGAGCGGTCGGGTGCCGCGACCTGGTCGTTCCGGGGCTTTCGTTGAGCGGGCGACCGGGATCGAACCGGCACCATCAGTTTGGAAGACTGAGGCTCTACCATTGAGCTACGCCCGCGGAGCACATCCGCGTGGATGACCCGTACAGTTGGCGGGCCACGCGGGGCGTAGCGTAGTGGCTAGCGCGCCTGCTTTGGGAGCAGGAGATCGGGAGTTCGAGTCTCCCCGCCCCGACCGCCATCGCCGCCGTACGAGCATGCCCGAGAGGACCTCCCTGTGCAGAGCGCCGTCGAGACCCTGAGCCCCACCCGGGTCCGGCTGACCGTGACGGTGCCGTTCGACGAGCTCAAGCCTGAGCTCGACGCGGCGTACAAGAAGGTCGGCAGCCAGGTCCGCATCCAGGGCTTCCGGCCGGGCAAGGTCCCCCCGCGGGTCCTGGACCAGCGGGTCGGGCGCGGCGTCGTGCTCGACGAGGCGGTCAACAGCGCCATTCCCAGGCTGTACGGCGAGGCGCTGGAGGCCGAGGACATCGCGCCGGTCAGCCAGCCCGACCTCAACGTCACGGAGTTCGCCGACGGCGACAAGCTCGCGTTCACCGCAGAGGTCGACATCCGGCCGCAGTTCGACCTCCCGACCTTCGACAGCCTGAGCGTCACTGTCGATGACGTCACCGTCGACGAGGCCAAGGTCGACGAGCAGCTCGAGTCGTTGCGAGAGCGCTTCGCGAAGCTGGCGCCCGTGCAGCGGCCGGCGCAGGACGGCGACTACGTGACGATCGACCTCGCCGCGACCGTCGACGGCGAGGAGGTGCCGGGCGGCACGGCGGCCGGGCTCAGCTACCAGGTCGGCTCCGGGGACCTGCTCGAGGGCATCGACGACGTGCTTCGGGGTGCTGCCGGGGGTGACGCGAAGACGTTCCAGACCAAGCTCGTTGCCGGCGAGTTCGCCGACCGGCTCGCCGACGTCGCGGTCACCGTCAAGGCCGTGCAGGAGCGGGAGCTCCCCGCGCTCGACGACTCCTGGGCCACCGACTCGACCGGGTTCGAGTCGCTCGACGCGCTCAAGGCCGACCTGCGCGGCCGGCTGGACCGGGTGCAACGGTTGGAGCAAGGTGTCGCGGCACGCGACAAGGTCCTCGAAGCGCTCCTGGTGCAGGTCGACGTACCCCTGCCCGACTCGGTCGTCGACAACGAGATCGCCTGGCGCAAGCAGGCCGCCGAGGAGCAGCTCAGCCGCGCCGGCGCCGACCTGGCCACTTACCTCGAGAGCGAGGGCAAGACCGCGGAGCAGTACGAGAGCGAGCTGCAGTCCGGCGCCCGCGATGCGGTCAAGGCCCAGCTGGTCCTGGACGCGATCGCCGACCAGGAGGAGCTCGGTGTCAACGACGCCGAGCTGACCGACCAGGTCGTCCGTCGCGCCGCCCGGATGGGCGTGAGCCCGGACGAGTACGCCCAGCAGCTCGTCTCCTCCGGTGCGCTGTCCGGCCTCATCTCGGAGGTACGCCGGGGCAAGGCCCTGGCGACCGTCATGGAGGCCGCGACGATCAGGGACACGTCGGGCAACACCATCGATCTCGAACAGCTCCGTGACGACATGAGCGGCCCGGCAGGCGCCGGCAGCAGCGACACCCAGATGGACGACGACGGCCGGCCGTACCACCTGCACGACGACGGCGCGGTCCACTACCTCGACGCGGACTGATCTCCGCCCCGACATCGGTTCTGCGCTTGCGCTGGGAGCGAAATGGCGTCAGCAGCGGAGTGCGGGCGCCGATCAGGGGGTTAGGGTCGGCGACAGATGTCGACGCGAGACAGAGGTAGGCACTCCGTGACCAGTAACGATCCCTCCACCGGGCTGGTGGTCCCGACGCTCGGCGTCGCGACCGCACTCCCACAGCCGGCCGGCCGATCCAACGGGGCCGACAGCTTCGGTCTCGACGCGCAGGTCTACAACCGACTGCTCAAGGAGCGGATCATCTTCCTGGGCACGGCGGTCATGGACGAGATGGCCAACGCCATCTGCGCGCAGCTGCTGCTGCTCGCGGCGGAGGACCCCGACCGCGACATCCACCTCTACATCAACAGCCCCGGCGGCTCCGTCAGCGCCGGCATGGCGATCTACGACACGATGCAGTTCGTCAACAACGACGTCGCGACCTACGCGATGGGGCTGGCCGCGTCGATGGGGCAGTTCCTGCTCTGCGCGGGCACCAAGGGCAAGCGCTACTCGCTCCCGCACGCGCGGGTGATGATGCACCAGCCCTCCGGCGGCATCGGGGGCACCGCGGCCGACATCGCGATCCAGGCCGAGCAGATGCTCTACACCAAGCGCACCATGCAGGAGCGGATCGCCTTCCACACCGGCCAGACGATCGAGCAGATCGAGAAGGACTCCGACCGGGACCGCTGGTTCTCCGCCGAGGAGGCCAAGGACTACGGCTTCGTCGACCACGTCGTGAGCGGCGCCAAGCAGGTGCCGTCCGGCGCCGGCACCCGGGCCTGAGGAGGGCCTTCACATGAGCTTCAGCTCGGAATACACCGCGCCCACGGCGTACACGATCCCGATCGTCATCGAGCAGACATCTCGCGGAGAGCGCTCGTTCGACATCTACAGCCGGCTGCTCAAGGAGCGCATCATCTTCCTGGGTACGCCGATCGACGACGGCGTCGCCAACGTCGTCATGGCGCAGCTGCTGCACCTGGAGTCCGAGGACCCCGACCGCGACATCTCGATCTACATCAACTCGCCCGGCGGCTCGTTCACTGCGCTGACCGCGATCTACGACACGATGCAGTTCGTCAAGCCCGAGATCCAGACCATCTGCATGGGTCAGGCGGCCAGCGCCGCCGCCGTCCTGCTCGCCGCCGGCACCAAGGGCAAGCGGCTGGCCCTCGAGCACGCCCGCGTCCTCATCCACCAGCCCTCGGGCGGTGGTGAGGGACAGTCGTCGGACATCGAGATCCAGGCGCGAGAGATCATGCGCATGAGGGAGCTCCTCGAGCAGATGATCTCCCGCCACACGGGCCAGGAGCAGGAGAAGGTTCGTAAGGACATCGAACGGGACAAGATCCTCACCGCGCGCGAGGCGGTGGAGTACGGCCTCATCGACGAGGTGGTCAGCACCCGCAAGACGGCTCTGCTGGCCGCGGCCAAGTAGTCAGGCCTGAGCGGATCCACGCTCCGGTTGGGCCCCGACGCGGCCGATACAGGTAGTGCGAACAGGCCCGCACAGGCGTTTCAGGCTGTACCGTTTCCAGATCGAGCACGTGGCCCCGGCACCCGTCGGAGCCCGACAGGGACGAGGTCCTAGGTGGCACGCATCGGAGACGGTGGCGACCTGCTCAAGTGCTCCTTCTGCGGCAAGTCGCAGAAACAGGTCAAGAAGCTCATCGCCGGCCCAGGCGTCTACATCTGCGACGAGTGCATCGACCTGTGCAACGAGATCATCGAGGAGGAGCTCTCCGAGAGCTCGGAGCTGAAGTGGGACGAGCTCCCCAAGCCGAAGGAGATCTTCGACTTCCTGGACCAGTACGTCATCGGCCAGGACACCGCCAAGCGCACCCTCGCAGTGGCGGTCTACAACCACTACAAGCGGGTCCAGGCCGGCGGCAACGAGAAGGACCCGGTCGAGCTCGCGAAGTCCAACATCCTGCTGCTCGGACCGACCGGCTGCGGCAAGACGCTGCTCGCGCAGACCCTCGCGAAGATGCTCAACGTCCCGTTCGCGATCGCCGACGCCACGGCGTTGACCGAGGCCGGCTACGTCGGCGAGGACGTCGAGAACATCCTGCTCAAGCTGATCCAGGCCGCTGACTACGACGTCAAGAAGGCCGAGACGGG
>JAWWOH010000118.1:0-12775 GCA_033851845.1 Actinomycetota bacterium
CGCCGGTGGTGGCGGCGCGGCCGCCGCGTCGGACGACTCGGCCGAGCAGGACGAGTTCGACGTCATCCTCGACGAGGCCGGCGACAAGAAGATCCAGGTCATCAAGGAGGTGCGCACGCTCACGTCCCTCGGCCTGAAGGAGGCCAAGGACCTCGTGGACGGCGCGCCGAAGCCGGTCCTGGAGAAGGTCACCAAGGAGGCGGCCGAGAAGGCGAAGGCGGCCCTCGAGGGCGCCGGCGCCAAGGTCACGCTCAAGTAGGAGCTCTCACGTCCGGCAGGGGCGGTACGCCGGTCCGGCGTACCGCCCCCGCGGTGTTTCCGCGGTGATCGCGGAGGGCAGCGACCCGGGGCGACGGTCCGTGCGGAACGCGCATATCCTCCGGGAAGTCCTTGTGAGTCGGGTCACGTCGAGTGGAGTCGCGCTGTGGGTGTCGAGATCAGCGTCGAGAACCTCACCAAGCGCTTCGGGCGACAGACCATCTGGGAGGACGTCAGCCTCACCCTCCCGGCCGGCGAGATCAGCGTGCTGCTCGGTCCGTCCGGCACCGGCAAGTCGGTGTTCCTCAAGTGCCTGATCGGGCTGCTCAAGCCGGAGAACGGCTCGATCACCATCGAGGGCAAGGACATCACCAAGATCCGGGAGCGCGAGCTCTACGAGATCCGCAAGCTCTTCGGTGTGCTCTTCCAGGACGGCGCGCTGTTCGGCTCCCAGAACCTGTTCGACAACATCGCCTTCCCGCTTCGTGAGCACACGAAGAAGACGGAGAAGGAGATCAAGTCGATCGTCCTCGAGAAGATGGAGCTGACCGGCCTGTCCGGGGCAGAGCGCAAGCTCCCGGGCGAGATCTCCGGCGGGATGCGCAAGCGGGCCGGACTGGCCCGGGCGCTCGTGCTGGACCCGCAGATCCTGCTGTTCGACGAGCCGGACTCCGGTCTCGACCCGGTCCGCACGGCCTACCTCAACCAGCTCATCGTCGACCTCAACGCGCAGATCGAGGCGACCTTCCTCATCGTGACCCACGACATCAGCACGGCACGATCGGTGCCGGACAACATCGGTCTGCTGTACCGGCGCCACCTCGCGATGTTCGGCCCGCGCGAGATGCTGCTGTCGAGCAACGAGCCGGTCGTCCGCCAGTTCCTCAACGGGCAGCGGCAGGGTCCGATCGGGATGGCCGAGGAGAAGGACGCCGGCGAGCTGGCAGCCGAGGCGGAGAGCGGCGACGAGCAGGCGAAGCTGCCGCCGATCCCGGTCCAGCTGCCGACGAGCGACGGCCGGGTCCGCAACACGCAGCGGCCGCCGGGCTCGTGGCTCACCGAGCACGGCGTCGTGCCGCCCCCGGGCTCGTTCGAGGGCATCGACGTCGACGTGCCGACCGGGTCCGGGCACTACGGCTGGGAGGGTGATATCCCGTCGCCCAAGGGCCGGTCCCGCAACGGCAAGGCGAGCACCTCCAACGTCGAGGTCGTCGCGCCCGAAGAGGTCCGGCGCGCCGACGCCGATGGGTCAGAGGCGGGCGCTCCGGACAGCGAGGCGCCGCGCCGGCGGACGCCGAGCAAGGCGGCCGCGAAGCCGGCTGCGAAGAAGGCTCCGCTGCCTCGAGGGCGCTCCCGGAGTGACGCCTGATGGCGTTCGCCCCCGCTGCACCGGTCCGTGGGGCCGGTGACTTCTTCGCCCTGTCACTCGACGTGCTGCGGAGCTTGTTCAAGCGGCCGTTCCAGGGGGCGGAGTTCGTCCAGCAGGCCTGGTTCATCGCGAGCGTCACGATCCTGCCGACTGCACTCGTGTCGATCCCGTTCGGTGCCGTGCTCGCGCTGCAGGTGGGCAACCTCACCAAGCAGATCGGTGCGCAGTCCTTCACCGGCGCGGTCGCCGTTCTCGGCATCGTCCGCGAAGCCAGCCCGATCGTGACCGCGCTGCTGATCGCCGGCGCCGGCGGGTCCGCGATCTGCGCCGATCTCGGCTCCCGCAAGATCCGCGATGAGATCGACGCGATGGAGGTGCTCGGGGTCAGTCCGCTGCAGCGTCTCGTCGTGCCCCGGGTGCTCGCGACGATGCTCGTCGCCTTCTTCCTCAACGGCCTGGTGTCGGTCGTCGGCGTGGTCGGCGGCTACTTCTTCAACGTGATCCTGCAGGGCGGTACGCCGGGTGCCTACCTCGCGTCGTTCACCGCGCTCGCGCAGCTCCCCGACCTCTACGTCGGCCAGCTCAAGGCGGTCATCTTCGGGATGATCGCGGCGCTCGTCGCGGCCTACAAGGGCCTCAACGCGAAGGGTGGCCCGAAGGGCGTCGGTGACGCCGTCAACCAGAGCGTCGTCATCTCATTCATGCTGCTGTTCCTGACCAACTTCATCATCACCGCCGTGTACTTCCAGATCGTTCCGCAGAAGGGCGGCTGAGCATGGCCGTCACCTCTGCCTCGCCGCCGGTCGTCGATCGGGCCCGCCGGCTCGGCGGCGCGATCGTCGCCCGGCCGCTGGCAGCTCTCGACGACCTCGGCGCGCAGCTCTCGTTCTACGCGCGCTCGCTCTTCTGGTCCTACCGCACGCTGCTGCGATACAAGAAGGAGGTCGTCCGCCTGCTCGCCGAGGTGAGCCTCGGCACCGGTGCTCTCGCTGTCGTCGGCGGCACGGTCGGCGTGATCGCCTTCCTCACCTTCTTCACCGGCACCGAGGTCGGGTTGCAGGGCTACGCGGCGCTGAACCAGCTCGGCGTCAGCAACTTCACCGCGTTCATCTCGGCCTACTTCAACACCCGTGAGATCGCGCCGCTCGTCGCCGGTCTCGCTCTGTCGGCGACCGTCGGCTGCGGCTTCACCGCCCAGCTCGGCGCGATGCGCATCAGCGAGGAGGTCGACGCGCTGGAGGTGATGGGCGTCCCGTCGCTGCCGTTCCTCGTGACGACCCGCATGATCGCGGGCTTCGTCGCGGTCACGCCGCTGTACGTCATCGGCCTGCTGTCGTCGTACTTCGCGGCTCGGGTCATCACCACCGGCTTCTACGGCCAGTCGACCGGCACCTACGACCAGTACTTCAACCAGTACCTGCCGCCGGTCGACGTGCTCTACAGCTTCGTGAAGGTGCTGGTCTTCGCCGTCATCATCATCCTGATCCACTGCTACTACGGCTACTACGCCAGCGGCGGCCCGGCGGGCGTCGGCGTCGCCGTCGGGCGCGCGGTCCGCACTGCGATCGTCGCCATCAACGTTGTCGACTTCTTCCTCAGCCTGGCCATCTGGGGCGCCACGACCACCGTGCGGATCGCGGGCTGATGGCTGTCGCTCGCCCCGCGGGGGTTGCCGCGCTGGTCAGGCTCCGGCTGTCCGGCGTCGCCTTCCTCATCGTCATCGCGCTCCTCGTCGCCCTCACGGTCGCGCTCTACCAGAAGGCGTTCACGCCGGTCGCCAAGGTGACGCTCAAGACCGACCGCATCGGCAACCAGCTCTCGGCGCCCGCCGACGTGAAGCTGCGCGGCCTGATCGTGGGCGAGGTGCGAAGCGTCTCGTCGCACGGCGACGGCGCCACCGTGGGGTTGGCGCTGGACCCGTCCAAGCTGCGCCTCATCCCGGCCAACGTCGAGGCCCAGCTGGTGCCCAAGACGCTGTTCGGCGAGAAGTTCGTCAACCTGGTGACGCCGCAGGCGCCGAGCGCCGACCACCTGCGCGCCGGCGACGTCATCCCGCAGGACCGGTCGCGTGCCGCCCTGGAGACCGAGAAGGTCCTCGACCACCTGCTCCCGCTGCTGCAGAGCCTGAAGCCGGCCCAGCTCAGCCTGGCCCTCAACGCGTTGTCCTCCGCGCTGCGCGGCCGCGGTGACCGGCTGGGTGCCAACTTCGCGCGGGTCGACGCCTACTTCAAGGAGCTCAACCCGGAGCTGCCGGCGATCCAGGAGGACTTCCGGGGCCTCGCCGACGTGTCCGAGAGCTATGCCGCGGCGGCGCCGGACCTGCTGCGACTGGTCGACAACTCGGCGGCCGTCAGCCGCAACCTCGTTGACCAGAAGCAGGAGCTCGCCGCCTTCCTCTCGAGCACGACGACGTTCGCCGACACGTTCGCGGACGTCCTCAACGAGAACGACCAGCGGCTCATCACGCTCGCCTCCGCAAGCCGGCCGTCGCTCGGTGTCTACGCGAAGTACGCGCCGGAGTACCCCTGCATGCTGGCCGGCCTTCGGGCCTGGCAGCCCCGCGTGGAGAACAGCTTCGGTGGGCTGCAGCCGGGTCTGCACATCACCCTGGAGACCACGCAGGACAACGGCGCCTACAAGACCGGCGAGGAGCCCAAGTACCGCGACGACCGCGGGCCGGTCTGCTACGGCTTGCCCAAGCCGGTGGTCCCCGCGCCGGACATCAACTACCGGGACGGCTACCGCGACGGCCAGCCAGGCACGGTCAACCCGCCGCCCGCTGGCGCGGCCGCCGATCCCGCACTGTTCCTCGGTAGCTCAGGGGCGCAGCGGGGCATGCTCAACAGCGTGCTCGCTCCTGTTCTCGAGGTCCCGTACGACGGGGTGCCGGACATCGCCGAGCTGTTGTTCGGCCCGATGGCACGGGGCGCGACGGTGGGGCTGGCATGAAAACCTCCGCTGCGCTCGTCAAGCTCGTGATCTTCATGATCGTCACGTCGATCCTGACGCTGTTCCTCGCCGCGACCATCGGCAACATCACGTTCGGCGGCAAGACGACGTACAAGGCGATGTTCAGCGATGTGACCGGACTGCTCGCGGGCAACGACGTCCGGCTCGCGGGTGTGCGCATCGGTCAGGTCACCGGCATCGCGCTCGCCGACCGCAAGCTGGCGAAGGTGACTTTCACCCTCGACCAGAAGCGGCAGATCCCCGAGAGCGCCATCCTCCGGCTGCGCTACCGCAACCTGGTGGGCGAGCGCTACCTCGCGGTGACGGAGGGTCCCGGCTCCGCGACCATGCTCAAGCCCGGCTCGACGGTCCCGCTGACGCAGACCCGCAACGCCCTCGACCTGACCGTGCTGTTCAACGGCTTCCGGCCGCTTTTCCAGGCGCTCGACCCGCAGTCGACGAACGAGGTCGCCTACGAGCTGATCCAGACCCTGCAGGGCGAAGGCGGCACGTTCGAGGCACTGATGCAGCGCACGGCGTCGCTGACCAACAGCCTGGCCGATCGCGACGCGGTGATCGGCCGCGTGATCAACAACCTGAGCACGGTGCTCGACACGCTCGACAACGGTAACCAGCTCTCCGAGCTGGTGCTCCAGCTGCGCCGGCTGGCCGGGGGCTTCGCGCAGGACCGGGTTGCCATCGGCCAGTCGATCGTCGGCATCAACGACCTGACGTCGGCGACGACCTCGCTGCTCACCGACATCCGCGGTCCGTTGCGCACCGACATCGCCCAGCTCGGCGCGGTGGCCGGCACCCTCGACGCCAACAAGGCGACGGTGAACGGCGTCCTGCAGCGGCTTCCCAACAAGCTCAACCGCATCATCGGCACGGCGACCTACGGGTCCTGGTTCAACTTCTACCTGTGCGGCTTCGACGGCCGGATCGTTCTGCCGACCGGTGCGGTGATGAGCCCGCACTTCGTCAACGACGCGGCGCGCTGCAAGCGGGGGGCGGGCGAATGACGCCGTTCCGCGAGCGCAACAAGACCGTGATCGGTGCCGTCGGCCTGCTGCTGATCGTCGGGCTGCTCGTGGTGGCGTTCAGTGCCGACAAGCTGCCGATCATCGGCGGCGGCACGGTCTACAAGGCGCAGTTCAGCGAAGCCGCCGGCCTGCGACCCAACGACGAGGTTCGCGTTGCCGGCGTGAAGGTCGGCAAGGTCACCGCCGTCGACCTGGCCGGTGACCGAGTGCTGGTGAAGTTCCGCGTGAAGAACGCCGACTTCGGCAAGACCAGCCGCGCCGACATCCGCATCAAGACCGTTCTTGGTCGCAAGTTCCTGATGCTCACCCCGGACGGACCGGGGCAGCTGTCGCCGGACGACGTCATCCCGCTGGCTCGCACGTCGTCGCCGTACGACGTGTCGGAAGCGTTCCAGGGACTGGCCGGGACGGTCGACCAGATCGACACCGCGCAGCTCGAGCGGTCGTTCCGGACCCTCGCCGACACGTTCCGGGACACCCCCGACGAGGTGCGCACCTCGCTCACCGGGCTGTCCCGGCTGTCACGCACCATCGCCAGCCGCGACCAGCAGCTGCAGACGCTGCTCAAGCGGAGCAGCGTCGTGACGCAGGTGCTGTCGGAGCGTGACCAGGACCTCACCGCGTTCATGTCCGACAGCAGCTTGATCCTGCAGGAGCTGCGCCGTCGCCGGGAGGCGATCAACCAGCTGCTCACGACCACGACCCAGCTGTCCGAGCAGCTCATCGCGCTGGTCCGCGAGAACCGCGCCACCCTGGCGCCGGCGCTGGCCAAGCTGCATGACGTCGTGCTCGTGCTCAAGGCCAACCAGGACAACATCGACAAGGCACTGCCACGGCTGGCGGCCTTCACCCGGGTCTTCGCCAACAACCTCGGCAACGGCCGCTGGTTCGACACCCTCGTGCAGAACCTGTCGTCGCCGACCGGCTTCGGTCCGGGCGCGCCCACTGGGGGTGCCCGATGACCCGCACGGTGTCCAGCCGACTGCGCGTGCTGGCCCCACTCGTGGCGCTGAGCCTGGCCGGGGCGACCGCGGGTTGCGGGGTGTTCGGAGGCGGTGCTGCCCAGAAGCACCTCACCGCGCACTTCGCCCGCACCGTCGGCCTCTACAAGCACAGCGACGTGCGCGTGCTCGGCGTACGCATCGGGCAGGTCGTGTCCATCAAGCCCGAGGGCCGGACGGTACGCGTCGACATGGAGTACGACGCGAAGTACAAGCTCCCGGTCGACGCGCATGCGGTCGTCGTCGCCCCGTCGATCGTGTCCGACCGCTACGTGCAGATCACGCCGGTCTGGAAGAGCGGTGAGGCGCTGCCCCCCGTCTTCGACCTCGCGACCGACCGCACCGCCGTCCCGGTCGAGCTCGACCAGATCTACAGCGCGATCGACCAGCTCAACCAGGACATCGGACCCAACGGCGCCAACAAGAACGGCGCGCTCTCCGACTTGCTGCACGTCGGCGCGCAGAACCTCAAGGGCAACGGTGAGGTGCTCAACGAGGCGCTCAGCGAGCTGTCGCAGGCGGTTGCCACGCTGTCGACCTCGCGGCAGGACCTGTTCGCATCGGTCGACAACCTGCAGGACTTCACGACCACGCTGGCCAACAGCGACCGCACCGTTCGGCAGTTCAACGCCGACCTCGCCGACGTCGCTGCGCAGCTGTCGGGCGAGCGGCAGGACCTCGCCACCGCGGTCCGCGAGCTCTCACTCGCGCTGGGCGAGGTCGCGACGTTCGTCCGTGACAACAAGGCCAACCTCACCGCCAACGTCAGGGACCTTGCGTCGGTCACCAGCGTGTTGGTGAAGCAGAAGCGGGCCTTGGAGGAGTTCCTCGACAACTCCGCGACCGCGCTGTCCAACCTGCAGCTCGCCTACAACCCGAAGTCCGGCACGCTGGACACCCGCGACAACAACAGCAACCAGACCACGCCGCAGGGCCTGCTCTGCGGGCTGCTCACCGCGGCCGGCCAGCCGTGCCCGGCGGTCCTTGCCGCCGCGACCACGAGCGCTCCGACCTACGGCAGTGACCCGACGCTCGGCGGCATTCTCGGTGGTGGGCGATGAGGCTTCGGCGCACGACGGCGTTCCTGGCGCTGGCCGGCTGCACCGCGCTGACCGGCTGCCAGTTCAAGGGCGCCGCTGCAATCCCGCTTCCCGGCGGGCAAGGCGGTGGCAAGGGGGCGTACAAGGTCACGATCGAGTTCCCGGACGTGCTGGACCTCGTCCCGCAGTCGGCCGTCAAGGTCAACGACGTCACCGTCGGGAGCGTCACCTCGATCGAGGTCGGCTCGACGCAGACCTACAGCGCCAGGGTGCGGGTCCGCATCCGCAAGGACGTCGTGCTCCCGTCCAACGCGCACGCGAGCCTGCGGCAGACCTCGCTGCTCGGTGAGAAGTTCGTCAGCCTCGACCCGCCCACCACCGAGGCACCGGAGGGTCGGCTCCGCGACGGCGCGATGATCGGCCTCGACCGGACCACGCGCAACGCCGACATCGAAGAGGTTCTCGCGGCGCTGTCCCTCGTCCTGAACGGCGGCAGCCTCGAGCAGCTCCAGACGATCAACCGCGAGCTCGTCCTCGCGCTCAAGGGGCGCGAGAGCAAGGTCCGGGACCTGCTCGTCCAGCTCGACACCTTCATCGGCGGGCTGGACAAGCAGAAGAGCGACATCATCCGGGCCCTCAACGGCTTGGACCGGCTCACCGCCCGGTTGGCAGCGCAGCGCGACACCCTCGCCGTCGGGCTGCGCGACATCCCCGCCGGAGTGTCCGTGCTGGCCGACCAGCGCGCCGAGCTCACCCAGGTGCTCACCGGCCTGAACCGCCTCGGCACCGTCGCGGTGCAGGTCATCCGAGCCTCGCAGCAGAACACCGTCGCCGACCTGCGCGCGCTCGGCCCGATCCTCACGCAGCTCAACGCTGCCGGTAAGGACCTCCCCGACTCGCTCGAGCTGCTGACGACCTACCCGTTCCCACGCACGATCGACGAGGGCATCAAGGGCGACTACGCCAACCTGTGGGCGACCGCCGACATCAACCTCGTCGGTGCTGGCACCAACACCGGCATCATCCCCGGCCCGATCGCGTCCCTGCTGCCGTCGCCCCCCGCCGTACCAGGCGCACCCCAGGTCGTCCCCAAGCTGCCGACGCCGCTGCCGGGAGCCAGCCTGCTCCCGTCCGTGCCCGGGGTGGCCGACGGCCCGTCGCGCAGCCTGCTCCACCTGCTGCTCGGAGGCCTGTCGTGATCACCCGGCAGACCAAGCTGCAGCTGCTCGTGTTCGGTCTCATCTCCCTGCTCGGGCTGTCCTTCACCGGCGTGCGCTACGCCGGACTCGGCCGGTTCTTCCAGGACCAGGGCTACGTGGTGAAGGCAGACTTCTCGGACAGCGGTGGCATCTTCAAGGGCGCCGAGGTCACCAATCGCGGTGTCCCGCAGGGCAAGGTCGTCTCGCTCGATCTGCAGCAGGACGGCGTTCGGGTCGGGCTGCGGATGAAGCCCGGCACCAAGATCCCCAAGGACGTCAAGGCGTTCGTCGGGAACCGGTCCGCCGTGGGGGAGCAGTACGTCGACCTGCAGCCGCAGGCAGACGGCGGTCCGTACCTTCGCAACGGGGACGTGATCGACCGTGACCACACCGGCATCCCGATCGCGCCGACGCAGCTGCTGGTCAACCTGGACCGCTTCGTGACGAGCATCGACACCCGTGACGTCACCGTCGTCCTCGACGAGCTCGGCAAGGCATTCGAGGGGTCGTCGGACAGCCTCCAGCGGCTCGTCGACGCCGGTGACCAGCTGACCGAGACGGCGACCGCCCACCTGCCGCAGACCAAGAAGCTCATCGAGGACGGCCGCCCGGTCCTCGCGACTCAACGCGACACCTCCGGCCAGTTCCGCAGCTTCAACCGCGACCTCGCCGACCTGACCGGTCAGCTGCGGGCCAGCGACCCCGACTTCCGCCGGCTGTTCGCGGCCGGTACGCAGAGCGCGCGCGAGACGACGGACCTGCTCGAGAGCAACCGGTCGGCGCTGCCGATCCTGCTCGACAACCTGGTCACCGTCGCGCAGGTGCAGTCCATCCGGCTGCCGGCGCTACGGCAGATCCTGGTGACCTACCCCAACGTCATCGCGGGCGGCTTCACCGTCGTACCCAACGACGGTACGACGCACTTCGGGCTCGCAACGACCGGCAACCCGCCGCCGTGCACCAACGGCGGCTACGCGACGACGAAGAAGCGCGACCCGTCCGACTTGAAGCTGAAGACCCCCAACCTCAACGCCTACTGCGCCTCGCCGTCGAGCAGCGGCCAGGACGTGCGTGGTGCGCAGAACGCGCCGAGACCGGCCGGTGAGCGCCCGTACCCGAACGACACCCATAGCGCGGTCCCGCCGCGAATCACGTCCGCGTCCGCATCCCGCAACGCGGGTCCTGGCGGCGCCCCGAACGACGGTTCCGACAGCGTCCTGCTCGGTGACTACGACCCCGCCACGGGCAACGTCATCACTGCCGACGGCCAGAGACTGCGCATCGGGTCGAGCGCGGGGGCGGCCCAGCTGTTCGGCGGCAGCTCGTGGCAGCTGCTCCTGCTCGGCCCGCTGACGCCGTGACCGTGACCTCTGCGGAGGGCGACGGCGGTGGGCTCGCCTCGGCCGAGCCTCGTCGCGGGCCGGTCGTCCTGGTGACCGTCCTCGTCCTGGTGCTGATCCTGCTCGCCGTCGCCGCGCTGCTCGGCGCGTTGAAGCTGCGCGACGCCAAGCAGCTCTCCGATGCGCGGGCCGCGGCGATCGGAGCGGCCAGGCAGGAGGCGCTCAACCTCACGTCGATCGACGGCAACGACATCGACGCCGACCTGCAGCGGGTGAAGGACGGCGCCACGGGCGGGTTCGCGAAGGACTTCGCCGACCGCGCCAAGGACCTCAAGAGCGTCTTGACCGAGAACGCCGTCGTCGCGGAGGGGCACGTCATCGACGCGGGGCTTGTTCGCGGTGACCTCGATACGGCGACGGTGCTCGTGGTGGTCGACAGCAAGGTCAAGAACAAGAGCGCTCCTTCCGGGCGGGCCAACACCTACCGGATGCAGCTCGACCTCGAGCGCCACGGCAGCCGGTGGCTGACGTCGGCCCTGCAGTTCGTGGGCTGACGATGACCACACCCGAGGAGCCCCGCGACGCCACCAGCAGCCCGTCCGACACGGGCTGGCCGGTCGATGCCGGTGAGCCGCCAGCGCCGCTGGAGACCAGCGATCCGACCGATGCCGAGGAGGAGGGCTGGCCCGCCGTCGCTGAGCCCGAGCCCGAGTCCGATCCCGATCCGGACCTCCAGCCCGCCCAGCAGCCGGAAATCGCTGCGTCCGACGCAGCGGTCGCTCCGGCAGCCGAGTTCTCGGACGTAGCGGAGTGGGAGCCTGAGCCTGACCTCGCTGCGTCCGACGCAGCGGTCGCTCCGGCAGCCGAGTTCTCGGACGTAGCGGAGTGGGAGCCGGAAGCCGAGCCGGAGCCCGAACCCCTCCTTGCGTCCGACCCGGAGGCCGTCCCGGCGACCGAGGCCTCGGACGCAAGTCAGGCCTGGGAAGTGGCTGCCGAGCCAGAGCCGGAGGTCGCGGCGTACGAGCCTCTTCCGACCCGAGGTGGCGTGTCGGCGGCTGTCATCGCGCTCGCCCTGACCGCACTGCTGATGGCGATCGCCAACGGCTTCGTCTGGTACCGCGTCCACCAGAACAGCGCGGCCGAGACCGCGCGCCGGGCCGGGCTGGAGGCCAGCCGCGACGCCGCGCGAGTGCTGTTCAGCTATGACTACCGCCAGCTCGACAAGGACTTCAGCGCCGGCAAGGCGCTGACCACCGGGAAGTTCGCCAAGGAGTACGCCAAGACGACCGCCGACGTGGTGACCGACATCGCCAAGGAGAAGAAGGCGGTGGTCAAGGCCGAGGTCGTGACGGCCGGTGTCGTCCGGGCGACGCCGGATGTCGTCGTGACCATCGTCTACGTGAACCAGGTCACCACCAGCAGCCTCCAGGCGGCACCGAAGGTGGACCTGAGCCGGGTCCGGATGACGATGACGAAGGTGGGCTCGCACTGGCGGGTCTCGCAGGTGGACGCGCTCTGAGCGAGCAGGCCCGGGTCGGGGCCGGCCGTGCGCTGCTCGCCGCGGCACTGCTCGTCGCCGTCGCCGCGACGGCCTTCTCCGGCTATCTGCTTCTCGACCGGCGGCACGCCGACGACGGGCGCAGTGCGGCCCTCGCCGCCGGCCGCCAGTACGCCGTCGACCTCACGACGTACGACTTCGCCACCGTCGACGCGGACCTGCAGCGGTTCGCGCGGCACGGGACCACGGCGTTCCGTGCGTCGTACGCCGCGACGATCGCCGCCTCCGAGCCGGCGATCATCAAGGCCCAGTCCCGCTCGCTCGGCACGGTCGTCGGTGCGGGACTCGAGTCGTACGCCGGCGACAAGGCGAGCGTGCTCGTCGCCGTCGACCGGTCGATCCGCAGCGCGACCCGCCCCGGTGCGACGGTGGAGCGGAGCCGAATCCGGATCAGGCTGGTGCGGTCCGGTGACGGCTGGCTCATCAGTGCGGTCGAGGTCCTGTAGCCCGGCGTACGGCCCGAGATGTGCGGTTGGGTCTTGACGGGAGGGCGTCGGGTCGTCACTCTGTGCGCCAGCAGGTCCGCGGTCGAGGGCGTCATCTCGACAGAAGGACAGGCGTTAGGCTAGGCTGCCTGTTTGCGCTGCCTCCCGTCATATAACCGCCCAGGCCGTATGCCTGTGCAGGCCGGTCGAGTGTGCGTGCGCCGCCTGGGAACTCAGCTCTGGCAGGTCCACGGTGACGCTGCCTTCGGAAGGACCCCTCTTGGCCGCCCGCAGTAACCCCAGCACGACCCGTTCCACCAGCAAGACCCCCCGCATCTCGTTCGCGAAGATCCGCGAACCGCTCGAGGTCCCCAACCTGCTGGACCTGCAGGTCTCCTCGTTCGACTGGCTCGTCGGCAACGACGTCTGGCAGGCCCGAGTGGCCGCCGCCGTGGACGAGGGTCGGGACGACGTCTCCACCCGGTCCGGGCTCGAGGAGATCTTCGAGGAGATCTCCCCGATCGAGGACTTCTCCGGCTCGATGTCGCTGAGCTTCCGCGACCACCGGTTCGAGCCGACCAAGTACTCCGTCG
>JAWWOH010000102.1:0-81599 GCA_033851845.1 Actinomycetota bacterium
GCCTCGACGCTGCGACGCACCGCACACGCCCCTGGTTCCCTACTCGACCTGCGAAGTTCTACGCCATCTGATCGTGGCCTCGACGAACTCGTCGATCTCCCCGTCGAGCACACCACTCGTGTTGCCCGTCTCCGTCCCGGTTCGCAGGTCCTTGACCATCTGGTACGGGTGAATCACGTAGTTGCGGATCTGCGAGCCGAACGCGATCTCGCCCTTTCCGCCACGGATCGCGTCCATGGTGGCGGCCTCCTCCTGCCGCTTCAGCTCGAGCAGCTTGGTCTGCAGCACGACCATCGCCGTGGCCCGGTTCTGGATCTGCGAGCGCTCGTTCTGGCAGGACACGACGATGCCGGTCGGCAGGTGCGTGATGCGGACGGCGGAGTCGGTCGTGTTGACGCCCTGCCCGCCGGGACCGCTGGAGCGGAAGACGTCGACGCGGATGTCCTTCTCGTCGACCTCGACCGCGTCGGCCGCCTCGACGACCGGTGTCACGTCGATCATGGCGAAAGAGGTCTGCCGACGCGCCTGGTTGTCGAACGGCGAGATGCGCACCAGGCGGTGTACGCCGTGCTCGCCCGCCAGAGTGCCGTAGGCGTAGGGCGCCTTGACCTGGAAGACGACGGACTTCACGCCCGCTTCCTCGGCCTCCTGCCACTCCAGGACGTCGACGGCGTAACCATGCCGCTCGGCCCAGCGCGAGTACATCCGCCACAGCATCAACGCCCAGTCCTGGCTGTCGACACCGCCGGCGCCGGGGGTGATCTGGACGAGGGCGTCGCGATGGTCGTACGGCCCCGAGAGGAGAGTGCGCACCTCGAGCGAGGCGATCTCGCGCTTGATGTTGTCGAGCTCGGTGTGGGCCTCGTCGAGCGTGCTCTCGTCGCTCTCCTCGGCGGCCATCTCGAAGAGGACCGACAGGTCGTCGAGCCGGCGCCGCAGCCCTTCCACGCGCTCGATGTCGCTCTGCACCGTGGACAGTCGGGTCGTCACCTCTTGCGCCTTCGCGGTGTCGTCCCACAGATCGGGAGCGCCGGCCTGCTCCTCGAGGTCACCGAGCTCGATGCGCAGCCGGGGGATGTCCAGCACCTTCTCGATGCTGGCCAGCGTCGTGTCCAACGCGGCGAGATCGCCTTGGACGTCGTTGCTGCGTTCGACCGGCACGAGCAGCGAGCCTACGGCGCCACCAGGGGTGCCCTCGCGTGCGCGACCGCGGTGACGGTGACCGAGCCGATGCCGAGCCAGCCGCTGAAGGGCAGACGGAGCTCACGCCGCGCTGTCACCGTGGCGGTGGTCTGCGTCTCGTCGAGGGTGGCCCGCAGCTCCAAGCCCTTCTGCGCCTCAGCGGCGCGTTCGGCGTAGACGCCCACCACCTGCTGCACGTCGTCGGCCGACAAGGGGATCGCCTCGCCGAGGCCGTTGTCGTAGACCGCGCTCTGATCGAGCTGCTGCGACGCGGCGATCGCGGCCCCGTCGGCGGCGCTCGCGGCGCCGCGTTTCGCCAGGATGACGGCGCTGACGTCGACGACGACCGCGACGAGCACGAGCAGCAGCGCGGTGAACCCCAGGACGAGGACCAGGATCGTTCCGTCGTCTCCCTCCGGACGGCGCCTCACTTCGCGGCGTCCTCCTTGAAGCGATCGACGTACTCGACGTGCGTGCCCGTCACCGGGATACCGGCGCGACCTTTGCCGAAGAAGCTGCCGACGAAGGGCAACGAGACGACGTAGTGCACCGTGGTCTCCACCCGCTGACCGCTCGACAGGTCGCAGGCGGTCGCGCCGCAGTCGAACGTCGGTACGACGCCCGCGTCGTGGATGCCTTGGTCCTGCAACGCGAGCTGCACTGCCTTCGCCGCTCTCGTCCTGCCATCCTCGTCTGTGTCCGCGCGCACGTAGGCACGGCCGGCCTGACGGGAGGCCTCCGTCACCGCGAACGCGGCACCCTGGATCTGGAGCACCGCCAGCAACGCGTAGAACAGCGGGATCATCAGCAGGATCGACAGGTAGACGAACTCGACCAGCGCGTTGCCCTCGTCGCCGTGGCAGCGGCGCGGTCGTCGGGTCACCGGCTCTCCTCGAGCGCGTGCCCGTGCACCGTGATGTCGAACGCGTGCAGCTTCGGCACGAACAGCGGGGCCGGGACGGTGATGGTCATCTCGATGACACCGGGGTCGGTCGGGTCGGGCACGGCGTGCACGACCATCTTGCGGGCGAGTTGCTCCGACAGACCGGTCGCGATCGCCTCGCGCGCGCGCTGCTCGCCGTCGGCGTCGGTGCGGTCGGCATTGGCGGCATAGCGCGCCCCCTCAGCCGCCGCTGCGGCCATGACGTTGCGGATGTGCAGCACGACACCGAGCTGGAAGATGACGAGGAACAGCAGCAGGAGCAGGGCGGTGACACCGACGAACTCGACGACTGCCGAGCCCGAGTCGGTACGACGGCGGCGCCACGGCGCCGCGCCGGGCATCAGCTCGAGGGACCCTTCACGCTGTCGAGCGCGCTGCTGAGGATGTCGCGCAGCTTGGGGCCGGCCACGGCCCACAGCACCGTCACCAGTCCGGCGGTCATCAGCGTGATGAGCACCCAGCCGGGGACGTCGCCGCGCTCCCGGTCGCCACTGGCCAGGATGCGGCTCTGCACGGCGACGAACAGAGCGAGCGGGGTCAGGCTCTCGGGCACGGCGTCCTCCTGATGGGGTCGCGGGAAGGGTTCGACGCCGCCCGAGCGGGTCCTTAGGCCAACCGGGTGACACGCGTTCACCCGGCTACCAGCTGAAGCCCGTAGAACCCGGGGAACAGCGCGAAGACGACCGTGACGGGCAGCACGAAGAAGACGACCGGGACCATCATCCCGATCTCGCGGCGCCCGGCCGACTCGAGCAGGGCGCGCTTGCCGGCCTCCCGGACGTCGACCGCCTGCGCCCGCATGACCTCCGCGAGCGGCGTGCCCCTCTCGACCGCGACCGCGACGCCGTCGACGAACCGGGCCAATGGCGCGAGCGAGGTACGGCGGGCGACCCCCTCGAGGGCCTGCACCAAGGACGCGCCGGCGCGGGCCTCCGACAGCGCGCGACCGAGCTCGCGGGTGAGCTCTCCGCTGGAGATGCGGGTCACCCGCTCCAACGCGCCGACCGGCCCTTCGCCGGCGGTGATGGCCAACGCGAGCAGCTCGGCAATCGTCGGGAACTCCGCGAGCATCCGCTCCTCGCGATGGGCGACCTGGCGGGTGAGATAGCGGTCCCGGGCGAGCACGCCACCAACGGTGAAGATCAGGGCCGAGAGCAGCAGCACAAGCGGGTTCGTGCCGCCACCGCCGAGCAGCGTCAGGACCACGAGGCCCAGCCCGGCGGCGAGCCCGAACGCCCCCCAGATCACCTGCTCGGCGCGGAACTGCTCGACGGTCACGTCCGTGCCCAGCTGGTCGAGGCGCCGTCGTACCCCGCCGACGCCGCCGACCCATCGGTCGACGACCTTCATGAGGTCGCCGAGCACCGGGCGCAGCAGCCGCTCGAGCGTCGGGAAGGGCGTCAGCGTGTCGGTGTTCGCGAGCAGTCGAGAGGGGCGAGGTGTGTCACGCAGGTACGGCGCGAGCCGCGCGTCCAGCGTCGGCCGCCGGGCCATCGGCGTACCGGTTGCGACCAGCCACAGACCCCCACCGGCGAGGACGCCGAGCAGGATGCCGAGCAACGAGGGGCTCATTTGAGGACCCGCCGCTCGGTGGGCAGGCGGGCGATCCGGATCATGATCCGGTAGGCGACGAACGAGACCGCGCCGCCCCCGAGGAGCACGACGGCACCGGCGGGCTGGTTGTACGCCGCTACGGCCTGCGGCTTGGTCGACAGCATCAGCAGGATCAGCCAGGGTGCGGCGAGGGCGAGCCGGGCGGCGTTGACGGTCCAGCCCTGCCGGGTCTCGAGCTCCGCGCGGGTGCGGGCGTCCTCGCGCAGGAACTGCGACAGCGTGCGCAGGAGTCGACCGAGGTCGGTCCCGCCTACTTCGCGGGCCATCCGCAGCGCCTCGATGACGCGGTCGCCCACGGGATCGGACAGCGCGACCTTGAGCCGGTCCAGTGACTCGTTGAACCGACCCGTGGCGCGGTAGTCCTCACCGAACCGACGGAACGGCGAGCGCAGCTGCTCTGGCCCGCGCACCCCAAGCGCCGTCAGCGCCTCCGGCAGCGACAGACCGGCCCGGACGCCGCTGGCCAGGTTGTCGACGGCCTCGGGCCACAGCTCCCGCAGCTCCACCGACCGCTGGATCCGCCGCCGTCGTACGAGAGACAGCGGAACCAGTGACGCGAACAGACCGAAGGCGAGCGCGATGATCGGCACTCGCGACGTGCCGAGGACGAGTACGAAGACGACGAGGCCGAGCGTGCCGCTCGCGGCCATCAGCTGACCCGGACTAACGCCTTCGATGCCGGCTTGCGCGAGCAGCTCTGTGGTGCGCTCCTGCCAGCCGTCGGAGGTCGTGGTGTGCACAGGCGCGCGACTGCCGGACCTCCAGACCAGCAGACAGCCGATGCCGAACAGCAGCCCGAGCAACGCACCCACGGTCTACTGCCCGTCCTGGACCAGCAGCCGCGGCAGGTCTGCGCCGACCCACTCGTAGCGCTCGGCGTGTGGCGGATAGCCGTCGGCCCGGACCAGGCGGTTGCCGCGGGTCGTGAAGATGTCGGCCGTCTCGACCACATCGCCCTCGACGCGGCCGGGGACCGCGACGATCTCGCGAACGCGGCGATGTCCCTGACCGTCCTTCGCGATGTGCACGACGATGTCCACGCAGCTCGCAACCGTCGGTACGACGAAGGCGTGGCCCACGTTCTCACCGGCGAGCAGCGGCAGCGTGCACATCTTCACGATGGCTTCTCGCGCCGAGTTGGCGTGGATCGAGCACATCCCGGGGAGCCCACTGTTCAAGGCGATCAGAAGGTCCAGACATTCTTCTTGTCGCACCTCGCCGACGATGATGCGGTCCGGCCGCATCCGCAGCGCCTCCTTCACCAGCCGGCGCAGCCGGATCTCGCCGGTGCCCTCGAGATTGGGCTGACGGGTCTGCATCGCGACGACATCGGGGAGCGGCAGCCGGAGCTCGAAGACCTCCTCGCAGGTGATGACTCGCTCACGACCCGGAATCGAGGCGGCCAGGCAGTTGAGCAGCGTCGTCTTCCCGGCCTGCGTCCCGCCGGCCACGATGACGTTGAGTCCGGCGGCGATCGATGCCTCGAGGAACCGCGCCGCCTGCTGGGTGATGGTGCCGAGCTGCACGAGCTCGTCGAGGTGACTCGCGGACAGCACGAACTTGCGGATGTTGACCGACCAGTGTCGGCGGGTGATGTCGGGGATGACGACGTGAAGACGCGACCCGTCCGGGAGCATCGCGTCGACGAAGGGGGTCGACAGGTCGACCCGACGCCCGGTCGTCTTGAGCATCTTCTCGACGAGGTCGCGGACCTGGCCGTCGTTGAGGATCGTGGTGGTCAGCTCGCTCGCGCCCCGTCGGGCGATGAACACCCTCCCGGGCTCGTTGATCCAGATCTCCTCGACGGTGGGGTCGTCGAGGTGGCGCTGCAGCGGGCCGAACCCGGCGACCGCGTCGTACACCGCCCTTGCTGCGGTGTGCCGATCCGCGAGTGGGGCGAGGCTGGAGGTGAGGGTCCGTTCGTCGTACTCGGCTATGACCTCGTCGACGAGGCGGCGGACGGCGGCGCGGTCCTCGATCGGGTCTAGGCCGCGGCGGCGGACGAGCTCGCGTACCTCCGCCTCGACCGTGTCGACCGCGCTCACGAGGGAGAACCTACGGCCATCGGGTCGACGGCTGCACGCCACTGTGGACAACGACATCGACAGACTCACGGTAGACGTCGAACAGCGCGTGCCGGGGAGCAAGAGCGGTATGCCCCGTACGGGTCGCGAGCCGTCGGCCGAACCTGTCCAGAGCGAGGGGCGCGGCGCTGGTCAAGGCGCGCCCGCACCGCACCACAGCGTCAGGTGCGGACAGGGCCCCGTTCGCAGGAAGAATCAAGAACGCTGTCAGACGCCTCTGTCCACGTCGAAAGAGGCGACAGAAGCTCGATGACTTCGGCTCGGCCACATGATGGCCTGATGGTCAAGCAGGATGCCGCGGGAGCACCCGCCGACCGACGGCGACGGCGAACCCACGGGTGAGGACAGCAAGACCGGGTGCAAAACAGCGCAGCGCCAAGGACGAGGTGAAGGTCAAGGCTAACCCCGGGCGCGGATGGACCGGGCGAAGAAGACGTCCGTGTTGTGGGGAGAGTCTGGTGTGGGATTGGTGGTCACGACGGTTACTCCCACTTGTCCGTGCGGAAGCGCGACACCGCCCCAGTAGTCCCCCAGGATCGACGCCGCGGCCACGCAGTCGCTCTCACAGACACTGCCGTTGCCCGCAGGGCCAGTGGTGCCGTCAAACGGACCAAGCACGTGTTGCTCGGTCCACACCCCGTTGATCTGCTTACGCAGCCAGATGTCGGTCACGTGCGGCGGTTCACCGGTCGAATGGGACGTCGCATCGTCGTTGCGGTGGTCGTACAGCGCGACTGTGGGTCCGTCACCGACGGGCAACACGACAGTAGGAGCCGCGAGGATGTCGCTGTTGGCGAGAAACGGCGCCGACAACACAGGCGGTCCGGCGGGCGCTGGCGTTGTCCAGGTACGGCCGGTGTCGGTCGAGCTCATCAGCATGGGCTGAACACCCGGCCCGCTAAGCCGTGTCCACGCGACCTTGACCCGACCGGAGCCGTCGGCGGCCAGGCTGATGTTCGCGAACCTGGCCGAGTCCGCGTTCGCAACCTTTCGCTGCGGGGTCCAGTCGGTGCCGTTCGTCGACGTTGTGACGTACAGGTCGGTCGGACCCGTGACGGAAGGACGCTGCATCGTCATCTTGTTGAACTGAGTCTGTGGGATCACGGCCGACACAGCGGCCACGCAGCCGTCGGGGCCGACAGCCAACTGCGTCCCGAGCGCGACAGTTCCAACTGGCGACGCCGGCAGCAGGGCCGTCGACCAGTGCTCGAAACCGTCCGCGGTCGTTGCGACGAACTCGTCCGTGGCCAGTGTCAGTAGGTTCACCTTGGACCACCTCGCCCAGGCCCTACCGGGTCGCACGGGGTCGGTAACGACAAGGCTGCCGTCGATGGCCTCCACGTCACCGGCATGGTCCAGTTTCCTGGGGGTGCTGGACCACGTCGTCCCTCCGTCGTACGAACGCAACACGACCAGGTCGGTGTCGGGGATAGCGCCGACGGTGGCAGTAGTGCCGCTGGCCGCGGTTGTTGTGACGACACTGAGGTACGTCGTCTCACCCTCGCTGGTCGTGTTCGGACCGATCGCGAGCCACGGATCGATGGTGCTGTGCGTCTTGGTGCAGTCGAGAATCGGTACAGCGCTGACCGTCCAGGACCGGCCGCCGTCCTCAGAGCGTGCAGCGGTGATCCCGTCGGAGTAGCCCTGCATCCACGCCGCCTGCAGGTGGCTCGGGTTGCGCGGGCTGACCGCCAGGCTCGGCTCCTGGTCCCAGTCGCGAGTCGCGGGGAATGCCGGATCCTGCCCAGCCCCGACCGAGCACTCGGGCTGCGGATTGACCCCCGACACCTGGACGACGCGCGGGTCCGCGTCTGCAGCGGACGGAGCCGCCGTCGCGGCCGCGATCACAGCCACCCCGACGGCAACGGCTGCAGCACTTCGAGTGATCCGGTGAGTACTCATTCTTGTGCCGAACAACGCGTCCGGTGTCCGGCGGCTCACGTGGAGCTCCCGCTCGCGTCGATGTGGAATCCGATGAAGGTGGCGTCGAGGTCGCTGTGTCCCGTGCCGGAGTGGACGGGGTCGATGGTGGTCGCGCACTCGTCGGTTACGGGAACAGGGTCGGTGGCGGAGATGCTCGCGCCGCACATTGGCCGCGCGTCGACGTACGACAGCGCCTGCGTCCAGAACGTGAACGACGGCTTGGCCAGGTTCCGCACCGTGGCTGTGACGACAACGTTGACGTCACTCGCGCGGGAGCCATCGCTGCCTGGCGCACTGGAGCAGGCGACGACCCCTTCTTGGCTGCAGGCGAGCGTCACCTGGGCCACGGCGAACTCCGCAACGCACCCCCCGTCGCACAGCGCCTTCGCCAGCAGCACGCTGCCGGCGTGCAGAAAGCCGCGCCTGCTGTTGGCCGTCGCTGTGGCCGAATTGATGTGCCAGGTGGCGGTCACGGTCGCGGCTGTGCTGCCCTGCGGCAGCTGGACGGCCTGCCGGAAGAGGCCGTCGCCCTCCACCCGCTCCTGGCCGGTCGTGGCCGTGTCCCGCCGGTAGTCGACGGTGGCCGTGTGCTTGCCGGTGCCGGGTTCGACGGTGGCGAACGTCGTACACGTTGCGCCGGTCGTGCATTGGCGATCGAGTGGAGCAGAGGCGGAATCGTAGGGAGCGAGGTAGTCGCTGGTTGAGCGAGGTGCGGCCTGGGAGGGTTGGGCCCCCACGACTGCGGGCGCAAGGGTCACCGCGAGCACGATGCCGACGCGGGCCGCGAGGCGGATCATGCGGGCCACGGCCTGGCGGTCGCTCGTGACGACGACAACCCCGGTGAGGACCAGCACCAGCGACTGCGCGACGAATGGCCGCGTCGCATTCGACAGTTGCGCGATGAAGGACGGGGCGATCAACAGCAGCACCGACAGGACGCGGGCGGCGATGGCCGCTCGCGGTGTCCCGCGACGGATGAGGACGGACATCACGGTGGAGCCGCCCTCGTGAACGGTGCAGTGCTTCATGAGCATCTCCAGTGTTGAGGCGAGCCCGCGGACTGGTCGTCCGTCGGTCGCAGGCATGCATCGGGTCCACAGCTGTCGGAGGCGATCGTCAGCGCTCGGTTCCAGAAAGCGTCTTCGGCGTCCTGGTCTAGGTTGATCTCGCGGAACTCTGTGAGCACGCCGTCCTGGGCCCGCCAGACGTGCACCATGGGTCGGACGAAGTGGCGGATCGTGCCGAAGACGGAAGCGGCGGCGTGGCCACGCTCGTCGGCGATGATGGAGCGCACGTCAAAGCCGCCCCTTCCGCCCGCGACGGCGGACACCCGTCCCAGGTAGTCCCACATTGCGTCTCGGCCGCAGTGCGCTCCCGACAGCGGATGATCGCCGGGGACGTGCAGGACCACGTTCTCGGACACGACCGCGTCGAGCTCGGCCACGTCGTGAGCTGCGTACGCGGCATAGACCCGACGCAGCAGTGCCACGGTCTCGGCGGCCGTCATGCGTGCTTCCAGGTGCCGGCGTAGGTGCCACTGCCCTCGACGACGCTGAGCATCTGGCCCTCGAAGTCGACGTGACCCCGCGACTCTGCGAAGCGACCGGCGCCGCCCACGATCCGGCAGTGAATCTGCAGATCGCCGTCGACGCCGAGCGTGAACTGCTCCGTGAGCATGAGCGTCCCGACCTCACCAGCCGCCGCCGGAGTGCCCCCGGTGGTCCCGATGAATGTCTCCTGCAGGACACCGGAGCTCTCGTTGGTGAGCAGGTCGATCGTCCCGCTCATCGTGTAGGTGGTGACGCCGATCCAGGTCCCCCGCCACTCCGTCGAGCCGACTGCAGTGAACGCACCCGTCGTGGGGTTGGACTTCGACGGGGTGAAGCTCGTCAGCGCCGCCGGCACCAGCGTCTGCCATGTGCCCTGAACGCGGTCGGCAGAAGCCGCGTGCGCCGGGAGGGGGAGGAGCATCAGCGCTGCAGCCACTGCAGCGGCCGCGATGCGTGCCCAGGGTCGGGGACTGGGGCAGGTAGCCCAGTCAGATTGGCGATCGGCCGTGGCGGCGGTGCTGGACATGGTCGCTCCCCCAGTGGCGGCCTGTTCAGCCGCGGCCTCCGCAGCCTGCGGTCCCCGAGCGGCCAGAACATCAGCCAGGTGGCAGAGATCCGACCTGGCGCCGGCTGACCTCGGCGGCGACCGCCGCGCGTGTTGCGATTCCGAGCTTCGCGAAGACGTGCGAGAGATGGGTCTTGACGGTGCCGCGGCCGATGAACATCCGCTCGCCAATTTCGACGTTGCTCAGACCCTGCGCCACCAAGCGCACAACTTCCAGCTCCGTCGGCGTCAGGCTCTCCCAGCCGTGCGACGGCCGGCCGCGTCTGCCACGGCTGCGGGTGGCGTAGCCGACGACCTCCTCGCGGGTCAGCGCTGCGCCCTCCTCCATGACGGCCTCCACTGCGCATCCATCTGCGCGGGCTGCGGCAGCCGCGGCGGCGCATGCGCTCGCCGTCCGCGGATTCCGGACCAGACCGTGCTTCCCGCGGAGCGCGGCGGTCGCGCCGAGCAGCCTCAGCGACTCGGCGACACTGCGGGGGAAGCCAAGCAGCGCAAGGTCCTCGAGGGACGCGAGGACGCCCGGGAGATGACCGACCCGCGCTCTGAGCGCGAGCGCCTCGTGGTGCGCGGTTTCCGCAGCGACGAGCTCGCCGTGGGCGACCGCAAGCTCGCCGAGCCCCTGATGCGCGTCGGCGCGCAAACCGGGGTTCCCGATCTCGTCTGCGGCCTCGAGCGCGGTCCTCAGCCAGGTACCGCCCTCCGCGCCCGCGGTGGCCTCGACGAGGGCGCGCCCGTAAGCGGTACAGAACAGCGAGCGCCATAGCGGGTCCGCGACGAGGAACCGATCCGCGACTGGGGCCAGTGCGGTTACGGCGTCGGCCGCGGCCCCGTCCTCCCGCAGCAGGCGTGCCGTCCCCACGAGCGCCCAGATCTTGCTCAACGTGCCGCCGCTTGCGCTGGCGCGAGCCAGCGTGTCGGCATACCCGCGCCGGGCCAACTCCCGTTCTCCGATCAGGCAATCGAGATCAGCCAGCCACGCCGTCGTGAGCCACCCCGTCAAGGGGTCCCCGACCGCACGGCACAACTCGGCCGATGCCGACAGGCACCCCCGTGCGATGGCGGCGTCCCCGCGCTGCACCGCTACGTAGCCCTCGACGGCGTCACACCAAGCGAGGAAGAAAGCATTGCCAAGGGCGTGGGCTTCACGCCGCAGCTCTTGCACCACCTCGAGCACACCGGCGTCGTCCCCCATCGTGAGGCACGCGATGCTCGTCATCTTGAGCGCGTCTCCCGCGCCCCAGGAATCGCCCGTGTCGCGGCAGCGCTGCACCTTGTCCACCAGCGCCGCACGCGCGCTGGGCGGGTGGAGCAGGGCAGTGCAGTAGGTGGCCGTGGTCGCTGCGCGCGCCATCATCGTGGGGTCGCCCGACCGCTCCGCCGCGGCCAGCGCCTCGGGCGCCCGCTTCTGCGTGGTCGCGAGGTCGTCGCCATACACACCCATGTGCGCCGACTGCCAGAGGACCTGCGCCCACAGTACGGAGTCGTCGCCCTCGGCCCGCACCGCGCGCCGCAGCCAACGGACGCCGGCGGCCGGGTGCCTCAACTCCCAGAACAGCCCCAGCGCCACAATCGTGCGACGGAACGGCTGGGGGTCCTGCGCACCCGCCCACCAGTGCAGCGCGCCCTCGAGTTCGTGGGACTCGGCGTCGAGCCGCGCGAGCCAGAGAAGTGCGTCCGCGCCGGTCAGATGTGGAGCGGCGCGCTCGGCCAGGTCGAGGTAGTGCTGCGCATGACGGGACCGGACCTCGTCGCCCTCGCCCGCGTCCAGCAGCCGGGCGCGCGCGAAGTCGCGAACAGACTCGAGCAGCCGGAAGCGTCGCGGCTCGACCTCGACGACCTGAACCAACGAACGGTCGACCAGCTGGCCAAGCACTTCGCTGTCCCCACCGACGGCGTCGCTCGCCTCTGCAGTGAAGTCGCCGGCGAAGACGGCCAGCTGCCAGAGCAGCCGCTGCGCGGCAGGGCCGAGCAGGTCGTGACTCCACGCGATCGAGGCCTCCAGAGTGCGTTGCTGCGGCAGGATGCCGCGCGCGTTACCCGTTAGCAGCCGGAAGCGGTTGTCCACGGAGGCCGCGATCTCGGGCAGCGACATGACCCGCAGCCGTGCCGCGGCCAGCTCGATCGCCAACGGCAGGCCGTCCAGCCGCCGGCAGAGTTCGGCGATGTTCGCGCGAGTCCCATCGTCCGGCCGGTAGCCGGGCTGGACCTGCGCCGCGCGGGTGACGAAGAGCGCTACCGCGTCATCGGCCACCAGCGGTTCGACGCGCCACGTCGTTTCACCCGGCACCTGCAGCGGCTCACGACTGGTCGCCAGCACCCGCAGGCCTGATGCCGACCTCAGCAGTGCCTGGACGAGGTCAGCGACCTCCGCCACCAGGTGCTCGACGTTGTCGAGAGCCAGGACGAGCTCCTGGCGTCGCAGCTGCCAGGCGAGTGTCTCAACGAGTGGGCGCCCGGGTTCCTGGCGCAGGCCCAGCGCCGTTGCCACCACCGGCGCGACCTGCCCCTCGCCGGTGACCGCGCCCAGCTCCACCCACACGACCCGCTCGGTCAGCTGGTCCAGCCCCGCGAGCGCGAGGCGGCTCTTGCCCACTCCCCCCGGGCCGGTCACCGTCAATAACCGGGTCCCGTGCACTGCGTCGACCAACGCCGCGACGTCCTCCGCACGACCGACGAAAGACGTGAGCGGCAACGGCAGTCGCGCGGCGTCCGATGCGGGAGGTGCGAGGAAGTGGACGGTGGCATCCACCGCCCTCTCCGTGCTCTCCACGCGCTCCACCCTTGCCCCGGTGGGACCGATCAACATCTGCCAGGTGGCAGAGTCCCACGCGCGGTCGCGCCCGCGCGGGCATTCACGCAGCGTGAGGCGCTACCAGGATGGTTTGAGCGGAGCGTGTCGACGAACGGAGTGCTCCGGTCGACCCGTCTGCCGGTCGTCTTGAGCACCTTCTCGACGAGGTCCCGGACCTGGCCGTCGTTGAGGATCGTCGACGTCAGCGCGGAGGAGCCACGCCGGGCGATGAACAGGCGGCCGGGCTCGTTGATCTAGCCCAAGAGATCTGTTCGCCTGCGACGGGTCGACCGGGTTTGGAGGTGTGCGGCCCCCGATTTTCCGTCTGATCGCATCCACGAAGGTAGGGCTCATAGGTGGTCGCCCAGCCGTCAGGGCCTTACATGAGAAAGAGCGGGCGTGGGGACATCTACCCAGCAGTCAGTCGCTCGTTGATCCAGATCTCCTCAACGCGGACCTCCGCCTCGACCGTGTCGACGGCGCTCACGGCAGCGAACCTATGGCCTGGTAGCGGCCCAGCCAATGCGTCTGTGGACAACAAGGGTCTGAGTGGTGTCGAGGTCGGCGTGCCGCCATCGTCGCGTTCTCGGCCCGCTGCGCTATCTCAGGCGCTACGAGCTCGTCGCTGCCGGTCGCTACCCGAGAGCCCCGCGGTTGGCGACAGGCACGTCGCCCCGATCCGCAAGGTCAGGCGGGGTGACGGGGGCCTCTCCTGTCATCCGGGTGCCGCAGCCATCCTGCGACACCACCTGCAGCCGACCCCCGATCGCTGCCATCCGGTCCACGAGGTTCTGCACGCCCATGCCGGCGCCGACGTCCTGCGAATCGAACCCGGGACCGTCGTCCTCGACCCTCAGCCTGACCGTGTCCTGGGAGATGGTCAGCTCGACCGTGACGGAGGCGTGCGGTGCGTGTTTCGCCGCGTTCTGGAGGCCTTCGAGGCAGCAGAAGTACATAGCGGCCTCCACGCGGGGATCGAGTCGTCGTCCGTCGAGTTCCGCGGAGGCCACCACCCGTGCTCCCGGGAAGTACTTGTTGACGTGGGCACGAATGGCAGCGGCCAGGCCCTTGTCGGCCAGCAGCTGCGGAAAGACGCCACGGGCGAGGTCCCGCAATGACTCGAGCGTCTCGGGAATCATGAGCGCGATTGCGTCCAAAAGCGGCGCCGCTCGCTCAGGATCATGAACGAGCAGCTCTCGAGCCGCAGTCAAGCGGGCTCCGATCGCCACCAGCTGCTGTTGCGCGCCGTCGTGGATGTCTCTCTCCAGTCTCCTGCGCTCGTGATCCTGGGCAACCACGATGCGGCGACGCGACGCCATCAGCTCGTCGGCCTGCCATGAGATCTCCTGGAGCCTGTCCTGGAGCTGGAGGGCGAGCCGAACGTTGCGCAGCGCGAGGCCCGACTGCGACGCCAAGGCCGTCAGCAAATCGTGCTCTTGGACCGTCAGGGCAAGGCCAGCCCCCTTAAGACTCGCTATCTCCCCGATCTCCACCTGTTGGTCGACGATCGGTACGACGTGAGCAAGGCTCCAGTCTGAATCGGCTGCCTCCGGCGGCCAGGCCGCGGTGTATCCGGTGCCGTCGGCGCCGAAGACGCGCACTCTGGCGGCCGAGCCGACGATCCCGCTGCCTGCCGCTTCCGCCATCCTGGGCAGGACGTCCTCGAGCGACAGCGCGTCTCCTAGCCGGCGTGCCAGCTGTGCGACTGCTTCGTACGGCGTGGCCCGCGGTCCGTAGACCAGCCGGTCGGCCACCAGCTGCAGGCGTTCCCGCAGCGGGCTGAACACGAGTGCCACCGCCGAAGTCGCCGCGATGGACAGGGCGACGTTCGGCCGCCCGTGGGTGCCGATCGCGTTGCCGATCACCGAGACGACTCCGACGTAGACGGCGGTGATGAAAGCGGCCAGCGAGCCGTAGACGAACAGCTTGCTCAGGATCAGGTCGATGTCGTAAAGGCGGTACTTGAGCACGGCCAGCGCAGTAGCGCTCACCAGGAAGACGATCAGTATCGGGAGCACCGCCGCCAGTAACAGCGGGTGCTGTTGGGGCAGGAAGTCCAGCAGGAGCGTCCACGTAGCGAATACCGAGGCCGCAGACACGAACCATTTGATCTGCTGTCGGCCGACCGTGTCGGAACGGCGATAGCGCAGCACAAGAGATACTGCCGAAAGCAGCAAGCCTGCTTGGAAGAACCGCCAGTAGTGCGCCGCCCACCAGCCGAGCAGCGTGTGAGCCCCGTAGTGGGCGGTCAGCGCAGCTGGCGGCGTGGGCCCCGCTTCCGTGAAGTACGGCGCGTCTGGGGTGACCGCGATGAGAACCATCGTCAACAGCAGAGGCAGATCGGCCAGCCCCGCCAGCAAGCGCCACCGTGGCCCTGGTAAGCGCCCGTCGGGAAACAGCAGGAACAAGTACGGAGCCAAGAACCAGGCGACGTTGAAGCAGATGACGTCCAGCCGGCGGACCTGAGCCAACAAGGGAAGTGCGTGCGGCGGTTGCAGGCGACTCCAGCCGTATCCGTAGCCGAGGTAGGACGCCATGCTGTCCAGCAGGCACAGGATGATGCCCTCCGTCAGCAGGATCCAGCCGACCCGGTTGCCGCGGGAGCGCAGGACGACGAAAGCGCCGATGGCGAGGATCGAGGCATTTGCCAGCACGCTGACGGCTGTGAAGCCGATGCGATGGGGATCGAGGAGCCACTGCACGCGCGCGTGGGCTGCCTCCACAGCCCAACCCACCATCACCACCGCGAGGATCCCCGTCGACCGACCGCTGCCTCGGATCCCCGCCACGGCGAGGATTCTGGACCGCGCATGGGCTGGGGGCATAGGGGCTGGCCCCCGTGCATCAGTAGGGATCTCCCCGAAGGGGCGACTTGAGTAGGGTTCGCCGGTGATCCGACTCGTCATCGCGGAGGACAACCTCCTGGTGCGGGAGGGCATCAAGGCCCTGCTCGAGATCAACGACGACGTGGCAGTCGTCGGCGTGTGTGACTCGTATGACGCACTGCTCGCAGCCGTCGCGTCGTTGCGGCCCGAGGTGGTTCTGACCGACATCCGCATGCCTCCGACCGGTACGGACGAAGGCATCCGGGCGGCGGAGGCGATCGGCGCATCGGATCCCCAGATCGGCGTCGTCGTACTGAGCCAGCACGACGAACCTGAATACGCGGTTGCACTGTTCCGGTCTGGGACGGCCCGGCGCGGCTACCTGCTCAAGGACCGGGTGTCCGAGCGCGGTCAGTTGATCGCTGCCGTCCGGGAAGTGGCCCGAGGCGGCTCCATGATCGACCCCAAGATCGTAGAAGCGCTCGTCTTGCAGCGCTCGCGCACGAACGATTCGCCGCTGGCCGAGCTCGCTGAGCGGGAGAGAGCGGTGCTCTCCGAGATGGCACAGGGCAAGGACAACGCCGCGATCGCAGCCTCCTTGTTCGTCACGGTGAAGACGGTGGAGAAGTACATCAGCTCCATCTTCGTCAAGCTCGGGCTGGCCGAGGAGCGAGACGTGAATCGGCGCGTGAAGGCGGTCCTGCTCTACTTGTCCGAGCGTGATTGACCAGTGTTCATTGCGGCACGGTGATCGGGCGGCGATCGCTGATGGCCGCCGACGGGCCGCCGCTCAGGTCGGTAGTGCGCACCCGCGGGAGCACGGGCAAGGTCAATTGTCCGCCCGTCACCGTGACCACCGCGCCGGTCGACACCGGGTTGAACCACTCGTCGTCCGCGCCCGTCAGGAGCACGCCCAACCGATGACCGGCGGCGAGGTACCAGTCCTGCGGGTAGAGGTCGAACGTCGTCGTACTCGTCCCAGCCGTCGCGAGGCGCGCGGCGCCCCGGTCGAGCAGCGTTCCCTGGCCGGCGGCATCGACGTCGTACAGCAGCGCGATGACGGTGGCGAGCGGCTGAGTTGTCTGCGTGCTGACGGAGATCCTCGGTACGCCGCTGATCTGCTCGGCGGCCAGCAGAGCAGGCGTGAAGGTCCAGCTCCCCACGCCGTTGCGCGTGCGCAGGCACTTGGGCGGGCCGTCCACGGTCTGCTGGCTGCAGGTCGTGGTGGGATCGGCTGCCTCGGCGCTGTTTCCGTGTACGTCGAGGTAGCTGCCGGCCGCCAGCGACACCCCGACCTTCCGTACCTGGGGCAGCGGCCACTGACTCTCCGTACGCCACTGCCCATCGGAGCGCTCGACCTCAACCCGCGGGTCGTCCTCGACCGCTGCCAGCTCCGCAGGGACCGCCCTGACGTAGGCGTCGAACCAGCGCAGCGCCTCGTCTCGGAACGGCCGGACCGACTTGCTCTCGTCGGCGTTCGGCGCGGTTCGACCGACCTGGTCCGAGTCGCCGTGCACGTGCTCGAACTGGCCGACCCACAGTCGATGCGGTCCGCGCAGGGATGACCAGACGGGCAGGAACGAACCCGGCTTCACATTCGAATCCATCACTCCTTGCGAAAGCAGCACGGGCACGTTGCTGCCGCTGGCGGCGGCGGTCAGGTCGCGCTCTGCCCAGAACGCGTCCGTCGGATCCGAGCCGGCACTGCCCACGGCCACAGCGACGTCGCAGCCGCGCCGCTGCGGGCCGTTGAGTGCGTATTCCTGTAACTGGCTTGGGTCTGACTGCGCACTCGGCGGAATCAGACCGATCTCTGCGTAGTACGCCGCGTTCGCCTCTGCGGAGACCGCATAGGGCACGCCGTTCATATACGCCTGGGCGTAGCGGTTCATCGGAGGCGACTGCATGACGACGGCGTCCAGGGCTGCCGGCCGCTGCCCCAGCGCCATCACTGCGGTCGCTGCACTGGCGCTCATGCCGTACATGCCGACGTGACCGTTCGACCAGGACTGTCGCGCAACCCAGTCGATGACGTCTTTCACGTCCTTCTGAGCGCGGACTCCGCCAAAGTCGTTGCATCCGCCGCTGTAGCCGAACCCCCGGACGGTTGCGACCGCGATCCGGTAGCCGCGGGACAGCAGGGCTTGCGCCATCGTCGCGAGCTCGTCCTTCACGGCGTTGGAGGTGCGCCCGCCGGCGGGCATGGTGTCCGTGCCGCCGGTGCCGCCTGTGTTGGCGTACGGCGTCATCACCAAGATGGTCGGCGCCTTCGTGGCTTCGCTCATGCCGTCGGGCCGGTAGAGGTCGACATGTATCGGCGTGCCGTCGCTCATGGGGGCTGTGTAGGCGGCCTGTGTCGCGCCCGGGATGTGCCCACCGCAGTCGTTCGGGTCGTCCATCGCCGCGAGCGTCTGGTCGGCGACGACCACGGCGCCGCACGGGCCTCCGCCCACACTTCCGCCGACGTACGCCGCCGTGTCACCACTGCTGCCGGCGCAGACCGAGAACCGGGTCAGGTCAGTTGGGTCGACCGTGACCCCATTGTGGCTGCCATCGGCGCACTCGGCCGGCGTAGGCATGCAGCCCGCCCCGGAACAGCCGTCGGCAGCTGCCGTCACGGCCCCCCCGGTCGCCACCAGCAGCGCCGCGCACAGCATCACTGCAGCCCTTAGCGCGCCTCGTCTCATCGCCCGCCCCCCTGTTCCCACTTCCCCGTTCGCGTACGACGTCATGTCGTGCCCGCGCGGCACCATTGCTGCCCGCGGACAGCATCCGGCGCGGATGCTGTGGACACAGTGGGGCTAACCCCCGTTTATTGGGGTGTTGCCCCGGGGTCCGCATGACCGACAACGCAGGTGCTACGGCGTGGCAGCGCGGACCGCCAACGTGGTCGCCGGAGCGAGGAGTCCGCTCATCGTTTCGTTCCCGACGCAGCAATGAGGAGTGAGTAGCCGAAGAAGTGGCCTGTCGCTTCGTCCTCTTGCAGTGATGTGACGAGCGCTTCTCCGCGGTCGGCGCTGAGGTCACCCCTCGCAACGGCCGCAGTCACGGCAGTCTGTAGGAACGGCCATCCGAGCATGAACGTCGACAGTGGCACTGCCGCAACATCGAAGGCGACGTCATCGAGTCCGGCCCGTCTGAGCAAGCGGTGCAGCTGAGAACCGATTCGAGGGTGGGGAACCACGTCCAGGACATAGTCGCGGAGCGAGAGCGCGGACGCTTCTGCGTCTTCACCTACCGCGAACGCGTTGCTCGAGTGATCGGTATCGACGACGACGAGCCGGCCGCCCGGACGAAGAACGCGAGTCATCTCCTTCAGCGCGCCGTCGGGATCGGGCAGCCACTGCATGACTCGCTCGCAGTACACAGCGTCCGCCGCGTCGTCGTCGAGGTCGATCTGAAGGACGTCGCTCACACGAAATTCGATCGGTAGGGCCAGATTCCGCACCGACTTCGTGGCTCTATCAACCATCTCGGCGCTCGCGTCGATGCCGAGGACATGACCAGACGGACCGACCAGGTCAGCCATCTCTACGGCAGTCTCACCGAGCCCACAGCCGCCGTCGACGACGAAGGCACCTGGGCGCAAGCAGAGCAATGGGAACCAGACCCGCCGCAAGCTGCCATAGCCGCCGCTTGGCGGACGAGCATCTCCGCGAGCTCGTCAGCTTGACCGCTTGCGTCGACCGAGGTGAACAGAGCTTGCGAGCCAGGCAGCGGGTCAACCATCGCGAAAGTATGCCCCGGCGGCTGGAGGATCGACGGTGCGGCTTCAGCGCGGCTCCGAGCCCTCGGGTGACCTGACAGCGCCAGGCGGCGCGGGCTGCGCGGTCGTACCCGGACTATGCAGTTCACGCGCTTCACTCCTCCTCACGGGCTTGCGCATCCGGGTCAACGGAACCGGCGCGCCTCCCGAAGAATCCTCAACTTCTTCCAAGGGCACGAATCCCGCCGCTTCATACAACTGGCGTCCCGCGAGCGTTGCCATCAGCTCAAGCGTGGCGAAGCCCTCGGACGCCGCCGCAGCCTCACAGGTCTCGATCACCAACCGACCGACCCCACGCCGCACAAGCGCAGGATGCGTGTACATAGCGCGAATCCTGGCGGCATCGGCGGTGGGGTCGAGCAGCGCGGCGTCGCGCCCTCCGGAATGGTCACCGCCGTACAGAGTGGCCCGACGACTCCAGCCACCACATCCCGCGATGACGCCGTCGATCTCCACCACGTAGTACGTGCCGTCGTCGATGAGCTGGCGGTCGATTCCCATGATCGTCTTGCTCGACTGGATCTGAGCGTCATCGAGGTATCCGCGCTGCAGCTCCTCGATCGCCGCCTCCATGAGCGGTACGAGGGCGGGCACGTCACTTTCGGTGGCATGCCGGATGGTCAGGCTCATGCAGGTTCCTCCCAATGCAGTCACCCGAAGTATCTGCAGCCCCAGCTCGCTGCCAATGCTCGGCACGCCGTCCGGACGCGCTCGCGATGGACGGCAGTGGCGCTCAGGACGAGAGGTAGATCAGTACGGCGAGCACGCGACGGTTGTCGTCCGGCGCACTTGCCAGGTCGAGCTTGTTGAAGATGCTTCGCACGTGCGTCTCGACGGTTTTCAGGGTGAGGAACAGGCGGTCGCAGATCCCCTGGTTCGAACGGCCCTCGGCCATCGCAGCCAACACCTCGCGCTCTCGATCGGTGAGAACCCCAACCAGGCGCTGCGATGTCGAGGGCTTCAGCACGAGCTCCGATACGACGGATTGGTCGATGACGAACTCGCCGGCCCCGACACGTCGGACCGCATCGAGCAATTGCTTGAGGTCGGTCACACGCCGCTTGAGTAGATAGCCAACGCCCGTCGGAAGGTCGGAGACGAGCGACAGGGCGTAGTGGGACTCGAGGTACTCGGAGAGCACCAGCACACCCACGTCGGGATGCTGCGCGCCGAGCTCACGCGCTGCGACAAGGCCCTCCGTGCTGAAGGTCGGTGGCATGCGGATGTCCACGATCGCCACGTCGGGATGATGCTCCGCCACGAGGTCGAGGAGCTGGTGTCCATCGCCTGCCTGGCCGACGACCTCGAAGCCGCCCTCGGCCAGCACGCGAACCAGGCCCTCGCGGAAGAGGACGTGATCGTCGGCGACGACTACCCGCACGGCAGCTCGGCGAACAGCCGGGTCCCCGCGCCGTCAGGGCTGTCGACGCTCATCACCCCGCCAACAGCAGCCACCCTGTCCTCAAGACCTCGAAGACCGGAGCCATTCGACGCGTCAGCACCACCGACCCCATCGTCGGTGACCTCCACGACGAGCCGACCGGCGCGCTGCTCGACCCGCACCCGCACACCGCTCGCCCTGGCGTACTTAGCGACGTTCGTCAACGCCTCGGAAACCACGAAGTACGCCGTCGTCTCGACGAGCGCGGACAACCGCTGGCCGGGCACTGTGTCCAGAGCAACCGGCACAGAACACCGCTGCGCAAGCATCTGCAGCGCCGCCTCGAGTCCCTGCTCCTGCAGGATCGCCGGATGAATCCCGCGGGCAAGCTCGCGGATCTCATCCAGCGCCCCGTCGAGCTCGGCGGCGGCCTCGACCATGATCGCCCGCGCCGCGGCGGTGTCAGTCTCGATCCGTCGCTCGGCCCGGCCGAGGGCGAGCCCGAGAGCGAGCAGTCGCTGTTGCGCACCGTCGTGCAGATCTCGCTCGACCCGCCGTCGCTCGCCGTCGGCTGCTTGGACCAACCGAGCCCGGGATGCGCGGACGTCCTCCAGCTTCGCGCGGACCTCCGCTTGAAGTCGCTCGTTCTCAACGAAGAGACGGACGGCCGCTCCGACCGAGGCAAGAAGCTCGGGCTCGGCGAGGAGCGCAGCGTCATGGACGATCACCGCCCGCGTGGAGCCGGCGCTTTCCAACACAGTGACCGCCCGCCCGGACTCGTCGCTCGGAAGGTGGAGGGGGGCTCCGTCCCTCGTGACGAAACCGCCATCGGTCACGGGGTAGCCGATACGTGCCGTCGGGTCGCCGAGGTTGCGTGCGACCACGTCATCCAGCCGAGAATCCTCCGGCAGGTCGCCGAGCTCGACGACCATCCCGCTGACCTTCGCGCGGCGGAGGCCCGCCTGCCAGAGACCGAACAGGACACCCAGCGGCATCACGAGGATGGCCTCGGCGAGCAGGTGCTGAACGATCTGGATGAAGGTGCCGTTGCCGGAGAGCCAGATCGGACGGTGGAAGGTCCAGAAGGAGACCTGCGCTGCGTTGAAGTAGGTCACGACGAGAGCCCAAGCGATCGCAGGCATGAACAAGGGCCCAGCGACGCGTCGCTGCGGCCACGAGGCACGGACGAGCCGCGAGCCCAAAATGCCGATGAACAGGAAAGCAGCAGCAACTGTGAGTGCGGAGCCGACCTGAAGGTTGCTGACCTCGATGAAGTGCTGCCGCGCGTGCACGAGCAGAAGATTCAGGTGCGGCTGACAGTCCACACAACCAGCCACTGCCGGGTCGTAGAAGTAGATGAACGCCGGACCGCTCGTCAGGAACAGGGCGGTGATGACCACAGCCATGGTGAGACGCGCTGGTCGCGTCAGCAGCCTGCCGCGCGGGAAGGCCAGGACGAGGTAGACCAGAACCGTGTACGCCGGCCATCCCAGCGTTGCCCCGATCGTCCACAACAGGGGAACCCGCGAGCCCATCTCCAGCGTCGGGATGAGCCACAGCAGACCGAAAGCGACCATGAGCCGCCCGGTGCGGTTGTCCTGTCGCTGACGCCATACGAGGAAGCCGGCGACGACGAAGACATACGCCGGACCGACCGCCTCGAGCCAGTTGACTCGACCGAGATAGGTCAGGTGGCCAGCCTGAACGAGGGCCATGTGCCAGCCGACGATGAACGCGAGCAACCCGATGAGCCACCACGTCTTGGGCGACCGGCGAGGGGTCGTTGCCTCCATCATGCTGTCTTCGCGAGGGCCGCCCCGAGCGTTTTCGGAGTCAGCTTCGACTTGGGGATGAACGCGTGCCCGACGAGCCGCTCGCCGTAGTCCAAGCCTTCCCGTCCGGAGACCAGCACCACGGTCGCGCGCAACCTGGCCGCGCTGATGCGCGCCGAGACCGCGAAGCCGTCGAGATCGGGGAGCTGGATGTCGAGGACGATCACATCCGGGTCCAGCCGAAGTGCCTCCTCGATACCCGACTTCCCATCAGCCGCCTCTCCGACCACGACGAAATCGGCCTCCTCCAACACCGATCGTGCCTGCCGTCGGAACGCGGGGTGGTCGTCGATCACGAGAACTGTCGGAGCCACGGCCGCATGTTCGCACCAACGGGACACACCGCCAATCAGGGAAACCCCCGAGACAGAGGACCAGCGTTTTCCCCGATGTGCACCCGCGCGTACGTCCCTAACGTCCGTCATGCCTGCCCGACATGTCGCAGATGGGGGAATCATGAGGGGTTCACGAGGGAGACGAGCGGGTCGGATCGTCGCAGTCGCTGCGCTTACAGCCTCAGGAGTGTTCACCGCCGGCTGGCCGGCCGCGGGCTCCGTTCACGGCACGACGCCCACGTTGGCTTCTACGTCGAACCCGACCGCCGACTGCCCGTCCTCTTCCTTCTCCGAGAGCTTGGGCGTGCGCCACTCCAACACCGAGTTCGAGCCGCACCTTGCGGTCGATCCGCGCAACGAGGATCACCTGGTAGGCGTCTGGGGACAGGACTACTGGAGCTGGGGCATGGTCAACGCTGCCACTGCGGGTGTGTCGCTGGACGGGGGTCGCACGTTCACGGACGTGGGCATGCCCTTCAGCTGCGCTCCGGCGGGAAGCCAAGCCGCGAGCGTGAATGACGTCTGGGACTCCATCGGTCCGGACGGCACCGTCTACGCGTCGGCCATCGTCGAGGTGCCGGACGTCGGCATTGGAGTCACCGCGTCTCATGACGGCGGGCTGACCTGGGGCAGCACTCAGGTGCTGCACGACCCCACCGAGAAGTGCATCGACCTGGGCTGCACGAGCGCGGTTGCCTCGCCGTACCTCGACGTCGACAAGCCGACCATCACGGCCGACCCCGTTCACGCCGGCACCGCCTACGTCGTGTGGTCGGCGTACCGCACGGTCTACCTCGGCAACTACCCGATGATGTCCAAGACCACCGACTTCGGCGTGACCTGGACCCAACCACTTCCGATCCCCGTCGGGCAGGTTACGGCCACGACCGACGGCAACCTGTTCCTCATCGATCCGAGGTCCGGCGTGCTGTACGACGTGTTCGACCAGCAGAACGCCTCAGACGATCCTCACGTCGGGATCGGCGACAGCAGTTCCACCGGCACTCGTTGGGCCATCCAGGTCGTGAGCTCGTCCAACGGCGGCCTCACCTGGTCCCCAGCACATCAGGTCTCGCCCCTCCTCTCGGTCTGCGAGGCCGGCCACCAGGACCGCTGCTCGGGGGTCCACTCGGCGGGCAGCGAGGAGGAGGCGGCGATCGACCCGAAGACCGGGGCCCTATACGTCGTCTGGCAAGACGGTCGGTTCAGCAACGGCGCCTACGACGAGATCGCGCTCAGCACCTCCGCGGATGGCGGCATCACGTGGTCCGCTCCCGCACGGGTCAGCACCCCCAGCGGCTCGGCGGCGATCAACCCCGCGGTCGCCGTGACGTCGGACGGAACGGTCGGCGTGACGTACTACGACTTCCGCGGCCCCAGCGGCGGCCCGGCGGGTGCAGGGCTCCCGACCACTGTATGGATGAGCACGTCCCCCGCCGGCGGGAAGGCCTTCGGCAAGGATCTGTCCCTCACCGACGCGCCGTTCGACTTCCGGCTCGCGCCGACCAGGTTCGGAGGGAACGCCCTGGGTGAGTACTACGGGCTCGTCGGCGGTAAGGACTTCCACGCGCTTTTCCCGACGAGCGCCACCGGAGGTGCCTCCGGCATGAGTGACATCTGGAGCGTCACCGTACCGGTGCGATCTGGACGCGCATACCCGTCATGAGCAGCGGAGGCGTCGCGCGGCACCACGCAGCGTCACGCCCTGCTACCTGGACGGCAAGAGAGGTTCGCGTCGACGAACGGCGTGCTCACGTCGACCCGGCGACCGGCGTCGTACACACAGCGGCGACTGGACGCACAGGGCAGTCTTCAGGTGCCGTTCCCCGACCGAGCGCCGGTGGCGCCGACACGCAGTCAACACCGCGCGAAGGGTTGGGAGACCTCCGGCCGGCACCTCGTCCGTCACACCACGGCCGGGCTGGCCGTGTGGTTGAAGAAGGACTTGACGACGCGGGCGTCGCATTCGCAGGTCATGACCTGACCCCTCGCTATGAAGTAGCTGTCACCCGGCTGATACGTCTCGCTCCGGCCGTGCTCGTCGGTGAAGGTCACCTCGCCCTCGAGGATCGTCGCGTGCTCGGTGTACGGGAAGGTGAACTGGATCTTGGCGGGCGAGGACACAAACTGGCCGGCTCGTAGTCCCCCGCTGTCGAAGTCGATTCGCACCCAGCCTTCGGCGGCGCCCTCCAGCACCGTTGCGCCGAGGTTCTCGAGCGAACCCAGCGCCACGAATGAACTGAGATCGATCTCCTCTCCTGGCGAGTGCTTTCGTTGTCTGAGCTGCTCCGTCGCGTTCATGTCGGTCTCCCATTCGGTTCGGGCGATGCTGAGTTGCGCATCCTTGGCAGCAGGTCATCGCGCCTGGCGAGATCGCCAGTCGGCAAGTGCTGCGACGACGGTGTCGGGTTCGGGGCCATGGGCGATCTCGTCGGCCACGGCCGCCGCCTCGACGCTGTACGTCGGTTCTGCAACCAGTGCCCCAATCTCGTCCAAAAGCCTTGCCTCGGTGGTGTCCTCAGGCGACAAGGCGCGACCTACACCGCGGGCCGCGCACGCGTTGGCCATCCGCTGCTGGCTCGGTGCGCCTTGCGGCAGGACCAGCACTGGTACGCCGTGGGCGAGCGCAGCCAGCGTCGTACCGGCTCCCCCGTGAGTCACGACGACTGCGCAGCAAGGGAGGAGGTCCGGGAGCGAGACGAACCTCTCCCGCCGCGCGCCCGTACCCGCGGACGCAGGGAGAGCGCCGTCCTCAGGGTCCGGCACCGTGCACACGGCGTCGAAGCCGGCGGCGTCCAGGGCTGCCAAGACCTGACCGACGTCGACTCGATCGCGGTAAAGCGGCACGGTGCCGAAACCGACGTACGCGAGGGGTCGTCGACGCGCACTGACCCAGGAGGTCGTCTCCGCCGACGGTGCGATGAGGGTGGGGACGTCGTATCTCAGCCGCCAGCCGACGGGAACTGCCGCGTTCCCCGACATCGACGCCGGACACGGATCGATGTGGGGTACGACGGACAGGCCGGGCGGTGACGGCGCCGGCGCCGGCGCCGGGGGCGAACCCCAACCGTGTGTAACGACCGGCACGCCGCCCTTGTCGCCGGCCAGCCGACCGCCGTACTCGCCCTCCTCACTGAGGATCAGATCCGGCCAGCCCTCGTCGACCAGCGGCGCCAGGTCGGCGGCCATTGCCGGCGCCGCGATCTCGGTGAACATGCGCGACGCCCACTCGCGTGGTGGCCTTCCCTCTGTCGATGGCCAACGGCTGCGGCGCTCGGCGAGCATGGCGGGCTCGCTGAGTCCGGCCGCGAACGGTCGCAAGCCCAGCGATGCGAGTTCGGCATGGAAGGTCGGGCTGGTCGCGACGAGCACGTCGTGTCCGGCGTCCTCCAGGGCACGCACGATCCCGAGCATCGGGACGAGGTGTCCCCATGACGGGATCGTGGTGACCAGGACCTTCACCGGCTTATCGCGACGCTCTGGGCAAGTTGTGCGATGAGCGTTGCAAGCTCTGCCGGACAGGTGAACTGCGGGCCGTGCGCCCCAGGTGAACGCAGCACCGACGCACCGACGTGTCGCGCCAGCCACCCGCCGGCCTCGAGGAAGAATGGCGCCTGCTGGTCCGTCCCGACGAGCACGTGAATCGGCACGCTCGCCCCGGCGAGTTCGTCCTCGACGGGACGGTAGGACTGGAAAGCCGGCAGCTCGATGCCGAAGACCATGCCGGCGTTGGCCAGCATGCGCGCACGCAGTGCCGGATCCCAGCCGTCTACGACGTCGTCGGTGAACGCGAACCGCAGGAAGTCCTCGAGGGCGAGAGCCGGGCCGCCGCGCTCCATCGCACTACCGATCATTGCCCCCATGCCGTCGATGACGGGCTGAGGGTCGGCGACGACGGTGAGCAGCGGCATCTCGTGCACGACCGCACCACTGACCAGGTCCGGGTGGCGCAGGGCCAGCTCCAGTGCGACGGCAGCTCCGTTGCTCGTCCCGAACACAAAGGCCGACTCGACTCCCTGCTCAGCAAGCAGCGCGGCTGCGTCGTCGGCCTGCTCGCCGACGGATGTCGACGTCCAGTCAACGGGCGCCCCGCTGCGCGACGTACCCCGCCGGTCGTAGCTGATCACCGTGTGGCGGCCGGACAGCTCGCGGGCCAGCGCGGTGAACTGGCCACCGTCGCCCGGAGTGCCCGCAATGAGCAGCACCGCGGGTCCCTCGCCGCACACCTCTCGATGCAGCTTCACGCTTGCCGTCTTCTCGATCGTGCTCATGTCGCCTCCTGCTCGCGGATCCCTGTTGATCGCCGCGAGTCTGCGGCCCGCCGACGTCAGCGGTCCAAGACGTAGTGCTTGTTGATCGAGAAGTCTGGCTTATCGTCACTCGTCGTGGACGTCCGGCAGCTGCGCTGCTTCATCGCCGTCGCCGAAGAGCTCCACTTCGGTCGGGCCGCGGAGCGGTTGCACGTCGCTCAGCCCGCGGTCAGCCAGACCGTGAAGGCGCTCGAGCGCGAGCTGGGGGTCACGCTGCTCGACCGTTCCAACCGGCGAGTGACGCTGACGGAGGCGGGCTCGGTCCTGCTCGTCGAGGCGTGCGCCGTCGTGAACCGGCTCGAAGGCGCGACGACGGTGATGCGCCGACTGCGGGACGCGGACGGACTGTCGCTCACGATCGGCGCCGTCCCCGCGCTTCCACCGCACTTGCTTCCGAGCCTTCTTGCCCGCGCGAGAGACGAGCTGCCGGATGTGACCCTCACCATGCGCACGCTGCCCCCCGACTCCAGGCTGCCCGACGTGCTCGACATCGCCGGCGGGGTCGGCATCGCGCTGCTGCGCAAGGTGAAGCGAACAGCGGGTGTTGCCACCCGGGTGCTTGCCCGGGAACCCGTCGGGCTAGCACTGCCGGCCGAGCACCCCCTGAGCGAGCGCGCAGAGGTGCCGCCCGCGGAGCTAAGCGGTTTGCCCATCGTCACGTTCCCACCGGAGGCCGACCCCGAGATGCACCGCAAGCTGTTCGGGGCGCTTGCATCAGCCGGATTCACCGGTCCCGGTGGCCTCTACGAGTCTGCGTCCGGAGCCGTCGATGCCTCACTGCGACTGGTTGCCAACGGCACCGCGGTGTCCTTCAAGCTCGCGAGCGAAGTCGACTCGTTCGGCGACCGCAACGTTGTCTGGCGTCCCATCGCCGGCCTCGGCATCACTGTCCACGTGTACGCCGCGTGGCGCCGCGACGCGGTTGCCGGCCCTCTTGGCCACTTGTTGCCGCTGCTGCCCCGGCCTGAGCTCTCGCGCACGTCAGCAACGGCTGTCTAGACCAGGATGGTTGCCGTCAACGCGTCGCCGCCGCGGCCGGTCCGGTGTACACGAAGCACTCACACGATGTGCGCCAGCGCGCGGGCCGAACGAGCGTGATGCCGTACGGTCGCGCCGGCGAGACGCTCATGCGTGGCACGAGGGCCGACTGCCAGCTGACGTCTGCCACCGCGCGCGCGAAGGTCGAGCTCGTCAGGGCACCGCCGACCGCGTCGCCGAGCGCGGCGAGGTCGAGCAGGCCGTCGCAGGTGCTGAGGGCGATCGCTTCGGCGAGCGCTCCGTTCCGCTGGATGCCGGCAGCCTGGTAGATCGCATCGCAAAGTCGCAGGCGCGGCCACTGCGGGCCCGGGCTCTTGAGGTCGAGCACCGGCGACCACCCCACGTAGTAGGCGTTGGTCATCTCCTCGTCCGGGACGAGACCTGTTGCATACGACGCGGTCCAGGCCGTCTGGCTCGACAACCCGTAGGTGGGCAAGTACTTCTGCTGGTTGGCGGCGATCATGAAGAACCCCCAGCCGACCCACGGCTCGAAGGAGATGACGCGGTTGACGCCCTTCGACTTGAACTGCAGCACCGCGGCGTCGATGGCGGGCTCCGCGCTGCCGACCTGGGAGAAGTCCCGCAGCTCATAGGACGCCCGGGCAGCGACACCTACGTGCAGTCGGGAGAGCTCGCGTTCCAGGACAGTCCGCTCGACCGTCGTCCAGTCGGCCCCGTCGTCATAGAGGACACCGAGCTTCGCGCCGTTGAAGAACCCTTGAGCCGCGAGCCCGTCGACGTAGGTCTTCGCATACGACTCCATCGCGATGCCGAACGGCTCGACCCAGTAGCGGTTCTCGGCGAACCCTCGCTGCCGGGTCTGCACGTGGTACTCCGTGGAGATCGCCGGTGTCGACGTCTTTGCGAGGCAGGAACGGACGCTGTTCATGTCGACGATCGACCCGCCCGGCACTGCCCCGTCGACGTGATCGTCCTGAGTCCACGCCACGCACGCCGCATTCCCGATGTCGCTGGACTTCTGGGTCGCGTCGGCGTTGTACCACTCCGCGACGAGCCTGCGCCCGCCCATGCCGCCGTGCGCGTTGATGTAGCCCACGACGGCGTCGCCCTCCGCCTTCCAGTCGCCGACGTCGCCACGCGCACCGAGTGCCCCGAGTGCCGCCTGCGCGTTGGACGAGTAGAGCAAGCCGACCTTGTACGGCGCCGCGCGGCGGGTAGCGACGGTCGTCTTCGTCTCGGTAGCCGCCGCCGAGGCAGGACCCTCGGTCGCGCCGACGGTGGTCTGAGCCGTCTGGGATGCGCCCCCACGACCTCCTGTTGCGGCAGTCGCCCGAGGCTGGCCGCCGAGCCCGGTCCCGACTGCCCCTCCGGGGGTGGCGACACCTGCATCGGGCATGGCGCTGCCCTGCACGGGGACGGTCGTCCCGCAGCCTGCCAACAGCATGCTGGCGGCAACTGCGGAGGCGCACGTGAGGCCGCACAGCCGGCCCCGTCGTGGCATCGTTGAGCCGGTCGGCATCACCCGCCCTCCCGATTCGCTGCGGCGGTGAGGGCTTGCAACATATGACCCGGCGGCGCGGCCTCGCAGATCGGCCTGCGCGGATCGCGGCCCGTCAGTCGCAGGAGCAACTCGGTGGGCGAGTCACCTGATTCCCCAGGCTGAATCGGAGCGAAGTAGTGCTGGGCAAGCTGGGACTGCCACACCGGTCGTGTTTGCAGCGCGTACCCGACGACGTCGATAGCGAGGTCGCCGCCATCGAGCCCGAGGGCGACGGCGAGGTCCCAGGTGTGGACGATGTTGTCGAGGATCCGCCAGACCAGTAGCTCACCGCCTGTGATGACGCCTACCGGATGGGCCACGCGTTTGTCCTCAACCCCTGGCTGGGCGAACTCAGCGGTGAGCTGCGACGCGGCTCTCAGGAATGCGTTGACCGGATCGGGTTCGAGGACGCCCACACCCCAGTCCGGTGCTGCGATGAGCGAGGGCCCGTCAGCGCCGTTGAGCAGCATGGCGTAGCCGATCTGGCCCCGGACGACGTGCTCCACCAACTGCCGGACGTTCCACTCCGCGCAGGGAGTTGCCCGATCCCAGTCGTCAGACGCCACCCGTCGCAGGGTGCGCGCGAACTCTCGCGCCGACCTCTCGAGCACCGCGCGCTCGAGCTCGGTCATGATGCGACCATCGAGCCGGACAGGCCGACCGCCCGCAGCCGACCCCGCTCGGCGAGGGCCCGATAGCCAGCGACGAGTTCGAGCCCGCGCTGCTCGCTCCAGCCGAACATCGCGAGCTCGTGGGTCACCTCATGGACATCCATCGTGAGCTCATCCCGCTCCTGCTGGTATCCCGCGAGTGCGACCGGCAGCCGACGTGCACCACCAAGGCCATCGACCAGTGCTTCGGAAAGCAACGCTGCCCCGAGGAACGCGTTCGACATGCCCTGCCCGGTGATGGGATCGAGGTAATGACCGGCGTCGCCGACCAACGCCCAGCCTGGACCATGCGGCACGCGAAAGCGCCCGGGTCGGGGGTGAAACGAGCGCATCCGGCTGCTTCGCCGACCCTTCCGGAGGCCCGCAGCGACGTGCGGGGCCACCTCCTCAATGAAGGCCGCGGCGGCCTCGTCGCCGCCGCGGGAGAGGTGCCGGGTGTCGTCGCAGTGGCCACCGACGACGAGACACACCTCCCCTCCGGTGGTGGGGAAGGACAGGACGAGGCGACGCTCGGCCAGACCGATTCCGAACTCCGTCACGCCGCTGTCGGCGTAGTAGCCGTACACGCCGCTGCATGCGGACGGAAGCTGCGCGTACGACGGGGCGTCCACGCACGTCGCGACACGGGACGTGAAGCCGTCGGCGCCGACGACGACCGACGCACGCACCTCGGTCAATGCTCCGTCGGAGCGGAAGCACTGCAGCCCCCGAACCGGCTCCCCCTGCGAGCCCCCGACCAGACCGGCCAAGGCCGTGCCTTCCCACACGTCCGCACCCGCCGAGCGGGCCATGTCGACGAGCAGCTTGTCCAACACGGTACGGCGGGGCGCGACCAGCCCATGCCCGTCCGGCGGCAGCGGAACGAGCAGGGTCTGGGAGGGCGTGCTGAGCCGTACCTCCGACAAGTTGGGCGCGCCCAAACCGACAACCTCGTCGAGCACGCCCCAGGCGTGGAGCAGCTCCGTGCCTGTCGTCGAGATGCAGGCAGTCGAGTGCGTATCGCTGGGAAACCGCGCCCGATCGATGACCACGACTCTGAGGCCGGCCTGGGCGAGCAGCCTAGCCAGGGCGGAGCCGGCGCATCGAGCCCCGACGATCGCGACGTCATAGGAAAGTTCCATGCCGTCACGCTGACTGCCCCTGGCATCGGCTCGGTATCGGCCGGGTATCGGGCCCGCACGGGGTGGCGTTCGGATGCGTAGCCTCCCACCCGTGCAGGTGCGGGTGCTGGGTGAGGTGTGCGTCGAAGCCGATGGCACGACGTGGCGGCCGTCGGCACCGCGGGAACGATCCATCTTGGCGCTGCTCGCCTCGCATGCCGGCGCGCGGGTCAGCGGCGCCAACCTGGTCGACGCGTTGTGGCCGAACGAGCCGCCGCCGAACGCCCGCAAGGCCGTGCAGAACTACGTCGCGCGCCTGCGTAAGCAGCTGCCGGACGGGGTTGTCGAGACCGTCGGAGATGGTTACCGGCTGGCCGGGGGCATCGAGGTGGATGCGCTTGTCTTCGAGCGCCTCGTCGCCGAGCGCCGAGGAGACCAGGAGGCTCTCCAGGAGGCCCTGCAGCTGTGGCGAGGTGATCCTTGCGAACTTCCGCCGTCCGAGGTGCGACGGCTGATGGAGCTGCGCAGCGGCGCCGAGGAGGATCTGGCTGATGCTCGGCTGGCGTCGGGAGACCATGCGGCCGTCGTGAGCGTGGCTGCTCGCGCTGCCGAACTCGAACCACTCCGGGAGCGACGCTGGGCGCAGCTCATGGTGGCGCTGTACCGGTGCGGACGTCAGGCCGAAGCACTTGAGGCGTTTCGCCGGTGCCGCAGCTACTTGATCAGTCAGCTCGGCGTCGAACCCGGAGTCGACCTCAAGGAGCTCGAGGCGCGGGTTCTCGCACAGGACCCGAGCCTGAGCTGGCACCCCCGGCCACTGACAAGGAGAGTCACCCTGCCCGGGCCGCTGGCCGAGGCGACCCGGGCGCCGATGGTCGGACGCGCCAGCGAATTGGCCGAGCTGCGCCGCGCCTGGCACGAGGTCGCGGCGTCCCAGCGGCGGACCGTGGTCGTGACCGGCGAAGCGGGCGCCGGCAAGTCTCGCCTGTCGGCGGCCCTCGCCGAACACGCGCGGCCAGACGCAGCCGCGATCCTGTGCGGCAGGTGCCAGCCCGAGCTCAACCTTCCCTTTCAACCGTTTGCCGAGGCACTCGGCCCACTCGATGCCGCCGACGGTGACGGCCACCTCGCGCAGTACGAGCTGTTTCAGCGCGTGGTGGCCCAGCTCGCGGCGACCGCCGAGACGGGGCCAGTTCTTTTGGTCATCGAGGACGCGCACTGGGCCACACCTCCGACCCGGCGCTTGCTGCGCTACCTGGCCGCCGCACCCGAACTGGCCGGCGTGCTGCTGCTGGTCACCCAGCGCGATCCGGTGACCGAGCTGGCGGAGCTTTCGACCGTACGTCGCATCCCGCTTGGTCCGCTGACAGTCGACGAGGTTGCCGAGTGGACGAACGATGACAGGACCGAAGCAGTCCGGCTCCGCGACCTGACCGGAGGCAACCCGTTCCTGATCGAGCAGCTGCTCGCAGGTGGCGGCACCGGACCCGGCCGAGACGTGATCGCCGCCCGACTCGCCGGCCTGAGCCAGCAGACCCGACAGGTTCTCGAGCTCGCCGCTACCGCCGGACCCACCTTCCAGCTGAGCATCGTGGCGCACGCCCACGGCGACCGCGGTGTTGTGCTCGATGCACTCGAAACGGCGGAAGCCGCGGGGCTGATCGTTCCCCAGCCAGCCGAGCACGGCACCTTCAGCTTCTGCCACGCGCTCATGCGAGACGCGCTCACCGAGGCCATCCCCACGACCCGGTCGATGCGGCTGCACCGGGACCTCGCGGGGGCACTCGAGTCATCCCCGACTCGCGATACAGCCGCCCTCGCCCGGCACTTCGCGGTCGCTGCACCACTCGGCCCGCACGAAGCGGCTGCGGCGGCGAGCTACGCCCTTCAAGCCGGCCGGCGATCCCGAGCGACCCTCGCGTTCGAGGAGGCCGCCGACTACTTCGGGATCGGACTTGACGCACTGCGGTTCCTCGACACGACACACGAGGAGATGCGGTGCGATCTGCTCACCGCGAGGGGTGAAGCACTGCATCGGGCTGGAGACCCCGCACATCGCACCCTCCTGGATGAGGCCGCCGCATTGGCCCGGCAATTGCACGACTCTCGGCGCCTGGCTGAGGTCGTCTTCTCCCAGAGCCGCCTCGGCTTTGGATTTGACCTGACCGGCGCCGACGACGCCGTTGCGCGGCTCGCGACTGAAGCCATCGAAGCGGTCGGCGGCGATCAACCCGCGCTACGCGCCAGGTTGCTCGCCGTACTCGCCACCGAGCTCATCTACTCGTCCGAGGACGACCGGCGCCTGAAGGTATGCACCCAGGCGCTTCACGACGCCCGCCGGTCCGGGGACGACCGCGTTCTCCTGCACACCCTGATCAACAGCGTCACCGCCTGGGCGGATCCCTACGACCTCGACGGTCGTCTGGCCAAGACCGAGGAGGCCGCCCGGCTCGCCGACGCCACCGACGATGTTGAGCTCGGCTACCGCGCACACCACCTGCTTGCTCTTGCCCGCATCGAGGCCGCGGACCTCGACGGCTACGACGCGGCGCGGCGTCGGGCCGAAGCGCTGTCCGAACGACTTCACCAGCCAAGCATCCGGGCCGAGGTGATGGCCAACGATGCGGCGGACCTCTATGTCGCCGGCGACGCCCCCGGCGCAGAACAACTGGTCGAACGCGCCCTCGCGGTCGCCCGTCGCGGCGGGCTGCCCGACACCACGGTGAAAGGCATCCGGGCCGCGTGTCTCGGCGCTCTCTACTGGGACGCCGGGCGCGGCGGCGAGATGCTTCCTGTCGTCGAACACCTCGCCGCGCTGAACCGTCGGTCGCCGTGGCCGTTCGTGACTGCCATGTATCACTGTGAATCCGGCGACACGGACGCGGCTCGACGGGAGCTGCAGGAGCTCGCCGCTCATGACTTCGGGGACGTCCCTCGACGTTCCACCTGGTCGCTCTGCATCGACATGGCTGCTCAGGTCGCCACTGACCTTGACGAGACGGAGATCTGCACGTCGTTGCTCGCCCTGTTCCGGCCCTTCACCGGCCGCGTGCTGGCCGCCGATCCCATCCGCTACGACCTCGCCGACCGCGTCCTGGGCCGGTTGTGCACCACGACCGGCCGGCTCGACGAGGCCGCCATCTACCTGGACAAGGCCGAACGACTCGCCGAACGCATGGGCGCGCCCTTCTTCACCGCCCGCATCCAGGTCGACCGAGCCCGCCTCGCCCACGCGCAGGGGGACCGGATCAACCAGAAGCGCTTTGCGGACTTGGCAATGGCTTTGGCTACGTCAACCGGCGCGGCGGGAATCGCCGCCGCAGCCCGCCGAGCCCAAGAGGCATGACCTGCAAGCGAGTGCATGCAGAACTGCTATCCTCTTTGCATGCAGAGCACCAGCGTGCGGATCGACGTGACGACGCATCGCGAACTGAAGAGATTGGCATCCTCCATGGGGGCCACCGTCGGCGACACGGTCGCGCTCGCTGTCCGCCGCCTGCGTCAGGACCAGATCGCTGCCGACCTGCGTGGGGAGCTGGGCGCGACGGACGTGGCTTGGCTAGATGCTGACCTCGGGTGACATCGTCTTCGTGGACCTCGGTACGCCGATCGGACGCGAGGCCGGGTACCGACACCCGGCAGTCGTCGTGACGGCGCAGCGACTGCTCGATGCCTCACCCTCCGTCGTCCAGGTCGTCCCGCTCACGTCGGCGCTGCGCGGATTCGGTTCCGAGGTCGAGATCGAGGCCGACCGGCACAACGGCCTCGACCATCCGTCATCCGCGCAGTGCCAGCACATCCGCGCCGTCGCAGCGGTGCGGTTAGGCGATCCAGTCGGCAACGTGGGCACCGCTTCGCTAGCTCGGATCCGAGAGGTGCTCGGTCTCATCCTCGATGTACGCGCCTGACCGGGACAGCCGTACCGTGAGCGTATGGACCAGCCGTCCGACGCGCCACAGCTCGGGCAGCCGGTCGGCCGACGTGTCTTCCTCGGCCTGGTGGGTCTCGGCGCCGCCGCCGTCGCGGCCGGTGGTCCGCTGTCCAGTGCCCTGAGTCGGGTGCAGGGGGCAGCGGCGGCGCACGACCCCATCGGGCTCAGCGGGCTCATCCCCGGCGGCGGCTGGCGCTTCTACTCGGTCACCGGCGACTTCCCCGGCATGGCGGCGGCCGCCTACCGCCTTCGCGTCTCCGGGCTGGTTCGGCAGCCGCTGACGCTCTCGCTGCCTGACATCGCCAACCGGCCACGCACGACTGTCGTACGCGACTTCCAGTGCGTCACCGGCTGGCGCGTTCCGAAGGTGCGCTGGAGCGGCGTCACCCTTGCCTCCCTGATCGAGGCAGCTGGCCCGCTGCCGTCCGCCACCGCGGTCCTGTTCCGCTCGTTCGACGGCACCTATACGGAGTCGCTGACCATGAAGCAGGCCATGCGATCCGATGTGATTGTCGCCGACACGTTCGGCACCGGTGCGGTGCCAAGGGAGCACGGCGGCCCGGTCCGGCTGCTGGTCGCGCCGATGTACGGCTACAAGTCGTGCAAGTGGCTGAGCGAGATCCGCCTGATCCCGAAGCTGGTCCCGGGATTCTGGGAACGGAACGGCTACGCCCAGGACGGTTGGGTCGGCAGCTCGAACGGACGCGACGATGCCCCCACGTGAGCGCCTGCTGCGCTTCACCCCTGCCGAGCGGTTCGCCCATCGCTCCGTCGCGTCGCTAGGGCTGATCCTGACGTTGTCCGGTCTGATCCTCTACCTTCCTGGGCTGTCGTTGCTGGTCGCGCGGCGCCCGCTTGTCGAAGGTGTGCATGTCGTCGCCGGACTGCTGTTGCCACTGCCGGTGTTCGCTGCGTTGCTGTCGCCGGCCTTCCGGGCCGACCTCGGCGCACTGAACCGGTTCATGCCGAGCGACTGGGCGTGGTTGCGCAACCACCAGCGGCGCAGCGAGACGTTGCCGGTCGGGAAGTTCAACGCCGGTCAGAAGCTCGCGGCGGCGGCCTTCGCCGCGGCCGGCGTCGTGCTGTTCGGAACCGGAATCATGCTGCTCGTGCCGACGCAGCTCGGGCTGTCGGACGGGCTGCGCCAGGGCGCCACCGTCGTGCACGACGCGACCACGGTCGCGCTCGTTGCGCTGCTGCTCGGGCACGCCGCCCTCGCGTATCGGCATCCCGAAGCGCGCCGCGCCTTGCGAACCGGGTCGATGGATCGCGAGTACGCCGAGCAGAACCACTCCGACTGGGCCCGCGCCAGTCAGGACGAGGCCTCAGCCTGAGGCACGCAGATGAGCGAGTACGGCGAGCACACGCCGATTGTCGGCCGGGTCCTCCGGCAGTCCGAGCTTGGCGAGGACGTTGGCGACGTGCGTCTCGACCGTGCGCGCGGTCAGGCCGAGCTGCTCGCCGATGGCCGCATTCGATCGGCCGGCCGCCATCAAGGACAGCACGTCGAGCTCCCGCGGCGACAGCGTCTCGAGGGCCGTCGCGGCTGCGCGTCGGGACAGCAGCGCGGAGACGACGTCGGGGTCGAGGACACAACCGCCCAGGGCGACGTTGCGCACCGCATCGATGAACTCCCCCGGGGACGCGACCCGCTCCTTGACCAGGTACCCGATGCCGCGCGGGTGGTCCCGCAGGAGCCGCTCGGCGTAGCGCGGCTCGACGTGCTGCGACAGGATCAGGATCCCGAGATCGGGATGGCCGGCGCGGATGGCGAGGGCAGCACGGGTGCCTTCGTCCCGGTACGCCGGCGGCATCCGAACGTCCGTGACCACGACGTCCGGCGGATCTGCTGCGACCGTAGCGATCAACGCATCTGCATCGCCCACCTCGACGACGCTGATCCCGGCCTCCGTGAGCAACCGCGCGATGCCGGTCCTGAGCAGCAGGTCGTCCTCCGCGATCACCGCTCGCATGGGACCTCGGCGCGCACCGTCGTTCCCTTGCCCCGCTCGCTGACCACGGTCAACCGCCCACCCAGCGCATCGAGCCGGTCGGCCAGCCCTTGCAACCCGCCGCCCTCGCGCGTCACGGCGCCGCCCACGCCGTCATCGGCGATCACGATGACGAGCGCGCCGTCCGCGATCGTGCCGTCGATCCGGATGCACTGTGCGTCCGCATGCTTGACGGCGTTCGTGACGACTTCGCAGGCGGTGAAGTACGCCGCGGCGGCGACGTCATCCGCAAGCCGCTGGTCCGGCACGTCGACGACGACGTGGACCGGCGTTCGGTCGGCCAGGGATTCCAGCGCAGCGGCGAGCCCCTCTTCGGTGAGAGCAGCCGGATGAATCCCCCGGGCCAGCTCGCGCAGCTCCCGGACCGCCGCGGTCAGCTCGTCCGCTGCCGTCTCGAGCACGTCGGCGTACTCCCCACCGAGACGGTCCCGGGCAAGGCGCATGGACAGCGCCAGCGAGACCAGCCGCTGCTGCGCCCCGTCATGCAGGTCGCGCTCGATGCGTCTGCGCTCCTCGTAGGCGGTCGCGACGATGCGCTGCCGTGAGGCATTCACCTCATCGAGGCGAGCGAGGACCTCGAGATGCAGGCGACCGTTCTCGAGCGGAAGTGCGGCGGCGCGGGTGACGTCTTCGAGCAGGTGCGGTTCGGCATCGAGCCCAGGTGCATGCCACACGACCGCCAGAGGCTCCGCCCCCCGACGTACCTCGAACCGCGACCGCCCCCCGGTCGCCTCGCCGACCGGCCGCCCGCTGAACCCGACGTACGACCCCGACGCCGGCTGCCACCAGCCGAGCTCGAGCGAGCGGTCCCCCACCGCGCGCGCGAGCGTCGACTCCAGGTCGCCGAGAGATGCCTGCTCGTCGCGTAGCCGCCGTACGTAGTCCTCCACGATGCGTACGGCGTCAAAGCGACGTCGGTGGAACCTCCTGGAGACGCCGAGCTGCACGCGCTTGCGCAACGGCGTCGCGACGCCGACCGCGACCAGCGTCGCGACCGCCACTGCCTCGGGGGATCGACCACTCGCGTTGCCGGCCAGGCTTCCGGTGGCGACGACCACCGCGACGTACAGCACGGTCAGCAGCGCCGTCAGCGTCAGGTAGACCAGCGCGGTGTCGACGAACCGGTCGACGGCGTACAACCGGTATTGCGTCATGGCCAGGGCAGCCGCAAGCGGCACAGCGACCAGGATCGTGTCGAAGCCGTACGACGCCGCGGTGTCTCGTGCCGCCGGACTGACCACGCCCGCGGTCAGACAGGCGAGCACCGTGATGGGCGGGACGACAGCCGCCACGAGCATCCACTTGAGCTGCGCCCGCTGGACACCGTCGGAACGTCGGTAGCGCATGACGACCGATGCGGCGCTGAGGGCGAGCAGGGCAAGACAGGCCAGGATCAGCACGACGTTCACCAGCTGCGCGCCGTAGCCGGTCAGCGCGTCGACGGCCAGCGGGTTGGGCATCGCGGACAGTGGTGGGTCGAGCCTCGGGTGGGCGGCGAAGAGCCCACACAGAAACGCAGCCGGGTACGCCGCGGCCGACGCACCCGCAACCATCGGCCACACCCGACCCGACGGCGGCCGGCCGGTCGGGTAGAGCAGCAGGAGCCAGCCGACCAGGCCGAACACCAGCAGCCACAGGGACTGGTCGAACGCCGCGGCGACGCCGCCGCCCGGCCAGTCGCGTCCGCCGAGCAACGCCACCCGCGCATACAGCTCTGCCGCCCCGCTCGCGATGAACAGCGAAAGCGACGCGAGGACCAGCCAGCCGACGGCGTTGCGCGGGAAGCGCGCGACGATCGTGGCGCCGACGGCCGTGCCGACCAGGATGGCTGTGCCGTTCACGACGGCCGTGGCGATGCCGGTATGACCCGGGCCGGCCTGGTGATCGATCCAGGCGAGCCAGAGCAGGAGCGCCAGGCCGCCCGAGTTGGCGGCCCCCCACACGAACGCACCGGTCGTCGCACCGCCGACCCGGCGGATCAGCGGCGGTGCTCCTGCCACCACCGCGGTCATGCCAGCATCGCCTCGACCGCCGCGGTACTCAGCTCCTCCTTCGGCAAGAACCCGCACGCGCCCGAGTCGAGCACCCGCCGGCCGACTCGACCCCAGTCGCGACTCGACACGAGAAGGACCGCGGGCGGCGGAGTGGTCCGCATGAGGTCACCGGCCAGGTCGAAGCCGTTCCGGTCGGGCAGCCCCACATCGAGGATCACGACGTCGGGATGCAGCTCGCGCGTCATCGCCAGACCCTCGAAGCCGGTGGCGGCCTCGCCGACGACCCGGAAGGCGACGCCTTCGAGCACCTGTCGCGCGAGCGCCCGGAAGGGGGCGTGGTCATCGACGACGAGCACCCTGCGGCTCACACCAGCAGCGTGTCACGCGCAGGTGCCAGTGTCCTCCGTGCTGTCACGGAGCGGATGCCGGGGCTGGCCACGAAGCGCAGACCCCCGGCCCTCCATAGCGTCCGCCGGACCAACCGAATGGAGAAGGCCATGGAACACAGCATCCGCACCCGCCGCCGACTGATTGCGGTCCTGCCGGCAACAGCAGCAGCGCTTCTCGCGATCGGCAACGCGACCCTGCCCAAGCACACGTTCGTGTTCACGGGTACGACGGAGCACGCGCTCGGCGCGCTCGCGGCCACCGGTGCCGCCCCCGGTCGCGTCCGGCTTGCGGGGCTGGTTCTCATCGTCGGGTACACCTGCCTCGCCGCCGCGTTCTGCGCGCTTGCCTCCCTCGTCACCCGCCGTGGTGGGTCGGCGGCGACCGCCGGCGCCGTCTTTGGTGTCGTGGGCTCGGCCGGTGCCGTGATGGTCACCTGCTGGATCGCGTTGTCGGTCTACGCGGCGAATGCCGCAGACATCGCGTCGGAAGCCAAAGCCGGCTACCTCGTCTCGCTGGTGAAGACCTCGGGGCTCGGCAACGCCGCCGGACTGCCGTTCCTCGGTGGCCTGTTCCTGGGTGGCGTGCTCATGGGCTTCGGGCTGTTCCGGTCCGGAGCTGTCCCTCGCTGGCTCGCGGTGCTGTTCCCGATCACGCTCATCCCCGCCACCTTGGCGGCGCCGCAGGACGTCCTCGGCGGCCTGCTCGCGTTGCCGCTCGTCGCCGTCATGACGCGGCTGTCGTGGGAGCTGTTGCGTGCCGCCAACGACGTGGTGCCGGAAGCGGTTGATGCGCCCGCAATTGCCGCGGTCACCGCCTCGGTCTAGCTGCTCGGCTCCCTTGGACCCATTGCTCCTCGGCTCCGCGAGCGGTATGACAGCCGCAGCATCGGACCCGGGAAGGGAAACGTCATGGCGTGGCGCATGAAGGCGAAGTACTACGAGGCGTGCAACTGCGAGCTCGGCTGCCCCTGCAACATGAGCGGCTTCCCGTCACACGGGAAGTGCGAGGGCTCGGTGGCTTTCCAGGTGACCGAGGGCGAGCGCGACGGCGTTGACCTGACCGGCGCCAAGGTCGCCGCAGCCGTCAAGTGGCCCGGGGCGATCCATGAGGGCAATGGCGCAATGGCCCTCTTCGTCGACTGCAGCGACGCGCAGCGCGACGACCTGCTCGCCATCCTCACGGCGCAGGACCCCGGTCTGCCCTGGGAGATCCTCACGGCGACGATCTCCAACATCCACGGCCCGTTCTTCGAGACCATCGACATCACCGACAACGGCACCGACTCCCATGTTCGCGTCGGCGACAAGTACAACGTGCAGCTGCAGACCTTCAAGGACCCGGTAGGCGGCGAGCCGCACGAGGTGCACATGGTGCTGCCCAACGGGTTCATCTTCAAGGACGGCTACATCTGCACGTCGAGCACCAACCACGTCGACGCGGACGGGGTCAGCTACGACCACCCCGGCAAGAACGCCTACTACTCCGAGGTCGAGTGGTCGAGCGAGAACCGCATGGCGCCCGTGGTCGGGTAGTCCTCACATGACGAGCACAGCCGTGGCGGACACGCCTCGGACGGCGTACGGCGTCCTGGAGCGCCGTGCGACGGTGACCACGGCGGGAGCACTGCTCCTCCTCGCGGCCGGTGCGTGGTGGTTGACCGTGCGACGGTCGGCAGACATGTCCGGGATGGTCCAGGGCATCGCCCAGGTCGGCGGACCGGTCTCCTTCGACATGGCAGCACCGGTGTTCCTCGCGATGTGGGTCACGATGATGGTGGCGATGATGTTCCCGACCGTCGCGCCGATCGTCCTGCTGCATCGGATGGTGATGCGCCGCCGCGGCGGCGGGCGAGGCACCACGGTGTCGTTCGTCGGTGGCTACCTGCTCGTGTGGGCCGTGGTGGGGCTCGTGCCGCTGGCTGGCTTCTTGGCCTTTCGCCACCTCACCGCGGAGACGATGTCGGTGGAGCGGGTGTGCGGAGCCGTCCTCATCGTCGCGGGGCTCTACCAGTTCACCCCTTGGAAGAGAGCCTGCCTGCGGGCCTGCCGCACCCCGTTGACGTTCCTGTCGACCCATGACTTCGGTCGAGGACGACGAGGCACGATGCGCGCCGGGGTCTCCCACGGCGCCTACTGCCTCGGCTGCTGCTGGGCGCTCATGGCGGTGCTGTTCGCCGTCGGGCTGATGAACCTCACCTGGATGGCCGCGATCGCCGTGGTCTTCCTCGCCGAGAAGAACTGGGAGTACGGCGTGGCGCTGACCAGGGTCGTCGGCGGCGCCACGGCCGTGTTCGGGCTGGTCGTCCTCGCCTACCCCGACGTCCTCGGCACAGTCGCGACGACGGGGACGATGCCGGCTGGTCCGATGTGAAGCGGCCTCGTACGGGACGGTAGGACCGGGACCTGCCTGCTTAGGTCGTCTTCCCGACTGAGCAGGAATCCGCCCGGCGGCGGCGAATCGCACCGGGCATGAAGCCTCGCACCCTCTGCCTCGTTGCCGTTGCGGTTGTCGCGTCCGCCCTGACAGCCCCCCTGGCTCAGGCCAAGCCGGCCGCAAAGCCGGTCGCGATCACCCAGTACCTGCACGGGACGCAGCAGTACGGCGAGTTGCAGAAGCCGGCCGGGCAGGGTGACTACGCCGTCATGGACGGCAAGGCGCCGGCCGGCACGAGCGCGCGCAGCTCCGGTGTCACCAACTATGTCGGAGGCCCCAACACCGAGTGCGCCGGCAACACGCTGTTCCCGGTCTGGGTCGGCGCCGTGGACGGCACGCCCACCGGCAACGCGACGGTGGACCTGTTCCTGCAGACTGCCGGCAGCGGATCGTTCGAGGTGCGGCTGTTCTCCAACGTCGGCGAGCAGCTGTGCAACGCGGACTACCCGGGCACGATCGGGTCCGAGACGGTCACCTTCACGAGTGGCCAGGACAAGGCGACCGTCGTGCTGAAGAACATCAACCCCAAGCACAAGCCGGTCGGCTCGCTCATGCTGCAGATCACCCCGGTGCTCAGCGCTCCGCCGTACGTCGCTCGTGTGCAGTACGACGCGACGGCCGCCAACTCGCGCATCACGTTCTCGTGCCTGCCGAAGGCCGGCAAGACCAGCTGCTGACAGCTCAGCCGGCGACGCGGCCCAGCAGGCCGAGCAGGCGGGCCTGCGGGTCGGCGCCGGGCGGCGTCTCGACGGCGGGACCGAACGCCCCGCTGGCCTGCAGCATCGACAGCTGCGGCTCGACGACCTCGAGGCAGCCGCGCACCAGGGCCGGGTCGAGCGTCGGGTCCTGACCCGTGGCGGTCGCGAGGTCCCAGCCGTGGATGAGGACGTCCAGGAACCGGTGACCGGCGTAGATCTCGCCGGGTACCGGGCCGTACGAGACGGCGCAGGGCGCCTGGAGCGCACCGGCCACCTCGAAGACGTCTGCGGCGACCTTCGCCGACGCGTCGTACGCCGCCCTCGGGTCGTCACCTAGCACGTCCCCGTCGAGCCGGTCACCGACGTCGGCGATCGTCCGGCCGGCCGCGAGCTCCGCTGCCCAGAGGTTGCCTGCGACGACGTGGTTCAACAGCGCCCGGACGTCCCAGTCGCCGGCGGGGGTGGCAGCCGACAGCTGCTCCGGTCGGATACCGCCCACGATTGTTCCGGTGGCCTGCAACGCCTGGCGGTGGAGCTGCGCGAGATCTGTCATGTCCGCAGCATGGACCGGTCGGACCGCATTGTGGATAACTCGATCCGGCTAGCCCGGCACAGTTGGTAGAAACGCGCAGACAACGAGGACGGAGACGACGACGTGGAGCTTGGGCTCGGCGTCCTCGCGCCCGCGACCGGCGCACGCGCCGACGTCGTCGTACGCGCGCCCGACGGCGCCACGCTGGCCGACGTCACCGACCAGCTGCTCGCGACCGTTCTGCTCGACCGCGCCACCGGCACGCTCTCGGTCGGTGGCGAGGCCATCGCCGGCAACGCGCTGCTGGGCCGGCCCCCGCTCGTCGAAGGCGCGCTGCTCCAGGTCGACGCGCCTGCCCGCGCGCAGCCGCTGCCCGCGCTGCCGGAGCTCCGGGTGGTCGGCGGCCCGGACGCGGGGGGCGTCCATCTGCTCGCCCCGGGGGTCATGGTGGTCGGCCGCGAGGGCGTCGTACGCCTGACCGACCCGCAGGTCGCTCCGGAGCACTGCCGGGTGACCCTCGGCCATGCCAATGCGTCGGTCGAGGACCTCGGCACGACCGATGGCACCTGGCTCGACGGGGTGCGCGTCGAGGGCACGACAGACCTTCCGTACGGCGGGATGCTCCGCGTCGGTGCCACGACGCTGGTGCTCTCCGGACCAAGCGAACCCGCCGCGCCGCTGACCCCGCTCGGCGACGGCCGGGTCGCTTTCAACCGGCCACCGCGGCTGCGACCGCCGCAGCCGGTCGTCCAGGTCGTCGTCCCGGCCCCGCCGGAGGAGCGTGATCGCAGCCCGCTGCCGCTGCTCGCGATCCTCGCTCCGCTCGTGCTCGGCGTCGTGATGTGGCGCGTGCTGGGTAATGCGACGTTCTTGCTGTTCACGCTGCTCTCGCCGGTCATGGTGGTCGGCAACGTGCTCACCGAGCGCCGCACCGGGCGTCGGCAGAGTCGACGGCAGAAGGCGGTGTGGCGGGCGCAGCGCGACGTCGCCGAGCGCACCCTGGCCGAGGCGGTCCGTGCCGACGAGCAGCGCCGCCGGTCCGACGCGCCCGACCCTGCCGTCGTCCTGCAGACCGCACTCGGTCCGCGACCTCGCTTGTGGGAGCGCCGGCGAAGCGACGACGACCTGCTGGCCCTGCGACTCGGCCTCGCCGACCAGCCGGCCCGCCTCGAGGCCGAGGGCGACCTGACCGAGGCGATGACGGTTGCGCGCGCGGTGCCCGTGGTCGTACCCCTCACCGCCGCGGGCGTGCTCGGCCTGGCCGGGCCGCGCGGACGGACCCAGGCGATGGCGCGGTGGCTCGTCGCGCAGACCGCGGTGCTGCACAGCCCGCGCGATGTGCAGGTCGTCATCGTTGCCGACCCGGCCGCGGCGACGGCGTGGGAGTGGGCGGCGCGGCTGCCGCACTGCGCCCCTGACGCCGGGCAGGACTGCCGGGCGACGCTGGGGCTCGGGACGGCGCAGGCAGCCGCCCGGGTGAGCGAGCTGGCTGCGCTCATCGAGGCCAGACGAGCCGAGCGGGCCGCCGCATCGCCGACCGCACGGACCGACGACCGACCGGTGCTGCTCGTCGTCGACGGGGCCCGCGCGCTCCGCGCGATCTCTGGCCTGTCGGCCGTGTTGGCCGACGGCCCCTCGGTCGGCGTCTTCACCATCGCCCTCGAGCAGGACGCGCGACTGTTGCCCGAGGAGTGCGGGGCGACGGCCGTGCTCGGCGGCGACGCAGAGACCCGGCTGGCTGTCCGCATTGCAGGAGTGGCGGACCTTACGGACGCTGTCGCCGACGCCGTGTCGCCGTCGTACGCCGATGCGATCGCCCGCGCTCTCGCACCGCTGCGCGACGACGGCCGTGACCGCGGCGCCGATGGCCTGCCGGCCTCGGTGCGCTGGACCGACGTGACCGAGCTACCGCTCGCCGGCGGCGGCGAGGACGTGGCCCGGGTCATCACGCGATGGGCCGCGCCGGGTCGTACGACAGCCGCCGTGCTCGGGCGCGGACCGGACGGCGTGTTCGCGGTCGACATCGACCGGCATGGGCCGCACGCGCTGGTCGCCGGGACAACGGGCGCCGGAAAGAGCGAGCTTCTTCAGACGCTGATCGCCTCGCTCGCCGCGGGCAACCGGCCCGACGAGCTCAACGTGCTGCTGGTCGACTTCAAGGGCGGCGCGGCGTTCGGCCCATGCGCCCGGCTCCCGCACACGGTCGGGATGGTCACCGACCTCGACGGTGCGCTCGTCGAGCGAGCACTCGCGTCGCTCACCGCCGAGCTCAGGCGCCGCGAAGGAGTGCTCGCCGCTGCCGGCGCGAAGGACCTCGCCGACTATCGCCGCTCCGGCCGTGGCTCCGTCCCTCGGCTGGTCATCGTTGTCGACGAGTTCGCGACCCTCGCCGAGGAGCTGCCGGACTTCGTCGGCGGCCTGGTCGGGATCGCGCAACGCGGCCGCTCGCTCGGCGTACACCTCATCCTCGCGACTCAACGTCCCGAGGGGGTCGTGTCCGCAGACATCCGCGCCAACACCAACCTGCGGCTCTGCCTGGGGGTGACGCGCGAGGCCGAGTCGCGCGACGTCATCGACTCCCCCGTCGCCGCGACCATCAGCCGCACGACGCCGGGGCGGGCCTACGCCCGGACCGGGCATGCGGACCTGACGCCGTTCCAGACCGCGCGGGTCGGCGGACGTCGGCCGGCCGTCGTCGCCGCCGATGAGACACCGACGGTGGCGATCGTGCCGGCGGCGGAGGCCGGAGACCCGGTGCCCCGGTATTCAGGAGCCGAGCACCACGACGAGGTGACCGACCTGTCGCTGCTCGTTGACGCCTGCATCAGTGCGGCAGAGCGACTCGGCATCCCGGCTCCGACATCGCCGTGGCTCCCGCCGCTGCCGACGCTGCTCACCCTCGACGAGATCCCGGCGCCCGACGACGCACGGGTCGGCACATCCGGCCGGATCGCGCCGCTCGTCATCGGCGTGTGCGACGTGCCGGAGAGCCAGTCGCGCCGCCCGCTCGTGCTCGACCTCGAGGCGTCCACGCACCTGATGGTGCTCGGGTCACCACGATCGGGGCGTACGACGGCACTGCGCACCCTCGCCGGTTCGGTCGCCCGCTCGACGTCCGCCGACGACGTCCACCTCTACGTCATCGACCCGGGCGGCGGGCTTGGCGCCCTTGCGTCGCTCCCGCACACCGGCGCCGTCGTGGGCCGCGACGCACCCGAGCGCATCAACCGGGTGCTGACCTGGCTGGCGGAGGAGGTCACGCGTCGGCAAGCACTGCTCGGCGCGGGCGGCCACGCGGGGATCTCCGAGCAGCGGGCCGCGACCGCACGGGCAGACCGGCTGCCGCACCTCGTCGTGATGCTCGACCGCTGGGAGGCCTTCCTGGCGACCTACCAGGACCTCGACGCCGGTCGGCTCGTCGAGCTGTTCTACCGGCTGCTGCGCGAGGGCCCCTCAGCCGGCCTGCACGTCGTGATGACCGCCGACCGCACCGGCCTGATCGGCCGCGTCTCGTCGATGATCCAGGACCGGCTCGTGCTCCGGCTCGCGGATCGGGGGGACTACGCGGGGGCCGGTCTGCCCACCCGACTCGTCCCGGACGAGCTGCCGCCCGGCCGCGGCTGGTCTCTGTCCGGAGCCCCGCTCTCCGCGCAGGTCGCCCTGTTGGACGCGGACGCGTCCGGGCCGGCGCAGACCGCCGCGCTGGAACGGCTCGTCGGTGCGCCGGCGACCACCACGCCGCCACGCCGCATCGAGCCGCTGCCGTCGTCCGTGGCGCTGTCGTCACTGCCTGCCGCCGACACCGGCGTCGTCCTCGGCGTCGGCGGCGACGAGCTCGAGCCGGTCACTGTCGACCTCAGCGACAGCGGGTTCGTCGTCTCCGGACCACCGCGGTCCGGCCGGAGCACCGCGCTGATGACGATCGGCCGCCAGCTCGTGGCGGCCGGCTCACGGGTCGTCGCTGTCGCGCCCCGGCAGTCACCACTGCGCGACCTGCCCACCTGCCACACCGACCGAGAGGCGAGCTACGACCTCGAGGCGCTGCTGGCGGAGCCGCCGGACGCACTCCTCATCGACGACGCGGAGCTGCTCGTCGACTCGCCGCTCGCCTACCTGCTGGAGAAGGCGGTCCGCGAGATGCGCGACACCGGCACCATCGTCGTCGCGGCCGGGACGACCGACGAGCTCGTCACCGGCTATCGCGGTTTCGTCGTCGAGCTGCGGCGGTCGAAGTCCGGTCTCCTGCTGTCGCCGCAGTCGGCCGCCGACGGCGATCTGCTCGGTGTTCGGCTGTCCCGCTCCGTCGGCGGACCGATCCACCCGGGCCGCGGCCTGCTGTGCAGCCGCGGTACGACGACACCGCTGCAGGTCGCGGCTACGGGCTGAGGTGGCTGAACACGAACGCGAACAGCAGCAGGAACGCCGCGATCCCGACCAGACCGAGCACCCAGATGTAGGGGCTCGGGCTGTCCTGGAACGACGCCTCCTTGCCGATCAGCTCGGGCAGCGTCGACCGCCGCCCGCCGGTGCGTCCGAGCACCAGCGCCGGCCGTTCGACCACGGGCGGGTCGTCTCGATCGGGGTCGTACCTGTCGGGGTCGAGCGCCCAGTCCAGCGGGCCCTCGGTCGGCTTGGTCTCGCGGGTCGGGTCGTAGCGGTCCGGGTCGTTCGCCGGATCCAGGGGCAGCGTCATGACATGTGCGGGTAGGTGTGGTCCCGCGGCGGGTTGAAGGTCTCCTTCAACGTGCGCGGCGACGTCCAGCGCAGCAGGTTGAGCACCGAACCGGCCTTGTCGTTCGTGCCGCTCGCTCGTGCGCCGCCGAACGGCTGCTGGCCGACGACGGCCCCGGTGGGCTTGTCGTTGACGTAGAAGTTGCCGGCCGCGAACCGCAGCCGCTCGGACGCCTCGGCGACTGCGTAGGCGTCCTGCGCGAAGACCGCACCCGTCAGTGCGTACGGCGCCACCTCGTCGGTGAGCGTCAATGCCTCATCCCAGTCCTTGTCGTCGTACACGTAGACCGACAGCACGGGGCCGAAGAACTCACGGGTGAAGTAGTCGTGCCGAGGATCGGTGCCGACGACGACGGTCGGCTGCACGAAGTAGCCCTCGCCGTCGTCTGCATCCCCACCGGCAAGGACCTCGAGCCCCTTGTCCTTCGCGCCGCGGACCACGCCGGCAAGTCGGTCGAACGACCGCCGGTCGATGACGGCGCCCCCGAAGTGCGATAGGTCGGTCACGTCGCCGTACGACAGCGCACGGGTCCGGTCGGCGAGACCGTCGCGCAGCCCGCCGTCCCAGAGCGAGCGCGGGAGGTACGCGCGCGACGCGGCCGAGCACTTCTGGCCCTGGTATTCGAACGCGCCGCGCACGAGCGCGACCTCGAGCGCCTCGGGCTCCGCGGACGGGTGGGCGAGGACGAAGTCCTTGCCGCCGGTCTCGCCGACCAGCCGCGGGTAGGTGCGGTAGCGGTCGATGTTGTTGCCGACGCTCTTCCACAGGTGCTGGAACGTCGCGGTCGAGCCGGTGAAGTGGATGCCGGCGAGGTGCTCGTCGACGAGCGCGACGTCCGAGACCGCCCCGCCGTTGCCGGTCACCATGTTGATGACGCCGGGCGGGAGGCCGGCCGCCTCCAGCAAGCGCATGATGAAGTGCGCGGAGTACTGCTGGGTCGGCGACGGCTTCCAGACCACCGTGTTGCCCATGAGAGCGGGCGCGAGCGGGAGGTTGCCCGCGATCGCGGTGAAGTTGAACGGCGTGATGGCCAGGACGAAGCCCTCGAGTGGGCGGTGGTCCATCCGGTTCCACACGCCGGGACTGGAGACCGGCTGCTCGGCGAGCACCTGGTGCCCGAACGCGACGTTGAAGCGCAGGAAGTCGATGAGCTCGCACGCGCTGTCGATCTCGGCCTGGATCGCGGTCTTGCTCTGCCCGAGCATCGTCGCGGCATTGAGGGTGTCGCGCCACGGGCCGGCCAGCAGCTCGGCCGCGCGCAGGAGCACCCCGGCCCGGTCGTCGTACGACGCGGCGCGCCACTGCGGAGCGGCCGCCAGCGCCGCGTCGACGGCTGCGCGCACATCGTCCTTGCCCGCATCACGCATCGTCCCGAGGACCGCCGCGTGCCGATGCGGCTGCACGACGTCGATCGGCTCACCGGCACCCAGTCGCTGCCGCCCGGCGATGGTCATCGTCAGCTCGATCGGGTCGGCGCTGCCGAGCTCCTTGAGCTTGCTCTCCAGCGAGGTCCGCTCGCCGCTGCCGGCCGGGTAGCCGCGCACCGGCTCGTTGGTCGGGACGGGCACCTGGGTGGCGGCGTCTGGCACGTCAGCTCCTCGCTTCGACCGGCCCTCATGCTGCCACGCGAGCTGGGGACGGGACAGGGCACACAGCACTCGTCGCTCATGTTCGCCGAGTGGCACCGGCAAGAGCCGGCAAGAGCCGGTACAACTCGGCGGCGATCTTCGTACCTTCCGTCAGGACAGCTCGAGCAGCGGACCGAGCTCCTGGGTGGCGTACCACTGGAGCTCGTGCCCTTCGGCCTGCTCCATCACGAACGCGGCATCCTCACTGCCGAGATCTGCGGCAATGACTGCCTCGACCGCCGCCCGCACGTCGGCCTCCGCGCCCGGGTCGTCGACATGGATCGACTGCACATCGGCCAGGCCGACCAGCGCACCGACCGTCACTGCACCGCGGTCCAGAGCGGGGGCCGGGACCACGGCGTGGTCGCCGACCTCGGCCACCACGACGGCGCGTCGCGGCGGTGCATCCGGATCGACGTCCAGCAGCCGCAGGGACGCACGGGCGGCCAGCGTGAGAGCGGCGTACTCCAGCTCCTCCTGGTCGCCCTCGGCGTACCACTCGCGCAGCGCCCCCGTCACGGCGAACGCGGGAAGTGGCGGCGCCGCGAGGCTCCCCGACTCCAGCAGTCCCCGCAGGATCGGCAACGTGGCAGGGACGTAGACGCGCAAGCGTCAGCCGGTCTTCTCGAAGCCACCGGAGTACGACGACGGCTCGCGCAGCGCGGCCCGGGAGGTGCGCAGTGACGTCTCGAGCACATGCTCACGGCGACGCGGGTCCATCATGTTGGCGCCGATGACCTCGAGGTCCTCCGCGGTGGGGCCCAGCAGCGTCACCTTCGTGCCGGTGGCAGCGACCTTCTTCACCTCACCGATGACCCGCTTCGTGGACAGTCGGCGGAAGCGGCGTTCGATGCGTGCGGCGACCTGCGCCGGGCGGTCGTACTTGAGCGACGTCATGGGCGACAGCACGACGACCTCGTCGAGCTGCAACCGCGCCACCAGGTCCAGGGACGTGGGTGAGCAGGCACCGCCGTCGACGTACCGCCGACCGCCGATCGTGACCGGGGTGTACCACCCGGGGATCGCGCATGACGCCATCACGGCATCACGCAGCTCGGCCTTCGGCGCCCGCTCGTGCCCGAACGCGATGCGCCGGCCGCTGTCGTAGTCCATCGCGACGATCCACGTCTGCGGGTGGTCGGCCCAGCCGCCGTCCGGCCGCACCGCATCGACCAGCTGCCCGAGCGGCGCCAGGGAGCCGCGACCCTGCGGAAGCACCGCCGAGAGGGCGCCCATCGGGGTGACCTTCCACGGCCGGAGCGCGCTGGAGATGACACCCCGCGGCGAGCCGATGCGCAGCTTCGGCCGCGGGGGCAACGCGCCACCGGAGTCACGATCGGGGTCGAACTCGATCTCCGGGTCACCCTCCGCCCGGATGCCGCGCTGGTGGTTGAGCAGCTGGTCGACCCCGACGCCGCAGCCGAGGAACGCCGCGAGCACGGACCCAGCCGAAGTGCCGATGAGCACCTCAGCCTCGCGCGGGTCCCAGCCGTACTCCTCCTCGACCGCCGCGAGCGCGCCGATCGTCCAGGCAGCCCCGAGCACGCCACCAGCACCGAGGACCAACCCGCGTCGCGTCACTAGGACACCGTGCCCACCAGCTCGGCCAATGACTCCTCGATGCAGCCGGCGAGGACGTCGATGTCCGGCATCGCGTCACGGTCGGCGTTCAGCCCGTAGTAGACACCGCCGTCGTACGACGTCAGCCCGATGGAAACGGCCTGGCCCTTGCTCAGCGGCACGACGGGGTACATCTCGAGCATGCGGGCGCCGGCCGCGTACAACGGGAACTGCGGGCCGGGCACGTTGGTGACCACGACGTTGAACAGCCGCTTGCTGAAGTCGCTGCCGAGCCGCGCGGCGAGCGCGTGAATGGTCGGCGGTGCGAATCCCGTCAGCTGCACGAGTGCGTCGGCGCCGACGGACTGACCGGACTCCTTGTGGGCGCGCATCGCGAACGACACCTGGTGCAGTCGCATCACCGCGTTGCCCTCACCGACGGGAAGGTCGACGAAGTACGACGACACGCGGTTGCCGCCGGTCTCGCCCTCGGCCCGCACCGAGACCGGCACCATCGCGCGGATCGTCGTCGTCGGCGTCACGGACTCACCGCGGGTCAGTAGCCAGGTGCGAAGCGCCCCGGCGACCGTGGCGAGCACGACGTCGTTGACGGTGCCGCCGTGGGCCTTGCGGACGCGCTTGTAGTCGTCGAGCTCGCTCTTCGCCATCCCGAACCGGCGCTGCTCACCGATGTCGACGTTGAGTGGCGAGCTCGGCGCCGCGCGAACCATCGTCTTCGTCGACTGCAAGATGCCGCTGGTGACGGCGGCGATCTTGCCGACGGTCGCCCGCGCGTCGACGACGGCACCACGCGCGGTGTCCAGCGCCTGCGCCGGTCGCTTCACGTAGTCGGTCACGGCGCCGACCATGAGCGACGCGGCACCCGGCTCCTTCTTCGGCGTCCAGTCGTCGTCGGGTACGTCACGCGGGGTCGGCGTGAGGTCGAGCATCACCGTGCCGATGTCGACGGCAGAGACGCCGTCGACCATCGCGTGGTGGGTCTTGGTGACCACGGCGACGCGACCGCCCTCGAGTCCCTCGACGAGGTAGATCTCCCACAGCGGTCGGTTGCGGTCGAGCTGCCGGCTCTGCAGCCGGCCGACGAGCTCGCGCAGCTGGTCGTCGCTGCCCGGCTTGGGCAGGGCGCTGCGCCGTACGTGATACGTGACGTCGAAGTCCTCGTCGTCCACCCACACCGGGTTGGCCAGCCGGCCCGGAATGAACCGGACCTTCTGCCGGTAGCGCGGCACCAGCGCGATCCGCCGAGAGATCAGCTCGACCAGCCGGTCGTAGTCGAGGCCCTCCTTCGGCGGCTCGAAGATCGCGACCCCGCCGACGTGCATCGCGGTGGTCGGGGTCTCCATGTAGAGGAAGGACACGTCGAGCGGGCTGAGTCGATCCGTCATACGGCCATTATGAGGTCAGCGGGATCTTCAGCAGCGCCTCGAGCTCGGCGACCGTCTCGTCGTACGTCCGGTGAAGGACGCCGACCATGCCCACCGCGGCCGCGCCCTTGACGTTCGGGGCCAGGTCGTCGACGAAGACGCAGGCGCTCGGCGGCACACCCAGCTGCCGGGCGCAAAGCTCGTAGATCTCCGGCTCGGGCTTGCGCAGGCCGACCTCCCCCGAGATGACCGTGACGTCGAAGAGCTCCTCCCAGCCCTCCCGCGGGTAGTTCAGCCCCCAGCTGTTGGACAGGAGAGCTGTCTTGAGGCCGGCCTCACGGACCCGGCGGACGACACCGACCATGTCCTCGGCGCGCTCGAACCCGGCGAACATGCGGGTCAGCAGCCCCTCCGCCCGGACCGGCTCGCCGGTCGTCGACAGCAGGTGCTCGGCGAGCCGCTCCTCGAAGTGCGGGATCTCGATCTCGCCGCGCTCGAGCGCATGCACGGGGTTGGCCGCGGCCTCGCGTTCGCCCTGCGGTCCCATTAGGACGCGCATCGCGCGGCCGAACACGTCGCCGTCGATGCCCTCGTCGGCGAACCAGGCGCCCATCGTCTCGGCGAGGGAGTTGGTGAGCACGCCGCCGTAGTCGACGACGAGCGCCTCCATCACCGGCATGCCGGGCTCGCTGTCGGCTCGGCCGCGGGCTGCGCCGCGGGGACGCCCGTCGTGGTCAGTCGGCGTGCGTAGGCGGACGTCTCGGCCGCCGTACGCAGCCGGACGAAGGTCGAGCCCAGCACGACGTCCACGGCGCCGCGACCCGCGCTTGGAACAGGTACGACGGACGCGCCGAGCACGTGCGCGCTCACGGACAGCGCGGCGGGACGCGCTCCCGGCCCGTAGTAGACGCGGGACGCCCCCACGAGCGGGCGAGGCGCATTGCCGGTTTGGGTGACTCGGAAGCCGCGGCGGGCCAGCTCGTCGGCAACGGCCCGCGCCAGCCGGTCGCGCCCCGTGCCGTTGAGCAGTCGCAGCGAGACCTGGCCCGGCGCCGGCAGGCGCCCGGCGACCACCTTCGCGGGAGCCGCCCGGGGCGGCGCAGCGGTGGGCGACCCGGACTTGCAGGTTGCCGGGGCCGCAGCCGGCCCGCCCTCGTCGGCCCGCTGCTGGACGACGTAGGTGCCCCCCGCGATTGCGCCCACGAGGAGCACGGCCACCACGAGCGGCCAGCGGCTCCGGTGGCGGCCGTAGCGCCGGTGCTTGCGCAGCGGCGCGAGGTCACCGTGCGGGATGCTCACGGCACAAAAACCTACGGCCACTGCCGTGCGGCAGACTGCAGGCCCGACCGCGCGTCTCCCGGAAGGCTCCCCGTGGACTTCACACCCTCCCCCAAGGCCCAGGACTACGTCGCGCGGATGACGGACTTCCTCGAGACGCGCATCCAGCCGGCGGAGGCTGAGTACGCCGAGTTCCGGCGCGCGCAGGGCTACGGCGACCACGCCCTGCCTCCCATCGTCGAGAAGCTGAAGGTGGAAGCGCGCGAGCGCGGCCTGTGGAACCTGTTCCTGCCGGACATCTCCGGGCTGACCAACGTCGAGTACGCCCAGGTCGCCGAGATCACCGGCCGCTCGATGCCGATGGCACCGGAGGTCATCAACTGCGCGGCGCCGGACACCGGCAACATGGAGGCGCTGCACATGTTCGGCACCCCGGAGCAGAAGGCGCAGTGGCTCCAGCCTCTCCTCGAGGGCGAGATCCGCTCCGCGTTCGCGATGACCGAACCGGACGTCGCGTCGTCGGACGCGACCAACATCTCGACGTCGATCGTCCGCGATGGTGACGAGTACGTCATCAACGGCAAGAAGTGGTGGACGTCGGGCGCCGCGGATCCGCGTTGCAAGATCCTCATCGTCATGGGCAAGACGGACTTCAACGAGTCGGTCCACCGCCAGCAGTCGATGATCCTCGTGCCGATGGACACCTCCGGCGTGAAGGTGATCCGCGCGCTGCCGGTCTTCGGCTACCAGGACCAGCACGGTCACTGCGAGGTGCACTTCACCGACGTGCGCGTGCCGGTGAGCAACCTCATCGCGAACGAGGGCGACGGCTTCATGATCGCCCAGGCCCGGCTCGGTCCGGGCCGCATCCACCACTGCATGCGCTCGCTCGGCATCGCCGAGCGCGCACTGGAGCTGATGTGCAAGCGCGCGGCGTCGCGCGTCGCGTTCGGCAAGGAACTGGCGCGGCAGGGCGTCGTGCAGGAGCAGATCGCCGAGTCGCGGATGGAGATCGAGCAGGCCCGGCTGCTCACCCTCAAGGCAGCCTGGATGATCGACAACGTCGGGGCCCGCGGGGCGCGCACCGAGATCGCCGCCATCAAGGTGATTGCCCCGCGCATCGCGCTCCGCGTCATCGACCGGGCCATCCAGGTGCACGGCGGCGCCGGTGTCAGTGACGACTTCCCGCTCGCACAGATGTACGCCGGCATGCGCACGTTGCGCCTCGCCGACGGGCCGGACGAGGTGCACGTGCGCACGGTCGCCCGACAGGAGCTCGGCAAGTACCTGCAGCGGACCTGACCGAGGGCAGCTCAGCGCGCGCGGGCCAGGCCGCCGAGACGTCGCCGGCGTACCGGTTTCTGCGCCCCCACGAGACCGGCGGCGAGCTCCGCCAGCGCGAGCCGCAGCGACGATGACGGGACGGACTCCGTGAGCGTCCGGCCGGCGGCGACCGCGCCGTCGACAGCGCTGACGTCGAGCGGGAGCAGCACGATCCCCTCGACGCCGGCGTAGCGCTGCAGCGCGGCCCGGATCTCCCGCTCCGCATCACCCGGCACGCCACTGGACCGGAACCGGTTGATGACGACGACCGGCTCCAGGCCGGGCACGGCCTCCTTCAGCTCGCCGAGGCCGCGGACGAGTCGCTGCAGCCCGACCGGGTCGGCCGACCCGACGGCCACCACCGTGTCGGCCGTCTCCAGGAAGGTCAGCGTCGCCCCGTTGCGCCGCGGCGCCGCGGTGTCGAACGCGAGCTCCTCGTCCTGCTCGAGGCAGAACGCGCAGTCGACGACGGTGACCGCCGCCAGCGACCGCGTGAGTGCGAGGACGGCCTCGATCGCAGCCGGTCGGAGCTCGGGCCAGCGGTCGGCCCGCGAGATGCCCGACAGCAGGCGCAACGTCGGCGTGATCGACCGAGCCAACTGGGCAAGCCCGGGCAGATCGAGCTGGCCGTTGTTGGCGAGCCGCGCGCCGGCGGCCAGCCCGGGCGCCTCGTCCAGCACGCCGAGCAGCTGCGCCGCCACCCCGCCGTACACATCGCCGTCGACGAGCAGCGTCGAGCGACCGAGCGCAGCGATCTCGCTCGCGACACCGAGCGCGACGGTTGTGCGGCCGGGCGCTCCGGTCGGGCCCCAGACCGCGATGACGCGGCCGGTGCCGACGCCGACATCGGGCGCCGACACCGGCGTAGGCGTCGGCAGGTCGGGCAGCGCCGACCTCGGCTCGGCGACAGACGCCAGCTCACCCGGCGTTGCGGCCGCCCCACGTTCGACCGTCTCCAGAACGGCGGCACTGATGGCCTCGGGCGTCGCATCCGCCGGCAGCACCTGCGTCACGCCGAGCTGGCGGAGCCGTCGCTCGGCCTCCTCGTCGCCCGGCGTCACGAGACCGACGACGGCGACCCCCGCAACGGCCAGCCGGGTCAGCGCGTCGCGGTCCAGTCGACGCAGATCAGCCGAGAGCAGAACGGCGCGAGCCTGCCCGGTCGCGGCCGTTGCGAGCAGGTCGGCGACGTCGACGCACCGTCGTACGACGCTGACGCCGTGGTCGCCACGTTCGAGAGCCGCGACGAGCCGCGACTCCCAGACCGCGTCGGAGACGGCCGTCAGGACGGGCACGGCCATCAGCTGGTCCCCGGGGTCTCGGTCTCCTGCTTCGGCGGGACCCCGATCAGGTCGATGCGTCCCTCAGCCATCGCGGCGAGCAGCAGCGTCACGTCGCCGGGCCGCACCTTGAGCACCACCGGCTCGTCGTCGTTCGACGCCGAGAAGCCGCCGCTCTGGCGACGCTGGTCGACCGTGACGTTGTGCAGGACCAGCCGCGGCTCGCCGGCCGATGTCGTCGTCGAACCCGCCTTGGACTCCGGCGTGACGTAGACGTCGACCTGCACGCCATGGCGCAACGTCGGCGGAAGGTGACCGCGCGACACCGGCACCGTGATGAAGCGGTACGACAGGTCGGCACCGGGCTTGCTCAACGCGTTGAACGGGAGCAGCTCACCGGCACCGACGCCGCGGCGAAGGAAGTAGCCGGTCGGCGCCGGCCCGGTGCCGCGCACGTAGTTCTCCGAGTGCCCGAACAGCCGGACCCGCATCCGGGTGAGGTCGCCGTCGGCGAGCTGGGTGCCGGGTGCGAGGTCGCGCGTGGTCGCCCACACCGTCTGCGAGCGATCGGCCGAGGACAGGACCCGCGCGCCGACGACGACGCTGGTCAGCACCAGCAGCACACCGAGCACGAGGCGGGTGTCCAGCCACCCCGGCGTCGCCAGCCGGTTGGCGCGAGGTGAGGCGGGCGCGTCGGTCACGCGGCACATCCTGGCGTACGTCGGTACGGCGTGCGACAGCCTGTGGATGACGCCGACCTGCTGTGCGGGCAGATGCCAGACTCGCCGCATGGCAAGCGAGCGGTTCCTCCAGCTGGCGGACGTCGCCGAGATCCTCAACATCTCCGCGTCGCAGACCTACGCCCTCGTCCGCACCGGCGAGCTGCCCGCCATCAAGATCGGCGGCCGCGGCCAGTGGCGGGTGGAGCGGCAGGCGCTCGAGGACTACATCGCCCGCTGCTACGAGGAGACGAAGGCGTTCGTGTCGGCGCACCCCGTGCGCGAGGGCGACACCGCCGACGAGTGACGCGCTAGCTGCTGCGCAGCAGGGCGATCGCGTCGAGCGGCACGACCCGCACCTGGCGGACCGCGACGGCGCGACGCGCCTCGCCGGGCGGGTGCTCGGCGAGGTCGACGTGATCGGCGCCGACGCGATCGAGGGTGCCACTGACCGTCGAGCCGTCGCGCAGCACGACCGCGACGCCGGCGCGGTCGCGGGCCAGGCCGCGTAGCGCCCAGCGCAGGTCGAGACGTCGACCGACCTCGCCCTCGCTGCCGGGCACGGCGGTTCTGACTCCGATCCCGGTGACGCCGAGCACCGACGCCAACGGGACGAGCAGCTCGCGCGCCCCCGTCTCCGCGAGCAGCAGCCAGTCCGTGCCGGCGTCGAGGAGCCGACCGTGAACGACGCCGGCCCCGGCGACGGTCACCGCCAGGGGATGCCCCTCGGCCTCGCGCAGCCGGTCGACGAGCCGGAGCAGCCCCTGCTCCCGGCGGGTGCGGTCGGCGACCTCCGCGTGCAGCTCGGCGGCGGCCAGTGCCTCGGCCTGGGCCTCCAGATCGCCGAACAGCGCCTCCCATCGCATGGCGGCAGCCTGCCCGGCTCACCATCGAACGTCAACCGGTCTTGACCGAACACAATTGACACTGTATGAATGTAAACGAAGGCAAATGCAAGTATTCAGGAGGAAGCGATGAGCCGAGCATCGGCGCTGGCGACAGCCGTCCTCGGCGCCGCCCTGCTGGCCACCGCGCCCGGACCGGCCGCCGCGGTCCGCACGCTCGCCACGGCGACCGCCACCCCCGCCCCGCTCGCCCCGCTGCTCGCTCTGGTCTCGCTCGGGGCCTGGAGCTTGCTGGTCTGGCTGCTGCTCGTCGCGCTGGCGACGGAGGGCAGCCGGCTGCCCGGCCTCGCCGGTCAGGTCGCGGGCGGGCTGACCCGCCGGATCGCGCCGGCCGGCGTACGCCGGTTCGTCGAGGTCGCTCTCGGCCTGACCGTGGCGGTCGGGGCTCTCGGCGCAGCTCCCGCGTCCGCCGGCACGCATGTCCCGCCCGCCCCGGCGGCGGCGGCCGCGTCGCTCAACTGGCCGACGCCGCCGGCGGGCCCCCGGCCGACCGCGCCCACCCTGGACTGGAACCCGGCGTCCGCGCACCCGGCCGTGACGCACCCGACCGTGGCCACCCCGACCGTGGCCAACCCGACCGCAGTCGTCGTCGAGCCCGGCGACTCGCTCTGGCGGATCGCCGCCCACCACCTGGCCGCCGACGCGTCCACCGCCCAGATCGCCCAGGCCTGGCCCTCGTGGTGGTCCGCCAACCGCGGCGCCATCGGCTCCGACCCCGACCTGATCCACCCCGGTCTCTCCCTCACCCCGCCCGCACAGCACTGATCCCACGAGGAGCCACCCATGTCCGCCGCATCGATCGAGCTGCCCCTGTCAGCGGCCCCCGAGCCGGTCCCGGGGCTGCGCCTGCTGCCGGCCCCGTGCAGCGAGCCGCCGTACGACGACGAGCGGCCGGGTGGCCAGCCGCTCCCGCTTCGGGCGCGGTCGATCGGGCCCCGCCCCCTCCGGGTCGTCCCGCCGCTCGGTGACGACGACTGGTCCACCCCGAGCCGTACGCCGGCGGCCGATCTCCCGGCCGCCCAGCCGTTCGCGCACGCGCTGGTGCAGCGGCTGCTCGAGGTGCTCGCCGGCGTGCGGCCGCTCGGTCAGCTGCAGCGCGACACCAGCCTGGAGGTCTACGACGCCCTCGAGCGGGTGCTCACCACGCGCCCGCGCGCGGCGGGTACGCGGCCGGACGGCCGGGCAGTGCGCAGCGTCCACGTGCAGCAGCGGCCGGAGGGCATCGCCGAGGTGTCCGCGACCGTCCGCCGCGACGGCCGCTACGCCGCCGTTGCCCTTCGGCTCGAGGGCATCCAGGGCGCCTGGCGGTGCACGGAGCTCGTCGGCGCCTGATCAGGTGTTGCGGGGGTCTCCGTGGCAGCGCTTGTACTTCTTGCCGGACCCGCAGTGGCAGGGCGAGTTGCGTGACTGCTCGCTGCCACTGGCCTGACCAGCGGGCTTGCTCTGGCCCACGGCGGTCGCCGACATCGGCCCGGTCGACTGGTGCACGCCCGAGCCATCCACCGTCGGTGCGGAGTACTGCAGGTTCTGCGGACGGTCCGGTCGACCGAAGGCCTCCGGGAGGACGCCACCGGCCGGAGCAGCGGGAGCGCTCGGCGGCGTCGTACCGCCCTGTCGTTCGACGTCGAGCGACTGCTCCTCGACGAACGCGGCAGGTGCCTCCGACGGCACCGGCTCGCCGCCCACGCCGATCGGCTGCACGGCCGGCTGCGGCGGGGCATGCGGCACGCTGCCGAACGCCGACTCGACGCCCCCCGCCTCGTGGATCGGCGCGGCCGGCACGAAGGGCTCCGCGACGACCTCGCCCGGGTTCTCACCCGGGCCGGTCGCGACGAGCGCGTTGAGGTCGAGCTGCGGAGGTTGGGGCGCCTCCTCGACCTGGACCTCGACGTTGAACAAGAAGCCGACCGACTCCTCCTTGATCGCCTCCATCATCGAGCCGAACAGGTCGAAGCCCTCGCGCTGGTACTCCACCAGCGGATCGCGCTGACCCATCGCACGCAGGCCGATGCCCTCCTGCAGGTAGTCCATCTCGTAGAGGTGCTCGCGCCACTTGCGATCCAGCACCGACAGCAGCACCCGCCGCTCGAGCTCGCGCATGACCGGCTCGTCGTTGGCGCCCGTCCCGAGCTGCGCCTCGCGCCGGTCGTAAGCCCCCTGCGCGTCGGCCTTCACCTCCTCGATGAGGAACTCGGTCGACAGCACGGAGCGGTCCTCCTCGACCTCCTCGAGCGGGATGCCCACCGGGTACAGGGTTTTGAGCGCGGTCCAGAGCTGGTCGAGGTCCCAGTCCTCGGGGTAGCCCTCGGCCGTGGCCGCTGTGACGTAGCCCTCGATGACGTCATCGAGCATGTTGCGGATCTGCTCGTGCAGGTCGGCGCCCTCGAGGACCTTGCGCCGCTCGTCGTAGATGACGGTGCGCTGGCGGTTGAGCACGTCGTCGTACTTCAGGACGTTCTTGCGGATCTCGAAGTTCTGCTGCTCGACCTGGGTCTGCGCGCTGCGGATCGCGCGCGAGACCATCTTCGACTCGATGGGGACGTCCTCGGGGATGTTGAGGCGGTCCATGATCGACTCGACGGCCGTGGCGTTGAACAACCGCATCAGGTCGTCGCCGAGCGAGAGGTAGAAGCGCGACAGCCCCGGGTCGCCCTGCCGGCCGGAGCGGCCGCGCAGCTGGTTGTCGATGCGGCGTGACTCATGCCGTTCGGTGCCGAGGACGTAGAGGCCACCGGCCTCGACGACCTCCTCGTGCTCGACCTTCACCGACACCGATGCGCGCTCGAGCGCCTCCGGCCAGGCGGCCTCGTAGTCCTCCGGGGTGTCGACCGGCGACAGCCCGCGCTGGCGGAGCTCGGCCGCCGCGATGAACTCGGGGTTGCCGCCGAGCATGATGTCGGTGCCGCGGCCGGCCATGTTCGTCGCCACCGTGACGGCGCCCTTGCGGCCGGCCTGGGCGACGATCTGCGCCTCGCGGTCGTGGTGCTTGGCGTTGAGGACCTCGTGCGGGATGCCGCGTCGGCGCAGCAGGTTGGACAGCAGCTCGGACTTCTCGACCGACACCGTGCCGACGAGCACCGGCTGGCCGGCCTCGTGCTTCTCGGCGATGTCCTCGACGACCGCGTCGTACTTCGCCTGCTCGGTCTTGTAGACCATGTCGGGCTCGTCCAAGCGACGCGGGTCCTTGTTGGTGGGGATCTCGACGACGCCGAGCTTGTAGGTCTGGCTGAACTCCGCCGCCTCGGTCATCGCCGTACCGGTCATCCCGCCGAGCTTGTCGTAGAGGCGGAAGTAGTTCTGCAGCGTGATCGTGGCGAGGGTCTGGTTCTCGTCCTTGATCTGCACGCCTTCCTTGGCCTCGATGGCCTGGTGCATGCCCTCGTTGTAGCGACGGCCGGCGAGGATGCGGCCGGTGAACTCGTCCACGATGAGGACCTCGCCGCCCTGGACGACGTACTCCTTGTCCTTCTTGTAGAGCTCCTTGGCCTTGAGTGCGTTGTTGAGGTAGCCGACGAGCGGCGTGTTGACGGCCTCGTAGAGGTTGTCGATGCCGAGCTGGTCCTCGACCTTCTCCACGCCGCTCTCGAGGATGCCGATGGTGCGCTTCTTCTCATCGAGCTCGTAGTCGATGCCCTCGATGAGCTTGGGCGCGATGCGGGCGAACTCCTGGTACCACTTCGTCGCCTGGTCGGCCGGGCCGCTGATGATGAGGGGCGTGCGGGCCTCGTCGATGAGGATCGAGTCGACCTCGTCCACGATCGCGTAGTGGTGGCCGCGCTGAACCAGCTCGGCGTTGGACCACGCCATGTTGTCGCGCAGGTAGTCGAAGCCGAACTCGTTGTTGGTCCCGTAGGTGATGTCGCAGGCGTACGACGGCCGCCGCTGCTCGGGTGACTCGTTGGCCAGGATCACCCCGACGGACAGGCCCAGGAAGCGGTGCACCCGGCCCATCCACTCGGCGTCGCGGCGGGCGAGGTAGTCGTTGACGGTGACGACGTGGACGCCCTTGCCTTCAAGAGCGTTGAGGTACGCCGGCAGGGTGCAGGTCAGCGTCTTGCCCTCGCCGGTGCGCATCTCGCTGATGTTGCCCATGTGCAGCGCGGCGCCGCCCATCACCTGGACGTCGAAGTGCCGCTGCCCGAGGGTCCGACGGGCCGCCTCGCGGCCGACCGCGAAGGCCTCGACCATGAGGTCGTCGATCGTCTCGCCGTCGGCCAGCCGCTTCTTGAACACGTCGGTCTCGGCCCGCAGTTCCGCGTCGGAGAGCGCCTTGATGTCGTCCTCGACGGCGTTGACGGCGTCCGCGATCGACCGCAGCCGTCGCACGATCTTGCCCTCGCCGGCTCGGAGCAGCTTCTGCAGGACCACGCGTACTCCCTCTACCTCGGATGAATCGCTGGCCACTCTAGGCCGGTACACGCTCCCAACGCGCCCGCGGACGAGGAGGTGCCATCCGGTCGGGGGCGGACGGGCAGGATGCGGGGGTGGGGCCCGTCGAGATCCGGTCAGCGCGGCTGCTGCTGCGGCCCTGGCGGCCGAGCGACGCCCCGGCGGTTCTGGCCGCGTGCAGCGATCCGCTCGTGCAGGCGTGGACGAGCGGGCTGCCGTCGCCCTACACGGCGGCCAGCGCCAGGCAGTACGTGGAGGAGCTGGCGCCCGCGGCCTGGATGGCGGGCACCGCATACGCCTTCGCGGTCACCGATCGGGACACCAGCGAGGTGCTGGCCAACGTGGCACTGCGGCCGAGCCCGGCCCATCAGAGCTTCGACGTGGGGTACTGGGCCGCACCGACCGGACGCGGTCGCGGCGTGACGACCCAGGCCTGGCGGCCGTGTGCCGGTGGGGCTTCAACGACCTCGGAGCGACCCGCATCGAGTGGTACGCGCGGGTCGGCAACTGGGCGTCGCGGCGGGTCGCGGAGAAGGCAGGGTTCACGATCGAGGGGACGCTGCGCGCCGGGCTCCCCGTGCCCGGCGGCCGGCGCTCGGAGGCCTGGGTCGGGGCCAGGCTCCCGGACGACCCCGAGATCGACACCCGGCGACTGCCGGCGTACGAGCCGTTGACCGATGGTGTCGTCACGCTGCGGACCTGGCTGCCTGACGACGCGGAGGCAGTCACGCGGTCGATCAACGACCCGCTCATCGAGCGCTTCTTCCCTTTCCCGATGCCGTTCACGACCGAGCACGCAATCCTGTTCCTCGAGCTCAGCGTGCCATTGGACTGGGCCGAGGGCCGATCGGCCAACGTCGCGGTCACCGACGCAGAGACCGGCGAGCTTCTCGGCGCGGTCTGGCTGAAGCTGCCGGTGCGTCACTGGCGCCTCGGCGAGGTGAGCTACTGGACGGTGCCGTGGGCACGCGGTCGTGGCGTGGCCGGGCGCGCCGCCGCGCTGCACGCGCGCTGGGGTCTGGACGTCCTCGGGCTGAACCGCGTCGAGCTCCTCGCCGACGTGGACAACCTGCCGTCGCAGCGGGCCGCCGAGCGGGGTGGCTTCGCCCGCGAGGGCGTGCTGCGACGGGCGCGGCCCGACCGCACGGGCGAGGCGCGCGACATGGTGGTGTTCTCGCGGGTCCGGTAGGCGAGCGGGACGGGGGCGAGCGCGACACTTCGGCCTCCACAGAACCCGCACATCTGCTGCGCGGCTTCTGCACGCGGCGCCCCTAGCCTCGGCGACGTGGCACAGCGGATCGTGGTCGTCGAGGACGAGCCGACCATCGCTGCCGCCGTTGCCGACCGGTTGCGTGCCGACGGCTACGAGGTGTCCGTCGCCGCGGATGGGCCCTCCGGCGTCGAGCTGTGCCGCCAGGTCGAGCCTGACCTGCTGATCCTCGACCTGATGCTGCCGGGCCTCGACGGCTACGAGGTGTGCCGACGCGTGCAGGCTGAGCGGCCGGTGCTCGTCCTGATGCTGACCGCGCGCGACCAGGAGACCGACGTCGTCGTCGGACTGCGCCTCGGCGCCGACGACTACGTCACGAAGCCCTTCAGCCCGCGCGAGCTGTCGGCACGCGTCGCTGCGCTGCTCCGCCGCGGCGCCCGGTCGTCGGGCCCCCCGGAGCTCACCCGCATCGGTGATGTCGAGCTCGACCGGATCAGTCGACGCGCCCGGCGAGCCGGCACCGAGGTGCACCTCACGCCGACGGAGTTCGACCTGCTCGTGCGACTGGCAGTGCGCCCGGGCGCGGTCCTCAGCCGCGAGCAGCTCCTGGCTGATGTCTGGTCGTGGAACGGTGCCGGGGGCACGACGCGCACCGTCGACAGCCACATCGCGGCCTTGCGCCGCAAGCTCGGCGATGACGTCGTTCGCACCGTGCACGGTGTCGGGTACGCAGTCGGCGGCGCGTCGTGATCCGGCCGCTCGACCGGGTCGGCAGCATCAAGATGAAGCTCGGACTCGCCGTAGTGCTGTCGTTGTCGGTCACGCTCGTCGCGGTCGTCATCGGCATCAAGTCGGGGCTGCGTCCGCGCTACACGCTGCCGCTCGGCTTGCTGCTGTCGCTCGCGATCGTGCAGGTGCTGGCCCGCGGCATGGTGTCGCCACTGCGCGAGATGGCTGCCGCCGCGACGGCGATGTCGGGCGGTGACTACGGGCGCCGCGTCACGGCGACCTCGCGTGACGAGGTCGGCGCGCTCGCCGTCGCGTTCAACCGGATGGCCGACGACCTGGCAGCAGTCGACGCGCAGCGCCGGCAGCTGGTGGCCGATGTCAGCCACGAGCTGCGCACGCCACTGACCGCGCTGCAGGCCCTGCTCGAGAACCTTGCGGACGGCGTCGCGACTCCCGACCCGGAGACGCTCGAGTCGGCGGTCGCGCAGACCCGCCGGCTCGGCCGGCTCGTGGCACAGCTGCTGGACCTGTCGCGGCTCGAGGCCGGACAGCTGCCGCTGCACCGCGAGCACGTCGCGCTCGCCGGGTTCGTCGACGGGGTGCTTCGCGAGGCCCGGGTGCAGGCGCCGGACGCCATCACGATGGTGGCGTCGGTGCCGGCCGAGCTCGCGGTCGACGCCGATCCCGAGCGCCTGCACCAGGTGCTGGCCAACCTGCTCGACAACGCGATCCGGCACTCGCCGGCAGGCGGCCGGGTCGTCGTCAGCGCGCAGTCGGCCGGCTCCGGCGTACGGCTGACCGTCAGCGACGAAGGCCCCGGCATCGCAGCCGCAGAACGCGAACGGGTCTTCGAGCGGTTCACCCGCACCGACACCGCCCGCGCTGCCGCCGACGGCGGCAGCGGACTCGGGCTGTCGATCACCCGGTGGCTGGTGGACCTGCACGGGGGATCCGTGCACGTCGCCGACACCCCGACCGGCTGCGCCCTCGTCGTCGACCTCCCCAGGAGCACCGCATGACTGCCGTTGCCGCCGCTGCTCCTACGTCGGTCGGCGCTGCTCCCCGGCCGGTCATCACGATCGCCGCCGGGCTCGGCGCCGCTTCAGGGTTCGTCATCCCGAACGGGCCACCCGGCCTCGGGCTCGTGCTGCTGGGGTACGCCGCGGCGGCGCTGCTGTGGTGGCTGTCACCGGTGCCGATCCGGGGCTGGCGCGTGGTGCACGCCGTCGTGGCGCTGCTGCTGCTGACCGTGACCGCGATCCGCGCGGCGGACTGGCTGGTCGCACTGGACCTGGCGATGGCGATCGGGGGCGGCTCGCTCGCCCTGACGCGGGCGCGCGACTGGCCCGGTGTGATGCGCGGACTGGTCGAGGTCGGTCTGGTGCTGCCCAGGACCACCGCGTGGTTCCTGCGCGGCCTCCGGCAGGTGCCGTTCGCCCGACCGGTCACGGGGCCGGCGGCGCGCGGTGCCGTCATCACCGCACTGCTGCTTGTCGTCTTCGTCCCGCTGCTGGTCTCGGCCGACGCGGCCTTCGCCACCGTGCTCGAGCACATCGTCCCGGCCCTGCCCGATCCGGGCCTGCTGCCGGTCCGGGTCTTCGTCGCGGGCGTCGCGGCGGTCGGGGTGGCGGGTGGTCTGTTCGTCCTGCTGTCCCCGCGCCCCGAGCCGGTTCTCGGCGCACCGACCCGGCGCCTGCGCGGATCGGCGGAGTGGCTGCTTCCGCTCGGCGTGCTCAACGGGCTGCTCGCGTTGTTCCTCGCGGTCCAGGCCACGGTCCTCTTCGGCGGCGACGAGCACGTCCTGCGCGAGGCCGGCCTTACCTACTCCTCGTACGCCCGCGAGGGCTTCGGCCAGCTCGTCGCGGTGACCGCGCTCGTGCTCGGCGTCGTCGCCGCTGCGGTCCGGTGGGCACCGCGGGCGGCCAGACCAGCGCTGGCCGTGCTGTGCGCACTCGCCTTCGTGGTCGACGCCTCCGCGCTGTGGCGACTCCACCTGTACGTCGACGCCTACGGCTTGAGCCGGTTGCGGCTGACCGCAACGGCGTTCTCGTGCTGGCTCGGCGTCGTGCTCGTCGTGGTGCTCGTCGCCGGCGTACGACCAGGTCGATGGGTCCCGCACACGGTCGTGATGAGCGCCGGCGTCGGTCTGCTCGTCCTCAGCGCGATCAATCCCGACGCGCGGATCGCCGCATCAGCCCTCGACCGCGGCCCAAAGGCCGACCTCGCCTATGTCGCGAGCCTGTCCGCCGACGCGGCCGCCCAGATCAACACCCTGCCGGAGCCCCAGCGGTCGTGCGCGCTGCACGTGTTCGGCCATGACGAGCCCTGGACCTCGTTCAACCTCGGCCGGCGCCGGGGCGCAGCTCTGCGGACGCAGGACGACGTGGTGTGCCGTACCGGGGCCGAGATCCCGCTCGACTAGGTGATCTCGAGCAGCTTCTCGCGGACGGCGTAGACAACCGCCTCCATCCGCGAGTGCAGCTGGAGCTTCTCCAGGATGTTGCGGATGTGGTTCTTGACGGTGTTCTCGCTGATGAACAGCTGCTTGGCGATGTCGCGGTTGTTGAGGCCCTTCGCGACCAGCTTGAGGACCTCCATCTCGCGGTCGGTGAGCCGCGGGGTCGGCACCTGCTGGCGGTCGTCGGTGCGCTTGATCATCGACGCGAACTCGGTCAGCAGCTTGCTCGCCATCGACGGGCTGATCAGCGACTGGCCGCCGTGAACGGCGCGGATGGCGCTCGCGACCTCCTCGATGGAGATCTCCTTGAGCAGGTAGCCCATGGCGCCGGCCTTGATGGCGTCGTACAGATCGGCCTCTTCGTCGGAGATCGTCAGCATGATGATCTTCGTCGACGGGACAGCGTCGTGGATCGCCGTGCAGGCGTCGATGCCGCCGCGCTTGGGCATCCGGACGTCCATCAGGACGATGTCGGGCAGCGTGTCAGAGGCCTTCTGAACCGCCTCGCTGCCGTCGCTCGCCTCGCCGACGACCTCGATGTCTGGCTCCTGCTCGAGCACCATCTGCAGGCCCCGCCGGAACAGCGCGTGGTCGTCGACGACGAGCACCCGGATCGGCTCAACCGACAGGGAGCCGGGAGCCGGGGCGGGCGGCACCGCCTGGGGCTCGTCGGTCACGTCGACCTCCTGGGTCGGCTGGGAGAGGCGCGTTACGCGCAGATCATGGCACGTCGGGCGTACGACGACAGCCAATCGCCACGCGGAACCGGATCAGCCCGTCGCCAGCCGGATGACGCCGTAGTCGTACCCGTGCCGGCGGTAGACCACGCTCGGCAGCCCGGAGTCGGCATCGTTGAACAGGAAGAAGTCGTGTCCCACGAGCTCCATCTCGTGGAGCGCCTGCGGAGTCGTCATCGGGGTGGCGGCGTGCGTCTTGTCCCGCACGATCAACGTCCCCGTGTCGTCGGCCTCGTCGTCGGGCCGGTCCAGCAGGGCGACGCTCTCGTACGCCGACTCTGCCGCGTGCCCGTTGACGCCGACCCGCGTGTCGAGGTCCGCCGGCAGGGCGGCCGTCGCCTCGGCGACCGAGGGGGGGTTCTTGCTGCCGTGGTGCACCCGGCGGCGGTCGTGCGCTTTGCGCAGCCTGGCTTCGAGCTTGAGGACGGCCGCGTCGAGAGCGGCGTAGAAGTCGGCAGCACAAGCCTCCGCCCGGATGACCGGGCCCTTGCTCGCGCAGGTGATCTCGACCCGCTGGCACAGCGCCGACTGACGCGGATTGCGTTCGTGCGCGAGCTCGACGTCTATCCGGATCACTCGTGCGTCGAGGCGTTCGGAGGGGATGAGCTTCTCCGCGACATGCGCCCGGAAGTGATCCGGGACCTCGACGTTCCGGCCCTTGACGACGATGTCCACGCGTTCTCCCTCTGTGAGGCGGTAGGACGGCAAGCTCAGCTCGGACGGTAGCCCTCCGTGCCGCTAGTGGACAGGGGTTCGCCAGGATCCTCGACCACTCCAACGGGTGGTTGCCGCGACAGCGGCGGCGCCGTGGACGAGCGCCCCCGCCGCCGCGAGCGCCCTTGTTGCCTCGACGACACTGGCGCCGGTGGTCATCACGTCGTCGACCACGACGACGACGAGCCCCGGCGGCAGCGGACGGACGGCGCGGAAGGCACCCGACATGTTGGCGGCCCGGCCGGCAGCGCCGAGGCCCGACTGGTCGCCGAGGGCCCGGGCCGGCGCGAGGAGCGACAGCGCTCCTGCCGGGTGTCCGGTCGTGGTGAGGGCCGCCGCCGCATACCTGGCCAACCGCAGCGCATGGTCGAGTCCACGCTCGCGGACCGCGGCCCGGCTGGACGGAACCGGCACGAGGACGACATCTCGCGGGGGCTCCAGGCAGCCGACCGCAGCCGCCAGGGCCCGGCCGAGCGGCCGGCCGAGGTGCAGCCGGCCGCGCTCCTTGTGCGCGAGCAGCGCGCCGCGGACCGGCCCGGCGTACGCAGCCGCGACCGCCGTGAAAGGCAGTCCGGCCGGCACCGGATCCGGACGGGTCGGGCCGAGTGGTGCCTCGGCCGCCGCGGCAAGCTGCTCGGCACAGGCAGCGCACCACGCACCGTCTCCGCCGCAGCCCGCGCAGGGCTGCGGCAGCACCAGGTCGAGGAGCGCTGCAAGCACGCGACGACTCTCCCCGCCTCAGCACTGGCCCGCGACCCGCAGCCGGGATCTGTGGATCAGCCGGGGTAGAACGGCTCGGCGCCGGTGATCCCGCGCTCCCGGACGTAGCGAAGGCCACTGGCCTGGTAGATCACCTGGGCCCCGCCGAACAGGGCCGCGACGACGAGCGGCTGCTTCGGCGCGGCCGCGATCGCGCTCGGCTGCGCCCGCTCGAGACCCACCCGCGCAACCAGGTCGACGGACGAGCCGTCGACGACGACCCGCACCGGCGCCGTCACGCCGGCAGCGACGGTGCCCAGCACGACCAGCGACGTCGCGGAGTCCCACGACAGGTAGTGCACGCCGGCCAGCCCGGGCGCGATGCTGCGCACTCCGACGATCCGCAGCTGCCCGTTGCGCACAGCGACGCGCCCGACCCGGAGCCGCCCGGCTGCGCCCACGATCAGGCCGACGCGGGCGCCGTCGCGCGACACCCTCACACCGGTGATCGGGCCGAGGCCGGCCAGCCCGTCGACGGGAACGCCGATCGGGTGACCGCTGAGGGCCGCGAGCATGACGCGGCCGTTCTGCAGGTACCACACGCCCTGCTCGCCGCTGCCCCATGACGGGAACGACAGCGTCCTCGCTCGCGCGCGCAGAACGAACGGCCCGGTCGGCGGGCCGGTGCGCAGCTCGGCTCCGAACCGACTTCGGCTGATCAGGGCCAGCCCGCCGCCGCGCGGGCTGGCCGCGGCGGAGTCGACGACCTGTTGCTGGCTCGTGTCCGTGGCCGGTGCGCTGTTCTCGAGCTGGCGCAGCCGGCGGCCGCTGATGTAGTAGAGCGGCGGACGGGAGGACAGTCCGTCCGGGTCGTAGGGCTGCCAGTCGTTGCGGTCGCGCAGGACGGCCTGGTCCCCGGTGCCCGACGAGACTGCACGGCCCGCGCTGAGCAGCCGAAGGGAGGAGAAGTCCGAGCTGCCGCGCAGCGTCCAGACGAGCTGGGCCGACATCTGCTCTCGGGCCTGCTCCCGCGCGCGACCCACCTGCTCGGTGAGGTCGACCGTCACCATGCCCGATGCGTTGGTGTGCACCGACCGGACAGCGGTGCCCGGCGGGAACGCGGTCTGCACCGAGTCGCCCAGCCACCGCGACGGTCCGCGGATCAATCGGCGTACCAGCCCGTCCGCGTTGTCCGCCGTGACGGGAAGGAACACCTGGTCCGCGACGACGTGCGAGGACGCCGCGCCCGGGGCCGGCGGCGGAGCGAGGAAGTAGATGCTGCGCGCGCGGAACGACCGCGCGAAGTCGGCTGCCGACAGCAGGAGGCCGTTCGGTACGTCGGTGATCAACCAGCGCCCGTGCGGCCCCTTGCGACCCCGCACCAACAGGTCGACCGGCTTCTGACCCGGGTTGTACGAGCCGTCGGCCGCGACCTCGGCGCCGACCGAGCCCGTGACCCGGAAGGTGTCGGACTGCCCGGGCACCGGCACGATCTCCAAGGGGGCGCTGCTCAGCACCCCTACCGGCGCGTTGTCGCGCCATCTCGCCCGCTCCTCGGGTGCCAGGAACTCGCGGGCGCTTGCATGCGCGGCGTCGGGACTGCTCTGCGACCCGAAGAAGTCGCGGACGGTGTCGGCCGGCAGGGCATCGTCGCGCGGCCCCGGCGGGAGGACCTGGATGTCGCCGCCCTGCCGCTCCTCGGCAGGAACCTGCCCCGGCTTGCGCACGCCCCCACCCAGCGGCAGGCCGCAACCGGCCACCAGCACCAAGCCCACCGCGACCCCGACGACGCGCTTCCACCACGCGTTGGTCACTCGTCCCCCTCTGGGCGAAGGGCCAGCGGACTGACGTCGAAGGTCGCCGCGGCCTTGCGCGGCAGCGTCATCCGGAACGCCGCACCGACTCCCGGCTCGCCCCAGGCCTGCAGCCAGCCACCGTGCAAGCGCACGTCCTCGAGCGCGATCGCCAGACCCAGACCGGTCCCGCCCGTCGACCGCGCACGCGACGGGTCGCCTCGCCAGAACCTGGTGAAGACCAGGCTGGCCTCGCCGGGCTTCAGCCCGACTCCGTGGTCACGCACCACGATCGCCACCGCGTGCTCGTCACCGGCGACGGAGACCTCCACGGGTCCGCCCTCGGCGTGGTCCACCGCGTTGACGAGCAGGTTGCGCAGCACGCGTTCGACCCGGACGTGGTCGACCTCGGCCAAGACCGGTGCACCGGGGACGGTCAGCTCGATGTCGCTGCCGCGCCGCTCGGCCAGGCCGATGACCTGCTCGACGATGCGACGGGCGAGCACGACGATGTCGACATCGTCCGTGTCGAGGGATGCGGCGCCGGCGTCGTACCGACTGATCTCGAGCAGGTCGACCAGCAAGGACTCGAAGCGGTCGAGCTCGGTCTGGAGCAGCTCAGCGGAGCGCGCCGCCGCCGGCAGGTAGGCCGCCCGACCCTCGTGCAGCACGTCGGCGGCCATCCGCACGGTTGTGAGCGGTGTGCGGAGCTCGTGCGACACGTCGGACACGAAGCGGCGCTGCACCCGCGACAGGTCCTCGAGCTGCTGGATCTGGCGTTGCAACGCCTCGGCCATCCCGTTGAAGGTGGTCGCCAACCGCGCCAGCTCGTCCTCCCCGCGGACCTTCATCCGCTCCTCGAGCCGACCACTCGCGAGCAGCTCCGCCGTGCGCGCGGCCATCCGTACCGGCGACACCACTTGACGGGTCACGAGCAGCGCGATGAGCGCGAGCAGCACGACCAGCAGCAGGCCGGCGATCGCGGCGGTCCGGCGGACCAGACCGAGGGTGCGCTGCTCGGCCGACAGCGGAAAGACGTGATACAGCCGGTACTGCCCGAGGATCGGAGCGAAGACCACGGACCCGATCACCAGGAGCGGTGCGGAGTCCGGCGGATCGACGTACTCGTACAGCGCCGTCGGGCTGTCCCCCAGCCGGGCACTCAGATCTGCCGGAACGACCTCGACGCGCAGCCCCGGCCCGATGAAGCGCCGGTTCTGCGAGGAACCCAGCAGCAGCACGCCGTACAACCCGCCGGTCGCGCCCCGGTCCTTGAGCTCGGTCGTGATCTCCGAGAGCCGATCCTCCACGCACTCGACAGACCCGCACTCACCGGCCGCGACCTGCAGCCGCTTGTTGGTCTGGTCGGTGTTGAGCTGCGCCTCCGCGAGCGCGGATCTCGTCTTCGCCTGCACCAGGCCGCGACCGACCTGGTCGATGAGCAGCGTCGCGAGCAGCAGCACGACGACGCCCGACACCAGCAGCGTCGTCACGACGACCCGGAGCTGGAGCGAGCGGCGCCACTGCCGCAGGACGACGGCCCACCAGCGCGCGAGCAGCGTCGTCAGGGCGGCCCGGCCTTGTAACCGACCCCACGCACGGTGACGACGACCTGCGGCGTCTCCGGGTCGCGCTCGACCTTCGCGCGCAGCCGCTGCACGTGCACGTTGACCAGCCGGGTGTCGGCCGCATGCCGGTAGTGCCAGACCTGCTCAAGCAGCACCTCGCGGGTGAACACGGTGCGCGGTTTGCGGGCGAGCGCGACGAGCAGGTCGAACTCGAGTGGCGTCAGCGAGATGTGCTCCTCCGCGCGGATCACCAGGTGACCGGGGACGTCGATGGTGACGAGATCGTCAGGCGGTCCGATCGTGAGCGTCTCCGGTGGAGCGTCTTCGCGCGAGCGAAGCCGCGCGCGGACACGGGCGACGAGCTCCTTGGGCTTGAACGGCTTGACGACGTAGTCGTCGGCGCCGCTCTCGAGGCCGAGGACGATGTCGACCGTGTCGCTCTTCGCGGTGAGCATCACGATGGGTACGCCGCTCTCCGCGCGGATCTGCCGGCAGACCTCGATGCCGTCGGTGCCGGGAAGCATGAGGTCGAGCAGGACGACGTCGGGCTTCTCCCGACGGAAGGCGCCGAGCGCCGCATCGCCGTCCGCGACGAACGACGGCTCGAGGCCTTCCCCGCGCAGCACGATGCCGAGCATCTCGGCCAGCGCCGGGTCGTCGTCGACGACGAGCACCCGCCCTCTCACGCGTCCGCCTCCATCACGCGCCCATCGTCGCACCTCGCGGGGCAATCGACGGCCGTCGTGCCACGATGCGCGCCATGACTGAGCCGCCGCCGGGCTGGACGTCCCCGGGCGGAGAGCCGCCCGCATCGCCGGCGGCTGCCGAAGGGGGACAGCCGGCAGGAGGGCAGCCGGCGTGGGGGCAGCCGGCCGGGCAGCAGCCTGGCTGGGGCCAGGCGGGCTGGCAGCAGCCCGGGTGGGGCCAGCCGCGCCCCCCGGAGCCAAAGCCCGGCGTCGTGCCGCTCCGTCCACTCGGCCTCGGTGAGCTGCTCGACGGTGCCGTCACGTTGATCCGCAGGTACCCGCGACCTGTGCTCGGACTGTCCGCCGCGCTGGCGATCATCTCGACCGTCCTCAACGTCACCGTTGCGCTGACGGTGCTCAAGCCCCTCATCGACTTCGACGTCAACACCCTGCAAGGCAGCAACCCCTCCACCGACCAGGTCGACGGGTTCCTGGGCGGGCAGCTGCTCGGCAGCATCGGCACCAGTGTCGTCGCGGCGCTGTCGACGGTGATCCTCACCGGTGTCGTGACTGTCATCGCGGGGCGCGGCGTGCTCGGCGAGCCGATCACGCTCGGCGAGGCGTGGTCGGTCGTGCGTTCCGCGCTCTGGCGCCTCGTCGGTCTGTCGCTGCTCGTGACGCTGCTCGTCTACGGCAGCCTCGCTGTCGGCATCACGTTGGCGGTCGTCTTCGTCGCTGTCCTCGGGGGATGGGGCTGGCTGCCCGCGCTGGTGCTCGGCGTCGCGGGGCTCTGCCTTGCGGGCTACCTCTACTGCCGGCTGGCTCTCGCGCCCTGCGCGGTCATCCTCGAACGCGCGGGCATTCGCACCAGCATGCGCCGGTCCGGCATCCTCGTCGCCGGCTCGTGGTGGCGGGTGTTCGGCGTACTCCTGCTCGCCTTCATCGTGGCGGCCGTCGTCGGCAACGTGATCCAGACACCGTTCCTGCTCTTCGGCGTCGGCCGCACTTTGCTCGGCAACGGCACGCTGGAGGAGGGGCTGAGCGGCGTGCTCGTGCTCACGTACATCGGGGCCGGCATCGCACAGACGATCATCGCGCCGTTCTCTGCCGGGGTACGCGCCCTGCTGTACGTCGACCGGCGGATGCGGGCCGAGGGCCTCGACGTCGCCCTGACCGCGGCCGCGGCGCAGCGCCTCCCGTGATCGGCGCGTCCGGCGTCGACGACGTCACCCGCGAAGGCGCCCGCCGCGCGGCCCGTGACGAGCTGCTCGACCACAGGTACCACGACGCCCAGCCGCCGCTGGTGGTCAGGCTGATCGGCAAGGCCGTGCGCAAGCTGCTCGAGCTGCTCGGGCGCGCGGCCGGCAACGTGCCCGGCGGGCGAGCAGGTCTGCTGATCCTTGCGCTGCTGCTGGCCGGTCTGGTCGCGGTGATCGTCGTCCGGTTGCGGCCGAGCGGTCGCGGAAGCGGTAGCGCAGACGTCTTCACAACGGGTACCGCGCTCTCGGCTGCGCAGCACCGGGCGTTGGCGGACGAGGCGGCCGCCGCCGGTGAATGGGCGGAAGCGGTGCGCGAGCGACTGCGGGCCGTCGTCCGCGAGCTCGAAGCACGTGGGGTCCTCGAGCCACGACCGAGCCGCACGGCCGGGGAGGTCGCGCAGGACGGCAGCGCGGCCGTCCCGCGGATCGCCGAGCCGCTGCGCCGGGCGACCACGACGTTCGACGAGATCTGGTACGGCGGGCGCAGCGCCGATGCATCGTCGTACGCCGTCCTGGTCGAAGCCGATCAAAGCGTGGCGGCAGCGAGCCTGGCGCTGACGTGACCAGCACCGGACCGACGGCGCGCTCGGTCGTGCGCTCCGCGCGCGGCCCCGTGCTGGTGGTGCTCGCCCTCGTCCTGACCGGGGTTGTCGTCGCGGCGTACGTCGGCACCGGGCCGCGGCAGCCGATGAACCCAGCGGCGTACACACCCGACGGTGCGCACGCGATCTCCGCGCTGCTCGCCGACCGGGGCGTCGAGGTGCAACGGGTCGAGACAGTCGAGGCTGCCCTCACGACCGCCGGCGGAACGGTCTTCGTGCCGGACGCGGACAACCTGACCGCCGATGAGCTGCACCGACTGGTGGCTCGGCCGGGCCGGCTCGTCGTCGTCGGCGCGACGGGAGAACGGCTCGACGCACTGGGCCCGGGATGGACGACAGGGCCCGAGGTCGATGTCGCGACGCGGGCTGCCGCCTGCACGCTCCCGGCCGCGACGCGCGCCGGCGACGTCGAGATCGGCGGCGTGACCTACCGCTCCACGAGCGCCGCGACCGAGTGCTATGCGGCGTCGGGATGGGCGACCGTGCTGCAACGCGATGCGCTGACGCTGCTGGGGTCGTCCGACCTGTTCACGAACGCGCGACTGGCGAAACGCGGCAACGCAGCCCTCGCCCTCGGTCTGCTCGGCACCGAGAGCGACGTGCGGTGGCTGCTGCCGCGTCCCGGCGCCCGCGCGGTGGACAGCGACAAGCACATCAACGACCTGCTCCCGACTTCCGTGAAGCTGGTGGCGCTTCAGCTGCTCGTCGCCGTTGGTGTGCTCATGCTGTGGCGGGCCCGGCAGCTCGGCGCCGTCGTGACCGAGCCACTCCCGGTCGTCGTCCGCGCAGCGGAAGCCGTCGAGGGCAGAAGCCGCCTGTACCGCGCGTCCCGGTCCAGGGCAGCAGCGGCCGAGGCTCTGCGCGCGGGCGCGAGGGACCGGTTGGCCCGGCGGCTCGGCCTCGGGCCGGAGACGAGTCGGCAGAGCATGGTGGCGGCGGTCGTGTCACACGCCGGCAGTGACGCGGTCACGGTCGACGCGCTCCTGTACGGTGCCGCTCCCACCGGCGACGACGATCTCGTCGTACTCGCCGACGACCTCGACCTGCTGATCCTGGAGGTGGCCGGCACGTGACCACGCCCCGCAAGGCTCCGGCCAGGAAGCCGCCGACGCGCGGCCGGAGCGGCGCGTCGCCGGATGCGGCGCGCGACGCCCTCATCGCGCTGCGCAGCGAGGTGGGCAAGGCGGTGATCGGCCAGGACGCGACGGTCACCGGCCTGGTGATCGCGTTGCTGTGCCGGGGGCACGTGCTGCTGGAGGGCGTGCCCGGCGTCGCCAAGACGCTCCTCGTCCGCGCCGTCGCCGCGTCCCTTCAGCTCGACACCAAGCGAGTGCAGTTCACCCCCGACCTGATGCCGGGCGACATCACCGGTTCGTTGGTGTACGACGCAAGAACTGCGCGCTTCGACTTCCGGCCCGGTCCGGTCTTCACCAACCTGCTGCTGGCCGATGAGATCAACAGGACACCACCGAAGACGCAGGCGTCGCTGCTGGAGTCGATGGAGGAACGGCAGGTGTCGGTCGACGGCACGCCGCGGCCCCTCCCGGATCCGTTCGTCGTCTGCGCGACGCAGAACCCGGTCGAGTACGAGGGCACCTACCCGCTGCCCGAGGCCCAGCTGGACCGCTTCCTGCTCAAGCTGACCGTGCCGTTACCGGGACGAGAGGACGAGGTCAAGGTGCTCGCCGCGCACAACGAGGGCTTCGATCCACGGGACCTGTCCGCCCTCCGGCCGGTGGCCGGTCCGGCCGAGCTCACGGCCGGTCGCGCGGGGGTGCTCGCCGTGACAGTCGCGCCCGAGGTGCTCGGCTACGTCGTCGACGTCTGCCGCGCGACCCGTACGTCGCCGTCCCTGTCACTGGGGGTCTCGCCACGTGGAGCAACGGCACTGCTCGCGACGAGCAAGGCGTGGGCCTGGCTGTCCGGGCGCGACTACCTCACGCCCGACGACGTGAAGGCGCTGGCGCGGCCGACCTTGCGGCACCGGGTCAGCGTCCGGCCCGAGGCGGAGCTGGAGGGCGTCACCGCCGACGGCGTGCTCGACGGCGTACTCGCCTCGGTGCCCGTCCCGCGCTGATGACCGCTCGCTGATGGCGCTCACCGGGCGGGCTCCGCTCCTGGCGCTGCTGGGCGTCGTTCCCGTCGCGTTCCTCCCGTCGCCGTGGACCGTCCTCGCGCTGCTGGTCCTGGTCGTGCTCGTGGCCGTGACGGACGTCCTGCTCGCCGGCCCGGTGTCCGCTCTGCGCATCACCAGGTCGGGCGCGACCGGCTGCCGGCTCGGCACGGACGCGGAGGTCCATCTGTCGCTCGTGAACACCGGGTCGAGGCGGCTGCACGGCGTGCTTCGGGACGCGTGGGTGCCGTCGGCCGGGGCCGTTCCGAAGGTGCAGCCGATCGACCTGCCGGCGGGCGAGCGGCGCATCGTCACGACGCACCTGCACCCCACCCGGCGCGGTGACCGTCATCCGGTCCGGATCACGATTCGCTCCATCGGCCCGATGGGTGTTGCCGCCCGCCAGGGTGCGCACGTGGTGCCGTGGCGGCTGCGCGTGCAGCCGCCTTTCACGTCCCGCAAGTTCTTGCCCGAGCGGCTGGCCCGGCTCCGCCAGCTCGACGGTCTCGTCGCGGCGCGGGTCCGCGGCCAGGGCACGGAGTTCGACACGTTGCGCGACTACGTCGACGGCGACGACGTCCGCTCGATCGACTGGCGCGCGACCGCCCGCCGGTCGGAGGTCGTGGTCCGGACGTGGCGTCCCGAACGCGACCGCCGCCTGCTGGTCGTCCTCGACACGAGCCGGACGGCGGCAGGCCGCGTCGGCGACATCCCGCGCCTCGACGCGGCACTGGACGCCGCCCTGCTGCTCACGGCCCTCGCCAACCGGGCGGGCGACCATGTCGACCTCATCGCGTTCGACCGCGAGGTGAGAGCGGCGGTGCAGGACGTCGGGCGCAACGAGCTGCTGCCGCGCATGGTCGAGGCGATGGCCGGGCTCGAGCCCGCGCTGGTCGAGAGCGACGGCCGCCGGCTCGTGTCGGAGGTGCTGCGCCGGGCCCGCCGGCGGTCCCTTGTCGTGCTGTTCACGACGCTGGACCGGGCGCCTCTCGAGGAGGGCCTGCTCCCCTCGCTCGGGTCGTTGACCAGCCGGCACACCGTGGTGCTCGCGGCCGTCGGCGACCCCCGCGTCGAGGAGATGCTGAGCGCGCGCAGCGACATCGCCGCGGTCTACGACGCCGCGGCCGCGGAGCGGCACCGGGAAGAGCGGCGGCGCACGATGTCGATGTTGCGCAACCGCGGGGTCGAGGTCGTGGACGCGCCGCCCGCGACGTTCGCTCCTGCGGTCGCCGACGCCTACCTGGCGCTGAAGGCGGCCGGCCGACTCTGACGCCGGAGAGCGGTCCAGGTGGCTCGCGGGCAACCCTCCGAGCGGCCAAAACGCCCTAGGCTCGGCGATATGCGCACCTCGTCGTTCCGCCACACCCTGCTGGCCGCTGCCTCGACCGTCGGCGTCTCACTCGCGCTCCTCGGGGCGCCCAGCGGCAGCATGGCTTCGACCGCAGCCGCGCCCGCCGCGACAGGTGCCGCGCCGGCCTGCGCCGACCTCTCATGTCTGACCCCGATGACGGAGCAGGCCAGGCTCGCGCAGTTCGCCGGAGTGCAAGCGACGCGCATGGGCGCCGACTCGGCGGCCGCTCTCCGGGCCGGCATCAACGCGAAGAGCGCGCTGGCCGCGGGCGCCGCCGTACCGGGGACGAACGGGACCTGGCAACCGCTCGGCGTCGGTCCGCTGATCAGTGACGACCCCACCTATACGGCGACCTACGGGAGCGGGTTCGCCGATCTGTCCGGCCGCATCACCGACTTCGCCTACTCACCGACGACGAAGCAGCTCTGGACCACGGCCGCGCAGGGCGGCGTATGGGAGTCCGGCGACTCCGGTGCGACGTGGCACTCCGTCGGGGACGGGCTGCCGTTCCAATCGGTCAGCGGCATCGCCTGGACGCGCGCTGGCGGGTCGAAGGGCACGCTCATGGTGCTCACCGGCGACCACGCCTTCTCCAACGACTACGCCGGTCTCGGCGCCTACTGGACGACCGACGACGGTGCGCACTGGAACCACGCGCGCGGGCTTCCCGATGGCGCGCTGGGATTCAAGATCGCGGTGGATCCGACGAACGGGTCCGTCGCGTACGCCGCCACCGGCTTAGGGCTGTACCGGACAGCCGACGCGGGACGGAGCTGGAGCAACGTCAAGCTCCCGACCGGCCCGTGCACCGGCAACTCGCAGGCGAAGGACTGCTTCTTCGCCAACATCGCGACCGACGTCGAGGTGCAGGGCGCCGACACCTTCGGGCACAAGGGCGGCGCCGTCGTCACGACGCTGGGCTGGCGGGCCGGCCGGTACCCCAACTTCGACGGCAAGCCGCAGGCACCGGCCAACGGCGTGTACCGCTCGGAGACGGGCGCGGTCGGCAGCTTCGTGCACGTCGCCGACACCGCCGGCATCACGCCGAGCAAGGACTTCGGTCGGGCCGCCCTCGGCGCTGCGCACGGCGCCGGCCAGAACTCGGCGTACCTCTATGCCGTCGTGCAGAACTCGACCTACTTCACCAGCGGTCAGGACGAGCTGTCGAGCACCATCAACGGCGACCCGCTCGGCGTCGGCGTCAACCCGACCGCGAAGACGAGCGACCTCGACGGCATCTACGTCTCCCCCGACTTCGGGGCGACGTGGCGGCTGATGGAGAGCGGCGAGCAGATGAAGAACCCGGGCAACGGGTCGTCGCTCAACCAGCTGCGGCCTTTGGGCATCTCCGCCGGCTACCAGGTGACCTACAACGAGTGGATCAAGCCCGACCCGACGCGCACCGTCAACGGCGTGCCGACCCGGCTGGTCTTCGGCCTCGAGGAGCTGTGGACCAACCAGCTGCCCCAACCGCTCGACGGCACCGGCGAGGTGAACACCCCCGCCGGCCGTGAGGGCGCGACGGTGTTCACGACGATCGGCGCGTACAACCAGGCTGGCGCTTGTCTGCTCGTCGCGCTCGCGGCGACCTGCAGCCAGGGCCGAGTGCCCGGCGACCCGCTGCAGACGACGACGCACCCGGACCAGCACGGCGGCATCTTCATCCCCAACGAGGGCACCGGCGTGACGCTGGTCGTCGGCAACGACGGTGGTGTCTACCGGCAGTCCGACACGACGGGCGCAACGCCGTTCACGCAGCAGGGCTTCGGCAACGGATCGCAGACCGGCTTCCACGACCTGCTGCCCTACGGCATCGCCATGGCCAAGGACGGCACGGCGTACATGGGCCTGCAGGACAACGGCGAGGCCAAGATCGACAAGGACACCGGCAAGCAGTACATGGTGTACGGCGGCGACGGCGTCTTCACGGTCGTCGACCCGGACAACAGCAACATCGTCTACGAGGAGTACCCCGGCGCGCGGGTCTCGCTGTCCACCGACGGTGGCAAGACGTTTACGGCCATTACGCCGAGCTTCGTGACCGACGCCGACTTCGTCACGCCGCTCGTGATGGACCCGCGCAACGCCAAGCACGTCGTCACCGGCGGGCGGCAGATCGCCGAGACGACCGTGGGCGAGGCGACGACCGGCAGCACCGGGTGGAAGAACGTCTACGACCTCGGTGTGAAGTCGTCGCCGGGCGACGGTGGCAAGGCGACCGCTGACGACCCCGCCAACCACGTCGTGTCACTGGCGGTCGACGGGCCGGACATCTACGCGGGCTTCTGCGGCTCGTGCGACCCCGTGAAGCTGCACCAGAAGTTCCACAACGGGCTGGCGACCAACGTCGGTGGCGAGTGGCACATCGCGAAGGCGCGCGGCCTTCCGCAGCGCTTCATCACGTCGGTGGCGATGGACCCGAAGAACCACAAGACCGTCTACGCGACGCTCGGTGCGAGTGCGGCGCGGTACTTCGCGCCGATCGGCTCGCTCGGCGAGGACGCGTCGGCGGCTGCCGGCGGTTACGTCTACAAGAGCACCGACGGCGGCGAGACGTTCTCGGACATCACCGGCGACCTGCCGAAGCTGCAGGCGACGTGGTCGCTCGTTCGCGGCGGTCAGCTGCTGGTGGCCGACGCAGTCGGTGTGTTCGCCGCCGCCGGCACCAACGGTGGTCACTACGCCCCGCTCGGCACGGGCCTGCCCACCGCGGCGGTGTTCATGATGCAGCTCAAGCCCGGCGATCCCAACACGCTGGTGGCGGCGAGCTTCGGCCGCGGCGGCTACGTCTACCGATTCCCCACCGGGTCGCAGCTGCCGCCCGAGTCGGCGCCCGGCGGCTCCGGCGGCGGGTCCGGTGGGCACCTGGCCGCGACCGGCCTCGGCATCGGGGCGCCGCTCGCCGGCCTGGTCCTGCTTGCGCTGTTCGCAGCCGTGCGTCGGCGGCGGGTCGGCTAGCTGTACTGCCCAGGCACGTTGGTTGTGTGACACGACCTAAGTGATCTTGCAAAGCGAAGACCTCCCGTCGTGGAGTGGAGCTGTCTAAGAACCGCTCTACGACCGGGAGGTCTTCGTGTCCC
>JAWWOH010000110.1:0-48089 GCA_033851845.1 Actinomycetota bacterium
AGGAGTTTCGCCGTGCCCCTGCCGCCCCTGGTCGAACCGGCTGCCGACCTCAGCCGCGACGAGGTCATGCGCTACAGCCGTCACTTGATCATCCCCGACGTCGCGACCGCCGGGCAGAAGCGGCTGAAGAACGCGAAGGTGCTCGCGGTCGGCGCCGGCGGTCTCGGCAGCCCGACCCTGATGTACCTCGCGGCGGCCGGCGTCGGCACCCTCGGCATCGTCGACTTCGACGTCGTCGACGAGTCCAACCTGCAGCGCCAGATCATCCACGGGCAGAGCGACATCGGTACGCCGAAGGCGGAGAGCGCCAAGCGCTCGGTCCAGGAGATCAACCCGCTGATCCAGGTCAACCTGCACCAGGAGCGGCTCGACAGCAGCAATGTGATGGAGCTGTTCGCGCAGTACGACCTCATCGTCGACGGCACCGACAACTTCGCGACGCGCTACCTCGTCAACGACGCGTGCGTGCTGCTCGGCAAGCCGTATGTCTGGGGCTCCATCTACCGCTTCGACGGACAGGCGAGCGTCTTCTGGGCGGAGCACGGCCCCTGCTACCGCTGCCTGTACCCCGAGCCGCCGCCGCCCGGCATGGTCCCGTCGTGCGCCGAGGGTGGGGTGCTCGGCGTGCTGTGCGCGTCGATCGGGGCGATCCAGACCACCGAGGCCATCAAGCTGCTGACCGGCATCGGTGAGCCGCTCGTCGGCGAGCTGATGGTCTACGACGCGCTCGAGATGGACTTCCGCAAGATCCGGGTGCGCAAGGACCCGGAGTGCCCGCTGTGCGGCAAGAACCCCACCATCACCGAGCTCATCGACTACGAGGCGTTCTGCGGCACCGTCAGTGATGAGGCGATGCAGGCCGCGGCCGGCTCCACCATCACCGCCACGGAGCTGAAGGCGAAGATCGACGCCGGCGAGAAGCTGATGCTGCTCGACGTCCGCGAGCCGGCGGAGTACGAGATCATGGCGATCCCCGACTCGGTCCTGATCCCCAAGGGCGACATCCTCAACGGGTCGCGGCTGGCCGACATGCCACAGGACCGCGAGATCGTCGTCTACTGCAAGAGCGGCATCCGGTCCGCCGAGGTGCTCGCCGCGTTGAAGAACGCCGGACTCGCCAACAGCGTGCACGTGCAGGGCGGGGTCATCGCCTGGCAGGCCCAGGTCGACCCGAGCCTGCCCGTCTACTGACCGGGAAGCCCACCTCCCGTACGCCGTACGTCGGTTGACCGTGGTCGACCTGCCGCATCTCCACTGCCGGTGGTTGTCCTTCGGAGCGTGTTGCCACCACGCGCAACTTCTCGGCGAAATGTGACCGTGGCGGCAACCCCGTCGTCGGCAACCGCTCTCAACAAGAGCGGCCGGCGTTGTGCGCACGCACTTTCCGGACCCCGTACGCCCAGATCCGGTCGCGGTGAGCGTGCGCTCGCGAGCACGCGGTCCGGAAAGTCGGCAGCCGGCAGCGCTCCGGTGCGCACACCCCGCAACGGGTCAGATCTCGAGGGCGCCGTCGTACGCGTCCCCGATGTGCAAGCCGGTGCTGTCGATCTCGTAGCTGCGGACGGTCCGATCGTGCGCCGAGCCCCGCATCTTGAGCAGCGCGAGGGCGCGGTCGATGCGACCGCGTCCGCGCGTGTAGCGCAGCAGCAGGATCGCGTCGGTCAGCGTGGAGATGTGTCCCTCGCTCAGGCTGTCCCCGCCGAGCAGGTTCTGCGTCGTCATCGTCACCAGCGTTGTGATCTGCTCCTGCTTCACGAACGCGGCGAGACCCAGGACGAACTCCCGGTACGCCGACGTCGATCCGATCCGCTCCAGGCTCGACAGGCTGTCGACGACGATCCGGGTCGGCTGGTAGCCGTCGACGAACTCCATGATCTCGATCAGATGGTCGTCGAGGCTGGCGACCTCGGGGTAGAGCGCGACGACCTTGAGGTTGCCGCTCTCCTGGTGCTTGACCAGGTCGACCCCCCACGCGGCGGCGTTGCGGAACAGCTGACCAGGGCTCTCCTCGTAGCTGAACAGCAGCACTCGCTCACCCGCGTCGGCCCCGGCGGCCAGGAACTGCGAGCCGAGCAGCGTCTTGCCGCTCCCGGTCGGGCCGCTGACGAGGATGATGGAGTCTTGGAAGAACCCGCCACCGCTCATCTGGTCCAGGTCGGCGTTGCCGCTGGGCACCCGTCGCGGATCGGTCTCCTGGCCGTACTGAATGACCGCCTGGGGCAAGACGACGACGCCCTGCCCGGGGAGCACCGTGAAGCCGTAGTCGCCCTTGCGGTGCATCGCACCGCGCATCTTCAGGACCTCGACGCTGCGCCGGCGGACCTTGCCCTCGTGGATGTGTCGCAGCAGCACAACGCTGTCGGCGACGAACTCCTCGATGCCGAAGCGCGACAGCGTGACCCCTGGGTCGTCCGGGGTCTCGACCGTGAGGATCACGGTGAGGCCCATCCCGCGAAGCGCTGAGATGAGACGGCGCAGCTTCTGGCGCGCGATCGCGACGTTGTCCTCGAAGGCGAGCACGGTGTTGAGCGAGTCGAGGACCAGCCGATCGGCACCCGTGCGGTCGACCGCGTGACCGATCTGGGCGGCCAGCGTGTCGAAGTTGTACTCACTGGGCGCCCCGTCGTCGCGGATCAACGGCGACGCGTCGACGATCGCGAAGTCGCCGGCGGCCTCCCACGTCGCGACATCCCAGCCCAGGGTGGCGAGGTTGGCCCGCAGGTCCGCGGCGGGTTCTTCCAGCGTGACGAGGACACCGGGCTCGCCGCGGCGCATGCCCTCCGCAAGGAAGTGCGCGCCGAACACGGTCTTGCCGCTTCCCGCCTGCCCCGCGAGCACGGTGGCGCGCCGGCGCGGCAGGCCGCCCATGGTGACCGCGTCGAAGCCGGGGATCCCGGTCGGCATCTTCGGCACCGAGCGGCCAACGCGCGTGCCGAGGGTGTCCTGCTCTCCGAGGACCACGGCGTCAGCTGCGCGGGCACCGCGCACCGCAGGGTTCTGCGGTCGAGTGTCTGTCATGACGACACGAGCTCCCTCGAGACGCGGAACCAGGCTGTCTTGCCCTGGCCGGTGTGCTCCTCCATCGCTGCGTCCTCGGCCAGCTGACGCACCAGGCCTAGCCCCCAGCCGCCTTCGCGGCCGGCGCGTGGTGGCGTGGTGCCGAGATCCTCGTCATGAACCGTCACGATCAACGACCGGTCCGTCACCGTGATCCCGAGCTCGATCGGGGTGCGGGCATGGATGACGGCGTTGGTGACCAGCTCGCTGGTCAGGAGCACCAGGATGTCGACCAGCCCCTCGGCGAGCCCCGGCGCCTGCTCGCGGACGAAGCGGCGAGCCTCCCCGACGACCCGTGGCGCCGGCTCGAGATGCAGGTGCTCCATCGACTCGACCACGTCACCTGCGGGAACGGCGCGCGCGGAGATCCGGTAGCAGCTCACTTCTGATCCGCCGTCGATCCGCCCGGGAGGTTCGAACACCCGCGCACGTTCTCCCCTTCGTCGTACCGGACTGTAAGTGGCCCGGGCAGGATGCGGCCATGGCACAGATCAACCGATCGCGCCGACTGGGCACTGTGGCGTCCGCGTCTGCCGGCCTTTCGGTGCGCCCCGGCGGCGATACCCCGGCGACGCCGTACGCACGCACGGTTCTCGACGTCGTCGATCGGATCCCGAAAGGCCGGGTCATGACGTACGGCGACGTTGCGGAGTACCTCGGCACCGGCACGGGCCGCACGGTCGGGACCGTCATGAGCAAGCACGGCCAGGAAGTCCCCTGGTGGCGGGTCGTTCAGGCCTCCGGTCGACCGGCCGAGCCACATGTCCAGGAGGCGCTCGCGAAGCTGGTCAAGGAGGGCTGCCCGGTCCGCGGCGAGCGGGTTGTGCTGCATCTCGCGAGGTGGGACGGCGGTCCGTAGGCCGCGACCATCCGGCCGTCGGGTCGTTGGACAGAATGACGCGCCGTCCGGAATGTCCGTTTCGGACGCGGGCGTTGCAACGGGTAAGCCCTGCCCCGACCCCCGGAGGTACGACGTGCGCCTGGATCGCCGCCTGATCGTCGCCCTGACCGCTCTCGCGCTTGCCGCCGGCATCGCCGCTGCTGCCGACGCCTCCGCCAAGCCCGCCCCGCGCCGCGCCGCAATCAGCTGGGCGCCGGCAGCAACCGCGACGGTGCACCCCGGCGTACAGACCTACACCGACGGTGCGCAGTGCACCGCCAACTTCGTCTACACGGACGGCACGTCGGTCTACCTCGGCCAGGCGGCCCACTGCTCGAGCCAGGGCGCGGCCAACGAGACCGACGGGTGCACGACGAAGACACTTCCGGAGGGCACCGCGGTCGAGGTCGACGGTGCCTCGCGGCCCGGCGTGATGGTCTACAACTCCTGGGCCCGCATGCAGGCGACTCCCGAGAAGGAGGACGCCGACACCTGCGCCTACAACGACCTCGCGCTCATCAAGCTCGACGCGGCGGACGTCGCGAAGACCAACCCCTCGGTGCCCGACTTCGGCGGCCCGACCGGGGTGCGTGCGACGGAGCTGCAGATCGGCGACACGGTCGAGAGCTACGGCAACTCCTCGCTGCGGTTCGGGCTGACCCCCTTCAGCCCGAAGTACGGCCGGTCGGTCGGTGACGACTCGGGCGGCTGGAACCACACCGTCTACACGGCCTCGCCGGGCATCCCGGGTGACTCCGGCAGCGGCTTCCTCGACGACAGCGGCAAGGCGTTCGGCGTACTCAGCACCGTGGCGATCGCGCCGCTGCCGGCGAGCAACGGAGTGGGTGATCTGGCCCGCGAGCTGGCCTACGCGCAGAGCCACGGCTTCGCCGGCCTCAGCCTGGTCAACGGCACGGAGCCCTTCACCGGCGGCATCTAGCTCACGGCGGGTACGGCGAAACGTCGTACCCACGTGGTGGAGTGGGCGGCGATGAAGACCGCCCCCGCCAGCCGGCCGCCGTCGCCGTACCGACTGCTCCGGACACCGCCGGCGATCGCGGCGCCACTCGTCCCCGACGAGGCCCAGCGCGAGGTCCTCGCCCACCGCGGCGGCCCGTTGCTCGTCCTGGCCGGCCCGGGCACCGGCAAGACCACGACGCTGGTCGAGGCGGTCGCGCGCCGGGTTGAGGGAACCGGCGTGGAGGCCGGGCTCGCGCCCGACGAGGTGCTGGTCCTCACGTTCAGTCGCAAGGCGGCGCAGGAGCTTCGCGATCGGATCACGGCACGGCTCGGTACGACGACGGCCGGCCCGTCGGCGTGGACCTTCCACGCCTTCGCCTATGCGCTCGTGCGCGAGCACCAGCCGGTCGAGGCGTTCCGCGACCCACTCCGGCTGCTGTCCGGTCCCGAGCAGGACGTCGCGCTGCGGGAGCTGCTGCGCGGATCGCTCGACCTGGGGCGGTCCTGGCCGCCCGTGCTGCGCGGCTGCCTGACGACGCGCGGGCTGGCCGAGGAGGTGCGCGCGCTCCTGGCCCGTGCCCGGGAGGTGGGGCTCGAGCCGGCTGACCTCGAGCGGCTCGCGATCCGCGAGGCGCGCGACGACTGGCAGGCGCTGGCCGGCTTCTTCGCGGAGTACCTCGACGTCCTCGACGCGCAGGGAGCGCTCGACTACGCCGAGCTGGTCCACCGCGCGGTGCTGCTCGCCGAGCAACCGGACGTCGCCGCCACACTGCGCAGCCGCTACCGCGCCGTCTTCGTCGACGAGTACCAGGACACGGATCCGGCGCAGGAGCGGCTGCTGCAGGCGATCGCCGGCTCCGGCCGCGACCTCGTCGTCGTCGGCGACCCCGACCAGTCGATCTACGCGTTCCGCGGCGCCGAGGTCCGCGGCATCCTCGAGTTCCCGTCGCGGTTCCACCGCGGCGACGGCACACCTGCGCCAGTCGTCGCGCTGCGGACCTGCCGCCGATCGGGTCCCAAGCTGTTGGAGGTGTCGCGTCGCGTCGCGGGCGGGCTGCCGGCGCCGGGGCTGCCGGGAGATCGGGTCCGCGAGCACCGCTCGCTGGCCGCGGGTCCGTCGACGGCAGCCGGCGTCGTGGAGGCGCACACGCACCCGTCGGTGGGCGCGGAGGCCGACGCGATCGCCGACCTGCTGCGGCGCGAGCACCTCGAGCGGGGTACGCCGTGGTCGCGGATGGCCGTCCTGGTCCGCTCGGGTGCCCGCTCGGTGCCGTTGCTGCGCCGGGTGCTCGGCGCGGCTGGCGTACCCCTCGAAGTCGCGGGTGACGAGCTTCCGCTCGCCCAGGAGCCGGCCGTCGCTCCGTTGCTGCTCGCGCTGCGGATCGCCGACGACCCCACGCAGCTGACGGTCGACGCCGCCCGAGAGCTGCTGCTGTCGCCGCTGGGCGGGGCCGACCCGAGCCAGCTGCGGCGGCTCGGGCGAGAGCTGCGCGCCGTCGACCGGCGCGCCTCCGAGGCGCTGCCGGCGCCGTCCGCGCAGCTCATCCGGGACGCGATCGACGACCCGCGGGTGCTGCTCGCGATGGACCCGCGGGTCACGCGCTCTGCGGTGCGGCTCGCCGAGCTGCTGGCCAGGGCACGCGCCGCCCTCGCCGATGGTCCGGAGGCCGCGCTCTGGCAGCTGTGGTCCGGCAGCCCGTGGCCGGCGCGGCTCGAGCAGGCGGCGCCCGCAGGAGGCGCCATCGGCCGCGCGGCCGATCGCGACCTCGACGCGGTCGTGGCGTTGTTCGCTGCCGTTGCGCGCGCGTCCGAACGGCGCCAGCTGGCGGGTGTGGGCACGGTCGTGGCCGAGCTGGAGGCACAGCAGATCCCTGGCGACACCTTGGCCGAGCGCGGGTTGCGCGGCGACGCGGTGCGGCTGCTGACCGCGCATCGCGCCAAGGGTCTGGAGTGGGACGTGGTGGTGGTCGCCGGCGTACAGGAGGGGGTGTGGCCCGACCTGCGCCGGCGCAGCACGCTGCTCGACGCCGAGCGACTCGCACCGGCGGACGAGGCGCAGCTGCGCGAGCCGGCGGATCGCGCGTCGCTGCTCGTCGACGAGCGCCGGCTGTTCTACGTCGCGCTGACGCGGGCTCGCCGCCGGCTCGTCGTCACGGCCGTGGACAGCGGTGAGGACGACGGCGAACGACCGAGCCGGTTCCTGAACGAGCTCGGCATCGAGGTCACGCAGCACCGCGACCGCGTGGCCCGACCGCTGTCCTTGCCGTCGCTGGTTGCTGCGCTGCGACGGGAGGCGACCGATCCGGTGCGTACGCCGGCGATGCGACGCGCCGCTGCCGGCCGGCTGGCGCTGCTGGCGCGTGAGCTCGACGACACCGGCGAGGCACTCGCGCCGGCCGCGCACCCGAGCCGGTGGTGGGGGCTGGCACTAGCGACCGACAGCGACCACCCCGTCCAGACACCGGGGGCTCCGGTGCCGCTGTCGGGTTCGTCCCTCGAGGGGCTGAAGACCTGCCCGCTGCGGTGGTTCCTCGAGCACGAGGTCCACGCGCAGACCGCGACGAGCGCCGCGATGGGCTTCGGCAGCGTGGTGCACGCGCTCGCCGACGAGGTCGCCACGGGCAAGACGCCGGCCGAGCTCGACGCGCTCATGACGCGGCTCGACACGGTGTGGTCCTCGCTGGCGTACGACGCGCCGTGGCAGTCCGAGCAGCAGCACACCGAGGCACGTGAGGCGCTGCGTCGGTTTCTCGTCTGGCATGCCGGGGCGCGCGACCGCGAGCTGGTCGCCACCGAAGTCGGCTTCGAGGTCGAGCTCGCCATGCCGAGTGGAGCCGTTCGGCTGCGCGGCTTCGTCGACCGGCTCGAGCTGGACCGCGAGGGTCGCGTGCATGTCGTCGACCTGAAGACCGGCAAGAAGGCAGTGACCAGGGACGACCTGAAGGAGCACGCGCAGCTCGGCACGTACCAGCTCGCTGTCCGCGCCGGTGCGCTCGATGCGCATCTGCCGCCACATCCCGAGGTCGGCGGTGCGGAGCTCGTGCTGCTGCGGCTTGACGACGGGCCCGGTCCCAAGGTGCAGGGGCAGCCGCCGCTCGAACCGTCCCCGTCGTGGGTGGAGGACCTGCTCGACACCGCCGTACGCCGGGTTCTCGACGAGAGCTTCCCGCCGATCCCGAACGACCGGTGCGCCATGTGCACGTTCCGGCGGTGCTGCCCCGCGCAGCCCGACGGCCGGCAGGTGGTCGAGTGAGACCGGCCGACCTCCGCACCGTGCTCGGGATCCCGTTCACCGACGAGCAGCTCGCGGCGGCGACCGCGCCACTCGAGCCCGGGCTCGTCGTCGCCGGCGCGGGCTCCGGCAAGACGAGTGTCATGGCTGCCCGGGTCGTGTGGCTGGTCGCCACCGAGCAGGTGACGCCCGAGCGCGTGCTCGGGCTGACGTTCACCAACAAGGCGGCGGCAGAGCTGGCCGGTCGCGTGCGCGACGCACTCGGGCGCGCGGGCGTCGCGGCTGCCGACGACGCGGGCGAGCCGGTGGTGTCGACGTACCACGCGTTCGCAGGTCGGTTGGTCAGCGAACACGGCCTGCGGATCGGCGCCGAGCCGCGCGCGCGCCTGCTGGCGGACGCGACCCGCTACCAGCTCGCCGGCCGCGTGCTGCGCCGGCACCGGGGCCCCGTTGTGCACCTGACGCATCCGATGTCGATGCTCATCGGCGACCTGGTCTCGCTCGAGGCGGACCTCTCCGAGCACCTGGTGTCACCGGCCGAGGTGATGGCCTGGGACACCGCGTGGCTGCAGGAGCTCACCGCGGCGTGCGCCGAGTCCGAGGCGGTCAAGGGCAGCAAGGGGCACTGCGACGCCCTGCGCAAGATGGCGCTCGTCGCGCACCGCCGGATCGAGCTCGCCGGCCTGGTCGAGGCCTATCGCGACGCCAAGCGCGACCTCGACGCCATCGACTTCGGCGACCAGGTCGCGCTGGCGGCCAGGCTGGCCGAGACAGTGCCTGAGGTCGGTCCGGCTGAGCGCGACCGCGCTGGTGTCGTCCTGCTCGACGAGTACCAGGACACCAGCGTTGCGCAGCGACGGATGCTGGTCGGCCTGTTTGGCGCGGGTCACCCGGTGACCGCCGTCGGCGATCCCTGCCAGGCCATCTACGGCTGGCGCGGCGCGTCGGTCGCCAACCTCGACTGCTTCCCGGCGCACTTCCCGGTCGCCTCCGGTGAGCCGGCACCGACGTACACCCTCGCCGTCAACCAGCGCTCTGGCGGCCGGCTGCTACGGCTCGCCAACGCGGTCGCGGCGACGCTGCGGCATCGACATGCGGTCGTGCAACTCACCGCGCCGCCGGCGAAGGAGGACCTCGGTGACACGGTGGTTGCGCTGCACACCTCGTGGCACGACGAGGCGGCGTGGGTCGCGGCTCGGATCAAGGCCGAGGTCGACGCCGGCACGTCGCCGGGGGAGTGCGCGGTGCTGGTGCGTGCGCGCAGCGACTTCGGTGACCTGTACGCCGCACTGACCGCCGCCGGGCTCCCGGTCGAGGTCGTCGGCCTCGGCGGGCTGCTCGCGTTGCCCGAGGTCGCGGACGTCGTCGCGACGCTGGAGGTCGTCGACGAGCCGACCGCCAATGCCGCCCTGCTGCGGCTGCTGACCGGGCCCCGCTGGCGGCTGGGGACCCGGGACCTGGCGCGGCTGGGTCAGCAGGCACGGGTGCTGCTGGAGGTCGACGGCCTGGTCGAGCGCAGTGAGGTCGACGCGCTCGAGGACGCGGTCGCCGGTGTCGACCCGTGCGATGTCGTCGCGCTCGCCGATGCGCTGGAGCGGCCCGGTCATGAGGGCTGGTCGGTCGACGCGCTCCAGCGGGTGACGGCGCTGGCTGCCGAGCTCCGGCTGTTGCGGCAGTCGCGTGACGAGCCGCTGCTCGACCTCGTACACCGGGTCGTCGAGGTGACGGGGCTCGATGTCGAGCTCGCGGCGTCGACCGAGGCCGTCCAGGCGCGTCGACGCGAGACGCTGTCGGCGTTCCTCGACGTCGTCGCTGCGTTTGTCGACCTCGACGGCGAGAGCTCGCTGCCGTCGTTCCTGAGCTACCTGCGCGCCGCCGAGGAGCACGAGCGCGGACTGGACACGGTGACGCCGTCGGGGAGTGACGCCGTCCAGCTGCTCACGGCACACAAGAGCAAGGGCCTGGAGTGGGACGTCGTCGCGTGCCCCGACCTGACCGCGAAGGTCTTTCCCTCGACCGCGCTTCGCGACCGATGGACCAGCAGCGCGGCGGTGCTGCCGGGGCCGCTGCGCGGCGACGCCGACGACCAGCCAGATCTCGCGGCTCTCACGAAGGGCGGGCTGTCGGCGTACGAACAGGACTGCCGGGACCACGTGGAGCGCGAGGAGCGCCGGCTCGGGTACGTCGCCTTCACCCGCGCCCGGCGGCTGCTCATCGGCACCGGCCACTGGTGGGGACCGACGCAGAAGAAGATGCGCGGCCCGTCGCCGTTTCTCACCGAGCTGCGGGACCACGCCGACGCGGGCCACGGCGTCGTCGCGCTGTGGGCGGAGGAGCCCGCCGAGCGCACCAATCCGGCACTGCACGTGCCCGCGTCGTACAGCTGGCCCACGGCGTACGACGACGGGCCCTACCTTCGTCGTCGCGCGGCAGCCGACCAGGTCCTTGTGGACATCGCGGCATTGGAGGTGGGTGCGGCGCTCCCGGCGACGGTCGGCCTAACCGAGCGCGAGCGCGAGCAACTCGATCGGCTCGACCGGGAGGCGGCCCTCCTGCTCGAGGAGGAGCGCGCGGCGCGTCGTCCGGTGCGCGACGTCGCGCTGCCGCAGACGATGTCCGCCAGCCAGCTGCTGCGGTTGCAGTCCGACCCCGACGGGTTCGCCCGCGAGCTGGCCAGGCCGTTGCCGCGCCGGCCGGTCGCGGCTGCCCGGCGCGGCACGCGCTTCCACGCCTGGGTCGAGACGCTGTTCGCGCAGCGGCCGCTGCTCGACCCCGACGAGCTGCCCGGGGCGGAGGACGACGCGATGGCCGACGACGGTGACCTGTCGACGCTGCAGGCGGCCTTCCTCGCAACGCCGTACGCCGCTCGTCGCCCGCACGCCGTCGAGGCGCCGTTCGCGCTGTCGCTCGCCGGCCGGGTCGTGCGCGGCCGAATCGACGCGGTCTATGACCTCGGCAACGGCCGCTGGGAGGTCGTCGACTGGAAGACCGGCAACGAGGCTGCCGATCCGCTGCAGCTGGCGATCTACCGGCTCGCGTGGGCAAAGCTGGTCGGCGCTGCGGTCGAGCACGTCGCCGCGGCGTTCCTCTACGTGCGCACCGGCGAGGTCGTCCGCCACGACGACCTCGCCGGGGAGACCGAGCTGGTCGAGCTGCTGCGCGGACCCGGGACCGTCGACGTCGAGCCGCTGACGCTCCTCTAACGTGCGGCCCATGCAGCTACAGGGGCGTCGCGTGCTGGTCACCGGCGGGTCGCGCGGTATCGGCGCGGCGCTCGCTCGCGGGCTCCGCGACCGTGGCGCGCGCCCGGCACTTGTCGCCCGGCCGTCGGCGGAGCTGTCTGCGGTCGCCGCCGAGACCGGCGGCGACGCCTACCCGTGCGACCTCGCCGAGCTCAGTCGGCTGCCTTCGCTGGTCGAGCAGGTCGAGGCGGACGGTCCCGTCGACGTGCTCATCAACAACGCCGGCGTCTCCCATGTGGGCTGGTTCCTCGACCGCACGCCCGCGGAGATCGACCAGATCCTGACGGTCAACCTGCTCGCTCCGGTGCACTTGTGCCGGCAGCTGCTGCCGCGAATGCTCGAACGCGGCCGCGGTCACGTCGTCAACATCTCGTCGATGGCCGGCGTCATCGCGCCGCCCGGGCTCGCGTCGTACAGCGCCTCGAAGGCAGGGTTGTCGCACTTCACCGCCGGCCTGCGCGCCGATCTGAGGGACACGCCGCTGTGCTTCACGACCGTCCACCTCGGATCGGTGTCCACGGACATGGACGAGGAGGCGCGCGCCTACGGGCCGATGCGGCAGCTCGCCGAGAAGTCAGGGGGTCGCGACATCACGGCGATGCCGGTGTTCGTCGCGGCCGTCCTCGACGCCATCGAGTCCGGCCGGGCGGAGGTGCGGGTGCCGGCGATGATGGCGCCGCTCGCGATGGCGGCTGAGCTTCCGCGCAAGGTCGGCCGGCTGGTGTTCAAGCGGGCGGTCGCGATGGAGCCGCGGCGCGACTAGCGCTTCTCGCGTCCGAAGCGCACGTCGAGAGTGCCCTCGGCCTTCAGTGCCCGTACGGCGATGTTGCCGCTCGTCAGACCGGTCGTGTCGATCCAGTTGCCGCGGCCGGGGTCGCGGTGGGCGATGTCGATGCGGAACGTGCCGTCGGTGTCGACTTCGATGTCGCGGCCGGACAGGAACACCGGTGCGTGCAGCCAGTCGCCGGACTCCATGAAGCGGGTGAGCAGCTGCACCGACCAGTAGCGGCAGGTGGGTGCTGTGCCCTCGACGACGAGCACCTCGTCGTCGCCGAGGTCGTCGAACCATGAGCCGGAGTACTGGATCGCGGGAGTCGGCATCACTCGGACCACGACGGAGGCGTCGACGGGCGGGTCGGTCGGCGCACCGTGCTTGTCGACGTACTCCTTGCCGGACCTGAACACCGCGGTCGTGATCGATGCAGAGAGCGCGCTGAGCGTCGTCTCCGCCTCGACGGTGTCGTGGACGTAGGTGCCCAGCGCCTCGAGCCGCGCGGCGATCTGTGCCTCCGTCAGCGGTGCCGGCGGGCCGGTGTTCGGCACCGTCTCGATCGTGTACGCCGCCTGCTGCTCGGTCTGCGGGTCGACGAAGTACTGCCGCACCATCACCTCCGTCGTCTCGTCGTCGAGGGCGAGGAAGCTTCGCGCACGCGCGGGTCGGTCCTTGCCGAGCCAGAGCTCGAACGACCCGTCATCCTCGATCTGCATCTCGTCGTCGTCGAGGTTGCCGACGATGCGCTTTCCGCCCTCGGGTGTCGTCGCGTAGAGGCAGAAGCCGAGGTAGGCGCAGGTGCCGCGGTTGCCGACGATGCGATAGGTGTGTTGCGGGGAGAGGATGGCGGCGTCGTACACCGTTCCCGGGTTGTCGCCGTACATCTTCCGGTGTGCCGACATCCAGCGGGTGAAGGCAGGGTGCGCGGGATCGCCCTTCTCGACGAGCATCTCGGTCGCGATGGACAGCACCCGGGTGATGTGGCGGAAGCCCTCGGCGCGCTCGCGATCCGTGCGACCGCCGAGCGGTCCGCTGACGATCGTCGCGGTGGCCCGCAGCCGCTCGAGCAGGCGGTCGAAAGCCGCCTCGGCCTCACCCATTGCTGACTCCAAAGCGTTCGCGGTACGACGCGAAGGCGGCATCGACCTCTTCGCGGTCGAGGCCGAACTCCTCGAGGGTGTAGCGATGGGCTCCGTGCTTGTCGCGGGGGTTCTCGGCCAGGTAGGCCCGGACGCCCTCGTCGACCGCCGGCGTGCGTCCGAGGCCGAAGTGCTCGTAGACGCGTCGCACCGTGCCAACCGGGTCGTTCACCGTGTCGTCGTACTGGATGTCGATGACGCGCTCCGGCGCGAGCTTCTCGCGCACCGCCATCGTGCGTTGCAGCCCCCAGGTCCACGCCTCGAGCTGCTCGCGGCCGACCGCGCGCTTGTCGACGTGGTCGCTCATCGCGCTGCGGAAGCCGTACATGAGGCTGCTCACCGAGGCGAGCACCGCGGTCGGATCGCGATGCGTGTGCACGAGCAGCGCATCCGGGAAGACGTGCAAGAGGGTGTCCAGCCACATCAGGTGACCGGGCGTCTTGAGGATCCAGCGCTCGCCGGCGTGGCCGGACTGGAGGTGCTGCAGGAACTGCTTCTCGAACGCGTACGCCGACGTCAGGTCCTGCTCACGAAGCCAGGCCCAGTAGCTCGGAACCGGGAAGGTCGTCGGGAACTCGTACGACGCGAACTGCGGTGCCTGCAGCGCCAGGCACTCCTGGGGGAGCCGCGAGCCGAGCGGGTGGATCGTCTCGAGCCCGGGTGCGATCTGCCGGAACCCGGCGAGGTCCTTGTCCATCGCAGCGACGCGAGCGGGGTCCTCCGTCGGGCCCGGCGGCGGGAACGGGCGGGCGACCTCCCACGACGCGGGCGAGCGCATCGCCGGGTTGGACGCGAGCATGCCGTAGAGAACGGTCGTGCCGGTGCGCGGCAGCCCGAGGACGAACAGCGGCGCGACGATCTGCTCGTCCTTGACCCGCGGGTCACGTCGCCGCTGCTCGACGAGCTGCAGCCGCGTCTCGAGGAGCCCGACGAGGCGCTTGCGGGCGGCCACCCGACCGATCGTGGTCAACCGGGCCTCGCCGGCGAGTGCGTCGGTCAGGACCTGCAGTCCTTCGCGGAAGTCATCGGGGCCGAAGTCGTGCAGGCCCGTGCGTTTCGTCGCCGCGGCCAGCAGCCCGTCGACGCCGAGTCGCGGCTCCAGCCCGAGCCGGCCGGCGGCGGCGCCCAGCGCGTTGATCGCCCGCACCGCCCGTGGCTGCTGCAGCGTCGTCACGCGACCCCCGGATTCCGTGCTTCTTGCGAACGACCGCGCCTCTGTGTAGAACGTGTTCTACCTGCATCGGCAGGTGCCCCGCAACCGAGAGGCACTCCATGGCGAGCAGCTACGACATCCTCGGTACGACGGTCACGATGCCGGTCGAGGTGCGGGACGCATCGGCCGGCACGGTGGCCTACGAGGTCGACGCGGCGGCTGCATCGGCGCTGCTGCCGTCGGTCTTCGAGGTCGCCGAGGTCGCCCCGGGCCGGGCGCACCTTGCGATCGTCGTCGTCGACTACCGCGACAACGACCTGGGCTCGTACCGGGAGGTCGGCCTGATGTTCTTCGTGCGGCCGGCCGCCGGGGGTGAGGACGGCACGTTCATCGTGCGGCTGCCGGTGGACCAGCCGTTCACCTGCGAGGCGGGTCAGGCGATCTGGGGGTTCCCCAAGACGATCGAGCAGATCGACCTCGACTACGCCGACGACGGCGTGACCTGTGCGCTGCGGATGGACGGCGAGCTCGTGCTGCGTGTCCGGCTGCCGCGCGACGCGGGCGCTGACGGTGAGATGCCACCGACGCCGATGACGGCCTACACGATGCTCGACGGCGCGCCGCACGCGACGACGTTCACCCAAGGCGGCGCCGGCTTCTCGATGGGATTCGACGGCGTCGAGCTCGAGCTCGGGACGCACCCGGTGGCGAAGGAGCTCGCTTCGCTCGGCCTCTCGCCGACACCGGCGTTCACGACGTGGACAGAGCACATGCGCGCCACCTTCGAGTCCCCACGTCCGCTCTAGCCGAGAGCCGCCCCTCCTCGACGTCAGCCCCCGCGCTCCTCCACGACGCGGTCTGATCACGCGTCGCCCCACCAGGAGCCCTAGCCCTCGAGAAGACCCCGGATGTCGTCGTCGCTCGCCGATGCGAGGTAGCCACCGGTGTACCGGTTGTCGTAGGTGATCTCTGGGCCGACCCATGCGGGTAGCTCGATCGGCTCGTCCAGGTCCTGGACCTCCACCTCCGCCAACCTGAGGCCGCGCAACCGGTGTTGAAAGGTATCCACCGCAATCTCGTGTGAGCCGTGTCGGTGAATGCTCCTCACCTTGCTGATCGCCGCAGCCGGGAGTGTCTTCAGGACGTCATACTCCTCGCGCGACAGGTAGGTGTTCGTGATCCGAAGGTCGGCCGGGGCCCCTTCGCTGACGCGGACCTTCTGCGTCAGCTTGTACACGTCAGTGGTTCCGTCTGAGACGTGCCGTAGTCGTAGGCGCGTCCCTTCGATGTAGCGGTCCTCAACGCTTCGGCTTGCGGCTCCGTCCGGCGGGTCGGTCCCAAGCAGGAAGCGCCGTTCGCGCTCGGGCCTGGCGTACTTGCCCTCGCCGGGTCGCCTATGCCAGCTCGCCGTACTCACAACTGCGAAGGCTAGGCGGAATGGTGGGCCGCGAGGTGCTCCAGGATCCACGTCGCGAGCTGCTCGGGCGCTTCCTCCGGGACCCAGTGGCTGATGCCGGACAGCACCTCGAAGCGGTACGGCGCTGTCACGTGCGACGCGGTCTGGTGCGCGGCCCACGGACCGAGGGCTGCATCGCCGTCAGACCACACGTAGAGGGTCGGCACCGTGGTCGGTCCGACATCGCGGATGTTGGCGATGTCCTGGGCCCGGTACCAGTTCAAGCACTTCGTCAGTACGCCGGGCTCGCGCATCAGCGCGACGTAGCGGTCGACGTCGACCCCGGGCTGACCGCCGAACACACCCCGCAGCAATGCCGCGTCGTCGGCGAGCAGTGCGTCCTCCGCCTCGCCGACCAGCCGGAAGAACTGCATGTACGCCGACCGCTGCCGCTGGTCCTCGTCGGTCCGCAGCGCCTCCACGAACGCGACCGGATGCGGCACCGAGACCGGCGTCAGAGTGCGCACCCGATCGGGGTGACGGGCGGCCACCTGCCAGGCGACGGCTGCTCCCCAGTCGTGGCCGACGATGTCGGCTGTCCGCGCGCCGAGGGCGTCCAGCATGCCGACGGCATCGGCGACCAGCTGGCGGATTCCGTAGGCCGTCACGTCCTCGGGTCGGGCGCCGGGGGAGTACCCCCGCTGGTCGGGCGCGACGACTCGGCAGCCGGCCGCTGCCAGGGAGGGCATCACCTTGCGCCACGACCAGGACGTCTGCGGGAAGCCGTGCAGCAGGACGACGAGGCGACCGTCTGCCGGCCCGTCGGCGAGGGCGTCGAACACGAACCCATTGGCCTTGAGCTCGATCGACTCCATGTCCACGGACCCTAGCCAAGAACCATCGGCCGGGCCGTCCGGGGAGATCAGCCCCAGAAGAACGCTGTCGCGCAGATCCCGTACAGCGCGATCAGCGAGACGCCTTCCAGCCAGGTGCTCTCCCCGTCGAACACGACGACCACGGTCACGATGACTGACAGCGCCAGCACCGCGATCAACAGCGGTGAGAGCACCAGGGTGAACGACGCGCCCACCAGCGGCGCGACGAGCACCAGCACGGGCGCCAGCACCAAGGCGATCTGAAGCGGGCTCTGCAGGATGACCGACAGCGCGTAGTCCGGCTTGTTGCGCGCCGCGAGCTGGATGCCAACCACGTTCTCGACGGCGTTCGAGGCGATCGCGACAACCACCAGACCGGCGAAGGCCTGCGACAGGTTCAGCACGTCGATGGCCGGGGTGAGCGCCACGACGAACCAGTCAGACACGAACGCGGCCCCGACGCCGGCGAGGGCCAGCATCCCGATCGCAAGCCACAGCGGCCAGGCGCGAACATGGCCGTCCCGGTCGGTCTCCTCGGTGACCGGCGTGTCAGACCGGGCCAGCGCGGCCGGCAGCGACAGCGCGAACACCAGGAGCAGTACGACGGCGACGACCCGGCTGAACGCGAGCTCATGCCCTTGGGCCGGGGAGTGCAACGCGTCGGTGAGGGCGGGCAGCATCAGTGCCGCGACGGCGAGCAGCAGCAGCATCCCGATGTTGCGTGCGGCGGGCGCGGCGAACTGTTGCACGCCGTGCTTGACGCCACCGACGACGAAAGCCAGCCCGAGCACCAGCAGGACGTTGGACAGGATCGATCCGACGATGGCTGCGCGCACGACGTCGTCCAACCCGGCGCGGAGCGCGAAGATGCAGACGAAGAGCTCTGGCAGGTTGCCTAGCGCCGACTGCACGACACCGGTCGCGCCCGCCCCCAGGCGGTCGCCGAGAGCGTCCACCGCGGTGCCGACCAGGCTCGCCAACGCAGCGAGCGCCAGCGCGGACACCACGAAGGGCGCGATCTTGCCGAGCGGATGCGCATCCAGCGCCCCGGCGGCGGCGGCGAGCACCGCGCAGATGACGAGCAGCCGCTTGTCGGCGAAGGCCAGGCTGCTCACGCGATGGCTCCTGGTGGTCGGGTCCGGTGCGAGGCACCATAGGGGCATGACGCTGTTGGACCCCGCTGCTGTGCCCGGCACAACCAATGCCACGCATGACGTGACCAACCAGCCACCCCCGCTCTACGGGCACGACGTGGCGGCCGACCCCGCGCTGCTGGCCGGCGTACTGCGAGAGGGCGCCGACTGGCACCTCGAGGACCTGCACCGGCTCGGCCGGCTCGCCGGCTCCGAGCAGGCACGGGTCTGGGGCGAGCAGGCCAACCGCAACGAGCCCGAGCTCCGGACCCACGACCGCTACGGCCACCGCATCGACGAGGTGGAGTTCCACCCGTCCTGGCACCGGCTGATGGACGTGGCGGTGAGCGAGGGGCTCGCCGGCGCACCGTGGGCCGACCCGCGACGCGGTGCGCACGTCGCACGCGCCGCCTCGTTCTACGTCTGGAGCTCGGCCGAGGGCGGCCACGGCTGTCCGATCTCCATGACGTACGCCGTCGTACCGGCACTGCGCACGACACCCGACCTCGCCAGCGCCTACGAGCCGCTGCTCACCAGCCGGGTCTACGACCCCGGCCTGCGCCCGCCGCTCGGCAAGGCCGGCCTGCTCGCCGGCATGGGCATGACCGAGAAGCAGGGCGGGTCCGACGTCCGCGCCAACACGACGACCGCAACGCCGAACGGTGACGGCACCTGGTCGCTGACGGGCCACAAGTGGTTCACCAGCGCCCCCATGTGCGACCTGTTCCTCGTGCTCGCGCAGGCGCCCGGCGGACTGTCCTGCTTCCTCGTGCCGCGCATCCTCCCGGACGGAACGCGCAACACCTTCCGCATCCAGCGGCTCAAGGACAAGCTCGGCAACCGCTCCAACGCCAGCAGTGAGCCCGAGTTCGACGGGACCATCGCGCACCTCGTCGGGGAGGAGGGCCGCGGCGTACGCACCATCATCGAGATGGTCGCCATGACACGGCTGGACTGCATCATCGGCTCGTCGACCCTGATGCGCGAGGCGACGGTTCAAGCGGCCCACCACGCGCAACACCGCTCGGCCTTCGGTGGTCTGCTCATCGACAAGCCGCTGATGCGCAACGTCCTCGCGGACCTGTCGCTGGAGTCCGAGGCGGCGACCACGCTCATGCTGCGCATCGCCGGCGCCGTCGACCGGGCGAGTCGTGGCGACCAGCAGGAGCAGGCGTTCAAGCGGCTTGCGACCGCGGTCGGGAAGTACTGGATCACCAAGCGGGCTCCCAACGTCGCGGCTGAGGCGCTCGAGTGCCTCGGCGGCAACGGCTACGTCGAGGAGAGCGGGATGCCGCGGCTCTACCGCGAGGCTCCGCTGAACTCCGTCTGGGAGGGCTCGGGCAACGTCAACGCGCTCGACGTCCTGCGCGCGATGACCCGTGAGCCGATGTCAGTTGAGGCGTTCTTCGCCGAGATCGACCTGGCCCGCGGCGCTGACCCGCGCCTCGACGACGCGGTGATCGGCATCAAAGCGGGTCTTGCCGACCTCGATGAGATCGAGTCGCGGGCCCGTCGCCTGGTGGAGCGGATGGCGCTCGTGCTGCAGGGCTCGCTGCTCGTCCGGCATGCGCCTCAGCCCGTTGCGGACGCCTTCTGCGCAAGCCGGCTCGCCGGCGACTGGGGGCACGCCTTCGGCACCCTGCCGCGTGGCGTCGACACCCGCGCGCTGGTCGAGCGGGTCAGTTCGTCGAGTTGAGGAGGGCGAGCGTGGTCTCGAGCATGCCGTCGCCCACGCACTTGTCGATGGCGTAGCTGTCCTCGTAGTTCACGAACAGGTAGCCACCCGCGACGAAGCCGAGGCCCTGCTGGCCGACGGGGTTGAGCTCGAACGACTGCGGCATGTAGCCGAGCGCGTCGTTGACCTGGGCAAGAGGGAAGGTCACCTTGCCGGCGTTCTTCTCCTTGATGGTGTTGGTGAGGTTGGAGAACTCCTCGCCACCGCCCGTCGTGAGCACGATCTGGCTGCCGATCTTCACGACGCTGATGGGGATGTCGACCGACTGCGGGGACGCCGATGTGCACGGCGCCGTGGTCGGCTCCTCGCCCGTGTTGACGACAACCGGCGCCGGGTTGAACTTGCGGTCGAAGAAGCCCGGGGTGCCGAGGGCGTCGAGCGGGACGTTCGTGACCGCCGACTGGTACGTCGTCTGGGCCACCCGCATGTGGGTGTCGGTCACGCGCGTGCCGCCGCCGACCGGCGGGATCAGGTCGGCCAGCTTGGTGCCGATCCCGGTGCCGCCGGACGCCGACATGTTGCCCAGCCCGGTCATGAAGTGGAAGCCGATTCCGCCGAAGCGGTCCTCGAGCCGCTTCTCGAAGAACCCGACCCAGTCCGAGCTGGCGACTCCGTTGTTCGTCCCGCGGGTCGTCGGGTGCGCAGCGTAGGCGCCGAGCGTGGCGATGACCCGCGGCGGTGCCGGCGCCGGCGGGCCGCTCTCGGTCGGCGACGGGCTCGGGTCAGGGCTCGGGCTGGTCTTCTTGTCGTGGTTCCTGTTGCCCGGCTCGGCGGACGCCGTCTGCGCCGGAGCCGCGGCAGCTGCTGTCGGTGCAGCTGTCGTGTTGTCGACCGCCACGGCCCGCAGCCAGCTGATCTGCTCCTCCTCGGCCGCCCGGTAGGTGTCCCGGCGCTCGTTGTTGAACGCCCGTGCCTCGATCTCGCCGGTCTCGAGCGTCGCCGGCTCCATCGTGAGCAGCGCCTGCTTCGCCGTCGCCTTGATCGTGTCCGTGATCTGCGCCATGTACCAGTTGGGCACGAAACCCCAGCCGCCGATGAAGTCCGGGGCCGAGTGCGAGTGAGTGGCGTGCAGGATGAACGACGACGGCTTCGCGCCGAGGGCGGCGAGCTGGGGGTCGGCAGCCAGCGCCGCACTGATCTGCTTCGCACCGCAGTCGGTGCACTTCTTGTTGTAGTCCCAGAACCAGCCCTCGGCGTCGACAACCGTCATGACGAACGGCGTGGTGCCGTCACTGATGGCAACGCTCCTGACCCACAGCCCGAGCTCCTTGTCGAAGGACGACACGGGGTTCTGCGGGCCGATGCCGAAGCCGCCCATGTAGATGCAGTCGGGGTTCTCCGGCCACGTCGACCCGGCACTGGCGATGCCGTCAGCGGCCATCAGCGCCGCGCTCGGGATGTCGTCGTACCAACCGGGCTCCGTCGGCGTGCACTTCACCGGGTCGGTCTCCCAACGGGCGCCCGGGAAGCCCGCAGCCATGTCCGCGGGCCGCGGCGCCATCGAGGCCTTCGCCGCGCCGACGAGCACCTGGCCCGCGCCGAGCGCGGCAGTGCTGGTCGATGACGGGGTAGCCGCCGTGGTCGAGTCGGTCGCGCTCGTCGTGGTCCCGCTCGCGCCGGCCAGCAGGTCGGTCGGGCTGCCGGCACCCGGGGTGGGGGAGATGCCGATCCCGGCCCAGGCGACGGAGACCATCAGGACGCCGGTCATTCCGGCGAGCAGGGTCGAGCGGACGACGGCGCGCATGCGAGCTCCAACAGTCGGGGTAGCCACTGCTTCGCCACGTCGGGGCCCGTTCCTGCGGTGCTCCACCACGACGCGGGCGGCCCGCCGCTGTGACGCAGCACAAAGAACCGGTGTCGACTAGCGTCCAGACCCGTGCCGCCCCGTCCCCGCGCCCAGGCCTCCCGCCCGTCGTTCGCTGTCGAGCGGTTCGCGCTGGCAAACGGATTGCGGGTCGTGGTGAGCCCCGACCCGAGCAGCCCCGTCGTGGCGGTGGCCGTCTACTACGACGTCGGAATGCGCAGCGAGCCCGAAGGGCGCACCGGGTTCGCCCACCTCTTCGAGCACCTGATGTTCCAGGGTTCGGCCAGCCTCGGCAAGACCGAGCACTTCACCTACGTGCAGGGCAGCGGCGGCACGCTCAACGGGTCGACGCACGTCGACTACACCAACTACTACGAGGTGCTGCCGAGCAACGCTGCAGAGCTGGCGCTGTTCCTCGAGGCCGACCGGATGCGCAGCGTCGCGCTGACCCAGGAGAACCTCGACAACCAGGTCGCCGTCGTACAGAACGAGATCCGGGTCAACGTCCAGAACCGGCCGTACGGCGGCTTCCCGTGGCTGTCGATGCCCCCGGTCCTGTTCGACAGCTTCGCCAACAGCCACGACGGCTACGGCTCGTTCGTCGACCTGGAGTCGGCAACGCTCGACGACGCGCGCCAGTTCTTCGACCGCTACTACGCGCCCGGCAACGCCGTGCTCACGGTCGTCGGGGACGTGACGACCGAGCAGGTCCAGGAGTGGGTCGAGCGGCACTTCGGCGACATCCCGGCGCGCCGGACGCCGAAGCGCCCCTCGTTCGCCGAGAAGCCGATCGCAGGCGAGCGTCGCGGCGTGGTGCGGGACCGTCTCGCCCCGGCGCCGGCAGTCGCTCTCGGCTGGCGGACCACGAACCCGGCCAACCTCGACAAGTACCTGCCGTACGTCGTCCTCGCCGAGGTGCTCACCGATGGCGACGCCGCGCGGTTGCAGGATCGGTTGCTCCTGCGCGACCGCTCGGTCACCAGCGTGGGCGGTTACCTGGGAATCATGGGCGACTCGCACGACGCGCGCGATCCCACGCCGCTGATGATCGAGGTCCATCACCCCGACGAGACCCCAGTCGAGTCGGTTGTCGGTGCGATCGACGAGGAGATCGAGCGACTCGCGAGCGACGGTCTGGACGACACGGAGCTGGCCCGCACCGTCGCGCGCATGACCGCGCGCTACCTGCGCGAGCTGGACCCGGTGATGGGACGGGCCCAGCAGCTGTCGGTGTTCGAGCAGCAGCGATCGCGCGCCGAGCTCGTCAACGAGCTCCCCGAGCTGTTGGAACAGGTCACGCCGAAGGCGGTTCAAAAGGCCGCCCGCACCCTCGGGCCCGACAACCGCGCCCTGCTCGAGCTGCGTCCGGAGACGACGTCGTGACGGCAGCCCGCACCGTCCCAGCCCTCGGCGCGCCGAAGCGGCCGCGCCTGCCGACCGTCGCCGACAACGTGCTTCCCAACGGCCTACGGGTGCTCGCGGTCCGTCGGCCAGGTGTCCCTCTCGTCGAGCTGCGGCTGCGCATCCCGTTCGCCGGCAAGGGCGATGAGCACGTCGCCCGCGCCCAGCTGCTCGGCGACACCCTGCTGTCCGGCACGGACCGGCGGACCGCGTCCGACATCGCCGTCGCCCTGCAGTCGTTCGGCGGCCAGCTGCACGCCAGCAACGACGCAGACCGGCTCGGGATCAGCGGGTCGGTCCTCGCGTCCGGCTTCACCGGTTTCCTGGGCTTGCTCGGCGAGTTGCTGACGGCTGCCTCGTACCCGAACGAAGAGGTCGTCGCGGAGCGCGACCGGCTCGTGCAGGAGCTGGCGATCCACCGCAGCCAGGCCAGCGTCGTCGCACGCGAAGCGCTGCTGCGCAGGATGTACGGCGAGCACCCCTACGGCCGCGAGCTGCCGAGCGCCGACGCGGTTGGCGAGGTCAAGCCGACGCAGCTGCGCGCACTGCACAACCGGCGCGTCGTGCCGGCCGGAAGCGTGCTGACCATCGTCGGCGACGTGCAGCCGGCGCGGGCCGTGGCGCAGGTCGAGAAGGCGCTCGCCGACTGGACCGCCACGACCAAGGCTGCTCAGACGCCGCGGCTTCCGAAGCCGACGCCGCTGCCCGCTCTGCTCCTGGACCGGCCGGGGGCGGTGCAAACGACGATCCGGATGGCCGGACCGGCGCCGGCTCGCAGCGCGCCCGACTACGCCGCGGTCAGCCTGGCCAACATGGTCTTCGGCGGATACTTCTCTTCGCGCTGGACCGCCAACATCCGGGAGGACAAGGGCTATACGTACGGCGGGCACTCCGCGTTCGAGCACCCGCCGGCCGGGTCGCGCATCACGGTCAGCGTCGACGTCGCCACCGACGTCACGGCGCCGTCGGTCATGGAGACGCTCTACGAGCTCGGCCGCATCGCGACCGTGCCCGTCACCCAGGACGAGCTCGACCAGGCCCGCCGTTACGCCATCGGCTCGCTGCAGCTCGGGACGGCATCGCAGGCGGGTCTCGCGTCGATGATCTCGATGCTCGTCGGCGCCGACCTCGGCGTGGACTACCTCCGGGAGTTCCCCGAGCAGATGCAGGCGGTGACGGTCGAGGACGTTCTCGCCGCGGCAGCGACCTGGATGGCACCGACCCGGCTGACGACCGTGCTGGTCGGCGACGTCGACGTTGTCGCGGGACCGCTCGGTGGACTCATCGCCTTCGAACGAGAGTGAGGAAGCCGCCGGCGCTGTCGCGCGCGACCGTGGACAGGGATGCGGCGTCGCGGGATGACGACGAGGCGCTGGCGAAGGCCTGGTCGTCGGCGCGGGTGGTGGTCGTCGACGACGGCCGTGCGCTGATCGCTGACGACGGTCCGGAGCTCGTGCTCGTCGACGCGGCGGACGCACCGAACGGCGAGCGGTTCTACCTCGGGCGTGACGACGACGCGTCGTACTTCGCGGTTGCCGCGCCCTTGCCGCGCCGGCTCGGTGCCCGACCACAGGGCCTGCGCGAGGTCGGCGCGCTGCTCGGGGACCGCGATGCCGGCTTGCTCGTCCACGCTGTCGGGCTCGCAAACTGGCACGCCACCCACACGCACTGCCCCCGCTGCGGGACGCCCACCACCGTCGCGAAGGGCGGTTCGATCCGGCGCTGCCCTGCGGACGGGTCCGAGCACTTCCCGCGCACCGATCCGGCCGTCATCATGCTCGTGACCGACGGCGGTGACCGCTGCGTCCTCGGCCGGCAGGCGATCTGGCCGGCCGGCCGCTACTCGACGCTCGCCGGGTTCGTCGAGCCGGGTGAGAGCGCTGAGCACGCCGTCGTCCGCGAGGTCGCCGAGGAGACCGGCATCGCGGTGCGCGACGTCGTATACCGCGGCAGTCAGCCGTGGCCGTTCCCGGCGAGCCTGATGCTGGGCTACCGCGCGATCTGCGACGGCGACGCGCACCCGGTGGCCCGCGACGGGGAGCTCGAGGACGCGCGGTGGTTCAGCAAGGATGAGCTGCGCGACGGCAACCGGACATTGCTGCCCACACCGGTCTCGATCGCCTGGCACCTCATCACGGACTGGCTCGACGAGGACTGAACCCGCTTCAGCTCGGGCAGGGAGCGACTCGTGGGCGACGCAGAGCGGGCAGCGAAGAAGGCGCAGAACAGCGACGCGGTGGAGTGGCTCGCCCGGCTGGGCCTGGTGTCGCGCGGCGTGATCTGGTTGACCGTCGGCGTCCTCGCCGCGCAGGTCGCCATGGGCAGTGCCAAGCGGGCCGACAAGAACGGTGCGCTCGCGACGCTGAAGGACAAGCCGTTCGGCGAGCTGCTGCTCGTGGTGCTGGTCGTGGGTTTTGTCGGGTACGCCGCCTGGCGGCTCCTCGAGGGATCCGTCGGTCACCGCGATGAGGACGACGACCGCAAGCGGTGGGCGAAGCGGCTCGCATCTTTGTTCCGCGGCGTCGTCTACCTCTTCCTCGCCGGGAGCACGGCGAAGTTCCTGCTCAGCGGTGGCGGCAACGACAAGACGAAGCCGTTGACCGCGCGGGTGATGTCGCATACGGGTGGGCGCACCCTCGTGCTCCTCATCGGCGCGGGTCTTGTCGTCGGGGGTCTCGCCATGGCCTTCCGCGGCGTGCGCCAGAAGTTCGAGGACCTGGTCGACGAGGGCAAAATGCCGGACTGGTTGACGACAGTCACGCATGTCGTCGGAACCGTCGGTCTGGTCTGTCGCGGCCTGGTGTTCGCGCTCGTCGGCTGGTTCCTCATCGATGCGGCGGTGCGGTTCGAGCCGGACAAGGCGAAGGGGCTCGACGCCAGCCTGAAGACGGTCGCGCACCAGCCGTTCGGCCGCATCGCGCTCTTCGCGGGTGCCGTTGGTCTGCTCGCGTTCGCGCTGTGGTCCTGGATCGAAGCGGCGTACCGAAAGCTCTAGTCCGGTACACCGAGCTCGGTGTGCCTGCCGCCGTCCACAGACCGAATTCTCTCTACACAGCAGGCTCTTTCGCTCCCATTCTGTCGGAGGTCGGTGGCACAGTCATCGTCATGTCCACCTCGTCTTCAGCGCCGACCGCCTGGGCTTCTCGCCCGGTGCCGGCGGCGTTGTCGCCGGAGAAGCTGGCGTCGTGGGTGGACCGGTCGATCGCCCGCACCGAGGGGATGCTGTTCACGGCGACCCCGGTTGAGGAGCTCGATGCGATCGGGCGGTGGCAGCAGATCAAGGACCGGGCGTTCGCCGGTCAGATGCGCGAGATCGTCGCGGCATACAACCGGGCGTCGGCGCGGAAGCGGCAGTTCGCCGCGGACGAGGTCGGGCTGGCGATCGGCGCGACCTCGACGACGGGTGGCAATCTTGTCGAGCAGGCCCTGGCGATCGCGGCGTTGCCGGGGCTGCTGGAGGCGGTCGAGGGCGGGCAGCTGACCGAGCGGCACGTGCTGGCGGTGCTGCGTGAGCTGGACAAGGTCGACCTGACCCTGGAGCAGCGGCAGGCGGTCGTTCTGGTCATGCTCGCGCGCTACCGCGGGCAGGCACCCGGTGAGCTCGGTGCGCTGGTCAGCCGGCTGGTCGTGCAGGTCGACCGCGCCGCGGCCGCCGCCCGCGACGCGAAGGCGACCGCGGGTCGCAAGGTGTGGTTCAGCCGCGACGTGGACGGGCAGGCGCTGCTGCTGGCGCGTGGACCGGCGGCGGCGATCGCCGCGATCCGCGCCAGCCTGGAAGCGACCCTTCCCGCGGACGCTAAGCCCGGAGATGAGCGCAGCACCGACGCGCGCGAGTTCGACTTGTTCGTCGACCTGCTCACCGGCGGGGCGCAGGCCGGCAGCTGGCAGGCCGAGGTCGTGGTGCCGTTCTCCGTCGCGGACGGCGGTCACCTGGAGCTGGCCGAGATCCCCGGCCTCGGACCGATCCTGCCCTCGACCGCCCGCGAGCTGCTCGACCAGTGCGACACGGTCAGCCAGGTCGCGGTCGATCAGGACGGGACGGTCATCGCCGTGAGCGACCCGATCCACACCGACCCCACTCCCGAACCCACCCTCGTCGAGCCCGAGCCGGTCGACGAGCCCGCGCCGGTCGTCGAGCTCGAGCCCGCGCCGGTCCTGTCACCGCGGGTGCGACGCCGGATCACCGCACCGCCGTCGCTGCGGGACCTGACCGGCAGCGGCTACCGGTTCCCCCCACGACTGCGCCGTTTCCTCGAGGCCCGCGATCGGACCTGCGTGTTCCCCGGCTGCGGACGACCCGCGCGCAAGACCGACAAGGACCACCGCCGACCCTGGCCCGCGGGCAAGACCAGCGCCGCCAACGGCGAGTGCCTGTGCCGACATCACCACCGCGCCAAACACACCGTGTTCACCGTGCTGCTCGACGACGACGGCAGCTATGTGTGGATCAGCCGCGGCGGCTGGCAGTTCCGCCGACATCCCAAGGGCTTCTGACCCCGCGTCACCGCCCGCCCCCGCCGTACCAGCCCGAACCGCAGACCAGCAACCGCCGGCCTGCGGCTCAGGCGTGCCCGGAGGCGCCCAACAGCGCTTGGGCGGACAGTCCGCCATCGCCGTGGCTCATAACCAGAAAGCGTCGTCCACCTTGGCGTCGAGAGCCAGTTCGTCAAGGTCACTGATCTTGCCGCCAGTGAGCTCGAATACGAGCGTGCTCTGTTGATCCAGCTTCTTGCCCTTGCGTGCGGCGGTGGACCGGAATGTCGCGATGCCCCGGTGTTCATTGGCATACACGCGCTCGAGCACGGCCCTGAAGGTGCCCTCGGTCTCGGCCGCCAACTCGCCGTACATGGCCAGCACGTTGTCCCGGCCCTTGTGGTCACCGGTGAACCGGTTGCTGCCGGCCATGTGCTGGACGCAGTCGCTCGTGAGGATCTTCGACAGATGGTCGACGTCGCCGCGGTTGAACGCGTCGAAGCCGCCACGGATGAGTTCTATGTTCCGGTGCTCGGCCATGATGACTTCCTGCTCGTTGAGGAAGCCTCAGTCTCACGCGATCGACCGGTGCCGCCCATGGCCCGTCAGGGTCAGACCTAGCGCCGATCGCAAGCAGGTGATTGCAGCCAGTGGCGAAGGCCGCGTGGCCGTATCCTCTTCGTGGGGTGCCGCGCAGAGCGGCACCTATGCGCGACCGGCCGACCTGCGCCCGGTTCGCCACAACAAGTTTCCCCATCCCGGTATAGGTGGCGCCGGCATCGGGTCCGCATAGAAGCCCTGTGCAATCGCCTCCGGGGTAACCAAGCGTTCCGCCACACTCGCGGCCACCGCCAGCAACGCATCGGATGGCGGCGAGATCGGAGCGTTCAGGACTTGCGCCAGGTCCCATGCGTGAAGCAAGACGTCGAAGGAGACAATCGCTGCGGCCTGGGCCGCGGAGAACTCGCCGAACGGCAGGCGACAGCAACGCTGGGGATCGACGGATGCCCAGGCGTTCAGGGCCCGTGCACGAGCGGCCTCGAAGGCTGTTATCCCGCCGGCCGCAAGCATGTCGCCGGGCGGCGTGCCTGGTGCCTCCGTGAGCCCCTCGGCAAAGTCGCTGAACTTTGTCATCGTGGCGACCACGTGATTGACCAGTTGCGGAACAGTCCAATCTTCCTCCGGAGTTCCAGGCGCCCAGTCATCGTCGTTGCTGCACGCCAACACCGTGCTGAAGTTCGCGCACGCCTCGGCTACGTGGTCGCAGCTGGCCTCAAGCACGTACCGAGCGTAGGCCGGTGAACGGCACCTACCTTCCTGCCTCCAGCCGGCGATCGCACCACTCGGACCAGGCGGCAGCGGCCAAGAGCGATGTTGCTGCAGCGCCCGCCGCCACATCCGAGGCGTCAAAGAAGTGAACGCCGAGTAGATGCTCATTGATCACGATTAGCAGCGAGCCCACCAGCGCGTAAGTCGGCAGAGGCCAGGGAAGAGCGAACAAGATCGCGGACGAGCAACTGCGTCTCCGTTCGTCCACGGCAACAAGGACGTTGGCTGTAGGCAGCCGGTTCCGCAGAGACTGCAATTACCCGAGGTAGATGCCTCTCCGCTCCAGCACGGCGGTGACGAATGGACGCTTGCCACTCGCGTAGTCGTCCACAGCAGCGCCATCAGACGCCAAGGCGCGCTTGAGTGCCTCGTACTCCGCTCGCAGCTGCGGGTCGCCGCGCAGGGCATCGCGAAACGCCAGGCGCTCCCGCCAGAGGTCGCTGTCAGGCCGTGTCAGGTGAAGTTGGTGCGTCCGCGCGCTGTAGTCCGCCCCCGGCTGTTTGTAGAACCACAACGCCTCATGTGGGCGGTGGTCTGAGTGTTCATAGCCAAGACCAGCCAGCACGGGGATGGCATTACGGGCCACGTCCAGGTCGGCGACCCCGGCCATCATGTCGAGGCTCGGCTTCGCGGCAAGGCCGGGCACTGCGGTCGACCCGATGTGGTGGATCCCGTCGACCAACCACGGTCGCAACGCATCCCGCAGCTGGACGGCTTCCTCTTCGAACAGCGCCGGCCACGTTTCTGAGTAGGGCAGAACGGTGGGGCTCACGCACCGACGCTAATCCGGCTTATCGCACAGTTGAGAACGGCACGTAGCCTCGTCAGCCGCTAGGCCAAAAGTCTCCGGGGCCGAGCGTGTATCGGCATGGGTCGAGTGACCACAGTCGCCTCGTCTCCGGACCGAACCACTCTGGATCGTGCGGGAGGTTCTGGCGCTTGAGACCGCATAGCAGCCTCGCGGCACCCATGAAGTCGTTCCCGTCGCCTTGGGCGAGCATGCCCTCGACACCAACGAAGACGGCCCGGAGCAGCGCGAGAGACTCAGCCGAGCCAGGAGTAGGGACAGTGCCGACCGGAGCGCCGATGAGCCAGGTACTCGTCGAAGTCGGGTGGGTCGCGCCACCTAGCTCAAAGCTGACGACACTGGCCAGCACGTCCGAAGCCCACGCAAGGCCGTTCAGGGATTCGTCGACTTCCGGCGGGGACTCAGGCTCGTAGTAGGCGGCACGGGCGAAGTCGTGCAGCGGACGCAGCCATTCCATCGCAGCAGCGAAGACGGTCGGTACGTCCACGGCCGCGCGGTCCATGGCCCGAGGCTAGTGGCGGACACCTGCGTAGAACGGCACCTACTCACCTGCGACGCGCCAGCCTCCCGCGACGGGTCCCAGCCGCTCACGCGGCCACCCGGGATGCGGCGAAAGCACACCGAGGCCGCGCTTCACCAGGAGTGGGTATGCGAAACGGTCTACGGACGGCGCGTGAAACAGCAGGCGCAGCCACCACGGTGCCGCGCCCACGTCAAAGGTCGCGCCGTAGCCGGTCGGTATCGCGTTCCAGCCGTCGAGGCGCATGGGACTCACCATTCCGCAGTCGCAACCGAGTGGGCTACTTGTTCAGCCAGTAGCGACCTAGCGATGGCAGACGACGCGCCACCGAAGGCGAAGACGAAGGTCCACACATGCGCGAGGTTGTGCGACATGGCCGCGACCGCAAAGCCGACTAGGAGCGTGAAGAGAAGCGTCGCTAGGCCGCCCGCGACCGCAAGGCGGTCGCGGGCGGCAACTCGCGGAGGCCACGCCCGGTGACGAACGTTCTCCACGTCAGACGACGGGCATCTCCTGTCTGCGACACGAACGTAGGTAAGGCCGGATAGCCGCTCGTCGCGGCTCGGACGGGGCAGGTCCTAAGGTCCGAAGCATGACGTGGGAGCCGGAGCTCGCCGAGCTGGCGCGACGCAAGGAGCTGGCCGAACGACTCGGCGGCGAGGAACGGGTCGAGCGGCAGCACGCAACGGGCCGACTGACGGTCCGCGAGCGCATCGAGCACCTCGTCGACGTGGGCACGTGGCGTGAGGCCGGCACACTGACCGGCACCGCGACGTACGACGACGAAGGCAACCTCAAGGACGTCGTACCTGCCAACAGCGTCACCGGATCGGCGCGCATCGACGGCCGCCGCGTCGTCATCGCGGGTGACGACTTCACCGTCCGCGGCGGAGCTGCCGATGCCGGGATCTGGGCCAAGCAGGTCGACGTCGAACGGCGCGCGCTCGCCGAGCGCGTCCCCGTCATCCGGCTGCTCGACGGCACCGGCGGCGGCGGCAGTGTGAAGTCGCTCGAGGACTTCGGTCGCACCTACGTGCCCTTCAACCCGGGCTGGGACACGATGACCGCGCTGCTGTCGGAGGTCCCGGTCATCACAGCGGCGCTCGGTCCGGTCGCCGGTCTGGGCGCGGTGCGCCTCGTCACCAGCCACGTCTCCGTCATGGTGCGCGAGCTGTCGCAGGTCTTCGTCGCGGGTCCGGCGGTCGTCGACGCGGGCATGGGCGAGACAGTGGACAAGGAGTCGCTCGGCGGCTGGCGACTGGCCGCCCGGGCCGGCACCGTCGACCTGGTCGCCGACACCGAGGACGAGGCCTTCGAGCTCGTACGCCGGGTGTTGTCCTACCTGCCGCAGCACAACGGCGAGCTCCCGCCCGTGACCGACGCCGATGACCCGTCGGATCGTCGCGACGAGACACTCCGATCCCTCGTTCCGCGCGAGCGCAGGTCGCCGTACGACGTGCGGGCCGTGCTCGCCTCGGTCTTCGACGCCGACTCGGTCCTCGAGCTAGGCCGCCTGCACGCCGGATCCACGGTCACGGCTCTCGCGCGGCTGGCCGGCCGTCCCGTAGCCGTCCTCGCCAGCGATCCGCGCGTCTACGGCGGCGGCATGTCCGCAGCCGGCGCCGACAAGATGGCCCGCTTCCTCGACCTGGCCGACACCTTCCGCCTGCCCGTGGTGCACCTGGTGGATCAGCCCGGGTTCGTGATCGGCACGTCGTCGGAGTCGGCGGGTGTCCTCCGGCACGGTGCGCGGGCACTCGCGGCCGTCGAGCAGTCGTCGATGCCGTGGGCCTCGGTGCTGGTCCGGCGCTGCTTCGGTGTCGCCGGCGCCGGTCACCGGCCGCTCGGCCGGTGGTCGTACCGGATCGCCTGGCCGTCCGGCGACTGGGGCTCCCTCCCCATCGAGGGCGGGCTCGAGGTCGCGTTCAAGCGCCTGCTCGCGGAGAGCCCCGACGCCGCGGCTCTGAAGGACGAGATCGCCGCCCGGCTCGAGTCGGTGCGGTCACCGTTCCGCACCGCCGAGTCGTTCCTCGTCGAGGAGATCGTCGACCCCGCGGAGACGCGACCTCTTCTGTGCGAATGGGTCGAGCAGGCATACGCATCGCTGCCGTCGGTCTCCCCGCATCGCGGAACGCGGCCGTGACGCGACACGCACGTTGCGGATCTTGATTCGAACGGCATGGGACCTGGACTCTGGCCGCGACGCGGGTGTGCCGCGAGACGGAGGACGTGTGATGAGCCGCAACCCGCGCAGCCTGTTCGTCGGCCTGCTCGTGTTCACCGTGCTGTGCTTCGCGCTGGCCGGGCTGATCGGCCAGCACAACGACGGTCCCTGGGGCGGCCTGCCTGAGTGGCTCGGCAGCGCTTCGTGGTTCGGCTTCCTGCTCGGTGTTCTCGCGACGGTCGCCGCGGGCATCTACTGGGCAGCGCAGGCCAGGCGCACGCGGGGCGGGGCAACCGGGACCGAGTAGCCGGGGTCAGGTGCGGAACAGCACCGCCGGGTGCCGAGGGTCCTCGGCGCGCACCAGCACGTCGCACACCTCGCCCGGTCGCACGTCGTCGTCGTACGACGAAAAGGCCGGCAGCTGCCACTCCGGCACACCACGGCGAAGCAGCGCGGCCGGCGACATCGCGAGGTGCACAGTGAGCTCGGCGGGCAGTCCGCGGCCGAGCAGCAGGACGCCGTCGACGACCACGACGCCGCGCGACGACAGCTGCACCGGCGCGGCCCGCGTCGAGCGGTCGCGAACCGCGTCCCACAGCGAGGGCAGCACCTCGCCGCTTCCGGCGGCGTCGAGAACCTCGCGACGTAGCGCACCGACGTCCAGCCAGCGCTCCCGGAACGATTGCACGTCCTCGCGGCCCCACTCGAACCGCTCACCCGCCGGTCGCAGGAACTCGGCTGCAGACACGCGGACGACGTCCCGCCCGGTCGCGCGCGCACCGTCGGCGACGCTGTCCGCCAACGCCGCCGAACCGACGCCGTCGACGAGAACGCGCACGACCCCGCCGTACGACGAGATCCGCTCGGCCAGGTCGGACGCGAGGGCGCCCGGCGTACGCGGGGTGAAGCTCAGCGGCGGCCGGCCAGCTCCGGCGGAAGCGGAACCGCAGGATCCGTCGCAGACATCACGACCTCCTTGGCCAGGTCGTGCACCTTCCGTCCGCGGGAGCGGGCGACCTTGCGCAGCCGCTCGAAAGCGTCGCGCGGCGAGCTGCGCTGCCGCTCGGTCAGCACCCCGATGGCCTGCTCCACGACGACGCGCGCCGCGAGCGCGTGCTCCAGCTGCTTGACGGACAGCCGAAGCTGGCCGAGCTCGTCGAGTGGTTGCTCGGTGCGGGCGGGCCGGATCCCTGGCTGCAGCTCGCCGGCCAACAGGTCGGCAAGGACCATCGCGCTGGTCAGGTCACCGGTGTTGTCCGAGCCGACCGCCCAGCCGCCTTCCGGCGCGCGCCGGATGACAACGCCCTCATCGATGAGCGGACCGAGATGTGCCGACACGATGACGGCGAGCTGGCTGAGGACCTCGACGACGTCCGACGCGACCGCGACGTGGTCGCGGTCGATGCCGCACAGCGTCCCCACGACCTGCCCACTGGTGTCCCGGATGGGCACGCCGACGTAGGACGTGATGCCGAACTGCGAGCGCGCTGCCGCCTCGCTGTAGACCGGGTCGTTGGCCGCGTCGCTCGTCGACGACGGCGCACCCGCGAGCAGCCGATGGCACAACGTGCCGGCGCGCTCGAGAACCGCGCCCTCGGGTGGGATCTCCCAGCCGAGGTTCTCGGCGGTGTGGACGCGCTCGAAGGTGAAGCTGTCCTCGGTGAGCCCGCCGATGAACACGACCTCCATGCCCAGCAGGCTGGCCGCCGTGGAGAGCACCGCATCGATCGCGGGATGTGCGAGCAAGGTGGCGAGCACGGTCACATCCAGGGGCCGGGGAGGCGGTAGCCGCCTCATTGTCGCGCAAATCCGGTCTGCGCGCAGCCCCGAGTCAGCTGGCGAGGCGTTCCTTGACCTCGTTCAGGCTCGGGTTCGTCAGTGCTGTGCCGTCCGGAAAGACGACGGTGGGGACCGTCTGGTTGCCCCCGTTGACGCTCATCACGTAGTCGGCTGCGCTCGGCTCGTGCTCGATGTCGACCACCTCGTAACCGACCCCCTCACGGTCCAGCTGCCGCATGAGGCGGTGGCAGTACCCGCACCACTCGGTGCTGTAGATCGTCAGCTGGTCGGGCACGGCTGGGCTCCTCGCGGGTCGGGGCGGTCACACCGTCAACAACCCGGCGGTTCGGCCTCTTCCCGGCTTCTTGCCCTGCGGCGTCCCGTCGTACCCGCCTGGGAGGATGTGTCCTGTGACCCCGGACGACGTTCTCGCCGCCCTCGACCCCGAGCAGCGCGAGGCCGCCTCAGCGGTGCGCGGCCCGGTCTGCATCCTGGCCGGCGCCGGCACGGGCAAGACCCGCACCATCACCCATCGGGCGGCGTACGCCGTGCTCTCCGGCGCCGTTGCGCCCTCGGCTCTGCTCGCGGTCACCTTCACGGCGCGGGCGGCGGGTGAGATGCGCACCCGGCTGCGCCAGCTGGGCGTCGGCGGTGTGCAGGCGCGCACGTTCCACTCCGCCGCGCTGCGCCAGCTGCAGTACTTCTGGCCGCGTGCCATCGGCGGCCCCCCGCCGCGCCTCGTCGACAACAAGTTCGGCCTCGTGGCCAACGCCGCTGCCCGGGCGCAGCTGCGGCCCGGGACGACCGAGCTGCGAGACCTGCTGTCCGAGCTCGAGTGGGCGGCGTCGTCGCTGTACGGCCCCGAGGACTACGTCGTCGCGGCTCAGAAGGCGGGGCGCCAGCCGCCGTTCGACGCCGCCGTGGTAGCGCAGGTCTACGCCGCGTACGCCGATCTGAAGCAGGCGCAGGGCGTCGCAGACTTCGACGACCTGCTGCTGCTCACCGCCGGCGTCCTCGAGGAGCAGGGCGATGTGGCTCGCGAGTTCCGCGATCGCTACCGGTCCTTCGTCGTCGACGAGTACCAGGACGTCACGCCGTTGCAGCAGCGGCTCCTGGATGCATGGCTCGGCGGCCGCGACGACGTGTGCGTCGTCGGTGACGCGCACCAGACCATCTACTCCTTCACGGGCGCGACCCCGTCGTACCTTCTCGCCTTCCGGCAGCGCTACCCCGAGGCGACCGAGGTGCGGCTGGTTCGCGACTACCGCTCGACGCCGCAGGTCGTGCAGCTCGCCAACGACGTGATCGCACGGTCGACGATGAAGGCGGCGCGACTCGAGCTGGTGGCGCAACGGCCGGCCGGTCCGGCGCCGCAGTTCGAGGAGTACGCCGACGAGCCCGCCGAAGCCGATGCCGTCGCGGCGCGCTGCGCGTCCCTCATCGGCTCCGGCGTGCCGCCCTCGCAGATCGCGATCCTCTACCGGGTCAACGCGCAGTCCGCCGCCTACGAAGCAGCGCTGTCGGCGGTGGACGTGCCCTACGTGATCCGCGGCGGCGAGCGGTTCTTCGACCGGCCGGAGGTGCGCGAGGCGATCCTGCTGCTGCGCGGTGCGGCCCGCGCCGGCGACGACGACGTCCCGCGAGGGCTCGCCGACGCCGCAGCGGACGTCCTGCGAGCCGGCCTGAAGTGGTCGCCGGACGCACCCCCGGCCGGCGCCGGCGCGACCCGCGACCGCTGGGAGTCGCTCGCCGCGCTGCACCGGCTGGCGGTGGATCTGGACCGGGATGAGCCGACCGCCACCTTGCGGGACCTGGTCGCGGAGCTCGAAGAGCGGTCCGCTGCGCAGCACGCACCGACCGTCGACGGCGTCACCCTCGCCTCGCTGCACGCCGCCAAGGGCCTCGAGTGGGACGCGGTCTTCCTCGTCGGCCTCGTCGACGGCACGGTGCCGCTCGTGCACGCCGACACCCCCGACCAGGTCGAGGAGGAGCGCCGGCTGCTCTACGTCGGCATCACGCGGGCGCGCGAGCACCTGCAGCTCTCCTGGGCGCTGTCGCGGTCGCCGGGGGGTCGCGCGTCGCGGCGCCCGTCGCGCTTCCTCGACGGTCTGCACGCCGCGACTCGGCCGGCGTCGGCCGCGGCGCCCCGCGGCGCGAAGAAGTCGCGTTCCGGACCGGTGTCCTGTCGCGTGTGCGGCGCCGCCCTGCTGGCCGCCGTGGAGCGCAAGCTCGGCCGCTGTCCAACCTGCCCGTCGGACCGCGACGACGTCCTGTTCGACGCGCTGCGGGAGTGGCGGGCCGGTCGGGCCAAGGAGCTGGGACAGCCGGCGTACTGCGTGTTCACCGATGCCACGCTCGTCGCCATCGCTGAGCAGAAGCCCACCGATGTCGCGGCGCTGGTGGCGATCCCGGGCATCGGCCAGACCAAGCTCGACAAGTTCGGCGAGGAGGTGCTGGGACTGGTCGCGGCCAGGGCCTGACATTTCCTGATCTTGCGGGCAGGGACCCTGATCTCGGCGGCGAACACGGCACCACCCAGCTGACCGTCCCGCGAGGTCCTTCGTGCACGTTCGCCGTACCCGTGCTCTGCCCGTGCTGTTGACCGTCGTGCTGCTGCCCGTGGTGGCGGCCGCCCCCGCGGCTGCGGCGGGGCCATGCGCCGGCGTCCCGGGCGTGGACGACCGCTGCGAGTCGTGGACCGCGGTCTACGACAACCCGGCCAAGGCGCCCGGCTCCTACCAGCTCGAGCCGCGGGTCGCGGCCAGTGCGGACGGCAGCCGGGTGTTCATGTCGGTCATCGATGAGCACCACAACACGGACGACCCCTACAACTCGCCGGCGTCGTGGGGTGTTCTCGGTTACGACGGGGCGACCGGCGAGCAACGCTGGCACGAGGACTACTCCGGGCCGGGCGGCTACGACCGGCCCAACGCGATCGTCGCCAGCCCGGATGGGTCGTTCGTCGTCGCGACCGGCGGCAGCTACAGCAAGCCGGTTCTCATGTCGGGCGCAGAGCGCGACCTCATGACGATCGCGTACGACGGCGCTTCCGGCCACCAGCTCTGGCGGACCCGGTCGACGGGCGACGTTCACGACGTCGGCGTGCAGGTCGTGCTCAGCCGCGACGCGCGACAGGTCTACGTCGTGGTGAACACCGCGAACGACGGCGGCGACATCGACTGGGCTGTCGTCGCCTACGACGCTCGCGACGGCCACCAACTCTGGCGCACGCCGTACGCCGGACTGGGCATCAGCAAGTCGGATGTCCCGAAGTCCGCGGCGCTCAGTCCCGACGGCAGCCGGCTGTACGTGACCGGTGAGAGCGGCGCTGCGAGCGACTACGACGCCGACTACGCCACGGTCGCGTACGCCGTCGCCGGCATCGACGCGGGCCGACAGCTGTGGGAGCAACGGTTCGACGGCGTGGGCGCCCACCTGTCCGATCGGGCGGCGGACGTCGCCGTGGACCCGGACGGACGCGTCATCGTCACAGGGGACAGCCTGCGCAGCAACGAGGTCAGCAACGTCGCCATGGACTACGCGACCGTGGCGTACGACGGCCTGACGGGGCAGCAGCTGTGGGCATCGCGCTACAGCGGGACGCAGGGAAGCGGACTGCACTTCGGCACCACCGTTGCGACCAGCTCGAGCAAGCCGGTTGCCGTCGTCTCCGGGCAGAGCGACGGCGGCGGCCGCGACTACGACTGGGCGACGCTTGCGTACGACACGGCGACCGGCCGGCAGCTCTGGGTGCAGCGCCTTTCCACCCCGCAGATCAAGCTGGAGTTCGCCACGGACTCGGCGATCGACGCCGCGAGTGAGACCGCGGTGCTCACCGGCATCAGCGGGGGCAACAACCCGACCGGCTACCGCGACTTCAACCGCTCGCCCGGCATCACCGTCGGGTACCGCCTCAGCGACGGAGCCCTGCAGTGGATCGGCCGCGACTACGGCAACGACGAGACCGACAGCTTCAGCCCGCGACAGCTCGCACTCGCTGACGACGGCAGCGTCTTCACCGCCGGGCAGCTGACCAACAACCTGCAGACCGACGCGAGCGACAACGTGTACGACGCGATGCTCACGGCGTACCGCATCGACCCCGCCCCGCCGGCCGAGGTACCGGAGGGAGAGCCCTGGGTGCTGGCGGTTGCCGGACTTGCCCTGCTCGGTGCGGCTGTCCGCTTCCGCACCGCTCTTTCGGGTGACGCTGGAAACTCGCGCCAATAAATCCTTTGCAGGGGCGGGGTAGGGGCCGTATCTTCCGGATCTACGCGGTCGGGACTGCCCTGACCCAGAGGCGAGGAGGTGGACCGTGGAGAAGAACCTCATGCAGCTGACGCCGGTCTCCACCTCCGTCTCGCCGACGACCGCCCCGCTCACGATGGCGCCGAAGAGCGCTGTGCACGGGACCACTGTGTCCTCGTACGGCCAGCTCAGCGGTCGCCCCGGCGCCTTCATCGGCCTCGCCGCCGACGCCGTCACGACGGGTGCGGATGCAAACCCGGGTTCTCCTCCTCGAGAGGCACCGGTCTGAGAACCAGACCACGCCCCTCGAGGCCGCAGAACCCGCACCCGGGATCTGCGGCCTCTTTCGTTTTCCGGCCCACCCCGCCCCTACGACCCAAGAAGCCCCTCACAAGGAGGTGACACCCGGTGTTCGCCCTCAACGACCTCCCCGACGCCCTGACCAACACGCCTGACGCGGTCCTGCCCTGTTGGACCGAGGACCCGGACCTGTTCTTCGCCGAGTCCCCGGCCGACGTCGAGACCGCCAAGGCCCTGTGCGTCTCCTGCCCGCTGCGCGCCCGGTGCCTCTCCGAGGCCCTGGCCCGTCGTGAGCCGTGGGGCGTCTGGGGTGGCGAGCTCGTCGTCGCCGGCGTCGTCGTACCCCGCAAGCGGCCGCGCGGCCGTCCCCGCAAGAACGACATCGCCGCCTGACCGACCCCATGACCTCTCTCTCCAGAAACGAGAACTGCCATGAATTCGCTCCTGTCCTACGACCTGGCCCGCCAGGTCGAACGTGAACGACAAGCGGAGGCGGTCGCGAGAAACCGCGCGGTCCGCCTCCGGTCCGCCCGCCGCTGGCAGCGGCGCGCCGAGGAGGCCCAGTACCGGGCCCGCCTCGCTCGCCTCGCCGTCCAGTAACGACCTGCACCGCACGACACCGCCCCGGCGCCCTTCCTCGGCGCCGGGGCGGTGGCCTGCCGGCTCTAGGCTGCGCGCGTGCCTCTTCCGTCCCGCGACCACGGTGCTGCCGCCTCGTCGCCGGGAAGTGACCGCTACCTGCACGACCGCGCGCTCGACGTGCTGCTCGCTCCCGACCTCGAGCACGTCGTCGACCTCGTGTGCTGGCTCGAGAAGGGCCTCGTGCACGTCGCCGACTCGAAGGGCCACGTCGCCGTCCGGCTCGACGGCGAGCGGACGGTGCTGGCCGGCCGCGACCCGATCGCCGACCAGGACCCGTTGTCGGACAGCACGGCGTCCTACCCGTTTGCGGCGCAGCGCCTGCACTCGCTGTTCGCCGACCCCCGCGCACCCGATCTCGCCGTCGTGCACACCGGTGCCCACTGCTGGCCCGAGCGCGGCGGCCATCCCGGCGAGCACGGCTCGCTCAACGCGGTGCAGTCGCGAGCGCCACTGATCCTGGCCGGCGCCGGCGTCGCCGCGCGTGGCGTCCTCGACCGCGCTGCGCGGATGGTCGACATCGGTGCGACGCTCACCTCGCTCAGCGGTGGTTCGTACGACGGCATGGAGGGTTGCCCGCTGCCGGAAGCGGGCCGCGGCGCGCCCCACGTCGTCGGCCTGCTGTGGGACGGCGCGCAGTGCGCCGACCTGCTCGCGATGGCGGCCGCCGGTGAGCTGCCCGCGGTCGGGCGGCTGCTGGAGCGCGGGTGCGCCTTCCGTGGCGGCGCGATCGCGGAGTTCCCCAGCGTCACGCTGGTCAACCACACCAGCGCGCTGACGGGGGTCGGTCCGGGACGGCACGGCATCGTCAACAACGCCTTCTACGACCGAGCGCTCGGGGAGCAGGTAGTCCCCAACTCTTCATCGACGTGGCACGGCGCGATGCAGTGGCTGCGGCCCGGCGTGACGACGGTCTTCGAGCGGCTGCTGCCCGGCGTGCGCTCGGCCTGCGTCAACGACCCGGTCGACGTCGGTGCGACGTACTCGACCTTCGCGCTGATCAGAGAAGGTGGCCTGGCCGGCAACCTCTCGTCGCACCTCCCCCCGGCCGACGACGACCCGCATGCGACGCAGTCGCACGTCGCTGCTGACAAGGACTACGCCTGGGGCACGCAGGTCGATCGGGCCGGGCTCGAGCAGGTCTTGTCGCTGTGGCGTGAGGAGTTTCCGCCGCGGCTGATGTGGTGGAACACGACGCTGACCGACTCGGGTCATCACGCCGGCGGCCCAGGGTCGGAGATCGCCCGCGCGTCGATGCGTGACGCCGACCGGCGGCTCGGCGCCTGGCTGGACCTCGTGGAGGAACGCGGGCTGCTCGACGACACCGTCGTCGTCCTCACTGCCGACCACGGCTCCGAGGCGGCCGACCCGTCCTGCACGGGCGACTGGGACGAAGCGCTTCGCCGGGCCCGCGTGCCGTTCCGCGACGAGGCATACGGCTTCCTCTACCTCGGCCACGACGTCGTCGGCTGATCCGTTGGCGACGGACGAGGAGCGCGCGACGGTGCGGGCACTCGCTGCCCGCGCCGTCGACGACGGTGAGCCGCTGCGGTGGTTCGAGGAGTTGTACGCCGCCGCCGACCGGGGTGAGGCCGCCGTGCCCTGGGCCGACCTGGCGCCCAACCCGGTGCTCGTGCGCGAGCGGGACCAGCTCGCGGTCAACCGGTTGCGCACCCTCGTCGTGGGCTGCGGCTACGGCGACGACGCCGCGTTCCTCGCCGAGGCCGGCGCGCGCGTCACCGCCTTCGACATCTCACCGTCGGCGGTTGCCCGGTGCCAGGAGCGGTTCCCGGAGCTCGACGTCAGCTGGGTCGTCGCGGACGCGGTCCATCCGCCGGGCGACTGGCACTCGGCGTACGACCTGGTTGTCGAGATCTTCACGTTGCAGGTGCTGCCGCCGGCCGAGCGCGAGGCCGCCGGCTTCGCGCTCGGCCGATGCGTCGCGCCGGGCGGCCGCCTCTTCGTCTACTGCCGGGCCCGCGAGCCCGAGGACCCGCCGGGCTCGATGCCGTGGCCACTCACCACCGACGAGGTGCAGGCGCTGGCCACGGACGGGCTCGCAGTGGAGCGGTTCGAGGACTTCCTGGACGACGAGAACCCGCCGGTGCGGCGGTTGCTGACGGTGCTTCGCAGGTCAGCCGGCTGACGGGGCCGACGGGCCGTCGCAGGAGCTTCCCAGGCTGTCGAGCACGGTGTTCTGGACGGCCGCCGCCAGTTCGTGGTCCACGCAGTAGCCACTGGATGTGGAGTACTGCCACGACTCCTGGCTACCTCCGACGACGCCGGTGACGCCGAGCACCGGACCCGCAGTGTGCATCGTGTCGCGCAGCTTCGTCGTCGACGTCTTGCCGCCGACCGTCGTGGTGGTGTCCTGGTTGTCGACGAGGTGCCAGGTCGCCCCGGTGCGCAGCAGCTGGTAGGTGCTGCTCTGGCTCGCGACGCCGGTGCTGCCACCGGTGCGGGTTGACGACGAGTCCCACGTCCAGGTCGACGCGACGTCGAGGGCCGCGTCGTCGGCGGTGTTGGTCATGTCCTGCACGACGTGCACGGTCGTTGCCAGCAGGCTGCCGGCCGGCCGCACTGTGCCGGTGACGTCGAGACGGTGTGCACTGGTCGTGCTGTCGCTCAGCGTGTTGCCTTGCTGGTCGAGGGGGGTGCTCGTCGGCAGCTTGTTGCCGGCGTACGAGGTGAGCGCACCCGTCGTACGCCCGTTGTTGGCGTTGTTCCTCGTGACGAGCAGGTTGCCGCCGAGGAACCAGTAGCCGTCGCAGCCACCCTGACCGATGGTCGCGATGCCGATGTCGTGCGGCAGGTCGTCGCTCAGCTGGCCGATCCACGGCGACAGGTCGAACGTGTACGGCCGCATGTTGAACGCCCTCGGCGACGGGATCGGCCGCCAGAAGTCAGGCCCGTAACCGCCGGTGTAGATGGTCGGGAACACCGGGGCGGTGCCGGCGAGCTGGCCGTCGATGCTGATGCCGACCTCGCGGTAGGGGATGCCGCCGGAGAAGCACGCGAACGGCGCGTTCCACCAGTCTTCTTCCTCGGCGCCGTGGCCGGAGGCGAAGACCTCTGCGGTCAGCGACGTCGCGTCGTGCGGGATCCTCACCGACGACACGACCGGCCGGTCGCCGCTGCGCGTCGGCAGCCCGCGGCTGACCTCCGCGTTGAGGCCGATGACGCGATCCGCGCCGGTCTGCCGGGGTGCGCTGCTCCCGACGCCGTAGAAGGTCAGCGACAGCGTCCCGTAGAAGTCGCCGGTGTAGGTCCCGTCGGTCTGGTTGCCGATGATGAAGTACGTCGGCTGCGTGCTGCCGAAGATCGAGGCGTACGACGTGACGTCGCGCTGGATCGACCAGTCGGTCTGGCTGTTCTCGCCCTCGGGGGTCGTGAAGTGCAGCAGCTCGACGCCGCCGATGAGGATGTCGCCGGTGCGGTCGAACTGCGTGCCCGTGTGCGTGTTGGCCGTCATCGTCACGACGACCTTCGACCACGGGCCGGGGCAGGTGGGTGTGTAGTCGCCGGTGAAGGGGGCGTCCCCGCCGTACGCCGTGTTGTGGAAGCGGAAGTCCTTCACGATCGTGGTCGTGCACGACGGTGTCGACGGGATGCCGGTCACGAGCTCGCCATGGACCTGCGGGTAGGGGCCGTTCAGCGGATCGGTCGGGGCGGCCTGCGCCGAGGTGGGCGCGGCCAGCGACAGCACGGCGGCGGCGACGGCGAGGACGAGGGCACGGTGGGATCGGGGCACCGAGTGCTGTTCGACGAGCGGCGTGATCTTCCTGCCCTGGTCCGCGGGCGGATATCGGTGCGCGCGAAAGGCGGGTGGTGGGGAAGGATGGGCGCATGACCTTGCAGTGCGCCCCTTGCCTGTCCGACCTCGCGCTCGTGCGCGACTCCGTCACCACGATCGGTGGTACGGCGACGTGCACCGCCCATGCGGTGCTGATGCGCTACCCGAGCGATGACCCCGGACGGCGGCGCAAGCGGCTGGCCGACCTGCGCACCCTCGCCGAAGCGCGCGTGGTCGACGCGACGGGTCTGGAGAAGGAGAAGCTCGAGCTGCTGGCCCAGGAGTACGCCGTCGCGGAGGCGATGGACCTCGGCGCTCCCGACCGCACCGGCCCGGGCCGCGGCAGCGAGCGCAGCCGACGCGGCCGCGATCGCGAGCGGCGCCCCGGCGAGCCCCGCGAGGGTCGGGAAGGTCGGCCGCCGCGCGAGCCGCGCCCGGATCGCGGACCGCGCCCGGGCGGCGACAGCGGGCCGACCGAGAGCTCCGAACCGGGCGAGCCGGCTGCTCCCACGGACGCTCCCGCTCCAGCAGCCGCAGCGGCTCCCGAGGCAGCTGCTCCCGAGGTGGCCGGGCCGGCCGGCTCCGACCGGCCGACCGGCGTCCCCTCCACACCTGCGCTGAGTGAGCAGTCCGAGCCGTCCTCCGCGCCGAGCGAGCCGACGGCCGCACCGAGCGAGGCTCCGGCCGCGCCGAGCGAGGCTCCGGCCGCACCGAGCGAGGCTCCGGCCGCGCCGACCTCGAGCTCCGGACCCGCCGGCATCCCGTCGCTGGCCAGCAGCACGCCGGCCCCTCCGACCGCCGAGCCCGCGGCCACCGCGCAGACGACATCGGACGACAGCGCGTTCGGTTCGCCCGAGTCGTCCTGAACAGACCAACACTGGCGGTCCCGACAGGGAGCAATTGCGGGCCTCGCCTGGTTCACTTCAGGTGCTGACCCCGACAAGGCCCCCGGTCCCAAAACAGTCGCTGCGAGCGACACACCGCCGAGAGGCGACCTGACGGGTCGGTGCACGATCTACGGCCGCCCCGGAAACGGGGCGGCCGTAGTGCGCAGCACACGGCGGAGGGAGGCAGATGACCGAGCGCAAGCCGCGCTGCCGCCCGCTGCCGCCGTCGGTGGTCGCCGCGGTCATCGACACGGCTCCCACGACGTCCCGCGCCGAGCTGCTGCACCGGCTGGAGCTGGCGTTGGCCGAGCTCCCGCCGGCCGAGCGGATGGCCGTCGTGGCGGCGCACGGCTACGACGAGGGGCCGGTGGGCGCCGCCGTGGAGCTCGACATCGAGACCAGTGACGCTGACGCCCTGACCCGCAACGCGCTTCAGCTGCTCCGCGCCGCGCTCGCCGACGTGGACACCGACGACTGATGGAGCGCGCGACCTGCGGCGTGTGCGGGACGACCGTCGACGAGAAGCCGGCGACCTGGTCGATGCAGGTCAGCGAGCGCGGTCAGATCTGGCTGTGCGAGACGTGCACGCGGGACAACCTGCGCTCGATCGAGGGCCGCCTCGACGAGGCCTGGTGGTGAAGCCGGTCTCCTAGCCCGGGACCGTGCGGGCCAGCGGCGTCAGCGGCTGGCACCCTGGGTGGCCGAGCTTGTCCTTGCCGAAGTCCAGGTCGAACCGGAACCCCCCCGTCACCTTCACCCGGCACGTGTACGACGCGCCCTTGCGCTGGACGTGCACGTCGTAGGTGCCGGCGTACAACGCTCTGGTCGTGTACGAGCCGTCGCGGACGCCGTCCTCCACACGCGCGCTGCCGAAGCCGTACTCCATGAACGCGCCCTCGCCTGCCAGTCCGGTGTGCCGGCCGGTGTCCGTGCGCCCGAAGACGTCGAACTTGAACGACCGCGGCGGCATCGGCCGACCGTCGGCGCCGGTCGCCGTGCCGCTGATCCAGCCCGTGCCCGGGGCGCCGAGCAGCGGGAGGTTGATGTGCCCGATCTCTTCGCTGTACGCCGTGTCGCCGACCGGCAGGACGTTCGGGAAGCTGTCCACGCGGATGCGCACCGACCCGTAACGGCGGGCGGCGTCGACGGCGTACACCTCGAGATGCGCCTCGGTGATCTTGCGCCCCCAGCCGTGGGTGAGGCTCCCCGCCGACGACACGATCGAGATGCCCTGCGACAGGTCGGCGCCCGGCGGCACGACGCGGTAGTGCGTGTACAGCTCGCAGCCGGCGTACGCGGGGTCGTCGAGGTTGAAGCACGGGTGGTAGACGGCGCCCTTGCAGGCGCCCGGGTACGCCGATCGGCACTGCGTGCCGGCCCGCACCTTCATCCCGATGTCGACGTTGACCTGCACCAGGGCGTCGGCAGTGGTCGTCCGGATGAGGGCCGTGGTCTGGGTACGCCGGGCCGGCACGTCGCCCGATGTCGTACCGCTGCCGGCCAGCGCCGGACCGCCGAACAGCGCCACCGCGAGCAGGGTCGCCAGCGCCCCCCACCGTGCCCGAACCGCCACGCGTTGCCGCCCCCCTGCTCGCCGTACGCACTGCAACGACGGACCCGCGCCCCGAGTGACGGGCGGCGGAGTCCGTCGGCTCGCGGAATCTACGCGATCAAGCCATCGCTGCGCACATCAGGGCGAAGGGGGCGCGAAGCCCGGCTGCCAGCGCTCCATCTCCGAGCGGTACGGCGCCTCGCCGCCGAGCTGGCAGAGCACTCCGATCGTGCCGAGGGTGACGCGGTGGATGAGCAGGTACGACGGTGGCAGGTTCATCTGCCGGCCGAGCTGTGCAGCGGGCGACCGGGGGTCTCCGAGGCGCACGGCCTCGTGCCGCAGCCACGCGCGGCTGAACCGGAACGTCGGACCGGCGATGGGTTCGAGCAGCGGCAGCAGGTAGTCCAGGACCTTGTGAGCGTCGACCTCGATCGTCGGCTTGACGAACCCTTCCGCGCGAAGCAGGGCAACCACCTCCTCGGCCTTGCCGGCCAGGGCGAGGCTGGCGATCACGCCGATCGGCTCGGGGGCACCGTCGGGGAGCCGGTTGACGGCGCCGAAGTCGATGACGCCGAGCCGGCCGTCGGGCAGCAGCCGGAAGTTGCCGGGGTGCGGGTCGGCGTGCAGCAGGCCGGCCAGCACGGGTCCGGAGAAGAGGAACCGCGCGAGCAGCAGCGAGGCGCGATCGCGCTGTTCGGCGGTGCCCTCGCGGATGATGACCGACAGCGGCGTGCCGTCCATCCACTCCGTGACGAGCACCCGCTCGCCGCCGGCGATGACGTGTGGCACGCGGATCTCGGGGTCGCCGTCGTACGCGTTGGCGAACGTCTCCTGGCTCTCCGCCTCGAGCCGGTAGTCGAGCTCCTCCTTGACCCGTTCCTCGAGCTCGGCGAGCAGCGGCTTGATGTCCAGGCCGGGCGTCATGGCCGCGAACACGCGCGCCAGCCGGCCGAGCTGGCGCAGGTCCGACAGCAACGCGGGACCGGCGCCGGGGTACTGGATCTTCACCGCCACCTCGCGTCCGTCCGTCCAGGTTGCGCGGTGCACCTGGCCGATGCTGGCGGCAGCGGCGGGGACGTCGTTGAACTCGAGGAACTGCGAGCGCCAGCCGGCGCCCAGCTCGGCGGCGAGGACCTTGTGCACGCTCGCGGCGGGAAGCGGCGGGGCGGCCTCCTGCAGCTTGGTCAGCGCCGCCCGGTACGGCGCCGCGACCTCTTCGGGCAGGGCCGCCTCGAACACCGACAGCGCCTGGCCCAGCTTCATCGCCCCGCCCTTGAGCTGACCGAGCACCTGGAACAGCTGCTCGGCGGTGCGGGCCTGCAGCTCGGCAGCCACGATCTCGGCCGGCCGACCGCCGATGCGGCGCCCGAGTCCGATGGTCGCCCGCCCCGCCACCCCGAGCGGCAGCGCGGCCAGCTTGGCGCTGCGGGTCACGGCGCGCCGCGGGATGTCGTTCATGGGTCGAGTGTGTCCTGCCGCCCGGTCGGCCGGGTCGGGTTGCCGCTTTCAGGTGCCGGTCGGCCAGGCGCAGTCGCAGTCGGGATGCACCTGCCAGCTTCGGCGCCGCCATCGCCAGTCGGGCAGCGTCAGCTCGAGGGTGCCGCCCGCGGCACTCGGCAGGCCGCCGCCGTCGAGGAACGCGAGCGCCTGCAGGACGGTCTGCGCTGCGACGGCGACCGCGAGCACGCCGTCGCAGGGCGCCTGGGTCCGGCTGTTGGTGGCGAGCTGCACGGCGACTGCCGGCCAACCCGGGTCGGCGTCCGTGCGGGCCAGGTCGAGGCAGCGCAGGCAGGCGCTCGTGCCCGGCATCACGAGCGGGCCGACGACGCCCACCTCGCCACGCACCTCGCTGAGCAGGTGGGGGAGCAGTCGCGGTGGTTCCGGCATCGGAGCACCACCGACCGGGGTCAGGACGACGAGGTCGGGCAGGGCCGTCGGCACTGCGGCCAGAACGGGGCGCGGGGCGGTGGCCGCCGTCACGAGGTCGCGCGCCGCCTCCTGGCGTGGTCGGCCGATGGCAGTGGCAGCGAGCCCCCCGACGCCGCAGTCCTCCGGTCGGGTGAGCCCGTCATCCACCACCCGGACCGAGCCGATGCCGGCCGCGGCGAGCAGCGCAGCGACGGGTGCTCCGACTCGACCGGCGCCCTCGACGACCACCCGCGCCGAGCGGCGGCGGCGCAGCACCTGCGCGGCATCCGAGCCGCGGACCAGCCGCAGGGAGCCGACATCCGGCGCGAGCCGATCGCGCGCGTCGCGGTCCAGGGCTGCGATCCCGCGGTCGGTCGCGGCGTCATCGAGCAGCCCGGCCGCGTCGAGCAGCCGCAGCATCGCCTCCGTCCGCGCCGGCGGGCAGCCCGCCGCGTCGGCCGCGTGGACGATCGCCGCGCGGTCGCGACTGCCGTTGAGCATCGCCAGCACCTCGCGGGCACCCGGGTCGATGCCCGCGAGCACAACGGCTCGACCGGGGTGCCGACCCAGCTGGAGGGTCTCGCCGTCGCGCCAGAGGCGCTGGATCGCCGATGTCAGGAGTGGGCGCACGCCGGGAGAGTGGCACCGGTTGGCGGCGTACGTCGCCGCCCGTCCACAGCTCGGTGCCTCGTCCACAACCGTCGGTCGCGGGATCAGCCGCCGGTGCACACCCTCGGCGGGGTACGGCGGGTGCTCGAGCTGCAGGCGCAGGTGCGTGCTCTCGAGGCCGAGGTCGCGGCACTTCGCGCCCAGCAGCACCGCTGACCGCAACGTCCGACCCGGTGGTCGCCGGAGCAGCCACCTCGTCGGACGCAAGGGGCTCGGTGGACAGCGAAAGGGCGGCTTCCCC
>JAWWOH010000131.1:0-2544 GCA_033851845.1 Actinomycetota bacterium
GACGCCGAGGTCGTGCTGGACGGTGCCACCCTCGCGCCGTTTGTCACCTGGGGTACCAACCCCGGACAGGGTGCGCCCCTGACTGACGTCGTCCCCGACCCGGCGACCTTCGAGGACGACAGTGACCGGGTCGCCGCGCAGAAGGCGCTCCTGTACATGGGCCTGACCGCCGGCACCCGGCTGCGGGACATCACCGTCGACACCGTCTTCGTCGGCTCGTGCACCAACGGCCGGATCGAGGATCTGCGCGCCGCCGCCGAGATCCTCGACGGCCGCACGGTCGCCGACGGGGTACGGGTGCTCGTCGTGCCCGGGTCGATGCGGGTCCGCAAGCAGGCCGAGGACGAGGGGCTGGACGCAATCTTCACGCGCGCCGGCGCCGAGTGGCGACAGGCCGGCTGCTCGATGTGCCTCGGCATGAACCCCGACCAGCTCGCGCCAGGTGAGCGCAGCGCGTCCACCTCCAACCGCAACTTCGAGGGACGGCAGGGCAAGGGCGGCCGCACGCACCTGGTGTCCCCGCTCGTCGCAGCAGCGACTGCGGTCACCGGCCACCTCGCCAGCCCCGCGGATCTGCGATGAGCGCTCGCGCGACGAGCCTGATGAAGAGCGAGGTCGAGTAATGGACAAGTTCACGGTGCACACCGGCACGGCGGTTCCGCTGCGCCGCGGCAACGTCGACACCGATCAGATCATCCCGGCCGTCTACCTCAAGCGGGTGACGCGCACCGGTTTCGAGGACGGCCTGTTCAGCGCCTGGCGCGTCAATGAGCCGGACTTCGTGCTCAACCAGCCGCAGTACAACGGCGCGACCGTGTTGGTCGCCGGCCCCGACTTCGGCACGGGCAGTTCGCGCGAGCACGCGGTGTGGGCGCTGCTCGACTACGGCTTCAAGGTCGTCATCTCGCCGCGCTTCGGTGACATCTTCCGCGGCAACTCGCTCAAGGCCGGCCTGCTGACGGTTGAGCTGCCGGAGAAAATCGTGCAGCGGCTGTGGGACGACATCACTGACGACCCGACGACGCAGGTGACCATCGACCTCGTGGACCGGCAGGTGCGCTGGGTCGGCGAAGTGCACGACTTCGCGTTGGACGACTACACGCGCTGGCGGTTGATGGAGGGCCTGGACGACATCGGGTTGACGCTGCGCCACACCGACGCCGTCGACGCGTACGAGCTCACCCGCAAATCGTGGCTGCCGACCGCCACGGTATGACGCTCGAGCGACAAATCTCCTGCGACACAGGCTGAGCACGTTGTTCACCGGTGCCGGACGGCCTAGCGTGTCGAAGCGAACGACCATCGTGGTCGACACACGTCCCGGGAGGACTCGTGCCAAACAAGGCCCAGTTCGTCGAGATGCTCGCTGAGCGTCTCGACGGTGACAGGAAGCGCGCAGCAGCTGCGCTCGACGCGGTGATCGACAGCGTCTACGCGGCGATCTCGCGTGGCGAGAAGGTTGCGATCACCGGCTTCGGCGTCTTCGAGCGTCGTGAGCGCGCGGCCCGCACCGCACGCAACCCCGCCACCGGCGCCAAGGTCGACGTCGCCGCGTCGCGCGTCCCGGCCTTCCGTGCCGGAGCGGAGTTCAAGGCGATCGCGAGCGGCGCGCGTGACTTCACGCAGGACCGCACCGCCCGCGCGCAGGCCGCGGTGAGCAAGGCCGCCGACGCGGTCCGTGACGCGCCCGGTCGTGCGGCGGGCATCGTGAAGGACGCAGCCGACGCCGTGCGCGATGCACCGGGGCGCGCGGCGTCCGCGGTGAAGAAGTCGCCGGCCAAGAAGGCGTCGGCGGCGAAGAAGTCGGCGCCGGCAAAGAAGGCGTCGCGCGACAGGTCCGGCGCCGGCCGGACGCTGGCCTCGAAGGGGCCGGCCAAGAAGGCGGCGGCCAAGAAGCTCGCGTCCAAGTCAGCTGGCAGCAAGTCGTCGGCGGGCAAGGCGCTGGCCTCCAAGGCACCGGCCAAGAAGGCAGCCGCCAAGAAGCTGGCGACCAAGTCGCCCGCCAAGTCGCCCGCCAAGTCGCCCGCCAAGAAGGCGGCGAAGAAGGCGGCGAAGAAGGCTCCGGCCAAGAAGAAGTAACGAACCACCTCACCGAGAGGGCGCCGGCCGCGAGGTCGGCGCCCTCTCGCGTCAGCCGCTCGTAGCCGGGCGGATCGCATCGTCGTAGTAGTCGGCGGACACCACATTGCCGTCGACCACCGACAGCGCCCAAGCGGCGCCCTTCTTCGTGTCCGTCGCACGTAGCCCGCGACCGAGTCGGTCGACGAGTCCGGGGATCGTCGTCCCCTGGCTGCAGACCACAGTGACCCGGCCCGGCTTGGCCAGCGACATCAGCGCGTCCTCACTCGCCGAGGGCGACGCTGCATATGACCGGTCGGCGAAGACCGGATCGACCTGCAGGTCGAGCCCGAGGCGCTCGGCCAGCGGTCGGACGGTGTCGATGCAGCGAAGGAGGTCGGCCGAGACGATTCGGTCCGGGGCGAACTGCGCCAGCAGGTGGCAGAGCCGGCTCGCCTGAGCGCGTCCGGCTGAATCGAGGGGACG
>JAWWOH010000024.1:0-12679 GCA_033851845.1 Actinomycetota bacterium
TTCCCGCGCTGTGAACCCGAAGGGACAATGATGTGACCGTGAAACCAACGGACGTCGGGGATCCGGACTACTTCCACCAGGTCGTGGACTGTCAGTACGCCTGCCCCGCGCACACCAACGTTCCGGAGTACATCCGGCTGATCGCCCAGGGGCGGTTCGACGATGCCTACATGGTGAACCGGGAGTCCAACGTCTTCCCGGCGATCCTCGGCCGGACCTGCGATCGCCCCTGCGAGCCGGCCTGCCGCCGCGAGCGCGTCGACGGGGCACCCGTCGCGATCTGCCGCCTCAAGCGGGTGGCTGCCGACCTGCGGGGGGACATCTCGGACCGGCTCCCGCGCGCCCCCGAGCAGCGCAACGGCAAGCGGATCGCGTGCATCGGCGCCGGGCCCGCCTCGCTCACAGTGGCCAACGACCTCGTTCCGCTGGGCTACGAGGTGACGATCTTCGAGCAGTTCGAGAAGGCCGGCGGCCTGATGCGGACCAACATCCCGGCCTTCCGGCTGCCGGCCGAGGTGCTCGACGAGGAGACCCAGGTCATCCTCGACATGGGTGTCGACATCCGTTACGGCACACCGGTCGACAGCCTGGGCGGGCTGCTCAAGCAGGGGTACGACGCCGTCTTCGTCGGCACGGGTGCCCCGCGCGGCAAGGAGCTCGACCTCCCCGGTCGCTGGGACGAGACCGGTGACTCGCGCATCCACATCGGGATCGACTGGCTCGAGTCGATCGCGTTCGAGCACATCGACTCGGTCGGCGAGCAGGTCATCATCATCGGTGTCGGCAACACCGCGATGGACTGCTGCCGTTCCTCACTGCGGCTCGGCGGCAAGGACATCACCGTCATCGCCCGCCGGCCGCGCCGCTTCTTCAAGGCGTCGCCCTGGGAGCTCGAGGACGCCGAGGAGGAGGGCGTCGAGATCCTCATCAACCACTCGCCGACCCGCTTCGTCGTCGAGGACGGCCGGCTCACAGGCGTGGAGTTCGAGGTCCTCGAGTGGGACGACAACGCCACCAAGTCCCGGCGCGTCGACACCGTCGTACTGCCCTGCACCGACGTGATCCTCGCCATCGGACAGGAGAACGCCTTCCCCTGGATCGAGCGCGATCTAGGGCTCGAGTTCGGCGACTGGGACGTGCCGATCGTCGACGAGACGACGATGGAGTCGACGCTCCCGGGTGTCTTTTTCGGCGGCGACTCGGCGTTCGGCCCCAAGAACATCATCTGGGCAGTCGCGCACGCCCATCAGGCCGCGATCTCGATCCACAACCGGTGCGAAGACCGGCCGCTGACCGACCGCCTCGAGCAGGGCATGAACCTCATCAGCCAGAAGATGGGGCTGACGCAGTGGAGCTACCACAACGACTACAACCCGGCCGGCCGCCAGAAGATGCAGCACGTCGAGCTCACCAAGCGGTTCCAGGACATCGGGATGGAGGTCGAGCTCGGCTTCACGGTCGAGCAGACCGTGCGCGAGGTGCAGCGCTGCCTCAACTGCGACATCCAGACCGTCTTCAACACGTCGCTGTGCATCGAGTGCGACGCTTGCATCGACATCTGTCCGGTCGAGTGCCTGACGATGACGGCCAACGGCGAGGAGGACGAGCTCTCCCTCCGGCTGAAGGCGCCGCGCCTCAACCCTGACCAGGGACTGTTCGTCTCGGAGGACCTGCCGCAGACCGGCCGGGTCATGGTCAAGGACGAGAACATCTGCGTGCACTGCGGCCTGTGCGCCGAGCGCTGCCCGACAGCGGCCTGGGACATGCAGCGCTTCGACCTGCTTCTTCCGTACGCCGGAAAGCCCTGCTCGAACGGGAACGGCGCATGACGACACTCGACACCTCGAAGGACCTCGCCGGGCAGCAGGTTCGCGTCAACGACTTCGCGGTGAAGCTCGCCAACGTCAACGGGACGGGCTCGGCGAGCGCCAACGGACTGCTGATGCGGGCCATCTTCCGGATGGGCATCCCGGTGTCGGGCAAGAACCTGTTCCCGTCCAACATCCAGGGCCTGCCCACCTGGTACGAGATCCGGGTCAACGGCAGCGGCTGGACCGCGCGCGCTCTCGACTACGACCTCATGGTCGCGATGAACGCGCAGACCTACGCGGCCGACGTCGCAGAGGTCCGCAGCGGCGGCTACGTCCTCTACGACTCGACCTGGCCGCTCGACGCCGCCCTGTCCCGCGACGACGTGACCTTCCTCGGCGTACCCCTCACCCAGCTGTGCGTGGAGGCGTTCGAGCGCCCGAAGGAACGGCTGCTGCTCAAGAACATCTGCTACGCCGGCGTCCTCGTCGCGCTGCTCGACATCGACCTCGACCTCGTGGCGACGCTGCTCGACGAGACCTTCGCGAAGAACGAGCGGCTCCGCGAGTCGAATCAGCGGGCCCTGCGAATGGGGTACGACTACGCGCGCGAGCACCTCGCCTGCCCGCTGCCGTTCCGGCTCAGCGCGATGGACGCCACGCGCGACAGCATCCTCATCGACGGCAACACGGCGACCGCACTCGGCTGCCTGTACGCCGGTGCGACGGTTGCCGCCTGGTACCCGATCACGCCGTCCACCTCGGTGATGGACAACTTCACGTCGCTCTGTCGCACCTACCGGCGGCAGGCCGTCCATCGGCCGGACGGCGAGGTCGACTACCGCAACGACTACCTCATCCTGCAGGCCGAGGACGAGCTCGCCGCCCTGGGCATGGTGCTCGGCGCCAACTGGAACGGCGCCAGGGCTTTCACCGCGACCTCGGGCCCCGGCATCTCCCTGATGAACGAGCTGCTCGGCTTCGGCTACTACACCGAGATCCCGGCCGTGCTCATCGACGTGCAGCGCACCGGACCCTCGACCGGCATGCCGACGCGCACGCAGCAGGGCGACATCCTGGCCTGCGCCTACGCGTCGCACGGCGACACGAAGCACCTGCTGCTGTTCCCGGCGAACCCGGCCGAGTGCTTCGACTTCGCGGTGCGCGCCTTCGACCTCGCGGAGCGGTTCCAGACGCCGGTCATCGTCCTGACCGACCTCGACATCGGCATGAACGACTGGGTGGTCCCGACGCTGACCTGGGACGACGCGTACCTGCCCGACCGCGGCCGGGTGCTGACCAGCGCCGACCTCGACCTGATGACGGAGTTCCACCGCTTCGCCGACGAGGACGCCGACTTCGTCACGCCGCGCACGTTCCCCGGCGAGGACTCGCGCGGGGCCTACTTCGTCCGCGGCTCCGGCCATGACAAGTACGGCGGCTACACCGAGATCCCGGACAAGTACCAAGAGGTGGTGGATCGGCTGGCCCTCAAGCACCAGGCGGCGGCCGACCACATGCCGGGGCCCGTCGTCGAGCGCCGCCACGGAGCCAAGGTCGGAGTCGTCACCGTGGGCAGCTGCGACCTGGCGGTGCGGGAGGCGGCCGAGCTCCTCGACACCGCCGGCCGGCCCGTCGACGTCATGCGAATCCGCTCGTTCCCGTTCCAGGCTGAGGTGCTGGAGTTCCTCGACGCGCACGACACCTGCTTCGTCGTGGAGCAGAACCGCGACGCGCAGCTGCGCTCGCTTCTCGTCCTCGAGACCGGTGTCGTGCAGAGCAAGCTGCAGTCCGTCCTCGTCTACGGCGGCTTCCCGCTCAGCGCGAAGCACGTCGTCGACAGCATCACCCGCCAGTTGGGAGGCTGACCATGCCCTCGATCGCCAAGCCGCTGGTGCCGCTCCAGCCCCTCCAGCGCAACGACCTCGGGCTCACCGTCCGCGACTACGAGGGCGCGCCGTCGACCCTGTGCGGCGGCTGCGGACACGACTCGGTCACCGCCGCGCTCATCGACGCGCTGTTCAAGCTCGGCATCCCGCCGCACAAGATCGCGAAGCTGTCCGGCATCGGCTGCTCCTCGAAGACACCGGCGTACTTCGTCCGGGGTGCGCACGGCTTCAACTCCGTGCACGGGCGCATGGCGACGATCGCGACGGGTGCCAACGCCGCCAACCGCGAGCTCACCTACGTCGGCATCTCCGGTGACGGCGACTCGCTGTCGATCGGGCTCGGCCATCTCGCGCACGCCATCCGGCGCAACATCAACATGCTCTACGTCATCGAGAACAACGGCGTCTACGGGCTGACGAAGGGCCAGTTCTCGGCCTCGGCCGACCTCAACTCGAAGTCCAAGAAGGGCGAGCCCAACCTGCTGCCGCCGATCGACCCGGTCGTCATGGCGCTCAGCCTGGGCGCGACGTTCGTGGCGCGGGCCTTCTCCGGGGACAAGGACAGGTTGATCCCGATCCTGCAGGCCGGGCTGTCTCACCAGGGCTTCGCGCTGATCGACGTGATCTCCCCGTGCATCCAGTTCAACGACCATGAGGGCTCGACGAAGAGCTACCTGTTCACCCGGCAGCACGAGGTCACGGCGACCGATTTCGTGCCGCCGCGCGAGGAGATCGTCGCCGCCGTACCCGACGAGGGCGCGATCACCGTCACGATGCACGACGGCACCGCGATGCGATTCCGGGCGGTGCCGGAGGGATACGACCCGAGCGACCGGCAGGCGGTCGCCCGGTTCGTCGAGGACCACCGCGCCCGGGGCGAGGTCGTGACGGGGCTCCTGTACGCCAACCCCGACGTCGCCGATCTGCACGAGCTGAACAAGACGCCCTCGGCGGCACTCGCCTCCGTCACCTACGACCGGCTGTGCCCCGGGTCGGACGCGCTGGCCAAGCTCCAGCAGTCCTTCCGCTGACCCCCGTCGTACAAGATCTTCGCCTTGTCGCACCGGTGGTAGCCGGTGTGCGGACCGGACACATACCGGACACGGAGTTCCGGACACATGCCGGACACCTGAGCGTGGCTGACCCTTTGGGTCATGCCGCTGAAGGTGATGGATCTAGTGGAGCTTCGACTGCGTGTCCTCGCCGACGTGCGGACTGGATTGAGCGTGCGGGAGGCGGCCGCGCGGCACGGCACGAGCAAGTCGCAGGTGTATGAGTGGAAGGCCCGCTACGAGGCTGAGGGCGCGGACGGGTTGGTGCCGCGTTCGCGGCGTCCGAGCTCGAGTCCATGTCAGCTGCCGCCGGCGGTTGAGGACGCGATTGTCCGCTGGCGCAAGGAACGCCCGCGCTGGGGCGCGAAGAAGATCCGCGCCAAGCTGGTCGTTGAACTCGGCTGGGCACCGGCGGTCTCCACGGTGCATCAGGTGCTTGTCCGACGCGGCCTTCTCCTGCAGCGGCCCCGAACAGTCGAGCCTGCGGAGGGCTGGCAGCGGTTCGTCCGGCCGTGCCCCAACGATCTGTGGCACATCGATGCGACGCGACATCTGCTGCGCAGCCAGCGGGCGTTCTGGGTCATCGACCTGGTCGACGACCACTCCCGTTACCTGCTGCGCACGCATGTCTGTGCCGCCCCGACCGGCCGCAACGGTTGGGACGCCGTCCGCGCGACGGTCGCCGAATGTGGACTTCCGCGGCAGCTGCTCAGCGACAACGGCCTGAATTTCACCGGCCGGTTGCACGGTGTCGTCGTGGCGTTCGAGCGGCAGGTCCGCGCCGCCGGGATCGACCTGATCCATGCCGCGCCCTACCACCCGCAGACGCTCGGCAAGCTCGAGCGCCGGCACGCCACCCAGAACGACTGGATCACCGATCACGGCCGCCCTCCCAGCATGGCCGCCGCCCAAGAGCTCCTCGATGCCTACCGCCTGGACTACAACACCGTCCGGCCGCACGAAGGGATCGGGCAGGCACTGCCGGCGCAGCGCTATCGACCCGACGCCGGGGTCACCCTGCCCCTGATCGACCTCGAACCAGCCGATCCCTACCCGCCGGGATGCGTCATGCGGCTGGTGGGAGCCGACGGCACCTTCAAATACTCCAACCGCGCCCACCAGATCGACAGGCGATGGGCCGGTGTCAGCGTCGGACTGATCCACCACGGCGCGCAACTACACATCTACTACGGCCAAAGTCGCATCAGCACACTGCTCATCCCCGGGCTGTCGACGACCCTGACGCACAGTTCTCGAGGCACACTGAAAGCCTGATCGTGTCCGGCATGTGTCCGGAACCCGCTGTCCGGCAAGTCCCCAGTCCGAACACCGGTGATAGCCGGTTCAGATCGGCGAAGATCTCCTACCTGACGTAGGCGGACAGCGCCGTGCGCAGCTCGCGCAGGCCGGCCTTGGCGTCGCTGAAGAGCATCGCGGTCTTCGGGTCGCCGTAGAGCTCGTTCTCGATGCCGGCATAGCCGTGGCCCATCGAGCGCTTGATGACGATGACGCTCTTCGCGTGGTCGACGTCCAGGATCGGCATGCCCGACACGGCGTTGCCGGGCCGACGGGCGGCGGGGTTGGTCACGTCGTTGGCACCGACCACGAGGACGACGTCGGTGCGGCCGAACTCGCCGTTGATCTCCTCCAGGTCGCGCAGCTGGGTGTAGGGGACATCGGCCTCGGCGAGCAGCACGTTCATGTGCCCCGGCATGCGGCCGGCCACCGGGTGGATGCCGTAGCTCACCTCCACGCCGTGCGCCTCCAGCGCAGTGGCGAGGTCGACCATCTCGTGCTGCGCCTGGGCGGCAGCGAGACCGTAGCCCGGGACCATCACGACCTTGGACGCGTAGGCCAGCTGCAGCGCCGCGTCATCGGTCGTGGTCTCGCGCACCGACGCCCCCGCGGCGCCGGTGGCCACGGCCTCATCCCCGGTCCCGAAGCCGCCCAGCATGATGCTCGCCAGCGAGCGGTTCATCGCCTCGGCCATGAGCAGCGTGAGGATCGCACCGGCCGCACCGACGAGTGCCCCGGCGACGACGAGCAGGGTGTTCTCCAGGACGAAGCCCGCCATGGCCACAGCAGTGCCGGTGAAGGCGTTGAGCAGTGAGATGACGACGGGCATGTCGGCGCCGCCGATCGGCAGCGTCAGGAGCACGCCCAGGCCGAGAGCCGCGACGCCCACGGCCAGCAGCACGGCGCCACCGCCGTGGCCGGTGAGGATGACCAGTGACCCGACGAGGGCGACCAGGGCCAGCACGATCGAGACGGCGCGTCCGGCGGCCGACGTCACAGGCGCGCCGGGCAGGCGGCCGGCCAGCTTGCCGGCCGCGACCAGTGACCCGCTGAACGTGATGGCGCCGATGACGACGTCGAGCACGGTCGGCAGCGCCAGGCTGACCGCCGCGTGCCGCAGGCCGGCACCGTCGACGACCTCGACCAGTGCGACCAGCGCGGCGGCACCTCCGCCGACGGCGTTGAAGAGGGACACCAGCTGCGGCATCTCGGTCATCTTGACCCGCCGTGCACCGATCAGGCCGGCGGCGGCACCGACCGCCAGGCCAAGGACGAGGACCACCACCGACCCCGCGGAGATGACGTCGTCGCGGATCAGCACGACACCGGTTGTCAGGATGGCCACCGCCATGCCGGTCGCGGACACCGCGTTGCCGCGGCGGGCGCTCGCGGGCGAGTTCATCAAGTGCAGACCGACGACGAACGAGGTGGCAGCCGCGAGGTAGATCAGCGCGACGGTGCTGTCGAAGGCGCTCATGAGTGCCCGCCGCGCTTGGCCCGGAACATCTCCAGCATCCGGTCGGTGACGACGTAGCCGCCGACGACGTTCATGGCCGCGAACACCGCAGCGACGAACAGCAGGATCCGGCCGAGGATCGAGTCGCTCGTCGCAGCAATGACCATGACGCCGACAACCACGACGCCGTGGATGGCGTTCGCCCCGGACATCAGGGGCGTGTGCAGGCTCTGCGGCACCTTGCTGATCACCTCGAACCCGACGAGCAGGCCGAGCACGAAGACCGTGATCGTGGCGAGCAGGGCTGCCGTCATCGGCTGCCTCCAAGGGTCTCGGGGCGGTTGACGATCCCGTCGTGGGTGACGACGAGCCCTTGCAGGACCTCGTCCTGCAGATCGACGTGCAGGGCGCCGTCGCGAACGAGCAGGGCCAGCAGCGCCGTGACGTTACGGGCGTACGCCGTCGACGAGGCTCGCGGCACCTGTGACGGCAGGTTGCCGGCGCCGACGATCGTCACGCCCCGCTCGGTGACGATCGTCATGTCCGGGATCGAGCCGTCGACGTTTCCGCCCAGCGAGCTGGCCGCGATGTCGACGATGACCGACCCGGGCTTAAGCCGGTCGAGCGCCTCGCGCGGCACCAGGACGGGCGGCCGTCGCCCCGGCACCTGCGCGGTGGTGATGACCACGTCGAAGCCGCTGATCGCGTCGACGAGCGCCTCCTGCTGCGCCGCGCTCTCCTCAGCGGTGAGCGGACGGGCGTAGCCGCCCTCGCTCACGACGCTCACCCCGCCGAGGTCGAGGAACGCCGCCCCGAGCGAGAGCACGTCGCCCTGCGCCTCCGCCCGCACGTCGTACCCGGTGATCCGGGCACCCAGCCGCTTGGCTGTCGCGATTGCCTGCAACCCGGCCACGCCCGCACCGAGGACGAGCACAGCAGCGGGCCGGGTCGTGCCGGCCGCGGTCATCAGCATCGGGAAGAACCCGCCGTACGCATCCGCGGCGACCAGCACCGCTTTGTAGCCCGCGACGTTGGCCTGCGACGTCAGCGCGTCCATCGACTGCGCCCGGGACAGGGTGCGCGGCAGACCTTCGAAGCTGACGGTCGTGACCTTCGTGTCGGCGAGCCGGGTGGCGAGCTCGAGGTCGACGTCCGGGCGCAGCATTCCGATCAGCGTCTGCCGCGGGCGCAGGCCGTCCATCGTCGGCCGGCTCGGCGCACGGACTCCGATGAGCAGGTCGGCACGGGCGATCAGCTCGTCGCGTCCGGCCGGTGTCGCCCCCGCGGCGACGTACTCGTCGTCCGAGTAGTGGGCCCGCTCCCCTGCTCCCCGCTCGACGAGCACCGCCAGGCCCAGGGCCAGCACCCGGCTGACTACCTCTGGTGTCAGGGCGACCCGGCGCTCGCCCAGCGCGTCCTCGCGCAGCACCCCGACGACGAGCGAGGGTCGATCGCTGTCCATGGGCCTCCTCCGGATCCGCGCTGTCTCGGCGTACTGTCCCCGATCCTTGCCGACTTCGGAGTGACCCCGAGGGGTGTCGCCGCTTTCTGGCCCGCGGGTAGCCTGAGGGGTCGCCAGGCCAGCCAGCTCGGCGCACGAGGACTCTCCGGGAAGAGGCGAAGCGCAGCGTGTCCACGCAGCCGGGACAGCAGACCGACTTCGGTGCCAACGAGTGGCTCGTCTACGAGATCCACCAGCAGTACCTGAAGGACCCCTCCAGCGTCTCGGCCGAGTGGCGCGAGTTCCTCTCCGACTACGCACCGACGGACGGCGCGACCTCCAACGGGGGCGGCAACGGGGCCGCCAACGGGACGGCGGACCCGGGCGCGGCCGGCCCCGCGCCGTCGACGCCCTCCGTTGCCGCGGCACCGCCGGCTCCGGCACCCGCTGCGCCGGCCCCGGCCAGCGCGCCGGCGCCCACCGCTTCCACCGAGCCCACCCCGGCGGCACCTGCGCCGGCGGGCTCGTCGAGCACACCGCTCAAAGGCGCCGCCGCGCGGGTGGTCGCCAACATGGAGACCAGCCTCACCGTCCCGACGGCGACCAGCGTCCGCGCCGTGCCGGCCAAGCTGCTCGCCGACAACCGCACCGTCATCAACAACCACCTCCGGCGCAGCCGCGGCGGCAAGGTCTCGTTCACGCACCTGATCGGCTACGCGCTCGTCAAGGCGGTCGCCGAGGTGCCGGTGATGAACAACGCCTTCGGCGAGATCGAGGGCAAGCCGGCCGTCCTGACCCCCGACCACGTCGGCCTGGGCCTGGCCATCGACCTGCAGAACCCCAACGGGACCCGCTCGCTCGTGGTGGCCGCCATCCGCGGCGCCGACACGATGGACTTCGCGACCTACTGGGCGGCGTACGAAGACATCGTCCGGCGCGCGCGCGGCGGCAAGCTCACCACCGAGGACTTCCAGGGCGCCACCATCAGCCTGACCAACCCAGGCGGCATCGGCACGGTGCACTCCGTCCCACGCCTGATGAAGGGACAGGGCGCGATCATCGGCGTCGGGGCGATGGAGTACCCCGCCGAGTTCCAGGGCGCGTCCGAGGAGACCCTCGCGTCGCTCGCGGTCAGCAAGATCATCACCCTGACGTCGACGTACGACCACCGCGTCATCCAGGGCGCGCAATCCGGTGAGTTCCTGCGCCGGATGCACGAGCTGCTGCTCGGCGAGGACGGCTTCTACGACGAGGTCTTCCACTCCCTGCGGATCCCGTACGAGCCCGTGCGGTGGGTTCACGACCAGCAGGCGACAGCCGAGGGCGAGCTCGACAAGGCGACGCGCGTCCACGAGCTCATCCACGCCTACCGCGTCCGCGGTCACCTGCTCGCCGACACCGACCCGCTGAACTTCAAGGTGCGCAGCCACCCCGACCTCGACGTCGTCAACCACGGCCTGTCGCTGTGGGATCTCGACCGCGAGTTCCCGGTCGGCGGGTTCGCCGGCCAGCGCGTCAAGAAGCTGCGCGACATCCTCGGCGTGCTCCGTGACTCCTACTGCCGCACGGTCGGCCTCGAGTACATGCACATCCAGGACCCGGCCGAGCGGCAGTGGCTCCAGCAGCGGGTCGAGCGCAAGGCCGAGGCACCCGACCGTGACGACCAGATGCACGTGCTCAAGCGGCTCAACGCAGCTGAGGCGTTCGAGACCTTCCTGCAGACGAAGTACGTCGGGCAGAAGCGCTTCTCGCTCGAAGGTGCGGAGACGGTCATCCCGCTGCTCGACGGCGTACTCATGAAGGCGGCCGAGGCAGGTCTCGACGAGGTCGCGATCGCCATGCCGCACCGCGGTCGCCTCAACGTGCTCGCCAACATCGTCGGCAAGAGCTACGCGCAGATCTTCCGCGAGTTCGAGGGAAACATCGACCCGCGTACGGCGCACGGCTCGGGCGACGTGAAGTACCACCTCGGTGCCGAGGGCGTGTTCGTGTCGCCGGACGGCGGCTCGGTCAACGTCAGCCTGCAGGCCAACCCGTCTCACCTCGAGGCCGTCGACCCCGTGCTCGAGGGCGTCGTCCGCGCGAAACAGGACGTCGTCAACAAGGGCGAGGAGGGCTTCACCATCCTGCCGCTGCTGCTGCACGGCGACGCTGCCTTCGCCGGCCAGGGCGTCGTCGCGGAGACGCTGCAGATGGGGCAGCTCCGCGGCTACCGGACCGGCGGCACGATCCACGTCGTCGTCAACAACCAGGTCGGTTTCACGACCGGACCGATGAGCGCCAGGTCGTCGGTCTACGCCACCGACGTCGCGCGGATGGTCCAGGCACCGATCTTCCACGTCAACGGCGACGACCCGGAGGCCTGCGTCCGGGTGGCGAAGCTCGCGTTCGACTACCGGCAGGCGTTCAAGAAGGACGTCGTCATCGACATGGTCTGCTACCGCCGGCGCGGCCACAGCGAGGTCGACGAGCCGTCGTTCACCCAACCGTTGATGTACGACACGATCGACGCGAAGCGCTCGGTCCGCAAGATCTACACCGAGGCGCTCATCGGCCGCGGCGACATCACGGTCGAGCAGGCCGAGGCCGCGCTCCGCGACTACCAGGAGCAGCTGGAGAAAGTATTCCAGGGCACCCGCGACGCCTCGACCGCGCCGTCGGTCGAGCCGGCGATGGAGACGCCTGCGCAGGAGGACGTGCAGACCGCGATCCCGATGGAGGTCGTCAAGACCGTCGTCGACTCGCAGGTCAACCTGCCGGAGGGCTTCACCGTCCACCCGCGGCTGCTGCCGCAGCTGCACAAGCGCGCGGCGATGATCAACGACGCCACGATCGACTGGGCACTCGGCGAGACGCTCGCCTTCGGCTCGCTGCTGCTCGAGGGCCGTCCGGTCCGGCTGGCCGGTCAGGACTCCCGGCGGGGCACCTTCGGGCATCGGCACGCGGTGCTGGTCGACCGCACGGACGGGAGCGAGCACACACCGCTGGCTCACCTCTCCGAGACACAGGCGACCTTCTACGTCTATGACTCGCTGCTGAGTGAGTACGCCGCCATGGGCTTCGAGTACGGGTACGCCGTCGCGCGTCCCGAGGCGCTCGTCCTGTGGGAGGCGCAGTTCGGCGACTTCACCAACGGGGCGATGACGGTGATCGACGAGTTCATCGCCAGCGGCGAGGCGAAGTGGGGGCAGCGGTCCGGCGTCGTGCTGCTGCTGCCGCACGGCTACGAGGGGCAGGGACCGGACCACTCGTCCGCCCGCCTCGAGCGCTACCTGCAGCTGTGCGCCGAGGACAACATGACCGTGGCCGCGCCGACGACGCCTGCCAACTACTTCCACCTGCTGCGCCGACAGGCGCTGGCCTCGCACAAGCGTCCCCTGATCGTGATGTCACCGAAGTCCATGCTGCGGCTGCGCGCCGCCTCGTCATCGGTCGACGACTTCCTCACCGGCACGTTCGCGCCCGTGCTGGGTGACCCGGACCAGCTCGACCCGAGCGGCGTCACCCGGGTCGTGCTGACTGCCGGCAAGGTCTTCTACGACCTGCTGGCCGCGCGCCGCAAGTCGGGCGACACCGCCACGGCTCTCATCCGGGTCGAGCAGCTGTACCCGCTGCCGGGCGACGACGTGGCGCGTGCGCTCGCGTCGTACAGCGGTGCAGCGGACGTCGTGTGGGCGCAGGAGGAGCCGGCGAACCAGGGCGCCTGGTCGCACATCGCCCTCTCGCTGCGCGAGCAC
>JAWWOH010000053.1:0-4368 GCA_033851845.1 Actinomycetota bacterium
TGCCGGTCCCACGCCTCGAGCACCACCGACTGCAACAGCCGGTCAGAGGACGCCGGTAGGGACATCAGCAGCGACGCCGACTCCGGACCCGGAGGAAGGAGCGGGATCAGCTCGACGGCCTCGGCCATGGCCGCCTCGCCCCCGAGCCGCACGCGCCGCGTGAGGCTCGACAGATCAGGCGGGGTCGCCAGGCATTCGCTCATATGTTCGAATCATGCCATGACTCGGCGACCTCTGCAACACCAAAGGCCCTGCTGTGTAAAGAAAATCTTGTCCACATGCGGGTTCTTGCACGTCGAAAGCCGACTCACTGGTCGTCGATCAACGGGACGGGCCATGAGGCTGATGCTGGTGTCACGGCATGCGCGGCCATGTCTGGCAGGCTGATCACGTGCAGCGATGGCGCGGTGTCGAGGCGGTGCCCTCCAGCTGGGGCCGCTGTGTCGTCACCATCGGCGTCTTCGACGGCGTTCACGAAGGGCACCAGCGCATCATCGGCAGGGCCGTCGAGCTGGCGCAGGAGCGCGGCGTGCCTTCGGTGGTGCTGACCTTCGACCCGCACCCGATCGAGATCATTCGACCGGGCTCACACCCGCCGCTGCTGACCGGTCCGCGGCACAAGGCGGAGCTGCTCGAGGCGCTCGGCGTCGACGTCATGTGCGTGCTGCCCTTCACGCCGGAGTTCCGCCGGCTGACGGCGGACGAGTTCGTCCACGAGGTGCTCGTCGAGCGACTGCACGTGTCCGGCGTCGTCATCGGTGAGAACTTCCGGTACGGCGCGGAGGGTGCCGGCGACGTCGGCACCCTGACCGCGTCCGGCCGCCGGTTTGGCTTCACCGTCGAGGGGATGGCGCTGCAAGGCAGCGCCGACACGACGTACAGCTCGACGTACATCCGTTCGCTCGTCGACGCGGGCGACGTGGAGGAGGCCGCCCACGTGCTGGGCCGTGAGCACCGGGTCGAAGGACTGGTCGTCCGCGGCGACCAGCGCGGCCGGGCCATCGGCTACCCGACGGCCAACCTCAGCCTCATCCCGTGGAGCGCCGTGCCCGCGGACGGCATCTACGCCGGCCGCCTGTTGCGTGGCAAGGAGACGCTGCCCGCCGCGATCAGCATCGGGACGAACCCGACCTTCGCCGGCCGTGAGCGGCGGGTGGAGGCCTTCATCCTCGACTTCGCCGAGGACATCTACGGCGAGCGCGTCGGCCTGACGTTCACGGCGAGGCTGCGCGACACGGTCCGGTTCGACACGGTCGAGGGGCTCGTCGGGCAGATGGACAAGGACGTCGAGCGCACCAGGCACGTTCTCGGGAGTCACCCGGATGGGTGAGCAGGGTGGCGGCCAACCGGCCGATCCTTTGCACGTGACGGTAGAGGCTGCGCCGAAGATCCTGGTGATCGACGACGACCCTGGGGTGTGTCGGATGATCCGGGACGTCCTCGAGCTGGAGGGTTTCACGGTCACCCTCGCGGTCGACGGCTATGCCGGGCTCCGTGCGATCGACGCGGACCGGCCCGACTGCGTCGTCCTCGACGTGATGATGCCGGGCCTGGATGGTCACGGCGTACTCACCCGCATCCGGTCGAACGGCGGCAAGCACCTGCCCGTCGTGATGCTCACTGCCCACGCGGACGACAACCAGGCGTGGCAGGCGTGGACGGAGGGCGTGGACTACTTCCTGTCCAAGCCGTTCGACCCGGTCGAGCTGCTGAGCTTCCTCGACCACCTGTTCGGTTCAGGGGTCGAGCCCACGTCGAAGCCCGTCCCGCTCACCGGCTGAGCCCACGGGCTCCGCTGGTAGGCTGGCTACACGCTGAGGTGACTCGGCGGTGTGTCTACCTGTCCGGGTGACGAAGACCCCGGGCGCACACCAGCGAACCGGAGGAACGACCACGTGGCTCTCGATACCGCCACCAAGCAGGCCATCATGGCGGAATACGCCACGGTCGAGAGCGACACTGGTTCGCCGGAGGTGCAGGTCGCGATGCTCTCCAAGCGCATCGCCGACCTGACCGAGCACCTCAAGACGCACAAGCACGACCACCACACCCGACGGGGTCTGCTGGGGCTCGTCGGCCGTCGCCGCCGGCTCCTGAAGTACCTCGAGAAGACCGACATCAACCGCTACCGATCGCTGATCGAGCGGTTGGGTCTTCGCCGCTAGACGTTCCACAGGGGAGTGCCCTCATGGGTGCTCCCCTTCGTCGTAGCAGCAACCGCTGCTACGACAGCCCACGAGCCGGAAACGCGAGTACGACGACGCGGACCCGGTCCTCGGGAGTGGCAGCCGGATCGAGATCCGGCGGCTTCCACTGATGACCGGCTCCTCGAGTTCCTCGCAGTTGCCGGCCCGCAGTGAAGAGGAGTGCGCCCATGGAGGGCGAGAGCAACATCTACGGCAGCGAGTTCGCCGAGGCCGTCATCGACAACCCGGGCGGCGCCAAGCGCACCATCCGGTTCGAGACCGGCCGGCTGGCCAAGCAGGCCGCCGGCTCGGTCACCATCTACCAGGACGACACGCTCGTCCTCTCCGCCGCAACCGCGTCGAAGCGGCCCAAGGAGAACCTCGACTTCTTCCCGCTGACGGTCGACGTCGAGGAGCGGATGTACGCCGCCGGCAAGATCCCCGGCTCGTTCTTCCGCCGGGAGGGCCGTCCGTCCGAGGACGCGATCCTCACCTGCCGCCTCACCGACCGCCCGCTGCGCCCGTCGTTCAAGAAGGGCCTGCGCAACGAGGTCCAGGTCGTCAGCACCGTCCTCGCGCTCGACCCCGACCACCTCTACGACGTGCTGGCGATCAACTCGGCAGCCGCCGCCGTACTGCTGTCGGGCCTGCCGTTCACCGGCCCGGTCGGCGCCACCCGCGTCGCCTGCATCAACGGCGAGTGGGTCGCGTTCCCGACGCACAGCGAGCTGGAGAACGCCACCTTCGACATGGTCGTCGCCGGGCGCATGCTCGAGGACGGCGACGTCGCGATCATGATGGTCGAGGCCGAGGCCACCAAGAACGTCTACGAGGTCGTCAACGGCGGCGGCAAGGCCCCGACCGAGGAGATCGTCGCGGCCGGCCTCGAGGCCGCCAAGCCGGCGATCGCGGCCGTGTGCAAGGCGCAGCTGGAGCTCAAGGCGAAGTCTCCGAAGGAGCCGCTCGAGTTCCCGGTCTTCCTCGACTACGACGACGACGTGCTCAACGCCGTCACCGCCGCTGCGGAGAACGACCTGGCCGAGATCATGACGATCGCCGGCAAGCAGGAGCGCGAGTCGAAGACCGACGAGCTCAAGGACGCCACAGTCGCCAAGCTGTCCGAGCAGTTCGAGGGGCGCGAGTCCGAGATCAAGGCCGCGTTCCGCTCGCTGACCAAGACGCTCGTGCGTCGCCGGGTTGTCAAGGAGGGCATCCGCATCGACGGACGTGGCCTCGAGGACATCCGTCAGCTCGCTGCCGAGGTCGAGGTGCTGCCGCGCGTGCACGGCTCGGCCCTGTTCGAGCGCGGTGAGACCCAGATCATGGGTGTCACGACGCTGAACATGCTGCGCATGGAGCAGATGGTCGACACGCTCAACCCGGAGAACCGCAAGCGCTACATGCACAACTACAACTTCCCGCCGTACTCCACGGGTGAGACGGGTCGCGTCGGCTCGCCGAAGCGGCGCGAGATCGGTCACGGTGCGCTCGCCGAGCGCGCCCTCGTGCCGGTGCTCCCGAGCCGTGAGGACTTCCCCTACGCGATCCGGCAGGTGTCCGAGGCGCTCGGTTCCAACGGCTCGACGTCGATGGGCTCGGTCTGCGCCTCGACCATGTCGCTGCTGAACGCCGGTGTCCCGCTCAAGGACCCGGTTGCCGGCATCGCGATGGGCTTGATCTTCGAGGGCGGCGAGTACGCCACGCTGACCGACATCCTCGGCGCCGAGGACGCGTTCGGCGACATGGACTTCAAGGTCGCCGGTACGCCGAGCTTCGTCACCGCCCTGCAGCTCGACACCAAGCTCGACGGCATCCCGTCGTCGGTGCTCGCGTCCGCGCTGCAGCAGGCCCGCACGGCGCGCCTGGCGATCCTCGAGGTCATGAACGAGGCGATCGACGAGCCCGACGAGATGTCGCCGTACGCACCGCGGGTGCTCTCGGTGAAGATTCCGGTCGACAAGATCGGCGAGGTCATCGGCCCGAAGGGCAAGATGATCAACCAGATCCAGGCGGACACCGGTGCCGACATCACCGTCGAGGACGACGGCACCATCTACATCGGCGCGACGTCCGGCACGGCGGCAGAGGCGGCGATGGCGACGATCAACATGATCGCCAACCCGACGATGCCCAAGGTCGGCGAGCGGTTCCTCGGCACGGTCGTCAAGACCGCCGCCTTCGG
>JAWWOH010000064.1:0-15931 GCA_033851845.1 Actinomycetota bacterium
ACCAGCTCGAGGTCGTGTCGGCCGAGAACCTGTCCGACACCGACTCTGCATGGGTCGTGCTGCTGCGGCAGAAGCTGAGCGGCATCAGGGTCGCCGAGGACGGTCTCGTGGCAGTCGGTGTCGGTGCCGGCGGGAAGGTCGCCTACGCGACGAGCTCCGTCGTACCCACCTCGGTGCTCGGCTCGCTCGCCACCACGAAGCCGAAGCTGTCCGCGAAGCAGGCAGTGATCGCAGCCGCGAAGGACGCCGGGGTCACCGGGCTGGACCTCGGTGACCTGTCGCTGAAGAAGGTCGACGTCGCCGGCTTCCAGACGATGACAGCGAAGGGCCTGCACCAGCTGCAGCGCACGCGACTGCGTGTCCTGCCGACGACCGCACGCGGCGCACGGCTGGTCTACGAGACAGACGTCACGGATGTCGCTGGCGGGCATGCGCTGGCAGTCATGAGCTTCGTCGACGCGCAGAACGGCAAGGTGCTGCTGCGTCGCGACGCCGTCGACACGTTTGCAGACTTCCCCGTGCAGAAGCCACCGCCGCCGGCTACCGACGGCACGCAGTCCGGCCCGTCGATCTGGCACGTGTTCGGCTCCAACCCGACGGTGCCCCTCACGATGACGAAGGCCGGGGACACCCGCTACAAGGCGTGCTCCGGCAAGAAGGGAGACCCGAACCTGCTCGGGAAGGACGTCACCGGCTGTGACTACGTCTACACCGATGGCAGCCCGCTGCCGTACGACGCAGATCCCGTCCTCGGTGCACCGACCTTCACCACCGTTGGCAACAACGCGCTCACCAGCGACGCGCGACTGTCCTCGTCGCTCACCCCGGGTGCGCCGTTCCTCCCGCCGGCATCGCCGACGCGCGAGTACAACCCGGCGTGGACCGACTCGTGGCACACGTCCGACTGCGACCCCGCCAGCATCGCCGGGCCGAACCAGTCCGACATCACCACCGCGATCGTCAACCTGTTCACCGGCCACAACCGGGCGCACGACTTCGCCTACCGGCTCGGTCTCACCGAGCCTCGCGGTGCGCTGCAGACGAGCAACTACGGCAAGGGCGGCACCGAGGGCGACCCTGAGCTCGGCAACGCGCAGAACGCCGCGCTGTCGCAGGAGGCATTCGCAGCGGCGAACACGGCGGGCGGGCCGGCCGGTGAGGGGTCGCCGCTGACCGGGCGCAACAACGCCAACCAGATCACCGAGCAGGACGGCGTACCCGGCATCACCAACCAGTACCTCTTCCAGCCCGTGCCGACCTTCCACGGCCCGTGCGCCGACGGTGACCTCGACTCCGGCATCTTCCTGCACGAGTACACCCACGCGATCAGCAACCGCCTCATCGCCGGCCCCGACACCGGGCTGTCCGGGCAGCAGGGCGGCTCGATGGGCGAGAGCTGGAGTGACCTGGTGGCGGTGGAGTACCTCAACGCCTTCGGTCTGGCCGGGACCGGCGGCGAGGACCGCTATGCGCTCGGTGCCTACGCGACCGGCAACGTCTTCAAGGGCATCCGCGACTACAACGCCGATCCGAAGAACAACCCGCTCAACTACTCCGACATGGGCTTCGACAGCACCGGCCCGGAGGTTCACGCCGACGGCGAGATCTGGAACGCCACGCAGATGACCGTGCGGCAGGCGCTTGTCGAGAAGTACAACAGCCAGTTCCCGTACGACGACAAGGTGCTGCAGAAGGCGTGCGCCGTGGGTCGCACGGTGAGCGGCGCACCAGGCCCGGCGTGGGACAAGTGCCCAGGCAACCGGCGCTACATCACCTATCTGTTCGACGCTCTCATCGGTCAGGCCAACGGCGCGCCGTCCATGGTCGACATGAAGGACGTCGAGCTGGCATCGGTGCTGCTGCGTGACAAGGCCGACTACGACACGGTCGCCGAGGCCTTCGCCCGCCGCGGCCTCGGTCGTGACTCGTCGTCGGTGAAGAGCGGCGACACCGACCCCATCCCGAGCTTCGCCGGACCGAAGGCAGCCGACAACGCCACGGTCACCTTCTCACTCGTCGATGCGACGACCGGTGCGCCGATCAAGGGGTCGGTGTTCGTCGGCATGTACCAGGCGCGCTGCGTGCCGGTCGCAACCACGCTCGGCGGTGACGAGGCCGGTCCCAAGGCTGCATTCACCAAGGGCACGTACACGTTCACGGTGCAGGCCGACGGCTACGGCCTGCAGCGCTTCACGCAGACCTACGCACCCGGGACCCGCACGCAGGTCTTGAAGCTCGCCAAGAACCTCGCCTCGAAGAGGTACGGGCCGTCGATCACAGGCAACGCCGGTGCGCTGCGGCTGGGCAACGTCTTCGACGACACCGAGGAGACCAACGGCGCGTTCGACGGCCAGCCGGTTGCCGGTCGCGAGATCACCGTGAAGTTCCTTCGCCCGAAGCAGACCTTCAACCGCATCGCGGTGAGCGCGCTGCACCACCCGGCGAAGAACCTGCCCGAGGGCGGCACCGAGATCGAGGGCCGCTTCCTCGGGATCAAGGCCTTCGACCTGCAGGCCAGCAGCGACGGCGGCAAGACGTTCAAGACCATCTACACGAGCCCCGCGAACTTCTTCCCGAGTGCCCGGCCGCGACCGGTCGCCCCCGACCTGATCAACCGGGAGATCAAGTTTCCGGCCGCGATCACCGCCGACGCGGTCAAGCTGGTCATCCGGTCGAGCGCCTGCACGGGTACGCCGGAGTTCAACCAGGAGGAGGAGGCCGACGCGGTGCAGGACTCGGCCTGCACCAGCGTCGCCGGTTACTCGACGCAGGTCACCGTCACGGAGCTCGAGGTGTTCGAGGGCCGAGGCAGTGCGGCGCCGCGGGTCGTCCCGCCGCCGGCGCCCGCTCCGCCGCCTGCACCCGCGCCGGCGCCCATAGCCGGTCCGACGCACCTCGCCGCCACCGGCGCCAGCACCGTCGTTGGTCTCGGCGCGATGCTGCTTCTCGGCCTCGCCGGCGTCGTCGCCGTCTACCGCCGCCGCACGTCCGTCTAGGCGGTTGCGCGGATCATCGTCCAGCGACGGTGGCTCGTGCGCTGCGCGTGCGACCGCACGGTGAAGCCGGCCGTCGTCAGCATCGCCAGGAGCTGGTCCTCGTCGTGGTGCACGAACCAGCGGTGCAGCTCGCCGCCGCCGGGTCCGTCGCCTTCGTACGGCGCCAGCTCCCAGCCCTCGTCGCCGCCGAGCGAGGTCGACAGCCCGAGGTGCCCACCCGGGCGCAGCAGTGCGTGCCACCCGGCGAGCGTCGACGGCACGTCTGGTCGTGGCACGTGCAGCAGTGCGGCGGAGCTCCAGATGCCGCCCAGCGAGCCGGGCCGCATCGGCGGCCGACGCAGGTCGCCGCGCACGACCGGCAGCCCCGCGCGGCTGGCACGCGCCAGCATCCCGGTCGACAGGTCGACGCCGATCGCGGTGACCCCCTCCTCGCGCAGCGCGGCGACGTCTCGACCAGGCCCGCAGCCGAGGTCAGCGACGGTTCCCTCGACAATCGCCGCAAAGGCCGACCGAAACGCGACGAACTCCGGTCCGGGTCCCGCCGTACGCCGGTCGTAGTCCTCGGCCACCCGGTCGTAGGTCGCCCGCGTCTGCTCGACGGGATCGTCTGTCACGACGACAGCATGGCGCGGAAGCGCTGTGCGTCGCCGACGCGGGGGAGGTTGTTGAACAGGACGTACGGCGACGGCCGGTCGATGACCAGGTCGCGCAGCCGCCGGAGCTCGTCGTCGGTGTGCACGTGCCGTGCGCCCGTCGTCCCGTGCAACCGGTAGTAGGTCTGCTCCGGCGTCACCGTCTCGGTCTGCATCGGGTCGACGACGTGCACGAGGTCGAGGTCACGGCACAGCTCGCCCAACAGCTCGGTGGGCCACTCGCCGCGCGGCTCCCACAGCAGCCGTCCCCCCGGCCGTTCCACCGTCATGAGGAACGCGCGCATCCGTTCGACGTTGAGCGCGGTCGGTCGGAAGCTCTTCGGGCACTGGAGCAGCACTGCCGTGGCGCGCAGCACCCGGGCGCACTCGAGCGTCCGCTGCCACGCGGCGAGCACGGGTTCCGTCGTATGGAACGCACCGACCTGCCCGCGAGCGGAGTCGGGCAACGGCTTCTTCATGCGTCGGTACGTCGGGCTGCCGGACTCGTGCGTGACGACCTGCCACGCCTTGATGGTGAACTCGAAGCGCGTCGGCACTGCTGACCGCCACTTGCTCAGCAGCGCATCGGAGGGAGGCTCGTAGAACGTGTGCTGCACCTCGACCAGCGGGAACTCCCGGACGTAGCGGTCCACCGAGATCGTCCACCCGCACAGCCCGACACGAACGTCCGACACGTCAGGCGCGGAGGCGCAGGCCGCGGGGCGTCGGGCGGAAGCCGGCGGCTTCCAGCGCGAGCCCGAGCGCGGACGTCAGGGCCGGCTCGCCATCGGCCTTCTCGACCGTCAACCGGCCGAGCGCTCCGTCGCGTACGGCCAGTGCCAGGGCGTCGACGGCCGGTCCGATGCACGCGTCGTCGTCGCGGAAGGACAGCAGCGTCCGGCCGCCGCGTTCGACGTAGAGCACCAGCGCGCCGTCGACGAGGACGACCAGCGCGCCCGCCTTCCGGCCGGGCCGGTGACCGCCGTCTGACGGCGGCCAGGGAAGCGCCGCGCCATAGGGGTTGGCCGGGTCGGTGGCTGCAAGCACGACCGCCCGCGCCTCATCCCGGCGCTGCCGCTGTCGTTGCATGTGCGGGGACGCATCCCAGCCGCCGGGCACCGGCGTCGACCACAGCGGCTCGTCCTCGCTCGGCCGTACAGCGGCGAGCGCGCGCATCCGGTCGACCGCGCCGGGCGCCGCGAACTGCGCGGCCCCGAGCCCCTCGACGAAGTAGCCGCGCCGGACCCGACCGGTTTCCTCGAACGCCTTCAGCACCGAGTAGACCGCCGCGAAGCCACCAGGTGCGCGCTCTGCCATGACCGCGCCGCGGGTCACGATGCCGTGCCGCTCCAGCAGCGCCTCCGCCAGCGCGTGCGCCCGCCGCGTGGGGTCCTGGTCCCGGGGTGGCAGCAGCGACCAGCGACCGGCGACCGTCGGCGGACCGGTGCGCGACGGCATGACCGGCCGGCCGTACCTGCTCCGTTGCCGCGCCGGTGCGCGCCGCGATGAGTGCGTCGTCTTGCCGCTGCCGAGCAGCACGCGCAGGGGCGCGATCGTGTCGTTGGTGACGTAGCCGGCCCAGACGAGGTCCCAGACGGCCGTCGCCAGCGACTGGTCGTCGGTCGCACCGAGCCGGTCGGACAGCGGCCGGAAGAACAGCGCCGCACCCCCCTCCAGTGCGGCGAGGATCTCGGCGTGCAGCGGTGTCAAGGTCAGATCGGTGTACGACGGCAGGAGCAGGTCGGCGCTGTCGGCGAGCTGCAGTGACACCCAGCCGTCGTTGCCCGGCAGCGACCCCTGACCCGCCCAGAGCACCTCACCGGACGCGGTCAGCTCGTCGAGCATCGCGCCCGTGTAGCCGGCAACGCGCGACGGCAGCAGCAGTGTCTCGAGTGCGGACGCGGGAACCGACGCCCCCTGCAGCTGCTCGATCGCGCGTATCAGGCCGTCGACGCCCCGACCGGTGGCTGTGCCGAGGCCCTGCCACTGCGGCAGGAATCGGGCCAGCGCCTCGGGAGGCACGGGCTCGACCTCCTTGCGCAGCTTGGCCAGCGACCGGCGGCGCAGCATGCGCAGCACCTCTGCGTCGCACCACTCCAGGCCCGACCCACCGGGTCGGAACTCCCCGTGCGCGACTCGGCTGGTTGACGACAGCCGGGCCAGCGTCGCGTCGACGACGGCGACCCCGAGGCCGAGCCGGAGCGCGACGTCGATCGCGTGGAACGGCCCGTGCGTGCGGGCGTAGCGCGCGACCAGATCGGCCACGGGGTCACGCACCGGCTCGAGGAACACCTCCGGGATGCCCACCGGCAGAGGTACGCCGAGGGCATCCTGCAGCCGCCCTGCGTCCTCGATCGCTGCCCACCGCTCCTCGCCGGCGATGCGCACCCGGACCGCCCGTCGCGTCTCCTCGAGAGCCGCCAGCATCTGCGGCGTGCCACCGCGCGCCACCACCTCGGCCGTCGTCAGGTCACCCAGCACCCGCAGCAGGTCGGCCACGCCTTCGGAGTCGCGGACGTGCCGCTCCTCGGTCAGCCGCTCGATCTCCGCTTCCACCTCAGCGAGCGCGTCGGGATCGATGAGCTCGCGCAGCTCGGCCTGGCCGAGCAGCTCGGCCAGCAGTGCGGCGTCGAGCGACAGTGCCTGCGCCCGTCGCTCGGCCAGCGGTGCATCGCCTTCGTAGATGAACGCGCCGACGTAGCCGAACAGAAGCGACTGGGCGAACGGCGACGGCGACGCGGTCTCGACCTCGACGAGCCGCACCTGCCGCGACTCGACGTCGGTCATCAGCTGCACGAGTCCTGGTACGTCGAAGACGTCCTGCAGCACCTCGCGCATCGTCTCGAGGACGATCGGGAAGCTGCCGTACTGCGCCGCCACCTGCAGCAGCTGCGCCGACTTCTGCCGCTGCTGCCAGAGCGGTGAGCGTCGGCCAGGATCGCGCTTGGGCAGCAGCAGCGCTCGGGCGGCGCACTCGCGGAACCGAGCTGCGAACAGCGCCGACCCACCGACCTCCGCCTGCACTGCGGCCTCTACCTCACCGGGCTCGAAGACGGCGAAGCCACCCGTCGGCACTTCGTCGGTCTCCGGCAGCCGCAGCACGATGCCGTCGTCGGAGTGCATCGACTGCACGTCGACGCCGTATGCCTCCCGCAGCCGCGCCGTCAGCGCAAGCGACCACGGCTGGTTGACCTGCGCGCCGAACGGCGAGTGGATCGCGATCCGCCAGTCACCGAGCTCATCACGGAACCGTTCGACCAGGATCGTGCGGTCGTCGGGCAGTCGCCCCGTCGCCGCGCGCTGGTCGGACAGATAGGTGAGCAGGTTGGTCGTCGCGAGCTCGTCGAGGCCGGCCTCGGTCAGCCGGAGCCGCGCGGCGGCGTCGTCAACCCCCGACACCTCGCGCAGGAACGCACCGAGCGCGCGACCCAGCTCGATCGGCCGGCCGGGTGCGTCGCCCTTCCAGAACGGCATCTTGCCGGGCTGCCCCGGCGCCGGCGTGACGAGCACACGGTCGTGCGTGATGTCCTCGATCCGCCAGGCGCTCGAGCCGAGCAGGAAGACGTCGCCGACCCGCGACTCGTAGACCATCTCCTCGTCGAGCTCGCCGACGCGCGACTGCTTCTCACCGACGAGGAACACGCCGAACATCCCGCGGTCCGGGATCGTCCCGCCGGACGTCACTGCGAGCCGCTGCGCACCGGGACGCCCCGCGAGCACGCCGGTCACCCGGTCCCAGGTGATGCGCGGCCGCAGCTCGGCGAACTCGTCCGACGGGTAGCGGCCGGACAGCATGTCGAGCACGGCTTCCAGCGCCGACTGCGGCAACGATGCAAAAGGAGCACATCGGCGTACGACGGACGCGAGCTCGTCGACCGTCCACGGCTCCATCGCGCACATCGCGACGATCTGCTGGGCCAGGACGTCGAGCGGGTTGCGCGGGTAGGTCGTGGCCTCGATGCCGCCGTCAACCATCCGCTCGGCGACGACGGCGCACTGGACCAGGTCGCCGCGGTACTTCGGAAGGATCACGCCGCGGCTGATCGCACCGACCTGGTGACCGGCGCGACCCACGCGCTGCAGGCCGGAGGCGACCGACGGCGGTGACTCCACCTGCACGACCAGGTCGACCGCTCCCATGTCGATGCCGAGCTCGAGCGACGACGTCGCGACCACTGCGGGGAGCCGACCGGCCTTCAACGCCTCCTCGATGTCGGCGCGCTGTTCCTTCGACACCGAGCCGTGGTGGGCGCGGGCGATGACGACGTCGCCTTCCGGCGTACCGATGCCTGCTTGTCCTGCAACAGCGACCGGGAACGGCTTCACGCCGCTCGACCCGGCCGGCCGGGTCAGGTCGACGACCTCTTCCGGTACGCCGTACGCCCGCTCCGTCGCGATCTCGTTAATGCGGCTGGTGAGCCGCTCGGCGAGCCGGCGCGAGTTGCAGAACACGATCGTCGAGCGGTGCGCCTCGATGAGGTCGACGATCCGCTCCTCGACGGCGGGCCAGATCGACGACCGCGGCTCGTTGCCGGCTGCCGACCCGCCGACCGGGCCGGCGACCTCGCCCATGACCGGTGAGCCCAGCTCGGCCATGTCCTCGACCGGGACGATGACCTCGAGTTCGATCGTCTTCGTGGACGGCGGCTGCACGACGGTGACATCGCGGGCGCCGCCGAGGAAGCGCGCCACCTCTTCGAGGGGACGCACCGTCGCCGACAGCCCGATCCGCTGGGCAGGCCGGTCCAGCAGTGCGTCGAGCCGCTCGAGCGACAACGCGAGGTGCGCGCCGCGCTTGGTGCCGGACACCGCGTGCACCTCGTCGACGATGACCGTCTCGACGCCGCGCAGGGACTCACGCGCGGCTGAGGTCAGGATGAGGAACAGCGACTCCGGGGTCGTGATGTAGACGTCGGGGGGAGTGCGGGCGAAGGCGCGCCGCTCGTCGGCGGGCGTGTCACCCGACCTGATGCCCACGCGGATGTCCGGCACCGGCAGCGACAGCCGGGTCGCGGCCTGCCGGATGCCGGTGAGCGGAGCGCGCAGGTTGCGCTCGACGTCGACCGCGAGGGCCTTCAGCGGCGAGACGTAGAGGACTCGACAGCGCAGCTTGGGGTCGTCCGGCGGGGGCGTCGACGCCAGCCGGTCCAGCGACCACAGGAACGCCGAGAGCGTCTTGCCCGAGCCCGTGGGTGCGACGACGAGCGTGTCGCGGCCGCTGCTGATCGCGTCCCAGGCGCCCTCCTGGGCGGCGGTCGGCGCTTCGAACGCTCCGTCGAACCACGCCCGCGTCGCGGGGGAGAAGCGCTCGAGGGCGGTCACTGCATCATTCTCGTCCTGTCATCCGACAGGGTGCTTCTCGAGCCACTTCTTCGCGAACGGGCAGGTCACGACCAGCTGAAGCCCGGCGTCGCGGGTGTAGTCGACGGCGGCCTGGACGAGCGCTCCGCCCACGCCCTGCCCGCCCATGTCCGCGGGCACGATCGTGTGCTGGATGTCCAGCTGCCCGTCGGTCTGCTGGTAGGACAGGTAGGCCGCGCCGGCTTCGAAGCGAGAGCGGTCGGGCGCGTGCGTCACGGTGGCCATGGCCCCAGTCTTGCCCTGTAGGAGACTGCTGAGACATCCACGTCTGGAGCCTGCCCCGTGAAGCTCGCCGTCCTGTTGGCATCCGCTGCTGTGATCGGCGCAGCCTCGCTGCCGGGCGCGGCCGTGGCGGCGGGCGAGGATCCCGCGGCCTACACGAGTCACCGCGAGGTGCTCAACATCCTGCCGCCCGGCTCACGGGGCAACGTCGACATCCCGACGCTCGTCACGACCGGCGTGACGAACCTGCCCAACCTGTTCAGCACCCCGAGCGACCCGAAGGGGGCGCTGGCGACGGCGACCGCGAGCAACCCGGCCAACTTCGCCGACCAGCTCGAGATGTACGACGCGCTGTCGAAGACCTCTCCCGGTCAGCTCGACGAGGCGTCGCTCACCAAGTACTACAAGGACGCCCGCCTCGGCGTGGCGGACGCGGACGTCGTGAGCACCGAGACGCCGAAGCCCGGTGTCACGATCAAGCGCGACAAGTTCGGCGTACCGCACATCACCGGTACGACGTACGAGAACGTCACGTACGGCGCGGGCTACGCCAACATCGAGGACCGGATGTTCCTCACCGACATCTTGCGGCACACCGGGGCGGCGCGGATGGCGGAGTTCGTCGGCCCGACGGCCGCGAACATCCACATGGACCAGGCGCAGCTGCGCATCGCGCCGTACACCGCCGAGCAGGCGCAGGCCCAGATCAGTCGCGTCGCGCAGCGGTACGGCGCGGAGGGGGAGCGGCTGCTCAAGGGGCTCGACGCGATGCTGGCCGGGATGAACGACGCGCAGCAGGCGCTCTGCCCGCTCGCGGGGCAGGCGCCCGCCCAGCTCGGTGCGCCCGGGATCGGCTTCGGTGCCAAGTGCCCGGCGGAGTACGCCGTGCTGCAGAAGGGACCGACGCCGTACACGCGCGCCGACATCATCTACATCGCCTCGCTCGTCGGCGGCATCTTCGGCAAGGGCGGCGGGGGCGAGACCGACAACGCGATCTGGTATCAGCAGCTCAAGGCGAAGTACGGCGACGCGACCGCGCGCAAGGTCTTCAACGACCTGCGCGAGAAGAACGACCCGGAGGCGCCGACGTCGAGCCCGACGACCCAGGCGTACGGCGGCGGTGGGATCAACCCGACGCTGCCCGGTGTCGCGCTGATCGATGAGAAGCCGGCGGCGACCGCGCCGGGCACCGGATCCGATGCCGGTGGGTCGACCGTCGCGATCCCGGCGCCGCTGGCCCAGCCGGCGTATGGCGTGGTCGACGGACCGCTGGGTCCGATCAACCTCGGCTTGACGCAGCACGGCATGAGCAACGCGCTGCTCGTCGACGCCAAGCACTCGAGCGACGGCCACCCGACGGTGGTGTTCGGTCCGCAGACCGGCTACTACACGCCGCAGCTGCTGGTCGAGCAGGACCTGCAGGGGCCGGGCGTCTCGGCCCGCGGGGTGTCCTTCGCGGGCACCAACCTCGTCGTCGAGCTCGGGCACGGTGTCGACTACGCGTGGTCCGCGACGAGCGCGTCGAACGACATCGTCGACACGGTGATCGAGCGGCTGTGCAACGTGGACGGGTCGGCGCCGACGGTGCAGTCGACGGCGTACCTCGTGGGTGGCAAGTGCACCGCGATGGAGCAGTACACACACACCGAGACCGGGATCCCCAACGCCGCGTCACAGGCACCGCCGACACAGCTGAGCTTCCTGGTCCTCAAGACGCGGCACGGGGTCGTGCAGCTGCGCACGACCGTCGGCGGAAAGCCGGTCGCGGTGGTGACCCAGCGCTCGACGTACAACCACGAAGTGGACTCGGCTGTCGGCTTCCAGCGGCTGCAGGACCCGACGTACGTGCACGACGCGACGAGCTTCCAGCACGCGGTCAGCGCGATCGACTACACCTTCAACTGGTTCTACACCGACGCGCGCGACATCGGCTACTTCTCGTCCGGGCTGCTGCCCAACCGGGCGACCGGATACGACTGGGACCTGCCGCACTGGGGTGACACGGCGTACGACGACAAGGGCTTCCTGCCCTTCGACAAGCACGTGCGGTCGATCAACCCGTCTACCGGCTACTTCGTCTCGTGGAACAACAAGCCGGCGCCGGGCTTCTCCGCGGCGGACAACGGGTGGGCCTACGGGCCGGTCTACCGGTCGCTCGCTCTCGAGGACCAGGTGAAGGCGCGGATCGCCGGCGGCAAGAAGCTCACCCGGCCGCAGCTCGTCGACGCGATGATCGCCGGTGGCGTGACCGACGTGCGGGCGAAGTACCTGCTGCCTTCCGTCCTCGACGTGGTGGGCACGCCGACGGACGCGCAGGACGCCAAGGCGGTGTCGCTGCTGCGTGCCTGGGTCGCCGCGGGTGCGCAACGGGTCGACCGGGCCCGTTCCGGGGCCTACCCGCACTCGTCCGCCATCGACCTGCTCGACGTGTGGTGGGAGCCGGCCGCGGCCGGGGCGAGTGGCACGTTCTCGCTGCCCAAGGACGTGCTGCGCGGGACGCTCGGTGACCTCACGGACAAGCTGCCCAGGGGTCTCGACGACCACCCGCGCGCGGGCATCGGATCGTCGTGGAACGGGGTCGCCTGGTACGGCTACGTCAGCAAGGACCTGCGGCAGGTGCTCGGCAAGCCGGTGGCCGGCCGCTACTCGCGCACCTACTGCGGCGGCGGCTCCCTCGCCGGCTGCCGGACGCAGCTGCGCGCCTCGTTGCACGCGGCCGTGCAGGCGGCCCTGACGGCGGAGTCGAAGACCGATGTGACCGCTCTCACGTATGACAAGAGCAAGGACTACATCAGGCACGTGACGGCGGGCATCGTCGGCGTACGGGGCATCGACTGGCAGAACCGGCCGACGTTCCAGCAGGCGGTGCACTTCACGACGCACCGGCCCTTCACCGGTGGCGGCGCGGCGGCTGCGCCGGCACGGCCGACGGTGCCGGCCGCGGCGCCGGGTCAGCTCCCGCGCACCGGCCCGGGCCTCGGCCTGCCGCTGGCCGCGATCTTGCTCCTGGGGATGGCCGGCGCACTCGTGTTGCGCCGGCGTACCCGCCTTTCCGGCTGAGTCGGGCAGGAGATCGGCGTACGACGGAGAACAGGCGCATATGCGCCGATCACTGCTCCTCGCCGCCGTTGCGTCGCTCGCCCTGCCAGCCGCGCTCGCCGCGCCGCACGCCACGGCCTCTTCGGCCGGTGGCCCGACGCTGCTGCGCGACCACGAGGCGGGCCGGCAGACCGCCGTGATCAACGGCAAGCTGGTGCAGCCGGACACGACGACGGAGCCGTCGATCGCGGTCAACCCGGCCAACCCGAAGAACGCCGTCGCCGGCTACCAGATGGGCCGGGTCGACGGTGGTGGGGACGCGAGCAACGGCTACGCGACGACGTTCGACGGCGGCAAGACCTGGACCTACGGGACGATCCCCGGGCTGACGAAGCGCAACGGCGGCGAGTTCGACCGGGCGAGTGACGCTGTCATCGCGTTCGGCCCACACAACCGCGTCTACTACTCCTCGCTCGTCTTCAACGACGGCAGCGGCGAGGGTGGCGACGCGCTGCGCAGCGCGATCGTCAACAGCACGTCGACGGACGGTGGCAAGTCGTGGGGCAAGCCGACCGTCGTCATCGACGACAGCGGCGGCGGCCTGAACGACAAGAACTGGGAGGTCGTCGACAACGGCACCGGCACCGGTCACCACACCGGTCGGCTGTACGTCGTCTGGGACCGCGTCGCGCCGATGCTCGCCAGCTACAGCGACGACGAGGGCAAGACGTTCTCGCCGCCGTCGCTCGTCTACCCGGGGCAGGGGATCGGCGCCATCCCGCTGGTGCTCGCGGACGGCTCGCTCGGCGTGGTCTTCAGCACCGACGTCGCGCCGGTGCCCACGGCGCACACCGACCCCGGTGGCGAGCTGGCCGAGCCGATCCCCGGCATCTCCAAGCTCGTGATGGCGGTGTCGCACGAGGCCGGCCTGGTCCCCAGCCCGGCGCCGCTGGCCTTCGCGCCACCGACGTCCGTGGGGGTCTACAACGGCCACGAGCCACGGCTGCAGCGCGCCTCGCCGGGGCTGCCGACCGCGGCCGTCGACCCGAAGAGCGGCCGCGTCTACGTCGGCTGGGACGACTCGCGGTTCCGCACCGAGCCGAGCAGCCCGGTCAACGACCCGGTCGTCACCTGGTCCGACGACAACGGCGTGACGTGGTCGTCGCTCAAGAACCTGCGGGTCGGCAAGTCCGACGACTGGGTCGACCGCTTCAACTCGATGCTCGACGTCGCGCCCGACGGCACCTTGACCGTTGCCTACCGGCAGCGGCAAGAGGCCTCGTCGTCGACCGAGATGAGCGACTTCGTCGACACCTACGTCGTGCAGAGCCGTGACGGCGGCAAGACCTTCAGCAAGCCGCTGCGGGTCAACAAGTCGGTGCGGGCCGATGCGCGCTTCGCGGCGTTCAGCCGGGCCGGCGCGATGTGGGGCGACTACAACCAGCTCGCGGTGGCCAAGGACGGCACCGTCTACATCGTCCGGTGCGAGTCGTACTCGGTGAAGAAGGGCGAGGAGGCCGACTTCCCGCCGGCCGTCCACCACCAGCGCACCTGGGTCGCGGTCGTCAAGTAGCTCGCGCTGTCACCTCGCCGCGGCTCGCCCTCGGGCCGCGGGTGGCCGGAGGCGGACCAGCTGTTCCGGCGCGTTCCCGGCTGGCACGGCGCGGACGCGGCGTACTCCGTGCCGCTCTCCGGCGGCCGGACGCTCTGGCTGTTCGGCGACACGTTCGTCGGCGGCTCCCGTCGTACGGCTCGGCTCGTGCACAACTCGATCGGCATCCAGGACGGACCCCACCCGGCGACTGCCGAGCTGGTCCCCCACTTCGGCGGGACGTCGGAGGACCCGCAGCCGTTCTTCGACACCGAGCCCGGCACATGGCTGTGGCCGATGGCCGGCGCCCGGACTCCGGTCGGGGTCGTCGTGTTCTTCATGCGGGTTCGGTCCGCCCGGCCCGATCTGCCCACGGTCGTCGATGCCTGGCGGGCGGAGGGCTCGATGTACTTCTTCGACGTCTTCGACTGGACCGCTGCGCTCGTCGAGAACCCTGACGAGGACGTGTCGACCTGGTCCGTGCGGATGCTTGAGACGCCGCCGGCGGTGGACCGCGTGATGCCCGGGGCGGGGGTGATCGTCGACGGCGGTCACCTCTACGCCTACGGCTGGCGTGACGGGCACGCGCTGCGGCCGAGCCTGATCCGCAGGCGGCCGCGCTATCGCGGCTTCCGGCGCCCTCGGCTGGCCTACCTGCTGCGCTGGCCGGTGGACCGGATCGCGGCGGGTCTGCGCGATCCGGAGTGGTGGTGCGGCGACGGCTGGTCGCGTGATGTGGCGCGGGCGGCGCCGGTGATCGACAGCCCGGCGACGGAGTTCACGGTTCATCGCGACGGTGACGGCTTCGTGTTGACCGAGGCATCCGCCTGGCTGCGCGGTGTCGACGGCGTACCTGCTCTGCGTGCACTGCGCGTCCTGAAGCGACTGCCGAAGTCGTCACGGCTGTTGACGGTCATGGGCCTGCTCAAGGTGTCGGTCAGCGTTCGGCGCGCGGCCTCGCTCGAGGGGCCGTGGTCCGACCCGGTTCGCGTGTTCACCCCGATGGTCGCCAAGGACGTGCACGTCTACGCCGGCAAGGGCCACCCCCAGCTCGACGGATCCGGTGCCCTCGTCTGCACCTACGCGCAGATCGCCCTGACGTGCGACCGCACCCTCGACGACGACTCCCTGTACTACCCGCGCTTCGTCTGCATCGATCCGGCCTGAGCGCCACCTAGCGTGGTGCCGGTGACCTACGTGTTCGACGACGACCCGCGGCGCGTCGACGTGGACGTCATCTGGCAGTTCCTGTCGGAAGGCGCCTACTGGGGTCGGTGGCGCACCCGCAAGGACGTCGAGCATCAGATCGCCGGGGCTTGGCGGGTCGTCGGGTGCTATGCCGAGCCAACCGGGGCCCTGGTCGGCTTCTGCCGTGCGATGAGCGACGGTGTTGGACTGGCCTATCTGGCTGATGTGTTCGTCGTGCCGGAGCACCGTGGCCGCGGCCTCGGCCAGCGTTTGGTCGACGTCATGATCGAGCAGGGACCGGGTGCCGACTTCCGCTGGCTCTTGCACACCGCCGATGCGCACGGGCTCTACGAGAAGTTCGGCTTCGGCGCGCCCGATGCCACGCTGCTGGAGCGTTCGCATGTGACGGCGCGACCCTCGCAGGGTCGGGGCACGGCCTAGTCTCGAGCGGGTGCGGCTGACGGAGTTCTGGGCTCGGATGGAGACGCTTTTCGGGCCGGCGTACGCCGACTCCTATGCGCGCGACCAGGTCCTCGCCACCCTCGGCGGCCGCAGCGTGCACCAGGCGCTGAAGGACGGCGATGACGCGAAAGACGTCTGGCGCGCCGTCCTGGCCGCCCAGGAGACGGCCCGCTCGCGGTAGCTCCGGCGTGTCGCACCTGTTCGAACGGGTGTTCGGGTTAGCGTGCGTCCTGTCCGGGTGTCCACAGTCCGTCGTACGACGCAGTTTTTTGTCGTACGGCGCTCCTAGCGTCACCGCCGATCGGACAGCCGCCACGAGCCGCTCGCTCGTCCAGAACCGCAGGAGATGCAATGGCAGGACCGGACCGCGAGAAGGCGCTCGACATGGCGCTCGCGCAGATCGACAAGAACTTCGGCAAGGGCTCGGTGATGCGCCTCGG
>JAWWOH010000065.1:0-37796 GCA_033851845.1 Actinomycetota bacterium
GCCGGTGTCTTCTACAAGGTCGCCCACCTGTTCGTCGGCTGACCCCCGGCGTTGCGTCCGAGTAAGTGGTCGTCGGGGCGACCCCGCAGTCGGACGTAGGGGGTCGGTCAGCCGCGGGACCAGCTGACGTCGGTCGCTGCACGGCCGAACCCCAGCCGCTCGTAGACGCGGATCGCGTTGGTGTTGCTCTCGTCGACGTACAGCATGACCTCGTCGAGTCCGAGCCTCTGCAGGTGATGAAGGCCGAGCAGGGTCAGCGCCGGGCCGAGTCCGCGGCCCTGCTCGGACGGGTCGACGCCGACGACGTAGACCTCGCCGACGGGCGCGTGGTCATGGCCGTGCTCGTGCTCGTCGTCGCCGTGCGCGTGCCGCAGCGCGCCGTGCACCTTCGTCCAGTGGAAGCCGACGAGCGCGTCGCCCCGGAAGGCCAGGAAGAACCCCTTCGGGTCGAACCACGGCTCCGCCTCGCGCAGCAGCACCTCCTCGACGTTCCAGCCGCCCTGGTCGGGGTGCGCGGCGAAGGCGGCGTTGTTCAGCGCCGTCCAGCGCTGCTCGTCCTTGCCGACCTCGAACGTCCGGATGTCGACGCCGTCGGGGATCACCGGCTCCGGCAGCGGATCACCGAGCGGACGGCGCATCTGCCACAGCACCCGGCTCTTGGTGAACCCCATCGACCGCGCGAGCTCGCCGGAGCCGGCGCTCTCACCGTGCGCCCACAGTCGCAGCCGGCCGTCCGGCGACTCGTCGAGCAGTCGCTCGACCAGCAGCCGCCCGATGCCCCGGCCACGCGCCGACGGGAGCACGGCGAGCTCTGCACTCGAGCCCTCGACCTCGTCGGTCACGTCGAGGTGCGCATAGCCGAGGAGCTGTCCGTCCTCGGACCGGACGAGCAGGTTGCGCACCGCCTCGTCACCACCGCGCGGCAGGTGCAGCATCACGTGATCGCTGAGTGGCCCGACACCGTCGGCTGCAGTGACCTCGTGCACGAGCGAGTGGACCGCTTCGACGTCGTCGGGAGAGAGGCGTCCCTGTACGACGGCCTCGGTCACGCCGCGACGCTACAAGGGCGCTACCCGGGCAGGACCGTCGTCGTCTCCTCGGCGGCCAGCGCGGCAGCGAGCGGCGGCGTCACGAACTTGTAGCCGACGTGCCGCACCGTGCCGATGAGCGACTCGTGCTCAGGACCGAGCTTTGCGCGCAGCCGCCGTACATGCACATCGACTGTGCGGGTGCCCCCGTAGTAGTCGTAGCCCCAGACCTCCTGCAGCAGCTGGGCGCGGGTGAAGACCCGACCCGGGTGCTGCGCGAGGTACTTGAGCAGCTCGAACTCCTTGAACGTCAGGTCGAGTCCCTTGCCGCGCAGCCGGCAGGTGTAGGTGCCCTCGTCGATGGTGAGGTCGCCGGCGCGTACGACGCCGGGCTCGGCGGCGGCTGTCTTGCCGGCCTCCACCTCGATGCGGCCGACCGCGAGCCGCAGCCGCGCATCGACCTCGGCCGGTCCGGCCGTGTCGAGCAGCACGTCACTGACGCCCCACTCCGCGGACAGCCCGGCGAGGCCGCCTTCGGTGAGTACGGCGAACACCGGCACCGTGATGCCAGTGGTCTGCATGAGCCGGGTCAGCGAGCGGGCGGCGATCAGGTCGCGCCGGGCGTCCACGAGGACGGCATCGGTGGGCGCGGCATCGAGCAGCGCCGAGATCTCCAACGGCGCGACGCGGACGCTGTGCGACAGCAGGCCCAGCGCGGGGAGCACCTCGGCGGAGGGCTGCATCGCGTTGGTGAGGAGCAGGAGGGTGGCCATGGGCGGGTCTTCCGATGCGTTCGCGGACGGGACTGCGGGAAGAGGCGCCGTTGCCTGCCTGCAAGATACCGGACATGGCACTGCTTCGTTACTGGGCCGCGGCGAAGGAGGCTGCCGGTGTCGCCGAGGAGTCGGTGGACGCCGGGACCCTCGCCGAGGCGCTGAGCGTCGCCCGGGCCGGGCACGGCGAGCGGTTCACGACGGTGCTGGCGCGCTGCTCGTTCGTGGTCGACGGTGACCCGGTCGGCGGGCGCGACCACACGCGCGTCGGCGTACGGCCTGACTCGCTCGTCGACGTGCTGCCGCCCTTCGCCGGCGGGTGAGTTCGGGCATTTCCTCAACAGCGGGCGCAGATCTGTCGAACAATCTGCACATGCGCCGCTTCTTCGCCGTCCTCGCCGTGCTCGGCTTCGTCGGAGGTGTGCTCTCCCTGACCGCCGGCCCTGCGGAGGCGGCCCGGACGGTCACCGGCACGATCCTGAGCTCGGACGGCCGCGCGGTCGATGCGTTCATCGGGTTCGACCTGAAGAACTCCAGCGGCCAGACCATCGACAAGAACGGCTGCCTGGCGACGAGCTGCGGCCTGCACGGCTACGGCATCACGCTGCGGGTCAACGGCGACGTCCCGGCGACGGGCGCCGCGGACCGGACCGGGCACGTCGTGCAGTGGTCGATCACGGTGCCGTCGGCGACCGCGCGGATGTTCATCGAGGTCTACCCGTTCTCGCCGGGCACCTACGGCAAGACCGACGAGAGCCGCTATGGGCACTCGTACCGGCGCAACATCGCGATCCCCTACCCGGCCCGCATCAACCTGCGGCTGCCGCTGGTCTGCGCACAGGGCGGTACGACGGGCGCGATCGCCGGCCAAGCGACCGCCGGTGGCGCGGCGACGACGCTCAAGCGGATCGCCACCTGGTCGCTCGGCGCGGACAACAACGGCCCGACGCCGATCCTCGGCTGGAACGTCGGCACCACCAGCAGCGGATCGTTCCAGCTGCCGAACCTGCCGGCCGGGCAGAAGTACCAGGTGCTGGCGACCTCGGCGAGCGGCGCGATGAAGCGCTACTACGACGTCCAGGTCAACAGCTGCCGGACGACGACGCTGAACGTCGCCTTCTGACCCCCCGCCTCCCTGCCGCTTGCGTCCGACTGAGGGGTCGCTGGAACGACCGGAGGCTCGGACGTCCCGCGGAGGGGCGCGCCGGGTGATACGGGGCGGCGGCCTGGCACAATCCGGACGGTGACGATCACGGCGCCGCCGGCCATCCCGCGCTCGCAGCAGCCCGCGCCGCGGCCTGCCGTGCTGCTGCTCGGCCTCGGCGGGGGGGTCATCTGCCTCGGCCTGGCCGGCCTGGCGACCGTCAACGCCGAAGCGCTGGCGGCGGGTGTCTTCGTCGTACAGCTGATCCTCGTGCTCGCCTTCCTGGCGCTGGTGGACGCGCCCGGCAGCGGCGGCGGCTTCGTGGTGGCGGCGGGAGCGGCAGTCGTCGCCGACGCCGTCGTACTGTCCTCGAACGGCAGGGTGTCCGGCCTGGCCGGTGTCGTCGGCGTGACGCTGACCGCGGCGTTGCTGCACCAGCTGATGCGCCGCGGCCGTACCCGGGTCACGGAGTCGCTTGCCGACACGCTCGTCGCCGTCGTCCTTGCCGTCGCGGCGGCCGGGCTTATCGCCTTGCGGATGGCCGGCGGGGGCCGCGACGCGGTGATCGTCTGCCTGGCGGCCGGCGCAGGGGCGCTTCTCGCCGGCCGGCTCGGTGACCGCATCCTGCCCCGGCCCGCGCTGGCCGTCGGAGCCAACCGCGGCTGGCCCGGGCTGCTGCTCGCCCTCGGGGCCGGAGCTGCCGCTGCGGTGGCCGCCGCGGGCGACACCGGTCCGGTGGCCGGGACGCGCGGCGGCCTGTTGGGCCTGGCCATCGCGGCGACGGTGTCCGCGGGCGACCTGGCCGTCGACCTCGGCGCCGCGGAGCTCACGGCCGGGCGGCGCGATGCACGTCGGGTCTCGGCGCTGATGCCGGCCGGCCTCGTGCTCCCCTTCGCGGCGCTCGCCCCGATCGCCTACGTCGCCGGCCGACTCGTCCTCGCGTGACCGTCAAGGACGTCCTCGTCGGAGTGCTGATCGTCCTCGCGCTGGCCGTCGCGGCCGACCGGGTCGCGCTGTTCTTCGCCCAGCACGCCGTGGCGTTGCAGCTGCAGGTGAGCGGCGGCCTGTCCTCGCGGCCCGAGGTGAGGGTGCACGGGGTGCCGTTCCTCACGCAGGCGATCGGGGGGAAGTACGACGAGGTCGAGGTGACCGCGCGCAACGTCACCGCGGGCGGCGGGAAGCTGTCCCGCTTGGACGTCACGCTGCGCGGCGTGCACATCTCGCTGTCGGACGCGATCGCGGGCGACCTGGGCCAGGTCCCGGTCGACGGACTGCGGGCGACGGTGCTGCTGTCCTACCCGGACATCGCCGGTCAGCTGCGCGACCGCGGGCTCTCGGTGGCGGCTGCCGGCGACAAGCTCCGGGTGACCGGGTCGGTGCAGATGCTGGGGCGGACGATCACCGCCACCGCGATCTCGTCGGTGTCGATGTCGGGGTCGTCCGTCGTCGTGACCGCGCAGCGCTTCGAGGTCGGCAACGCGCTGGCCGACCGGGCGGTGTCCGCGGCCCTCGGTCACCGGCTCGACTTCGTGATCCGGGTCGGCGAGCTGCCGTTCGGGTTGCAGATGACGAGCCTGCACGTGGAGCCGGCCGGGGTGGTCGCCACCGCCGAGGCCGGCCGTACCGTCCTGCACCGCTGAGTAGTTGCGGTCCGGCCGCCCGCGCCCGCCGCCCCCGTCGTACCTTCCGCGTCTTAGCTCCCGCGGCGGTAGTGGACAGCGCCGAGCACGTCTCCGCTGATGCGCCCACACTCACGCCGCATGAAGCCCGAACTCGCCGTCCTCGCTCGAAAGCAGCGTGGTGTTTTTCGGCGGGGGCAGGCCATCGGGGCTGGCTACGGCGACGTCGAGATCGACCTGAAGCTCCGACGAGGCGAGTGGCATCGAGTTCGGTACGGCGTGTACACCGCTCAGCCGTACGACGAGAAGAAGGTACGGACCGATCGTTCCATGCACATGCTGTGCGCTGCGGCCCGGATGCTTGCTACCGCTGGGGACCAGGTGCTGAGCCACCAGTCGGCCGCGATCTTCCACGAGATCGCGCTTCTGGACGCGTGGCCGAAGGTGCCGACCTTGACCCTCTGTCGAGGCCGTGAGCTGACGACGGTTCGCGGCTACTCGGTGGCGTTCGTCCCGGCGCAGCACCGGACGGGTGCGGTGACGACTGCGGCCCGCTCGGTGGTCGACTGCGCGCGGATGATGGCACCTGCAGCGGGGTTTGTGACGGTGGAGTCGGCCTTCTGGGCGGGGCTCGACCGGTCCGCCGTGCAGAAGGTGCTCGACGACTGCCGCGGCTGGCCTGGGGTCGCGCAAGCACGGGAGCTGGTCGCGTTCGCCGACGAGGACTCCGAGACCCCGTTGGAGTCACTCGCGCGACTGTGGTGCCGGGACAACGGCCTGCCTGCCCCGAAGCAGCAGCGGTCGGTGCGCACGCTCCAGGGCCACTTCGTTGCGGAGGTCGACTTCGTGTGGGACGAGTACCGGACCGTGCTCGAGACCGACGGGCGCAAGAAGTACGACGACGACGCGTCCTCGGAGCAGCAGCCGCTGGAGAAGGGAGTCGTGTGGCAGGAGAAGCTCCGCGAGGATCGGCTCCGGGACTGCGGCTTTGAGGTGGTTCGGGGTTACTGGAGCGACGGTGACGACAACGGCGCGGCGCTGGCGGACCGGGTGCGGCGGGCCTTCGTGCGGGGACAACGGGCGACCGGCGACCGGGAGTACGTGCTGGGACCGTCAGTGCGGCCGCGCTGGCGCTCGCTGGCCGAGCCGGAGGCACGCCTTACCGGCTGAGCTCTGAGCTCACCCGCCGCTGTGGCTCCGAACTGAGCCGGGAAGCGGCTCTGTGCTCCGAGCGCCCGGCTTACCGGCTGAGCTCTGAGCTCACCCGCCGCCGGGCCTGCGAACTCAGCCGGGAAGTGCGGGCGGCTGGGGGGCGTTGACGCCTGTGTGTGGGTCCTCGTTGCCGTCCTCGTGCTGACCGGTGTGCTGGGGCTCGTGTGGCGTGCTCACCACGGGCGGGTGCGCAGCGTGACGCCCGCGGACAGCCTGCTGCCGGCGCTGAGCGAGCTCGGGGAGACCCCCGGCGAGCGGGCGACGCTGCTGCAGTTCTCGAGCGCGTTCTGCGCGCCGTGCCGGGCGACGAAGCGGGTGCTCGCCGATGTCGCCGCGGCCGTCCCCGGCGTACGGCACGTGGAAGTGGACGCCGAGAGCAACCTCGAGCTGGTACGCCGGCTCAACATCCTCAAGACGCCGACGACGCTGGTCCTGGACAGCCGCGGCCGGGTCACCAAGCGGGCGTCCGGCCAGCCCCGCAAGGAGCACATCCTCGCCGCGCTCGAGAACGCCGTAGGATGACGCGCATGTCGGTGCTGGTGAAGAGGCGCGCGGTGGACTTCTGCCGCGTCGCCGGCTGCCTGTGTCCGTCCTTCTGACCTGCCCCCAGCCCCCAGCCCGCGACAGGGCGCCGTCCGTCAGAAGGACATTCCCCCATGAACGACCTCATCGACCCGCGTGGCCAGCGCTTCGCCGCGTGGATCACCTCCGCCGTACTCGCCGTCGTCCTGATCACCCAGAGCGCGACGCTGCTCGCCCTCCAGGCGGTCGTGTTCGCGCTCGGCGCGACCGGCCGGAGCCCGTACGCCGCGATCTGGAAGCGCATCCCCAAGAGCCCGCCGACTGAGCTCGAGGATCGCCGGCCGCCGCAGTTCGCCCAGGCTGTCGGCCTGGCGTTCGCGGTCGTCGGCACGATCGGCTACCTGACCTGGACCCCGCTCGGCACCATCGCCACCGCCTTCGCACTCGCGGCGGCCTTCCTCAACGCCGCGTTCGGCTTCTGCCTCGGCTGCGAGATCTACCTGCTCGTCAAGCGCACTACCAACAAAGGAGTAACAGCATGAGCCGCGAAGACGTGCTCGTCGACGCAGACTGGGTCGAGGCACACCTCGACGACCCGAAGGTGGTGCTCGTCGAGGTCGACGAGGACGTGTCCGCCTACGACTCGGGCCACATCAAGAACGCCGTCCGGCTCGACTGGAAGACCGAGCTGCAGGACCAGGTGCGCCGCGACTTCGTCAACAAGGAGCAGTTCGAGGAGCTGGCGAGCCAGAAGGGCATCGGCAACGACCACACCGTCGTCCTGTACGGCGGCAACAACAACTGGTTCGCGGCGTATGCGTACTGGTACTTCAAGCTCTACGGCCACGGCGATGTCAAGCTGCTCGACGGCGGTCGCAAGAAGTGGGAGCTCGACGGCCGTGAGCTGACGACCGACACGCCGGCCCGCGACAAGACCAGCTACAAGGCCAAGGAGCAGGACAAGAGCATCCGCGCGTTCCGCGACGAGACGATCGCCGCGATCGGCAACAAGAACCTCGTCGACGTGCGCAGCCCCGACGAGTTCAGCGGCAAGCTGCTCGCGCCGGCGCACCTGCCGCAGGAGCAGTCGCAGCGGGCCGGTCACATCCCGACCGCGCTCAACGTGCCGTGGAGCAAAGCCGCGAACGACGACGGCACGTTCCGCAGCGACGACGAGCTGCGCAAGCTGTACGTCGAGGAGGCCGGGCTCGACACGAGCAAGCCGACCATCGCGTACTGCCGCATCGGCGAGCGCAGCAGCCACACGTGGTTCGCGCTGCACGAGCTGCTCGGTGAGAAGGACGTCAAGAACTACGACGGCTCGTGGACGGAGTACGGGTCGCTCGTCGGCGTGCCCGTCGAGAAGGACGTCTGATGTGCGGAGCTCCCGCGCAGACGCTTGACCTGGAGGGAATCGACGTGGCGAAGGAATCGATCGTGCAGGGCACGGTCAGCAAGGGCGGTACGCCGCTCGGCGGGGCCTACGTCCGCCTGCTCGACGGCAGTGGCGAGTTCACGGCGGAGGTCGTGACCTCGGCGACGGGAGCGTTCCGCTTCTTCGCGGCGCCCGGCGACTGGACGCTGCGCACTCTCGCGCCGAAGGCGCAGCCGCTGGACACCAAGGTCACCGCGGTGCTCGGTGACGTCGTGGAGACATCGGTCGAGGTCCCTGCATAGCAGTCACTATCCGTACATCGGCCCGACCCGCTCCTGGGTCGGGCCGATGCCGTTTCCGGGCCGGAAACCGCTGTCCCACAAGGGGTTTCGGCCCGAGGCATTACGCCGCAGATCGGGTCCAAAAGGGGCGGGTACGCCGCCACGTGGTCGCGTGCACTGCTCCGATCAGAGCAACATCAAGATGGTCACAGATAGTCATGTGGTCCGCATGGGGGAGGGCCGATGTAGGTCGTACGCACCACCACGGTCCCCCACCAGCGGGGGGTCAACGACCTGGAGGAACCCCCCATGCGCGCTCGTCTCATTCTCACCGCCGGCATCGCAGCGGCTGCGGTTGTCGGCTCCGTGTTCGCCGCCTCCCCGGCGAGTGCACAGGGCGTGACCTTCACCCTCACCGGTGGCGTGATCTCGATCGCCGAGACGTCGACCGCCGCGGCGCTCACGCCGGCGGCGGGCCTGGCCGGCCAGACCGGGACCACGGTCGCCGGCGCGCTCGGCAGCACGACGGTGACGGACAACCGCGCCGGCGTCCTGGGCTGGCAGTCGAAGATCACCGGCACGACCGCCTTCAGCAACGGCACCTTCACGATCCCGGTCACCGCCGCGACGGCCTTCGTCCCCGGCACGGTGTCGACGTCGGGCGTGGTCGCCGCCACGCAGGGCACCTACCTGTCGGCAGCCACGGGCCTCGCGCTGACCGGCTCGGCCCAGACGCTGGTGACCGCCACGGCGGTCGTCGGCAACAACACGGCGACGTTCAACCCCAGCCTCAGCATCGCCGTCCCCGGCGGCGCCACCGCTGGTGACTACGTGGGTGCCGTCACGCAGACGGTCAGCTGACCACGTAGGGAGTACGTTCCCGCAGCATGACGCTCGGCTTCAGACGCGCTGCCCCCGCCGCCTTTCTGGTGACGGGGGCAGCGCTGTTGTCTGCTCTGTCTCTTCCCGCCCTTGCCGCTGACGCGCCGCCGCCGCCGGGACTGGGCATTCGCCTGCTCGAGGCACCGACCGCTCGCGCCGACGACCCGCGGGCGAAGACCTACGTGGTCGACCGGATCGCACCCGGCGCCACGATCAGCCGGGCGTTCGAGATCACCAACGGCGACAACGACGCGATGAACGTGATCCTCTACACCGCGCCGGCGCAGATCTCCGGCGGGTCGTTCTCCATCAGAGATCGAGGCGTGCCGGGGGAGATCGTCAACTGGACGACGATCACCCCGACCACAGTGAGCATCGCTCCGCACTCACGGGCGAGGGCCAGGCTCTCGGTGCACGTCGACCCGAAGGCGGCGCCCGGTGAGTACTACGGCGGCATCGTCGCCGAGCGCCCGGCCGCTCGGTCCGACAAGGGCGTCGTCGTCAGCCTGCGCGTCGCCATCCGGATGTACCTGTCGGTCGGACCCGGGGGGGAGCCGCCGAGCGACTTCACGATCGACACGTTGACCGCGGAGCGCGCGCCCACCGGCGAGCCGCTCGTCGTCGCGCAGGTGCACAACACGGGCGGCCGCGCGCTCGACATGTCCGGTCAGCTCCGGCTGTCCAAGGGACCCGGTGGTCTGTCGGCCGGCCCCTTCAACGCGACCCTCGGCACCACGCTCGGCGTCGGCCAGAGCGAGCCGGTGACGGTCAAGCTCGACAAGTCACTGCCCAACGGCCCCTGGCTGGCCCGCCTGGACCTCGCCAGCGGGCTGGTGAAGCGCGCCGCCACAGCGACCATCACCTTCCCGGACACCGGTTCGGGGCCGGCCGTGAAGGCGAACCTCGTCGAGAGCAAGGACAGCTCGCCGCCGTGGCCGCTCATCGCTGCCGGCGTCGGCGGAGCGCTTGCCGTCGGGCTCATCCTGTTCTTCTTCTTCAACGGCCGCGGCAGGCGCACGGACAGGCGAGGCGAGCACCAGAACGTCACGCAGCACTGAACCCTGCGCGTACGTTCGCGGCGTAGGAGGTCGAGCACATGTCGTCACCACGCATGTCAGGTAAGGCTGCCGCCGGCACGATCGCGGTCCTGCTGCTCGTGGGGCTCTCGCTGCCGCTGTGGAGCTCGATGTCGTACGTCGTACCGCGCGGCGCGAGCATGGAGCCGCGGGTGACCGGCGGCGACCTCGCGATCGTCCGCGCCAAGAGCACCTACCGCGTCGGGGACGTTGCGGCGTACCGCAACACCTCCTTGCATCGCGTCGTCGTCCATCGCATCGTCGGGGTCGACGCCGCCGGCCTCTACACGTTCAAGGGGGACGCCAACGACTTCGTCGACCCCCAGCAGGTGAGCGGCGAGCAGATCATCGGCCGGTTGGCGCTGAGCCTTCCTCTCCTCGGCGGCCTGCTGCTCTGGCTCAGCTCGCCGGTCAACGCCGTGCTGCTGCTCGCCTTCGTCGGGTTGCTCGTCTTCGACCGCGAGCGGTTGCTCGGAGCGATCCGTCGGCCGGCGGGCGCGCCGACGGCGCCCGCGACACCAGCGACACCAGCGACGCGGGGGCTCGAGGTCGATGACGACCGACTCGTCCCGATCCGCGACATGAGCTTCCCGCACGAGCTGGCCGTCGCCGACGTCGTCCGCCCGGACAGCCTGCTCCGGCTCGCGGAGCGCTATGACCGGCCGGTCCTGCACGACGAGGACAACGGCGTGCTGTACGTCGTCGAGTCGAGCATGCTGTTCCGCTGCCAGCTCGAGCAACCCGTGGCGGCAGCCGCGCCGCTCGCCGTCGTACGCGACCTTCTTCCCGAGGCACCGGCGGTGCCGGCACCGGCGGTGCTGGCCCCGGCCGCCGACGTACTGCCTGTTGTCCCTGCGTACGGGCCGCGACACGAGCGCGAGCTGTTGCACAACTGGCCCCGCCGGCGCGACTACGGCGGCCGGCGCAAGCCGTCACCGCACGGCCGCGACTGGGCATACGCCACTGGGAAATAGTCACTTCAGGCCATGGGCACAGCACGGTCGGGTGACCGATGAAGTAAGGGTCATCCGATGCCACCTGGAGCCCGCATGCGCACGTCGCTCGTGCTCGCAGCGACTGCAGTGCTGTGCGCACTCGTCGGCGTCGCGACGCCGGCCGACGCCGCCTGCACCGGCGGTGACACCACCTGCAGCAACATCCAGTTCACTGTGACCGGCGGCGTGATCTCGATCAACGCACCGACCAGCGCGACCGCGAGCTCGACCGTCTCGTCCAGCGGCGGCAGCCTCGCCATCGACCTCGGCAACACCGTGGTGACCGACCTGCGGGTGCCGACGACCGGCTGGTCGGTGACCGCAACGGCCAGCGACTTCACCACCTCGGGCGGCACCATCCCCAAGACGGACTCGGCGTTCTCGGTGCCGAACGCGCCGACGAGCGTCGCCGGGTGCACGAGCTTCCCGACCCGCGTCACCACGCCGCTCAGCGTCAACAGCTCGGGTACGACGCCGGCGGCGATCCTCACCTGCACAGCCGTGGGTACGAACAACGCGACGTACAACCCGCGGCTGACGATCACCATCCCGGCCAGCAGCACCGCCGGCGTCTACACCGGTACCGTCACCCAGAGTGCCTCTTAGCCGACGCGTCGCTCCGCTGCTCGTCGTCGCCGGTCTCCTCGCGCCTGCGACGGCAGTCGCCGCGCCCAGCCCGTCGACCTGTCCGCCCGGCGTCGGCGTCGGGCTCGTCGAGATCCCGAAGGGCACCAAGGACCCGCGGGCCAAGGAGTACGTCGTCGACCACGTCGCGCCGGGCGCGCACTTCTCGCGGCGCTTCCAGGTCTGCAACGGCACGTCGAAGCCGCTCAGGCTCGTGCTGTACGCCGGCGCGGCGCACGTCGCGAACGGGTCGTTCCTCATCGACGCCGGGCACGCCGTCAACGAGCTGTCGGGCTGGATCCGGGTCGAGCCCTCGACGCTGACCGTGGCGCCCGGTCAGCGCGCCCTCGCGCGGGCGACGTTCGCCGTTCCGGCCGATGCCGAGCAGGGCGAGCGCTATGCGGTCCTGGTCGCCGAGCGGCCGGCGCCGCCGGGGACCCCGGGGATACCCGTGACGAGCCGCGTCGGCGTACGCGTCTATCTGGACGTCGGACCGGGCGGTGCGGAGAAGAGCGACTTCGCGGTCGACTCGTTGCAGGCGTCCCGCACGGTCGACGGCAAGGGCCAGGTCACCGCGCAGGTGCACAACACGGGCAAGCGCGCGATCGACATCACCGGATCGCTGAGCTTGCGGGACGGACCGGGTGGGCAGACCGGCGGGCCGTACCCGGCCCGGCTTGGTACGACGCTGGCTCCCGCCGAGACCGAGCCGGTGATCGTGCCGATCGACCTGGCGATCAGCGACGGGCCCTGGACGGCGCGGCTGACCCTGACGTCGGGGCTGGTCGAGCGACGCGTGCAGGCCGAGCTGACGTTCCCCTCCGTGCCGGGGACCTCTGCCGCGCCGGTCGACGTGGAGAAGCTGCCGGCCGCCAGCGAGAACGAGATCCGGCCCGGACGCAGCCTGGCACTGGTCCTTCTCGCACTGCTCTCCATGGCCGGTTTGGCCGCCGTACGACGCCGTCGGTCCGGGCGGACGGCGGACGAATCCGGCGCACCGTGACAGATCCCCCTGGGGCGTTGCGCCGGTTGGCCTAGTCAAGATGGCTACTACTCGTCATACGCCTGACCCAGAGTCACGACGATGCATGGGAGGTCACACAACGTGACCGACGCCTTTTGGTTCAGGAGCCCCCCATGCGCAAGGTCCTCGTCCTCACGATTGCAGCCGCTGCCATCACAGGCGGCCTCGCTGCGCCGGCCCTCGCCGCTTGCAGCTCAGCCAACGGCGACATCTGCTCTGGCTCCACCACGGTCGCGTTCACGGTGCTGCCGAACGTCGGCAGCATCTCCATCGTGGCCACGCCGGCTGCTGTCGGTGTCAGCAACAGCTTGCTTGCACCGGTCTCCACGGGCACCGACGCCGCGAAGTCGGTCACGGTGCCGCTGGGGGCGACCTCGGTGCTCGACGGCCGCACCTCGTCGGCGGGCTGGAGCGTGAGTGCCAGCGCGACCAGCGGATTCACGTTGGCGGGTGGGTCTTCGCCCTCGGTTGCCGCGTCGAGGGCGACGTTCTCGGTTCCTACGGCACCGGTGGCTGCTGACGCCTCCCTGCTGACCGGATCGCTTGTTGGCGCGGGTCAGTCGAGCATCAGCTCGCGTGCATCGACGCCGGTGTCCAATGGAAGCGTCATCCTGTCTTCGAATTCCTCCACGGTGAACGCAGTGACCTTCCTGCCACAGATGACAGTTGACGTCACTGGTGCCGCTTCCGGCCTGTACAGCGGTAGCGTCACGCAGAGTGTCTCGTAGCCTTTCGCTTCTTCTCGCTGCCGCGGTAGCCGCTCCGCTCTTTGCGGGGTCGGCGACCGCGGCAGCGCCATGTCAAGCGGGTGTCGGGATCCGGCTGCTCGAGGCGCCCTCAGGCACGCGCGACCCGCGCGCTCTGTCCTACGTCATCGACCACGTACTTCCGGGGGCGGTGGTCACGCGCCGCTTCGAGGTGTGCAACGGCACGAGCTCGTCGACGAAGCTGACCTTCTACCCCAACGCCGCGACGATCCAGGACGGTCACTTCACGATCACCGAGGGCCGGGCGACGAACGAGCTGACCAGCTGGACCGCGGTGACCCCAGCTGCCGCGACGCTGGCGCCCAACGAGCGGGTCACGCTCACGGCGATCATTCGCGTGCCGAAGGAAGCCGCCGGCGGAGAGCGGTACGGCGTCGTCCTGGCCGAGCTCCCCGCACAGCGCAATGCCGCCGGCATCTCGGTGGCCAACCGCGTCGGCGTGCGGATCTACCTCGACGTCGGCGGTCCGCGGCCGCCCAAGAGCGACTTCAGCGTCGACACGTTGCAGGCCTCGCGCGACGCGGACGGCAACGCCCTCGTCACCGCGCAGGTGCACAACACCGGTGCCCGCGCTCTGGACATGCGCGGGGCGCTGACGCTGAGCAACGGACCCGACGGGCTGTCGGCTGGTCCGTATCCCGCGACGCTGGGCACGACCCTGGCGCCGGGTCAGACCGAGCCGGTGACCGTCGTGCTCGGCAAGTCGATACGCGGCGGGCCGTGGACCGCGCGGCTGACGCTGACGTCCGGGCTGCTGTCGCGCCGGGTCGAGGGACTGCTGACCTTCCCCGATGCGGCCGGCGCGGCCGCTCCGCCGGTGACGGCCAAGAACATCCCGTTGGCCAAGGACAAGCGGGTGCTGGTGCCGCTGGCGATCGGCCTGATCGGGATCGTGCTGGCGCTGCTGTTCTTCCTGTGGCTGTTCGCGAAGCTGCGCAGTCGTCGACGGGACAAGGACGAGGACGTCGACGCGCGGCGCGCTCAGTAGACGAGGGCCTGCGTTCCGTCGGTGAGCACCTCGTCGACGAACGTCGCGGCACCGGCGATGCGTACGCCGGGAAGCACGTCGGTGATGCCGCGGCGGGTCGCGCACTGCGTGCAGACGGTCACGGTGCCGGCGCTCAGCACGGCGTCGCGCAACTCGGCGAGCGGTGCGCTGTGCGGCAGCTCGAAGGCCTCCGCTTTGCCGGCGACCCCGAACCAGCTCGCCTCTCCGGTCAGCCACAGGCTCACCTCCGCGCCGGCGGCCAGCGCGGTCGCGGCAACCGTGAACGCCTGCGCGCACCGCTCGGGGGCGTCGGCTCCGGCGGTGGCCTTGACGACGAGCCTGCGCTGCATATCGGCAGGCTAGAGCTACCGTCGGCAGGGTGTTCGGCCTCGTCTCCGCGCTGCTGCTGGTGTTCGTGCTGCTGCTGGTCGCCGGGGGGTCGGCCTACCTGGCCTACCGCTTCCATCGCATCGGCTAAGAGCCACCGATGCCCAAGCTCAGCGGAGCAGGTCGGCGGGCACGAGGGCGGACCGGGAAGGGAAGCTCGGCGTCGAAGGCCTCGTCGGCCTGCACGTGGGCGACCTCGCGATACGCGCCATCCGTCAGCTGCAACACGCTGAGCGAGGGGACCTCAGGGTCGACAAGCCAGTACGCCGGCACGCCGGCTTGCTCGAGCACATGCCGCTTGAGGGTCAGGTCGGTGGCTCGCGTGCTCCGTGACAGCACTTCGACAGCGAGCAGGGGGATGCCCTCGACCTTGGGGCCGAGCAGCTGGTCCTGATGCGTGGAGCAGCAGCTCGGCTAGCGCGCGCTGATGCGGCACCAGCGCTGACGGACTCACCAGCAGCACGCCGTCGACGAGCTCGTAGCGCAGGCCGTCATCGGGCAGCTGGTCGAGATCGTCGACAGTCCAGTCACCGGAAGCCGGCAGCGTGATCACGTGCCTCATGTTCCTCCTCTGCGCACGCCATGTCAGCGGGCTGCGCGCTTTCGCGCCGGACGACAGCGATCGACCGTGAGTTGGGGACGAATACAGTCCGGCTGTGGACTTCTCGATCACCGCCGAGCAGCAGTCTCTGTACGACTCGATGAAGCGGCTGGCCGCGGACGTCATCGCCCCCGGTGCCGCTGACCGCGACAAGGAGGGCCGATGGGACCGCGAGGTCTGGGCGAAGCTCGCCGCCAACGGCGTCGCGGGCATGCCGATACCGGAGGAGTACGGCGGCAGCGGCGGCTCCATCCTCGACTGCTGCCTGGTCAACGAGGCGCTCGCGGAGGGCGGGCACGACGGTGGCCTGGGGCTGAGCCTGGGTGCGCACTGGGTGATCGGCGCCGTACCGATCTGGTTGCACGGCAGCGAAGAGCTGAAGCGAAAGTGGCTCCCGGGTCTCTGCGACGGCACCTACATGGGTGCGTGGGCGAGCACCGAGCCCGACTCGGGTAGCGATGCCGCGAGCTTCAAGACGACGGCGACGCGGGATGGCGACGAGTTCGTCCTCAACGGCACGAAGATCTTCATCACCAACGGGCCGATCGCCGACGTGTGCAACGTCCTGGCCCGCACGGACAAGGGACCGACCGCGTTCTGCGTAGACACCAGGACGCCGGGCTTCGTCGTCGGCCGCGAGCTCGACAAGATGGGCTGCCGTTCCTCGCCGACGGCGGAGATCCACCTACAGGACTGCCGGGTCCCGGCGAGCAGCATCCTGTCCGTCGAGGGCGAGGCGTTGTGGCGGGTCGCGTTCGAGTGCTTCGACTGGGAGCGCACGGTGATGATGGCCGGCTCCATCGGCGGGATGCGCGCGACGATCGACGCGACGGTCCGCTACGCGAAGCAACGCGAGCAGTTCGGCAAGCCGATCGCGCACTTCCAGGCCATCGCGCACAAGATCGCGGAGATGGAGATCAACTACCACGTCTGCCGCAACGCGGTCTACAAGGCGGCGTACCTCAAGCAGGAGGGCAAGGAGCACCAGCTCGAGGCGTCGATCGCGAAGGCGCTGTGCGGCGAGCTGTCGACGAAGAACGCGCTCGACGCGATCCAGATCCACGGCGGCTACGGCTACCTGCGCGACTTCCCGGCGGAGCGGGCGCTGCGCGACTCGAAGCTCGGCTCGATCGGTGGCGGGACGACCGAGATCCAGAAGATGATCATCAGCCGGATCGTGCTGGCCTGAGGGCGACTACGGGCTCGTCGCCGCTCTCTCCTCGGAGCTACCGGGCGACACGCGCGGCGCGTCGGCCAGGTAGCTCGGAGCTGCCGACCGCCTCGGGCCCCCCTCTCGGAGCGACCCGGCGACACGCGCGGCGCGGCGGCCAGGTAGCTCCGAGAGACGATGGACACGGCGGCTCGGCAAGGGAGCGCGACGGGGTTCGTTGCCTATAGGTCAGCCGGCCTTACGGCGGAGGCGGGCGGCAGAGCTCAGCACGCGCGCACGGAGCTCGTCCTGGCGACGGCGGGTGTCGAACCACGAGCAGCGCTCGATCGTCCAACCGGTCCGGTAGTCGCGCCGCCTGTCCTCAGCGGCACGCCCGCGGTGGTACGTCGAGCCGTCCGACTCCACGCCCAGCCGCAGCTCCTCGTCGCCGAGGTCGAGCCGCGCGATCTCCCGCATGCCGCCGTCGAACACCTGCACCTGCGAGCGCAGTCCGGGCAGCACCGGCTTGAGGATGAGTCGGGTCAGCGTCTCGTGGGGTGACTCGGCGAGTTCGTCGGTGAGCGCGAGCGCGGTGCGGAAGGCGAGGAGGCCGGGCACTCGTGCACGCGCCGCGGCGGTCTGCTCCAGCAGCCCCCGGCTCAGCCAGCCGTGATGCAGCACGTGGTCGAGGGCGCAGACCAGGGCGTCCGGTCGGAGAACTGCGCCAAGGTCGACGACCGTGCGGGCAAGGGTCAGGACGGGGATGCCTCGAAGGAGGCAGACATCATCTGGCCCCAGTGCCAGCTGTCGGCTGTGCAGCGTCTTCGCGGTGGTCTCGCCGAATGACAGGACCACGTCGTCGTGCCTCCACTCGAACCGCTTCGTTGCCGGGTCGTGGTCGTCGACGAGCGGAATGCCGTACAGCCGCGCGGCCGTCCGCCCCGCGGCGACCGCGACGCGCCGCTTGGTGCATGCGTTCTGCACCGCGGAGCTGGCGCGCATGAACGCGTCCGGCTGCACGCCGCCGTTCGTGTACGTTCCGCGCCGCAGTCGCTGCCACTCACCGCGCTCGAGGCGCCCCAGGATGTCGTCCTCGCTCAGGCCCGCCGCGTGGGCGGCCCAGGTGGCCCACACGCCGCCGAGGTCTGCGCCAAGGCGCTGCTCTCGCTCGTCCATGAGCGCATGTTCCGGCCGCGGCGAGGCGAAGGCGACGGCTCGCCGGCGATCTGTGGATGCCGTGTCAGCTCCGAGAGAAAAGCGGTTCGCTCCGGGAGAGGCGGGCTGCCGCCGACGGCCAGGCCCGCCAGCATCATGACGGCAGGAAGGTGCCAGGAGAAGTCGACGCTGCCCGCCACGAGCAGCGTGACCATGACGCCGGCGGCGCCCCGGCGTGACGGGTAGCCGATCGTCCGCGATGCCCCGGCCAGCAGGGCCAGCGCTAGCAGACCGACAGCGACGAGGCCGGCGTCGGCGGCAGCCTGCAGCGGTTCGTTGTGCACGAAGCGGGCGGTGCGCCCGTCGGACAGGGTGAACCGCCCGGGACCCTGGCCCAGCAGCGGGTGCGCGCGGAAGGTCCTCCACCCGGCCTGCCACTCGTAGGCGCGGTCGCTCGTGCTCGCGGTCCCGAGCCGGGAGGTCACGACCTCGGCGAGGCCGGCAACGGCAAGGAGTACGACGAGAAGTGCCGACACCGCTGCCGCGACCGCAGTGGCGCGACGGGACAGCTTCGGCAACCGCGCCGGCAGCACCGCCAGGAGCGGCAGCAGGGCGGTCAGCACGAGCAGCTCCGGCCGGTCGCGCGCGGCGGCCGAGCCCGCGACAGCCACGGCTCCGAGGAGTGCGCCGAGGACGAGGCCGATCCAGGGTGCGCGGATCAACCGCCAGACGACGACGGCGCCGATCACGGCCGCGAGGATGCCGCCGCGGGACTGGGTCGCGAGCAGCCCGGCCGTGACCACGACGAGCTCGACCGAGCGCACCCGACCCGGCGCCATCGTCAGCAGCACCACGAGCGCGACCGCGAGGAGGGCACCCGTGCCGTTGGAGTAGGTGATCGTGCCGGCCAGCCGGAGGTGCCCCTGCGCTGCGAGGACGAGCGGCTCCCAGCGCAACGCCAGTGCGACCAGGCCGACCAGCGCGGACAGCGCACCGACCGCGGCGACCACGTGCTGGGCGATCACCGTCGCGTCATCGCGGAGCCCGCGGCCGACAACGAAGGCCGCACCGAAGCCGACTGCGCTGCCGACCGGCTGCCGCTCGTCGGCCCACGAACCGCGTCGGGCGGCCCACCACCACCAGAGCGCGAACGCGAGCAGCGCGCCGACCATCACAACGTCGTTGCGGGCGAGGATTCGCCGTCCGGTCACGGCTACGGCCCACACCGCGAGGGGTACGGCGAGCACCGGGATCAGCAGGTCCCACGGCGCATAGAACGCGCCGCGGTGAAGCAGCCCCAGCACGATCAGCAGGGTCAGCACGGCGAGCGGTCCGATGGCGCCGACCCGTGCGACCCCGCCGGTTCGCAGCGGACGTGAGTCCACGCCCGCTGCCGTCACAGCCGTGTCCTACCCGATGACGCGGCGGCGGGCACAGATGTCCTGTCGCGGTGCATCGAGAACTGCACACACCTGGTGAGCGCGCCGGGTATAGCGGATGCGCTATGCTGGCGACATGCTCGGTGGGGACCTGGTGCGCGAGGCGCGGCGGCGTGCAGACCTGACGCAGCGCGAGCTGGCGGAGCGAGCGGGGACGACGCAGTCCGCGATCGCGCGGCTGGAGAGCGGGCGCACGAACCCGTCGTTCGACCTGGTGCTCCGGCTGATCAAGGCCGCCGGCTTCCGGCTCGACGTCTTCCTCGATCCGTACGACGACTCAGACGTGGCCCAGGCCAACGCCTTGCTGAAGCTCTCGGTCGAGGAGCGACTCGATCGGATGTACGCCGGGATCGCGTTCGCCGAGGACCTGCGCGCTGCTTATCGCAAGGCCGTCGGGCGGTGACGTTCAGCGGGGAGGCGATCGTCGCGGTGCTCGCGCGCCACGGTGTGGACTACGTCCTCATCGGAGGCTTCGCCGCCGCCGCGCACGGCTCGCCGATCCCGACCAACGACGTAGACATCACTCCGCCGATGCAGCGGGACAACCTGGCGAAGCTGTCCACCGCCCTGACCGAGCTGGAGGCGAAGATCCGCGTCGACGGGCAGGAGCCGTTGCCGTTCGCCCATGACGCCAACTCGCTGGGAGCAGTCCAGGTCTGGAACCTGACGACGAAGTACGGCGACCTCGACATCTCGTTCGTCCCCTCCGGCACTCGGGGGTACGAGGACCTTCGCCGGGACGCGATCGAGATCGACCTGCGCGGCACCAAGGTGCTGCTCGCCTCGCTCGCCGACATCGTGCGCAGCAAGGCGGCCGCCGGCCGCGACAAGGACCGTCGCGCGCTGCCGGTCCTGCGCGAGCTCCTCGCCAAGGAGACTCGCGCGCGGCATGGACAATGAGCCGATGGCCGACCCGGAGCTGCACGCCAACCTCGAGCACATCGGCTGGCTGGTCGGTGGCTGGTGGGGATTTGGCGTCGGTGGCTACCCGACCATCGAGGACTTCCGCTACGAGCAGGAGATCAGCTTCAGCCACGACGGCCGGCCGTTCCTCGCCTACGAGAGCCGCACCTGGCTCGTCGACGAGGACGGCAACCGCATCAGGCCCAGCGGCCGCGAGTCCGGCTTCTGGCGCGCAACCGGCGACCGACAGCTCGAGGTCGTCCTGGCCCACCCCACCGGCATCGTCGAGGTGTACGTCGGGGAGTCCGCCTTCACCAAGGTCGAGCTGGCTACCGACGTTGTGGCACGGACGAGTACGGCGAAGGAGGTCACCGGGTTGAAGCGCCTCTACGGCAAGGTCGAGGACGACCTGGCCTACGCGATCGACCTGGCCGCCGTCGGCCAGCCGCTCCAGTCGCACCTGTCCGCCCGGCTGCAACGCCTGACACCAGGCTGACGGCCATGACCACGCTGCCGTTCGGTCGACCGCTCACCCGAGCAGACCTCGAGACGATGCCTGATGACGGGCAAGCCCGACCTGCTGGTCGCGCCGCGTGAGCAGTTCACCGACAAGGAGACTCACTCATGCGTCGCCGGCGAACGCCCCCTCGATGAAGAACTGCGACTTGGCCGAAAGGCGGGACGGGGCGTAGAACCGCTCGATCATCGAGAACGCCTCGGCGGCCGTGGAGATGTGCAGGAGGGCCGCCAGCGACAGGAGGTCCTCGCTGTCCGCCTCCTGTCGAGCCGCAGCGGCCTTCATCGCGAACAGGTACTCCGCCGACGCCACCACGACGCTGATGCCGGGGCGCGAGAACGTCACCTGGGCTCCGGCGTCGGGCCGGTCGGGCAGTAGGCCCTTCACCGAGTCGTTGAGCCAGTCCGGCGGCAACCCCCGCTCCTCCGCGAGCCGGCCGGCTTGCTCGTAGACCAGCGTCTTGGGCTCGAAGATCGCATCGAGATCCCGGGTGGCCCGCTCCCGGCTGTAGGCCAGCGCCATCGCGGCGCCGCCGACGCGGAACATCTCGACCTGGATGCCGTTCGCGGCGCAGCGTTCCCCGAGCGCTGCGAGAAGCGTCTCGATCTCGCCGCGATCGAGGAGCGGCCCGGTCACACCGACTCCAGGTCTGACGGATCGAGCATCACGCCCCGCACCTTGAGTGACGGCGGCGAGTGCGCCAGGGCGTAGGCGTCGAAGCGCGGGTTCTCACTGACGAACCAGAACGTCGGTAGACCATGGCCGCGCACCCAGCGCGGCACGTCCATCGCCCGCGTCAACGCCAGTTGCTCAGTCGATCCCGCCAGCAGCGCGTCCCAGCGACGGTCACCGGTCGTGGAGGGCGCACCCAGGAAGACGGCGACGTCCTCGGCACGCTCGACCCACTTCGCGTTCGAGCGCGACTCGCGGACCAGACGCAGCAGGTCGCGCGTCGACCACCCGGCGCGGAGGCCCTTGCGAAGCGCCGCGGCGGTCGCCGGCACGGTGAGCAGTCGATGGACGAAGATCGGGCTCGCAGCTCCGGCGTTGATCGCCGCCAGCAGCCGGGCGAGAGTCGCCGGGTTCGGCGTCTTGTCGCCGCGCTCGTAGGCCGCGACGTTCGTCGCGGACGTCCCGATGGCGTCGGCGACTTGGCCGGTGGTGAGCCCGGCCTTCCGGCGACGATCCCGGATCTCCCACCCCTGCACGTCATAAACATATCAGTTATCACTCAACGCGCTAGAGTGGGCCGCATGAAGCGTGTCTGGTCCGCTGTCGTGGCGCTCGGGGTGGCGCTGGTCCTCCCGCTCCCTGCCGGTACGCCGGCGGTCGCCTCGGCACCCGCCGGCTCCGACCTCGGTGGCTTCACGTCGCTCGCGCCGGTGCGACTGCTGGACACGCGTACGACGCACACGCCCCTCGGCCCGGGTGCGACACGAGACGTCGTCGTCGCCGGTCGCGGCGGCGTGCCCTCGACCGGCGTCACTGCCGTCGCCATCAACCTCACGGCCGTGCATCCGACCACGAGCACGAGCCTGACGGCGTACGCCGGTGGTACGCCGCGACCCTCGACCGTCACCTTGACCTCGCCGCCGGCCCGCAACATCGCCGAGGCGGCCGTCGTCAAGGTCGGCAACGGCCGCATCACCCTCTACAACTCCGCCGGTACGACGGACGTCATCGTCGACATCAGCGGCTGGTACGGCCGCGACCCCGCGACCGGACTCCGCTACGAGGCGAAGACGCCGGAGCGCGTGCTCGACAGCCGGGAGAGCCGCCGGTTCAACGATGGCGAGACGCGCCGGCTGCAGATCTACCCCGCCGAGTCGCGCGGTGCCTACATCGCGAGCGCTGTCGCCCTCTCGGTCGTCGCCACCAACGCCTCGGCCGAGGGCTACCTGTCCGTCTACCCCGCCGGGCAGACCCGGCCGAACGTGTCGTCTTTGAACTACCGGGCCGGCCAGACGATCGCCAACCTCGTCGTGGTCAAGCTCGCCGGCAACGGCGTCGACATCTACGTGTCGAAGCGGGCCGACGTCGTGATCGACCGGGTCGGCTTCTTCGGCGGCCGCGGCAACGGCCGCTACTCCCCGGTCACCCCGACCCGCATCGTCGACACTCGCTTCGGCCTCGGCGCACCCCAGCAGCAGCTCGGCCCCGGGGACTCCCTCACGCTGCAGGTGACCGACACCGCGGGCGTGCCCGCGAGGCTTCCGTCGGCCGTCGCCGTTGCGGTCACGGCGGTGAAGCCGTCGGCCAACGGCTTCCTCACCGTCTACCCCGGCGGCACGTCGCGCCCGCTCGCGAGCAACATCAACACGACAGCGGGTCAGACGATCACCGGCACCGTGCTGGCCAAGGTCGACCTCACCGGGCGCATCACGATCTACGCGCAGACCGGCACGGTCGACCTGATGGTGGAGGTGGTCGGCTGGTACGACCGGCCGGCCGTGACGATCCCGCTCAACGGCATCGGCCATGCCAACAACTCCACCAACACCGCGGACCTCGTGCTCTCCAAGGACCAGCGCACCGCCTACGTCTCGGCTCCGGAGAGCGGGCAGATCCACGTGATCGACGTGGAGACCGGCGCGGTTCAGAGCCACGACTTCGGCGGCCTGCCGTCGGGCCTCGCACTGACCGCGGACGAGCGCACGCTGTGGGTCGCCCAGCGCAGCAGCCAGTCGCTGGTCGCCCTCGACACGACGACGTTCGTCGAGGTACGTCGGATCCCGATCCGCGTCGGCGGCAACCAGTACCCCTACGACATCGCGCTGCCGCCGGACGAGCAGCGCGCGTTCGTGACGCTGAGCTTCGCCGGCACGGGGTACGGAGGCAGCCTGATCAGCGTCGACCTCACCACCGGCCAGGAGCAGTCGCGCGACGACCTCAAGCAGCTCGGGATGATCACCGAGGGCGCATCCTTCGCGAGCACGCCGGACCGCAGCATCATCGAGGCGAGCGACGGCGCCGACGGCGGGAAGCTGTTGCGCTGGGAGTCCGGCGACGACACCTGGCGGTTCGTCGGCTACACGATGCAGCACCCGCTCGCGCACCTGGCGATCAGCGACAACGCCGACGTCGCGCTGAGCACCGACGGCGGAAACTGGACCGCGTGGCGGCGGGAGGCCGACGGGTCGATGACGCCGACGGTCCGCTCGCTCCCCCACGCTGGCAGTGCGGTCGCTCTCGATGCAGCCGGGACCACGGGGTACGCCCTCGACATCGACGACCTCCACGTCTTCGACATGCAGGACGGCACGCCGCTGGACGTCGTGCACACAGAGGACAACTTCGACTACTACGGCTACTTCAACAACCACCGGCTGATGCGGACGTCCGACGGCAGCACGCTGCTCGCGGTCGGACTCGCGGGGCTGACGATCATCCGGATGTAGCCCGCGCCTTACGCTGGCGTCGTGACCGACGAGGGGCTCGAGGACGCCGTCGTCGCGCTGCGGTTCGACGACCTCGCGGTTGCCGAGGAGCTCGCCACCTGGTGCGGCGGCGAGGTCGTGAAGCGCGTCGACATCGAAGGCGACGAGCAGGCCCGCACCGTCATCCTGGTGCCGACCGACAAGGGTCCACGACCGGCGCACTACGGCGACTGGATCGTGCGCCGCGGCGAAGGTGATCACTACCCCTGCCCGCCGGACGAGTTCGCGCTGCGGCACGAGCCGCTGGCGTAACCTCGCATCGTCCCGACATACTGGGCCAAAGTCGCCTGAACCCGACGGTTGATCATCTTCCCGTCCAGCAGGACGCACGCCACACCCAGTGGATGAGGACGCATGACCGCGCAGGTCCAGGAGCGGCCGCTCGAGCTCGTCCGCACCGACGTCCTCGACGTCCCCGCCGCGTCCTCGGCCGGTTGGCTCCAGCGGTACGCCCGGACCCTCGTCCTCGTGGACGCCGCGGCACTCACCGCCGCCGCTGCCGCCGGCCTGCTGCTCCGTTTCGGCACGAGAAGCGGCGAGCTGCACGGCATCCCCTACGTCTCGGTCGCCGCCGCCGGCGTACTGATCTGGTTGGCGGTGCTCGCCCTCGGCCGCTGCTACGAGACCCGCTTCCTCGGCGGCGGCACCGAGGAGTTCCGCCGCGTGGGCAACGCATCCGTCCGACTCGGCGCGGCGGTCGCGGTCCTCGGCTACACGACCCGGATCGATCTGGCCCGCGGCTTCGTCGCCATCACGCTGCCGGCCGGGCTGGTGCTCCTGCTGCTGGGTAGGTACGCCGCCCGCCTCTGGCTGCATCGCGCCCGGCGCCGCGGCCGCTGTAGTCATCGTGTCCTCGTCGTCGGCAGCTCGGCCCAGGCCGACGATCTCGTCAACCAGCTCCGTCGCGACCCGCTGGCCGGCCTCGAGGTCGTCGGCGTCTGCCTGCCGGGTGGCGCGGCACTGGCCGAGATGCGCACTGCCGGCGCGGTGCCGATCGTCGGCACGCTGTCGTCCGTCGTACCCGCCCTAGCCGTCGTGCAGGCCGACACGGTCGCCGTCGCATCCTCGCCGGCCATCTCCCGCGAGGCGCTGCGACGGCTGTCGTACGAGCTCGAAGGCACCGGTGTCGACCTGCTCGTCGCGCCCGCACTGACCAACGTCAGCGGCACGCGCCTCTCGATCCGCCCGGTCGCCGGCCTGCCGCTGCTGCACCTCGACGAGCCGGAGCTGACCGGTGCGCGCAAGCTGCTCAAGAGCGGCTTCGACCGTGGCGTCGCGGCGGTCGCGCTCGTCGTACTGCTTCCGGTTCTGCTCGGTGTCGCAATCTCGATCCGTACGACGAGTCGTGGGCCGGCGATCTTCCGCCAGCAGCGGGTGGGTCGCGACGGGGAGGTGTTCTTCGTCTGGAAGTTCCGGTCGATGATCACCGATGCCGAGCGGTTCAAGGAGCAGCTCGGCGGCCGCAACGACATGACGACCGGCGTGCTGTTCAAGCTGCGCAGCGACCCCCGCGTGACGGGGGTCGGCAGGTGGCTGCGCAAGTACTCCCTCGACGAGCTGCCGCAGCTGGTCAACGTCGTGCGCGGCGAGATGTCGCTCGTTGGTCCGCGGCCGCCGCTCGCCGCCGAGGTCGCGCAGTACGAGCACCACACCCGCCGCCGGCTGCTCGTGAAGCCGGGCATGACCGGGCTGTGGCAGGTCAGCGGGCGCAGCGACCTGTCGTGGGAGGAGACGGTGCGGCTCGATCTTCAGTACGTCGAGAACTGGTCGCTCGGCCTCGACCTGGTGATCCTGGCCAAGACGCTGACCGCCGTGCTCCGCAGCAACGGCGCCTACTGACACCTCGTCGTTGATCAACGCGTCGCCACCGGACGTTGTCCCCTTTGCACGGTCGGCTGCTGCCGCGCTGATCAAGGTCGGACGCCTCAGCAGCCGGTGATGGTCACCTGCTCGGGGCGGACCAGCGGCTGACGCAGCACCGCGACCCGCGGCGACGCGCCCAGCCGCTCGTTGAACACCACCTTCAGCTCCGTGCGGCCACCCGCAGGAACGGTCACCACCACCTCCACGTATCGCAGCCCGAGCTCCTCGCCCTGGTTGAGCCCGATGCTGCGCCCGTCCTGCTGCACACCGCGCACCTCGCTCTGCGGCGGCAGGTAGAGGTCGACGGCCATCCGGTTGATCCCGGCCGGCTCGCCCTTGCGGTACATCGGGTTGCTCACCAGCTCCGGCAGCCCGCTCTTCGGCGCCCGGTTCTGCAAGGTCAACGTCACTGCGCTCGTGCCGTTCCCGCACGCGGGTGTGTAGAGCAGCGTGCGGTCGAGGTAGTAGTCGAGCTTGCTGCCCGCGACGTCGTTGATGACGTCACCGACCGCGGGCCGGCCCTCGGGGATGCGACCGCTGATGGACAGGTCGCCCAGCGCCTGCTGCAACAACGGGTCGCGCGGCCACAGCAGCAGCCGCCGCTCCTCCGCTGCCCGCGACAGCGCACGCACCAGCTCGCCTCGGTCGAACGTGCCCCCGCTGATCTGCCCGGCAACACCGCGGGAGATCTCCTGCAGGTAGTCCTTGCGCAGCCCCTGCTTCGCCACGTCGGCGAACTTCGCGTAGACATCGCGCAGCGTCAGGTCGACGACGTTGTCGGCGCTGACGGTGGTGCCGTCCGACAGCGTCAGCGCACCGGTCGCCCGCATCAGGTAGGACAGCGCCACCGGGTCCACCGCCAGCACTCCGCTGAGCTGCTGACCGGTCTGGCGCTGCCACAGCTTCGCCCAGATCGAGGCGGCGTACGGGAAGTGCGGGCTGCCGTTGGAGTTGACCCAGGCGGCGGTCGGCCCGTAGAAGCCGTAGTGCTTGTTGTACTGCGGGCCGAGGTCGATGACCGGCTTGCCTGCCATGAACTCCTTGAGACTCGCATCCGAGCCGCTGCTGACGACCCGGATGAGCCCGGCGTCGGCCTCGATCACCAGGTAGCTGCCGATCAGGCCGCCCGTCCCGCGTGCTTCGGCGGAGTTCTGCGCGCCGACGAAGTAGCGCTGCGGCCCGTCGATGCCCAGCAGCGACGGCCCGACCTCGGCGGCGACGGACAGGCTGTCGACGATGGACGTGACCTGCGCGATCTTGTCGGCGAGGTCGCGTCGCGCGTTGTCGAGCGTGGCGAAGCGCGTCTTGTTGGGTGCCTTCGAGAGCTGGTACGACGCGAGCTGCAGCTGCTGGCTCGCGGCGGAGGCCGGCGCCCCGAGCGACGACAGGTAGTCGAGGTCGACGTTGCCCGCGTCGCCGATCAGGTGAGACATCGGCTTCGGACCGGCCGCGTGCAGCAACGGCAGCAGCCCGCCGCGCACCGTTGTCTCCGCGGCCAACGCGACGGCCCGCGCCGCGCGAAGCGGCGGACCCATCACGGGCAGGTGGCTGCCGAACCGCACGAAGGGGTCGTCGAGGTCCTTGCGACCCGAGGTGGCGCTGTCCAGTGCCTGCCGGGCCAGCGCATCGCCTGCGCCCCCGTTGCGGACCTGCGTCTGCACCTGCTCGAGCTCGTTCGCTGCCGCGTGCAGCTGGTTCGACGCGTGCTTGGCGCGCAACCCGATCCACGCCACCAGGACCACCAGGGCCAGGAGGAGCAACGCGACAACCCGAAATGACCAGACGAAGGCGGACCGGCCGGGTGACCTTTCGGACCCCGTTGGGTCATCGTTGTCGGTCATCGCCCGAAGTCTCCCGTCCTGATTCGGCAAAGCAGGGACATCCCGTCCAACCGGCCCGTACCCTACGGCGACGCGGGGCGACGGCTCCGCGGCCACATGAGGAGCAGGTATGTCAGTGTCTCGCCGCCGCCTTGGCGTCTTCAGTGCTGCGGCCGTGGCGGTCGCTGCCGTTGCCGCGGGCGGGGCGCTCATCACCGGGACGGCCACGCTGGCCAGCGCGGTGACGACCACTGCGTCTCCGACCTATGGGACGCCGCCGCCGACCGGCACCCCTGTCGGCACCCCGAGCAGCAGCCCGAGCGGCGGCTCCACAGGCGGCGGCACCACCGGCACCACCACCGGAGGCACCACCGGCAGCACCACCGGCAGCACCACCGGCGGCAGCCCCTCCGCGAGCGCCACCGCGAGCCCCACCGTCCAGCCCATCCCGACTGGCACCTCCACACCAGGCAGCACTCAGGGCTCAGCGGCGGCGGACCAGGCAGCCGACGCCATCGCCGACCACCTGGCGTCCCTTGGCGTGCCGGCCGACCAGGTGGCCGCCATCCGCAACCTGCTGCACAACCTCGCCGACCAGTTCGCCGCTGCCGGGTTGACCTCCGACCAGCAGGTCGCCGCGCTCCAGGCCATGCAGGCGACCGTCGACGCGGTCGCTCAGAGCGCCCTCACCATCGACCAGAAGCTCGCCACCATCCAGGCAGCCGGCGACGTCGTGCAGGAGCTCACCAAGCTCGCGGCCGGTGGGTCGCTCGACAGCCTGGATGCCAACGCGGTGTCCACGCTGCTCCAGCGCATCGCCGCCACGCTCGGCAGCTCGCACCCCTCCGGCTCCGCGCAGGGCGCCGGCATGGCGGTCACCTTCAGCCCCACCGGCGCGGTCATCTTCACGGTCAACAACCTCGCCCCCGGGTCGGCCGCCCTGCTCGTGCTGAGCATCGCCAACCACACCGTCAACGCGGCTGTGGTCCGGGAGGCCAACGCCCAGCGCGCGGCCCTGAAGTCCGACGGCAGCGGCACGATCGCGATGACGGGCACCGCCAACGACCAGGGCATCGCGACCTTCACGGTCCCGGGTTCGGCGCTCAACGCGGCCACTGCCGACCAGGCGAAGACGGCGCTCGACCGCGCGGTCATCGGGTTCGCCGGCACGGCCAAGTCGGGTGCGTCCTCGATCTTCGCGACCACCGTCTCGCAGCTCGTGCGGCCGACGCTCACCACGCGTACGCCGACGGTGCTGTGGCACGCAGTCGCCGTACTCACCGGTACGGCGAAGGCGGGCGCGGTCCTGCAGCTCGTCGGCCGTGAGAACGGCGCGCCGTTCCGGGTGCTGCGTACCGCGACCGCCGACTCGTCCGGCCGCTACACGTTCAGCGTCAACCCGTCGGCCACGATGCGGTTCGCCGTTCGCAGCACCGGCGCTCCGGAGAGCGCGTCCCTCGTGATCAACGTGCGCGCCATCGTCTCCGAGACGATCACCCGCACGGCCCGGCTGACCTACCGGTTCGCCGGCAAGGTGCAGCCCACCCTCGGCGCGATCGTCAACGTCTACCGGGTCGGGTCCAGCGGCTCGGTGCTGGTGGCGCAGGCCCGCCCGACCAGCACCGGCACGTGGACGGTCACCCACAAGTTCGGCGCCGGGGGCACCTACAGCTTCTTCGCCCGCTCCAGCATCACGAAGACCGCCATCGCCGGCCTCAGTGCGGTCCAGAAGGTGACATTGCACTAACTTGTGCACCCCCTCACCCCCAGCAGGAGTCCGCGTGCTCAGACGAGCCGCAGCCTGGTACGCCGGCGTCAGCCTCGCCATGCTCGGGCTGGTGGCGTGCAACCGCGCCTCGGGTGCCACCCACGACGACGCGCAGGGCGCCCGCAGCAACGACCTCGCGCGGCAGGTCAGCACCGGCACCTACGTCGACCGCGTCGACGCCCGCTGCGCGGAGCTCGACCACACCAAGACCGCGATCTACCACGACGCGCTGGCCGACAGCCGGCTCACCATCCCGGAGTACCTCATCGCGCAGGGCGTCTACGCGAAGGAGGCCCGCAGCTTCGACGCCGACGTTGCGAAGATCCCGATGTCCACTCCGGCGGAGGCACACGCGCAGGCGGTGCTGACGGCGTACAAGAACTGGGTCGAGAAGCGCCGGCAGAGCCTCGATGCGCTCGCCGCGAAGGGTGACGAGACGGGGTTCGAGACCGCGCTGGAGCAGTCCAACGTGGGCTTCGCCGCGTCGCCGCAGGTGCAGGCGATGAGGACGGAGGGGTTCATCACCGCCTGCCTGTCCCGCTAAAGCAACGGACATCGGCCGAAAGACCTGCATCGATCCCACCGTGTGACTAGGTGGCATGGTCATGTCCACCTGAATGTGCTTGCGCCCCCCGTTAGGGGTTCAGGTCGGGTCATCACGGCGTCGAAGCACCAGTTGTCAACGAAACGGCAAACCCATCGCGAGGTGGGGACGCAAAGCCACGGGGCCCTCGAGGTCAGCCGGGTTACCGAAATGAGAGATCAACTTCATGGCGCACCCCGCGCATCTGCGGGCGGCGACGGTCTTGGCCGCGCTGCTCACCCTGACCCTGTCCGTGCTCCATTACCCGCGACCGCTGCACACGGCGGCCGCAAGCACCTCGATGACCGGCACCTACCAGCTGGTCGCGGCGCAAGGCCGCGAGGGTGTCGAGCTCGCCCACGAGTACCAGGACGTCCTGGTGGTCGGTGACAAGACCTACGCGCTCAAGCTGCACTCGGGCGCACGGCCGCCGAGCGGCACCACGGTGCACGTCAGCGGCACGAAGAGCGGCTCAACGGTCGAGGCCGACAGCCTGACGACCGGCGGCACAGCGGCGACCTCCACGGCAACCGCAGCCAAGACCCAGAAGCTCACCCGCGTGCTGGTGATCCTGGCGACCTGGAACAGCCCCGACGCCGTAACGCCGGCGCAGGCGGTGCAGCAGGTCGGCAGCGACGACGGCGCGTGGCTGGCCGACACGTCGTACGGCGAGATGGGCCTCAGCGCGACCGCGACGCCGTGGCTGCACATCTCCGGCCCGGACGGTGGCCGGTGCTGGGCCAACCAGAGCCAGATCATGGACCAGGCGAAGTCCGCCGCTGCCGGGGCCGGCTTCGGCGCCGCGGCGTACGACCGCACGATGCTCTACTTCCCGCACGCGGACGACAGCGACTGCGCGGGGTACGGCGGCTGGTCCTACCAGCCCGGCACGGACATCTGGATCAACGGGATGATGGACCGCCGCACGACGGTGCACGAGCTCGGGCATGCGATGGGCCTGATGCACGCGTCGTCACTGAGCTGCACAGCCGCCGGCACGCCGGTGCCGCTGAGCTCGACGTGCACGACCGACGTGTACGGCGACGCGACCGACGCGATGGGCTCGTCCGGCTACGCGGCGCAGTACTCCGCGATCGCCAAGGACCGGATGGGTTGGCTCGCCGGCCGCACCGCCGACCTCACCAACGGCGGCACCGCGAACCTGGCGCCGATGGCGGGCAACACCACCGGCACCGTCGCCGCGACCATCAAGGCGGGCGCCCGGACCTACTACCTCGAGTACCGCAAGCCGGTCGGCGAGGACGCCACCCTGCCCGGCGGGCTCGCGGCCGGTGCCGTCGTGCACGTCGTCGACCCGTCGATCGCGCCGAACTCGCTGCTGCTGGACATGACGCCCGGCGGCAACGTGCTCGACGCGGCGCTGCTGCCCGGCCACGCCTGGGTCACCCCGGAGGGCACGACGATCCGCGTCGGCCGCCCGGTCGATGGTCGACTGCCGGTCAGCGTCAGCCGGACGGCACAGGACGTCACGCCGCCCGCCGCCGTGACCGGCCTGACCGCGAAGGTCGTCAGCGGCAAGGTGTCGCTGAGCTGGACCAAGCCCGGCAGCGACGCCGCCGCGGTCGAGGTGCGCAAGATGTCGAGCTCGTACGACGCCTCCTGCGTTGCCTGCGCCGACGTCTACACGGGCACCAAGACGACGGCAACCGCCCCGGCCTCGGCCCTGCGGATGCTGACCTTCACGGTGTCGGCCCGCGACGCCGCCGGCAACGTCAGCCCGTCCCGCTGGGTGACGCTGGTCGGCACGAGAATCAGCTCGAAGTCGGTCTGAGCAGGTTCGCCTTCTGACCCATACTCGCCCGCATGGGGTCCCTGCCCGCCGGTGATGTCGTGTTCGCCTTTGTCGACGTGGTCGGTTCGACGCGCGCCTTCCAGGACGACCCGGATCACTATCGCGCTGCTCTGCGTCGCGTGCACGCCGAGGTGTTGGGCTGTGCGGGCCGTCATGACGGCGTCGTGGTTCAGACCGACGGCGACGGCGCGTTCCTGGCCTTCGGGGCGACTGACTTCGCTGTTGCCGCGCTCGTCGAGCTGCAGGGTCTTCGGTCCGCCGATGACGATCCCGCGGCCCTACAGCTGCGAGCAGGGGCCCACCGTGGCCACGCGGTGCCCGTCGACGGCGGCTACGTCGCCCTGCCCGTTCACGTGGCCGCCCGGGTGGCGGCCTCGGCCGGTGCAGGCCAGGTGATCGTCTCGGACGCCGTGGCCGCCGCGGCGAATGATCGAGCGAGCTGGCACGATTTCGGCGAGCGGGTCCTGCGGGACGTCGCTCAGCCAGTGCGCCTCTGGCTGGCGGCCGGACCGCGCGATGAGCCGCGCGTGCCGACGCCGCGGCGGACGAACGTCGCCGCAGCGATCACGTCCTACGTTGCCGGGGACGCGCTGCTGGCACAGCTCAGCGATCGGATGGCCGCCCCCGGCCTGGTCACTCTGGTCGGTCCCGGTGGTCTGGGAAAGACGCGGGCGGCCACCGAGCTGGCGCTGCGCGAGGTGACCCGGTTCGCCCACGGCGCCTGGCTGGTGCAGCTCTCCGCGCTCGGCCCGGACGAGCAGGTCGACCGCGCCGTGGCCCTCGCGCTAGGCGTGGTTGCTCCCGATGGGGACCTGCGGAACGCCGTGCTGCAGCACCTGCGCGATCAGGGACCCATGCTTCTCGTGCTCGACAACTGCGAGCACGTGCTGGACTCCGTGGCGGTCTTCGTCGCTGCGGCGCTTCTGGGGGCACCGGAGCTGCGCCTTCTCTGCACCAGCCGCGAGAGCATTGGGCTTCCCGAGGAACGCGTCGTGCGACCTACTGCGCTGGCCACGCAGAGCGAGGCCGGCCAGGTCAGCTCCGCAGCGACGCTGTTTCGTGATCGTGCCGCGAGTGCGGGCTGGGTGGAGAGCGAGGGTGATGAGGCGCACATCGAAGAGATCTGCGTTGCTCTGGACGGACTGCCCCTCGGGATCGAGATCGCTGCCAGCACCGCCGCAGTCATGCCGCTGTCCGCTCTGGCGAAGAGCGTTCAGGAGCTTGGCGCAACAGCGCGGCCGCTCAGCCGAAGAGGGGGCGATCCACGCCAGCGCACGCTGACCGAGCTTGTTGGCTGGAGCGATCAGCTCCTGTCGACACCCGAACGCAACGCGCTGCGAATCCTGTCGGCCTTGCCGGGCGGCTTCACTGTGGAGACAGCCCAGGCTGTGTTGATGCATGCAGCGGACAATGCTGTCGATGTGGCGCCCGATGACGTCTGGGGGCTGACCCGCCGCAGTCTGGTGGACATCGACGGCCCTCGGTTGCGCATGCTGCACACCATCAGGAGCATCGCGCACGGTTGGCTGCACGAACAGCCTGAGCTGGTCGTCGCAGCGCAGGAGGCGCTGCTCGCCTGGGCGGCGGCCTGGTGCGAGTCGACGATGAGCGACGCACCTGCCGACGATCTGCGAGAGCAGGCCATGGTCGAGCTCGACAACCTGCTGGCCGCCTTGCGGGTCGGCGTCGACCTCGAGATCGAGCAGGTCGGCTGGGTGCTGGCGAGGGTTGCCTTCATCCAGATGGTGTCCGGCTTGGCGGGCGATCTGCGGGCCGAGTCCGTCCGCATCCTGTCCTGGCCGGCCCGTCAGACAGCCGACTCCGTGCGGCTGCGCTCTACCGCCGTCAAGGTGCTGAACGGGCTGGGGGTCGGCTCCGCGGCCGGACTCTCGCCGGAAGGCCTGATCGACATCATCACGGCGGCGGACGCCACCGACGACCCCGTGCTGCAGGTTCAAGCCCGACTGAACGTGAGCACCGCCTTCCCGCTGCCGGCCGAGGCCGACCTCGCGCGACGCCTGGCTCTCGAGGCACGGGAAATCTGCCAGAACCACGACATCCCGCGGGAGTTGGCCGGGCTCTACGCGAACCTCGGCTACATCGAGCATCTCGACGGGCGACTTCAGGAAGCTTTGGCCTGTTACGACGAGGGGATTCGGCTGAGCCGGGAGAACGGAAACGCCGACGACGCCGCCATCAACCGGTTGAACAAGGGCGAGGCACTGCTGGACCTGCAACGGCCCGCGGAGGCATTGGCGTCGATCCAGGAGGGACTGCTGCACGTCACGACCCAGCGCACCCTGCGCTGGATCGCCATGGGCTTGTCGGGCGAAGCGTTCTTGGAGCTGGGACAGCCGGAGGAGGCGTGCGCCTGGCTGAGGGACGCAGACGCCGCCGAGTCCGAGATCTTGGCGAAGGACCCGACGCTGGGCTACTATGCCGACCGCTTCGCAGCGGCCCGGGAACGTGCCGGCGCCGAGTCGGGCGAAGCCTAGATGGGCGCCGCTGAGGGCCTGACGCGCTTTAACCTCGTCGCGTGCCCGCGCCTCCGGTGATCTTGCGCGCCTACGGCCGCACGGTCGGGCTCGACGTTCCCGAGTCGGTGAGGCAACACCTGCTGGACCGGCTTCCGCCCACCTACCGGCTCGTCGACGCCGAGCCGGAGCGCGTGTGGTCGCTCGACTCCGACGATCTCGAGCAGGCGGGCTGGCTGCTCAGCGACCTAGAGTTGTGGGTCGCCGAGCACGCCCGTCGGTGCGTCTTCGTGCACGCCGGCTGCGCGGTCTGGCAGGGCCGTGCGATCGTCCTGCCCGGCCGCACCCTGAGCGGCAAGTCGAGCCTCACCGCCGCCCTGGTGAAAGCCGGCGCCACCTACTACTCGGACGAGTACGTCGTCCTCGATCCACGAGGCCAGGTGCGTCCCTACGCGAGAGCCCTTTCGATCCGCCCGTACGCCGGCGGCCCGGCCACCCGGGTGCCCGTCGAGGAGATCGGCGGAAAAGCCGGTCGGGGCCCTGTGCCGGTCGGTCTGGTCGCACATCTTCAGTACGGCGGCGACGAGCCGGGGATCGAATCGGTCTCACGCGGCCGGTCGGTGCTGCACCTGGTCGACAACGCCATCGCCGCGCAGTCGAGACCGCAGGCCGTGATGACCGCGCTCGTCGCGGCGGTCGAGACCGCGCTCACCGTGGCCGGCACCCGCGCCGACGCAGATGACGCCGCCCGGCGCCTGCTCGAGCTGTTGACGACGAGAAGCGGCGTGGGACCGGTAACTCACGCAGGGTGATCGTTGAGGTGGCATCAACGCCACGGTGAATCGGGCCAATGCGGCGGATCGGGCCGGATCCGGACGCCTTCCTCCGTTCGGTCGATCGGCAATGGCTCGCAGGGTGCCCTTCAGTGGCGCCGGATGACCCCCCGGGCCATCTTCGACTGGTCACTTCGGACTGAATCGGTACGAACCGGTGGACGGGCGACGGGCACTGAACGAGCCTTACGGCTCCGCACCAATGTTCCCCGAAGGTGACAGCCCGTGACTACTGCGCTCGACTATCCCCTGGGGCACGTCGTCCCGGCGCGGACGAGCACAGCGACCCGCGGCTGGGCCGAGGACTACGCCCGCACCCTCGTCGGTGTTGACGCGCTGGTGCTGTCGGTCGTCGCCTTCCTGGGCGTCCGCCTTCGGTTCGGCAGCGAGCCCGGCGACTTCCGCAGCGTCAGCTACTACGCCGTTGCCGTCGCGCTGGTCGTGCTGTGGATGGCGGCGCTCGGAGTCAGCCGCTGCTACGAACCGCGCTTCCACGGCTGGGGCACCGAGGAGTTCCGCCGGGTCGGCAACGCCTCGGTGCGTCTGTGCGCCGTCGTCACCTTCCTCGTCTTCGCCTTCCAGCTGCCGTTGTCGAGAGCGTTCGTCGCTCTGACATTGCCGGCCGGCACCGTCGCCCTCGTCGGTGGGCGGTACGCCGCACGTCGGGTGCTGCACGCCGCCCGCGCGAAGGGCCAGTGCCTGCACAAGGTGTTGCTCGTCGGCAGTCACCCGCACATCAAGGACCTGTCGACGCACCTGCGCCGTGAGCAGGCCGCCGGCTTCGAGGTCGTCGGTGCCTGCGTGCCCGGCGCCCGCGAGCAGCGCACCGCGCTCGACGGCCACGACGTGCCCGTCGTCGGTGCACTCGTCGACATCCCACGGGCGATCCGCGCCAGCGGCGCCGACACGGTCGCTATCGCCGCGTCACATGGCATGAACGGCACTGTCCTCCGCCAGCTCACCTACGAGCTCGAGGGCAGCGGCATCGACGTGCTTCTCGCGCCAGCGCTCACGAACGTCGCCGGCACCCGTATCAGCATCCGGCCGGTCGCCGGTGTCCCGCTGCTGCACGTCGACGAGCCGGAGCTCAGCGGCGGCCGCAAGATCGTGAAGGCTGTCTTTGACCGCTCCGTCGCGCTGATCGCGCTCGTGCTGTTGTCGCCGCTGCTGCTCGCTATGGCTGCCGCCGTGCGCCTGACCTCGAACGGCCCCGCGCTGTTCAAGCAGGAGCGCGTCGGCATCGACGGCTCGACCTTCAAGATGCTGAAGTTCCGCTCGATGCACGTGAACGCCGAGTCGATGCTGGACAAGATCACTTCGTTGAACGAGTCCGACGGCGTGCTCTTCAAGATGAAGAAGGACCCGCGGGTGACGCGCGTCGGTGCCTTCATGCGTCGCTACTCGATCGATGAGTTCCCACAGTTGATCAACGTGGTCCTCGGCAACATGTCGCTCGTCGGGCCGCGCCCCCCGCTGCCGGGCGAGGTCATGAAGTACGACGGCCACACCGGCCGCCGCCTAATGGTCAAGCCCGGCCTCACTGGCCTGTGGCAGGTCAGCGGCCGAAGCGACCTGTCGTGGGAAGACACGGTGCGCCTCGACTTGCACTACGTCGACAACTGGTCCCTCGCCCTCGACATCTCTGTGCTCGCGAAGACGGCAATGACCGTCATCCGCGGCGCCGGCGCTTACTGACCCCCAAACGCGCTCGGCAGGACCTCTTGCCATGACGACGAATCCCTGGGCAGCATCCGGGGGGAGGTCGGCGTGGAGCAGGGGATTCGCATGTGTGCCGACTGCGGACGCCAATGGCGCGCCAAGAAGCGCCGAAGCACGGTGCTCGGTTTGCGTCTGCGCCGGTGGCTCCGGCGACGCGGCTCGACGTCGACCTGGGTGCACTCGTACGGCGTCAACCGGTGCCCGCGCTGTCTTGGCACAAGCAGCGCGCTAACGCCCGATCCAATCCTGCGTCGGCCGTCGCTGCCGAGTTCGCGGCAGGCGGCGGCTGGGGTTGGTGACTCCGAGTAGTCCTTCCGCACTGGTGCGAACTACCCCAAAGACGGATTGAATTGGGGCACATCCGGGCGCACTCTCGTCACATGACTGTGGTGACCCCGTCACTCTCCGCTCCGATGTGGCGTGAACGCTTCGTCTCCGATCAGTTCGCCGCCGGCCGCACTCGGGCCCGTCGCTGGAGCCGCGCTTCGCTCGTCCTTGGGGCGACCCAGAGCTGCGTTGTCCTCTGCGGGGTCCTTGCGCTCATGCGCTGACGGGGCTGACCTAAGGGCGGACGTAGGTGCCGTCGCGACGAGACCCAAGTTTGTGCGTGAGCATCGCCGCCTGGACCTCACGGTGCAGCTCCGCTTCGAACGCCTCCGTGCTGTAACCCGCCGCGTGCCCGAGGATCGCGCGGTTATCGAGGCCGACCTCCAGTGAGGTCTTCACCGTTTCGAGCACGGCCGCCGCCTCGAGCGTTTCGATGAAATGGCCCGTGACGCCCTCCACCATCGTGTCGAGGAAACCGCCGGCCCGAAGCACGAGCGCCGGTCGCCCGAACGCGTTTCCTTCGAGCGGTGTCAGACCGAAGTCCTCGTAAGCGGCGGCGATGACCGCGCGGCAGTTGGCATAGAGCCATCGAAGTTGCGCGTCCGGCACGTCGACCATCCCAACCACGTTGGGCGGCCAAGGCCCGCCTTCGTCCGGCAGGCCCCCGACGACGATCAGTCGCTGTTCCGGCAACTCC
>JAWWOH010000062.1:0-9965 GCA_033851845.1 Actinomycetota bacterium
GACGACCGCAGCCCGTTGCGGCTTGAGAACGAGCAGGCTGACGATGCTGCTCACCAGCAGAGCCACGAGCAGCAGCGGGAAGCCGTTCAGACCGAAGATGGCGAAGAACCCCGCCGTACCGAAGAAGACGAGAAGTCGCAGAGCGGTGTAGACGAGCCAAGGCCTTCGCACCCGATCACGGTACGACGCAAAGGGCGCCGCCCCACCTTGACGGTGGAGCGGCGCCCTTGTCGTTCTGCGGTGACTAGCTCTCTGTGGCGAACCGGCGGCGGACGACGAGCCCGAAGCCGACGAGCAGGAAGCCGATCAGCGCGATGCCGGCCGGCATGCCGGTCGTCGCCAGCGGCGTACCGGTTGGCGTCGTGCCGGGCGGCGTCGTCGTCGTCGGCGCCGCGGTCGTGCCGGGACGGAAGCTCGACTGCTCGGACAACGTGCCGAGCTTGAGCGTCATCGCCTGGCTGGTCAGGTCACCCACGGCCTTGATGCCGAGCGCACCCGCCAGGTCGGGCGCACCGCTGATCGCGGGAAGCGACGCGGCGCTGGGCAGCGCGAGTGCGGCCGGCAGCGTGATCGCCGGGATCGACACGGAGAGCGCGTTGACGCTGTTCTCGGCGTTGCCGAAGCCGTTGGCGATCGACGTCGACGTGCTCTTGGTGAGCAGGTCGACCTGCGGTGCCGGGATGCTCAGGCCGGGGACGGCCGACAGGACGCTGGACAGGACGCCGTTGAGGGCATCGACCTTCGCCGTGACCTGCGACAGCGTGCTGCCGACCAGGTCGAGCACGTTGACCTTGCTGCTGCCGAGGACGTTGTTCAGCACGTCGGTGCCGAGCACGTGCACGCCCTGGATCTCGCCGCCCACGACCTTCGCGGTCTGGCCACCGGCGCTGGCGCTCTTGACGACCGCCTCGGTCTCGACGGTGAAGCTGTCGACGCTCACCAGCGGCGTGCCGTCAAGGACGGCGGTCACGGCCGCAAGCAGGGCGTTGATCTGCGGACCGAGTGAGCCGAGCAGGCCGTTGAGCGTGTTGAGCAGTGACGCGAGCAGCGCCTGGGCGCTGTTGAGCGCGGTCTGCGCCGCGTCGACCGCGACCTGAGCTGCCTGCGCGGCCGACTGCGCGTTGGCGAGTGCGGTCCCGGTGCTCGTCACTGTCGCCGTCGCCGAGTCGTAGGCACTCTGCGCGGCGGCGAGCGTCGCGGCAGCGGCCGGGTTGGCGGCGAGGTACGCGTTGTACACGAGCGAGCCGACGGGACCCGATGCGCCCACGATCGAGGCAGTGGCGGCGTCCAGCTGGCTCTTGGCGGCCGTCTGCTGCTGCTTCGCGGCAGTGTTCGCCGACTGCGCGGTGGTGACGGCGGTGTTCGCCGTGGTGAGGTTGAGCTTCGCGCCATCGAGCGCCGTCAGCGCCGACGTGACCTTCGCCTGCTGGTCGTCCACCGCCTTCTGCGCCGAGGTGACCGCGCTGCCGAGGGCGGCCTCGGCGTCCGTCAGCGCCTTCTGCGCGGTGCTGACGGCGGTGTTGGTCAGGTTGAGACCCGCGACCAGGTCGGTGAGCGTCTTGGTCGGCAGCTTGGACAGGTCGAGCCCGAGCGCGGCCAGGATGTCCGCGATGCTCGGCAGCGCGAGGTTCTTGACCGCCAGCGTCTTGTGGCCCGTGGCGTTGACGGAGTCGACGAGCGAGCCGACGTCAACGGTGCCGTCGAGTGCCACCGGAAGTCCGAGGACGCGGACCGAGCCGAGTGAGTCGGCGCCGGCCTTCGCGACCGCGGCCGGACCGGCGGTGACGTTGAAGACGGGGCTCTTCACCGACACGACGCCGGCGAGCGCGCTCGGCAGCACCGCGGCGCTGTCGAAGCTCGGCACCGCGGAGGGCGAGTTGGCGGAGGTGACCGACTGCTCGCCGTACACCTTCCCGTCCGCCTTCACCGGCGTGACGACCACCTTCGACGTCGGCGTGCCGGAGACCGTCGAGCTGGACAGCGCGACGGAACCGACGCGGACGTCGTGCCCGGCAAGGGCGAGGCTGAGCAGTGTCAGACCCGTCGAGGCCGAACCGGCCGGCGGCTTGGCTGCGGTCGTCGCAGTGCTGACGGCGACGGCCGGACCGGCCACACCGAGGACGAGGGCCGCCGCGGCTGCGGTGGCAAGAGGACGGATACGCACGGGAGGCTCCTGAGGTCGGGATCGCAGCAGGGTCACCGCCGCGGAAACGTCTCCCAGCAGGATCAACGGGACAGCCCCTCATGGCCATGGCTCATAAGGGCTATCTCTGACTACATCCCTATCTGCCCCGAGGGGTGCGCTTTGCGGCTTTAGACCGCTCCGTTCGGCGTCCGACGTCGGCCCTCGAAGCGCGTCGACAGCACGACGGTCGTCCGGGTGCGGGCCACGCCCTTGGTACGACGGAGCACGCCGAGGGTGTGCTCCAGGGCGTCGATGTCGGCGACCCGCACCTTGACGACGAAGGCCTCGTCGCCGGCGACGAACCAGCAGTCCTCGACCTCCTCGATGGCGGCGAGCGACGTGGCCAGGTCGTCCTGCTCGACGCCCTCGCGCTGCAGGATCCCGACCAGCGCCGTCACCCCGAGGCCGACCGCGTGCGGGTCCACCACGGCGGAGTAGCCGGTGATCGCGCCGGAGCGCTCGAGCCGGCGTACCCGGTCGTGGACGCTCGGGGCCGACAGGCCGACGGCGCGGGCCAGCTCGGCGTACGACGCCCGGGCGTCGGCGACGAGCAGCGTGAGCAGTCGCCGGTCGATGTCGTCCACATCACCCTCCCAGGGGCTCAACCTGAGGCAATATTCAGTCGTACCCTTATGTTGTACGCATTACCAGTCAGTAGACACCACATCTGTTCGGGAGGGAACCCCCATGTACACCGTCGAGACCGTCGAGTCTCTGCACGCCTACGCCGACCGGCTCCACCGGGACCGCGCCCAGTTCTCGGCCCAGCACACGCCGCGCCGCGCGCCGCTCGTGCGCGATTTCGTCCGGCGAGTTCGCCGGTCTGGCTGACAGCAGTCCCTGCGCCGGTGCAAGATCCATTGCCGGACGCGTGCCGGTCACGGCCTGCTCGTCCGCCGCGTCACCTCTGGGCGATTCGGTCGTTGACCGCTCTACAGCGCGCGGTCACAGTGTGCTCGGGATGGGGGAGACAGATGGTTGACGACAGGATCGCGAGCGCTTCGACCGGTACGCCGACGGGACGCGACCGGCTGCTCACGCCGGGCGAGGTCGCGACGCTGTTCCGCGTCGACCCCAAGACCGTGACCCGTTGGGCCTCGGCGGGGCGCATCGGCAGCATCCGGACCCCGGGCGGCCACCGCCGCTTCCGCGAGTCCGAGGTCCGCGCCCTGCTGCGCGGCGTCGAGTCCGAGGTCTCCGTGCCGACGCAGACGACGCCGCAGTCGGCGCCGTTCGCCGGCCGGCCCGTCGTCAGCTAGGCCCTTCGTCCGGCAGACTGTCGCCGGGACCGATGCGAGGGGATCTGACGTGCTGTACGCCGACGGGGTGCTGGGCCTGGTCGTGCTGTGCGTCTGGGTCTATGCGCTGCTCGACGTCTTGACCAGCGACGAGTCGCAGGTGCGCAACCTGCCCAAGTGGGGCTGGCTCATCGTCGTGCTGCTGTTCGGTGAGATCGCGATCGGGCCCCTGCTGTGGTTCGTGGCGGGTCGTCCCAACGGGGCCGCTACGCGTCCCGGCGGGCTGCCGTACAAGGGCAACACCGGCCGCTTCCCGGAGTACGACCGCCCCGGTCGCGCGGTGCCGCAGAACCCCGACGACGACGAGGCGTTCCTGCGCAACCTGCGCGAGCGGGCCGAGGAGCAGCGCAAACGCGCCGCCGAGCAGGCCCGCCGCCTCCGCGACGAGGAGCAGCCCCCACCGGTCTAGCTCATAACCGCCCTCCTGTTCCGGTCCGCCTCCCACCTGGCGTCGTTGTCGACGGAAACGTGGGCCGCGGAAAGGTGTTGCATCCCGGCCGCTTCCGCGGAAGCGAGCGCTCCAGAACGCCCTTCGCGCCAGGTGGTCAGTCGTCTGCTCGCCTGACGATCAGGTTGGAGAGCTTGACCCGCTCACAGACGGCCGGAGACTCTCCAACCTGATCGTGCGAGGGCACCGGCATACGGGAGGTTGGCTTAGCGCCGGCGGACGGGAAGGGGGTTGCCGCCCAGCTCAGGCGTACGAGTGCAGGCCGACGACGAAGATGTTGACGACGTAGTAGTCGATGATCAGCGCGCCGGCGGCGGCCACCGCGACCCACGCCGCCTTGCGGCCCTTCCAGCCGGCTGTCGCCCGCGCGTGCAGGTAGCCGGCGTACAGCACCCAGGTGATGAACGACCACGTCTCCTTGGGGTCCCAGCCCCAATACCGGCCCCAGGCCGCCTCCGCCCAGATGGCGCCGGCGATGATCGCGAACGTCCAGACCGGGAACGCGAAGGCGATGACGACGTACGCCGCCCGGTCGAGGACACCCGCAGCGGGCAGCGACCGGCCGAGTGTCACGGGGAAGTGCACCGGCTCCCCGGCGTCGTTGCGCGCGTCGAAGCGATGGCGCAGCAGGTAGAGCAGGGCGATGACGCCGGACAGCAGAAAGGCTCCCGAGGCGGTCGCGGCCGCCGCCACGTGGATCTTGATCCAGTAGGAGTTCAGCGCCGGGACGAGCGGCCCGGCCTTCGTGTAGAGCACCGTGCCGGCGAGGCCGAGGTAGAGCACGACGGGGAGCATCACGAAGGCGCCGAGGCTCGTCTCGACGCGCCCGCGCAGGACGAGGACGAGGAACCCCGTCACGGCGACGAGCGCCGCCGCGGTCGAGAACTCGTACATGTTCCCCCACGGCACGCGGTCGACGGCGAGGCCGCGGGTGACGACCGAGCCGACGTGCGCGATCCACCCGACGAGGGTCAGGGCGACCGCGGCGGTGCCGGCGTAGCCGCTGCGTTGCGTCGGCGCCGCGGAGAGCTGCACGGTCGGTCCGCCGGCGCCGACGAGAACGGCGCCGTGCTCGGACACAGTGAGCAGCCGGCTCGCTCGGCGTGATGCCGCATCGGCCGCAAAAGCAAGCATCGCCACGGCGTACACAAGTACGGCGACGAACAGCAGGGAGTCGCTCAGCTGGGCCACGTCACTCCGTCTTGGAACTCGATGTCGGGGCGCTCGGTGCCGGGATCTCGCGGCGGAGCGAGCCGACGATCTCGTCGAACTCCGCAGCGAAGGCCTCGGCGTCGGTGCGGGCGAGCCCGCCGACCTCGACCACCGTATGCGCCCCCTCCCCGGGCCGCGCACGCACCCAGAGCCGGCGTCGGCGCACGAACAGCGACAGGCACAGGCCCGCGACGATGCCCACGGCCGCGCCGAGCGCGATGCCCTTGCCCGGGTCCTGGGTCACCTGGAACGTGGACCACTCGGTGACGTCCGCGAAGGTGATGCTCCCGCCGCCCGGCAGCTTCCACGTCTCGCCCGGACCGAGCAGGTGTGGTCGGCCGTTGTCGAGCGGCGTCAGGTGCGTCTTGTCCAGGCTGTAGACCGACTGCGGCGGACCGACGTCGAGGCCGAGGTCACCGGAGTAGCCCACGATCGTCAGCCCGGGGTTCTGCACTGCGGGGTGCGCGGATGCGACCCGGTGCGTCACCGGGTTCTGGTAGGTCGTCGGCGTGAACGCGCCCTCGAAGCCCAGCTGCGGCCCGCGGGTGTCCGGCACCTTGATCGTGCAGCTGCTCAGGAACCGCGCGTCCTGCGGCAGGCACGGGGTGGCCTGCGATGCGTCGAGCGCGATCTGGCCGTCCTTGTCGCGTACGACGACGTGCACGTTGTAGCCGTGGCCGATCAGGTAGACCTTCGCGGCGCCGACGTGCAGCGGGTGGTTGACCCGGATGTCGTACGGCGTCTCCGCCGCGTCGGGCGATGCGGCGTACCTCACCTTCGCGTCGAACGTCCGCGCCTTGCCGTCGGCGCCATAGGTCGCCCGGAAGTCATCGAGGGTGAAGTGCAGCGGCACGAGGCTGTCCTGCCGGAACCGTCGGCCGGGGTGGATGTCGTCGTAGTTGGCGATCGCGTTGGCGAAGCCGTCGCCTTCCTTGACCAGCACCGTCCCCTTGAAGCCGAAGAACTGGCCGACCGCGATGCCGATGAGCAGCGCGACGAGCGAGCAATGGAACAGCAGGTTGCCGGTCTCGCGCAGGTAGCCCCTCTCGGCGCCGACGGCATCGGCGTGGCGCACGGTGCGCCAGCCGCGAAGCTGTCGGGTCGCAGAGGCGAGCACCTCGTCGACGGACAGCCGGGTCTCCCAGTGGGCGGACGCCGGCAGTCGGGACAGGTTGCCGGGCGCCTGCGGCGGCGGCTTGCGCATCGCGCGTGCGTGCAGCCGGATGCGTGGCACGAGACATCCGACGAGCGAGACGAACAGCAGCAGGTAGACGGCCGCGAACCACGGCGCCGCGAAGACGTCGAACAGCGACAGCCGGTCCAGGATCGGCGCCAGCGTCGGGTGCTGTCGCAGGTATTCGTCGACCCGCACCGGGTTGAGGCTGCGCTGCGGCAGGAACCCACCCGGCACCGCGCCCAGCGCGAGCAGGAACAGCAGCACCAGCGCGGTGCGCATGCTGGTGAGCTGTCGCCAGGCCCGTCGCGCCGGTGCCAGCAGCTGTCGCGAGGTGCGCGGGCCGACCGGTTCCGGTTGGGTGGACAGCCGAACGGCGTCGGTCTCGAGCTGCGGGGTGACCGTCATCAGACCGCCGCCGTGTAGCCGCTGATGAGCACGCGCAGGTGGATGGTGAACTGCTCCCACAGGCCGGTCACGAGCAGTACGCCGACGACGACCAGCAGACCGCCGCCGACTGCCTTCACCACGCCGTAGTGCCGCTTGACGACCGCGAAGGCGCGCAACGCGCGCTCGAACGCGATGCCGGTCAGCACGAACGGGATGCCGAGGCCGAGGCAGTAGGCACCGGTGAGGATGGCACCGCGGCCGGCACTGGCCTGGGTGAAAGCGAGCCCTTGTACGGCGGCCAGTGTCGGTCCGAGGCACGGTGTCCAGCCGAGGCCGAACACCAGGCCGAGGAGCGGCGCACCGGCCAGCCCGGTGGAGGGGAGGCGGTGGATCCGGACGTCCCGCTCGAGACCAGGGACCAGGCCGAGGAAGGCGAGCCCCATGACGATCGTGACGACCCCCAGGACCCGCTCGATGGCGACGCGGTGACCGGTGAGCAAGCTGCCGAGCCCGCCGAAGAGCAGCCCCTCACTGACGAAGACGACGCTGAACCCGAGGACGAACAGGACGCTGCCGACGATGACCCGCGTCTGACGTCCGGTCCGCGGCCTCGTCGCGACGGCGGTGCCGCCGGCGACGCCCGGTGCATCCGCGGCGCCCGGTGCGTCGGCGAGCTCGCTGCCGGCCAAGCCCGTCACGTACGACAGGTAGCCAGGCATCAGCGGCAGGCAGCACGGCGACAGGAACGACACGAGACCAGCCGCCGCGGCGACCGGAAGAGCCAGTAGCAGCGGCCCGTCCGTGACCGCGTGCGCGAAGTCGTCGCCGATGCCCATCCGTCAGGCCGGTTCGCCGGCGAGCTCACGCACGGGTGCGGCGAGCCCCGCCTCGGTGACGCCCCCCACGAACAGCGCCGCGATGCGCCCGCGCTTGTCCAGGATCACCGTGCTCGGCGGGTACTGCGGCACCAGCTTGCGCAGTCGGGTCAGGACGACGCCCGGCTGGTCGAACAGGGACGGGTACGGCACGTCGTGCACCTCGACGAACCGGCGGGCGGCGCTTCGCTCGTCCTTGAAGTCGATGCCCAGGAAGGTCACACCCAGGGGTGCGGTGTCGTTGGCCACCTTGACCAGTCGAGGTGACTCCGCCCGGCAGGGCGCGCACCAGGAGGCCCAGAAGTTGACGACGACCACCTTGCCCTTGAGCGAGGCGACGTCGAGCGGTTGTCCGTCCAGGGTCTCCCCGTGGATGGCGGGCGCCGGGATGCGGTCCGCGGCGCGCAGCAGGTGGTTCGCACCGGGCTGCGCGAGGCCGCCGCGTTGCGGCCCGCCGCTGCCGTCGCTGACTGCGTGCTTGCCCGTGCAGGCACCCGCGAGCGCGACAAGCACAGCGCACAGCGCGAGGGAGCGCGAGGGGCGTTGCACGAAGGTGTTCCCGTCTATCCGGCGGTCCGTCCAGTATCGGTGACGGGGTCCCGCGCCGTCCGGTCAGGCTCCCTTGCCCGGGCGGCGGCTCGCTTCGCCGGCGGGCTCGCTGTAGGTCACGCGCTCGAGCCGGTCGTCCACCCAGGTCAGGCTGGTCAGCGAGGCCAGCCCGCACTGCCGCCGGTCCGGCCGGTGCCAGAGCACCCGGCCCTCGACGTACCGACGGAGCGTCCAGATCGGCAGCTGATGACTGACGCAGACGGCCTCGTGCCCGAGAACCCGGTCGCGCACGTCGCGCACCGCTGCCAGCATCCTCTCCGCGACCTCGGCGTACGGCTCGCCCCACGAAGGCTCGAACGGGTTGCGCAGGTGCTGCCAGTTGTGCGGCGCCCGCCAGGCGCCGTCCTCGAGCGCCCGTTCGCCCTCGAAGACGTTGCCGGCCTCGATCAGCCGATCGTCGATCGTCACCGGCAGCCCGAAGACGTCGGCGATCGGCTCGGCCGTCTCCTGCGCGCGCTGCAGGGGCGAGGAGACGACCTCGACGACATCGAGCCCCCGCAACGCGTCGGCGGCGGCAACAGCCATCTGCCGGCCATCCTCCGACAAGCGGAAGCCGGGCAACCGGCCGTACAGGATCCGGTCCGGGTTGTGCACCTCACCGTGTCGCAGCAGATGGACCGTCGTTCTCGTCATGCGCGGTCGTCGGCGGTTGCGGGGGCGTCGAGCTCTGGCGCGCGTACGGCGGCCGCGGCTCTCGCTGCATGCGGTAGTGCCTCGGCGATCCGCTCCAGCGCCGCGTCGTCGTGCGAGGCGCCGACGAACCAGGCCTCGTACGCCGACGGCGGCAGGTAGACGCCACGGGCCAGCATCTCGTGGAAGAACGCCTTGTGGCGCAGGACGTTCTGCGCGGTCGCGGTCGTGAAGTCGACGACGGCGTGGTCGCAGAAGAAGATGCTGAACAGGCTGCCGGCGGTGTTCACCCGATGCGGCACGCCCTCCTTCTCGAGTGCTTCGCTCGCCAGGGTCGACACGGCCTCGGCCGCACGGTCGACCGCGGCGTACACGTCGTCGTCGCAGTGCCGCAGCTGGGCGAGCCCGGCCGCGACCGCGATGGGGTTTCCGCTGAGCGTGCCCGCCTGGTAGACGGGGCCGGCGGGGGCCAGTGACGCCATGACGTCGGCGCGTCCCCCGAAGGCGGCTGCCGGCAAGCCGCCACCCATCACCTTGCCGAAGGTCATCAGGTCCGGGGTGACGGCATCGAGGCCGAACCACCCCGACCGGCTCACCCGGAAACCGGTCATGACCTCATCGCTGATGAAGAGCGCGCCGTACTGCCGGCAGAGTGACTGCAAGCCGCCGTTGAACCCGGGCAGCGGCGGGACGACGCCCATGTTCGCCGCGGCTGCTTCGGTGATGACGCAGGCGATCTGGTCGCCGTACTGGGTGAAGGCCGCCTCGACAGCAGACAGGTCGTTGTAGGGCAGCACGATCGTGTCGGCGGTCATCGCACCGGTGACCCCCTGGCTGTCGGGCAGCCCGAACGTGACGAGCCCGGAGCCCGCGGCAGCGAGCAGCGCGTCGACGTGACCGTGGTAGCAACCGACGAACTTCACGACCTTCGTGCGCCCGGTGAACCCGCGCGCCAGACGGACCGCGCTCATGGTCGCCTCGGTACCGCTGCTGACCAGGCGCACCTGCTCGACCGGACCCACCCGACCCACGATGTGCTCGGCCAGCTCCACCTCGCCGGGGGTCGGCGAGCCGAACGAGGTGCCGCGCGAGGCAGCCTGCTGCAGGGCCTCGACCACGGCCGGGTGCGCGTGCCCCAAGATCA
>JAWWOH010000007.1:0-8625 GCA_033851845.1 Actinomycetota bacterium
CCGGTCGGGACCCGGAAGCGCTCGTCGCCGTCTCGCGGCTCCTTGTCCTGGATGCCGGGCGGCTGCACGGCAAGCAGGTCGAGCCAGGAGCCGCCCGCGTCGAGCAGGTGCCCCACCATCTCCGGGAGCTCGACGTCGAGGACGGCGCGGACCCCAGGCAGCAGGTTGTGCGGCTGGCGGAACTGCGCCACACCCCGGCGTTCCCACGTGTCCCACGCGTCGGCCGGGTTGTCCGGAGGTGGTGCAGGATCGCTCTCGAGCACGGTCACGTCGTGACCGTCGCGGGCCAGCATCATCGCCGCAGCCAGCCCGACGACACCGCCGCCGCACACCACGACAGAGCTCATGTGGTCCCCCTCGATCGAGCGCAGCCTGCCACGGCCTGACAATGGACGGGTGACGATCGACGAACATGCGCTGCGCGAGGTGGAGCAGCGGGTCCTGTGGTTGGCGACCTCGATCGTTCACGCCGCCAACGCGCGGCGGCCGAACGACTCGGGCGTGAAGGTCGGCGGCCACCAGGCCTCCAGCGCGTCGATGGTCAGCGTCATGACGGCGCTGTGGTTCGACGCGCTGACGCCGGCGGATCGGGTCAGCGTCAAGCCGCATGCGTCGCCGGTGCTGCACGCGATCAACTTCCTGCTCGGGCGGCTGGACGCGTCGTACCTTCCTCGACTGCGCGAGCTCGGCGGGCTGCAGCCCTACCCGAGCCGCACCAAGGACCCCGACGTACCCGACTACTCCACCGGCTCCGTCGGCATCGGTGCGACAGCCCCGGTGTGGGGCGCTATCGCGCAGCGGTACGTCAGCGCGCACTTCGACGTCCCCGCCGGTGGCCGGCAGATCTCGCTGCTCGGCGACGCCGAGCTCGACGAGGGTGCGATCTGGGAGTGCGTGAACGACCCGATGGTGCAACGGCTCGGCGAGGTGCTCTGGGTCGTCGACCTCAACCGGCAGTCGCTCGACCGGATCGTCCCGGACATCCAGGTGGCGAAGTGGGAGGGCCTGTTCCGCGCCGCCGGCTGGCAGGTCATCGAGGTCAAGTACGGCCGGCTGCTGCAGTCGCTGTTCGCGCGCGACGGCGGCGCGCGGCTGCGCGACCGGATCGACGAGATGGGCAACGAGGAGTTCCAGTGGCTGCTGCGCTCGCCGGCCTCGGAGCTGCGGGCCCGGCTCGATGTCGGGCCCGTCCTCAACGAGCTGACGGACGACGAGATCGCGGTCGCGCTGCGCGACCTCGGTGGCCATGACCTCGATGAGCTGGGCCGGGCGTTCCGTGACGTCGACAACGACCGGCCGACAGTGGTCTTCGCGTACACCGTCAAGGGGCGCGGCCTCCCGGTCGAGGGGCATCCGGCCAATCACTCGGCTCTACTGACCGAGGAGCAGTACGTCGCGCTGGCGCGGGTGCTCGGCCAGGATGCCGACGACCCGTGGCGCGCCTTCGACCCCGACTCCGCCGCCGGCCGCTTCTGCCGCGAGACCGCCGAGAAGCTCGAACGGCCCGCGCTGCCCGAGGCCAAGCTGCCGGACGTGCCGGTCGAGCTCGGCCGGGCCTATCGCGGCGAGCACTCGACGCAGGCGACGCTCGGCCGCGTCCTCACCGACCTGGCCCGCGACGCCCCCGAGGTCGGCGCCCGCATCGTCACCGTCTCCCCCGACGTCGCGAGCAGCACCAACACGGGTGGCTGGATCAACAAGGTCGGCGTCTGGTCCCCGCAGGACCGGCACGACTGGTTCGCCGAAGACGAGGGGCGCCTCGTGCGGTGGCGCGAGACGTCGACCGGCCAGCACATCGAGCTCGGCATCGCCGAGGTCAACCTGGTCGGGCTGCTCGGCGAGCTCGGCGCGACGTGGTCACGAGTCGGGCAACCGCTGCTGCCGATCGGCACGGTCTACGACCCGTTCGTCGCGCGCGCACTGGAGCCGTGGGTCTTCGGGACGTACGCCGGCGGCCAGTCGATCCTCGTCGGCACGCCGTCGGGCGTGACCCTCGCGCCCGAAGGTGGCGCGCACCAGAGCATCACGACGCCTTCCATCGGCCTCGAGACACCGGGCACGACCTGCTACGAGCCGGCTTTCGCCGTCGAGACCGAGTGGTGCCTGCTCGATGCGCTGTCCCGGCTCGGTCGGTACGACGGGGAGTCGGCGTACCTCCGGTTGACCACACGGCCGCTCGACCAGTCACTCGCAGCAGTGCCTGACGACGCCGAGGGCCGGGCGCAGCGACGACGTGATGTGCTCGCGGGTGCGTATCGGCTGCGGACTGCGGACGGGGCGCCTGCCGTGACGATCGCGGCCGTCGGCGCCGTGGTGCCGGAAGCGATCGAGGCGGCCGAAGAGCTCAGTCGCCTCGGCGTCGCGGTCGACGTCGTGGTCGTCACGTCGTACGACCGGTTGTGGCGCGCGGTGCAGCTGCGGCGCGGTCTGCTGACCGGCTCCGCGCACGGCGTCGACGAGACGATCCTGACGCGCGCCTTCCGGCCGACGCCGATCGTCACGGTGCTCGACGGTCATCCGCACACGATGGCGTTCCTGGGCACGATCCACGGGACCGCGGTGTCGTGCCTTGGGGTCTCGACGTTCGGCCAGGGCGGCGGGCTGCGGGACGTATACCGGCTGCACGGGCTCGATGCGCGGAGCATCGTGGGCGCCGCGCTAGATCTCGTCGACGAGGGCCTGTCGCAGTAGGTCCCCCGCCTCGCTGTCGGGCTCGAGGTGCTCGAAGTGCCGGCCGACGTACTTGTGCAACGTCGCGTTGTCACCGACAGCGGTCGCCGCGGCGACGTAGCGTTCCGCCTGGCTGACCGGAACCGCATCGTCGTCGGTGCCGTGGATGAGCACGGTGCGCACGCCGGTCGGCAGCAGCGCGAGCGGATCGGCCACGGCGTACCGCTCCGGCAGCTCGTCGGGTCCACCGCCGACGAGAGCCTGTGGCGCGTCTGCACCGAGGTGCTGGCGGGCTGCGATGCCGAGTGCAGCAACGGCCCCTTGGGCCACGCAGAGCCGTGGCGGCAGGTGCCCGGGCGTGACCGCGCCGGGCGCGTCGTCCGGAAGCCGATGCCGCGCCGCGAGCCAGAGGGCGAGGTGACCGCCGGCCGAGTGGCCCACGACAGCGATGCGGGTGCGGTCGACGCGCTCATCGGTCAGGAGGTGGTCGTAGGCCGACGCGACGTCGAGCAGCGTTGTCGGCCACGTGTGGTCGGAGCCGGCGTAGTCGATGTTCCAGCACAGGTAGCCGCGCCCACAGAGGTCTTCGGCTACGGCGTCCTCGAGGGAGCGGTCATAGCGCGGTCGCCAGAACCCGCCGTGCACCAGCATCACGGTCGGGAGCGGATCGGCAGCCTCGGGGATCCACCACTCTCCTAGCTGCAGCGCCCGATCGCCGTACGGCTCGAGCCGGCGGAGCATCACTTCGCGGCGGCTCCGGTGTCGGTGGTGGTCACGCAATCCTTGAAGCCGTAGCTCTTCATCCAGGCGATGTCGACGCGCGTCTTCGTCGGCGGGTTGAACACGAGCTGCGACAGCGTCTGCGAGTCGTTCTTCGCGGCGGCAGCGTCGACCTTGGCGGCGAAGCTCTGGCCGTCTGCGAACTGCTGGCCGAGGGGGTCGAGGAGCTTCGCCTTCACCTCCGCCACGTCACCGCTCGGCGGGCTCAGCAGGGACAGGTCATCCAGCGTCTGTTTGGCGAGGTCGAGCAGCTTGTGGACGTACGGCGGCACGTCGGCGATGCCCGCCGGCGGGCTCTTCTTCGCATCGGCGATCTGCGTGTTGGCCTTGGCGCAGATCGCCTCCGCCTTGCTGAGGTAAGCGGCCTTCGGGTCGCCACTCCCACCGCCGCTGCTCCCACCGCAGGCCGCCACCAGCAGGACCAGGACGAGTGCGCGCTTCATGTCCGCATCCTGTCAGGGGCGGTGACCCAGTGCCCAGCAGGCGACGGCCGTGGCGGCCGCAACGTTGAGGGAGTCGACGCCGGCCGCCATCGGGATGCGCACGCGCAGGTCGCTGACCGCCAGCGCGTCGGCCGAGAGACCGGGGCCCTCTGCCCCGAGCAGTAGCGCGGCCCGGTCGTCGTGGCCGAGCCGCACCTCGTCGAGTCGCGTGGCGTCGGCGGCGGGCGTCAGCGCCAGCACCCGAAAGCCGATCTCGCGCACGGCCGCCAGCCCGGCCGGCCAATCGGCGAGATAGGCGTAGGGCACGGCGAGCACCTCCCCCATCGACACGCGCACCGCCCGGCGGTACAGCGGGTCGCAGCAGGTCGGGCTGAGCAGCACGGCGTCCATGCCCAGGCCGGCCGCGCTCCGGAAGATCGCGCCGAGGTTGGTCGGGCTGTTCACCTCCTCGAGGACGAGGATGCGGCGGGAGGTGGCGAGCAGGTCCGCCGCGGCGGGCACCGGCAGCCGCCCGAACGACCCGAGCGCGCCGCGGTGGACGTGGAAGCCGGTCACCGCGTGCAGCACGTCCGGCGAGGCGACGTAGACCGGGCAGTCGAGAGCGGCGAGCTCCGGCAGCAGGTCGTCGACGCGGTTCGGCGCCAGCAATAGGGACCGCGCCGGGCAGCCGGCCTGGGCGGCGCGGCGCATGACGAGCTGCCCCTCCGCGAGGAAGAATCCGGCGGCCGGCTCGTGCCGGGTGCGCCGGACGGAGTCGGTCAGCCCGACGTAGTCGGCCAGTCGCGGATCGGCCGGGTCGTCGATCTCGACGGGGTCCACCGGCTTAGTGGAAGTCCTCCATGATCCGGAACGCGAAGGCCATCACGAGGCCGACGAGCAGGATCACACCGCCGACCACGCCGACGATGACCGACTGCATCGGCAGGGCGAAGCCGAGCAGGATGAACCCGAGGATGATGACGAGGACGGCGGCCCACGACGTGGGCTTGGAACGATGGCCCTCGGCCATGGATATGCCTCCCGGGATGCAGATGTACGACGGCGAGGTTACCGGCCGCGCACCGACCCTCGCTCACGGGCCCAGCGGCGGATGGTGTCGATGCGGTCCTGCAGCTGTGCCGCGGTGGCCTGCCCGCTCGGCGGGCCGCCGCAGGCCGCCCGCAGCTCGGCGTGCACCTTGCCATGCGGCAGGTCCGTGCGGTGGTGCCACGCGGCGACGAGGCCGTTCAGCTCCTTGCGCAGCTCCTGAATGGCGCGGTAGGTCGAGGCGGCTTCGGGCACCGGCGCCGGGACGGTCGTGCCCTTCTTCACCTTCAGCTGGCGGGCCTGGTGCTGCTGGAGCAGCATGGCGACCTGGTCGGGCGCGAGCAGTCCGGGCAGTCCGAGGAAGTCCTCTTCCTCGGCGCTGCCGGGCACGGCACCCGTGCCGTACTCGCCGCCATCGAAGATGACCCGATCGAGGTGCGCCGACGCGGTCAGCGCGGTGAACGCCGGCTCCTCCTCACCGGCCTCGTCGAGCTCGCGGTTGGCGGCGGCGAGCAGCTCGTCGGCGAGGAACTGCTCCTTGGCCGGACCGTCGAGGGCGTGGTCGCGCTCCTCCTCCATCTGCCCCGCCAGCTCCAGCAGCACCGGCACGGACGGCACGAACACCGACGCCGTCTCGCGGTGCGCGCGGCCACGCACGAAGCGCCCCACCGCCTGGGCGAAGAACAGCGGCGTAGAGACGCTCGTCGCGTAGACGCCGACGGCGAGGCGAGGGATGTCGACGCCCTCGGACACCATCCGCACCGCGACCAGCCAGCGATCCCGGCTCGTCTCGAAGGCGTGGATCTTCTTCGACGCGGTCTTGTCGTCCGACAGCACCACGACCGGCTTGGTGCCGGTGATCCCGTGCAGGATCTCGGCGTACTGCTTCGCCGTCTTGTGGTCTGTCGCGATGACCATGGCGCCGGCATCGGGCATTCCCCCCGCCCGTACCTGCGACAGCCGCCGGTCCGCAGCCGCGAGCACGGCCGGGATCCACTCGCCGTTCGGGTCCAGCGCAGTGCGCCAGGCCGCCGCTGTCTGGTCGGCCGTCAGCGGCTCACCGAGCGTGGCGGTCATCTCCTCGCCCGCCCGGGTCCGCCACGTCGCCGTACCGCTGTAGGCGAGAAACAGAACGGGACGTACGACGCCGTCTCGCAGCGCGTCGGCGTACCCGTAGGCGTGGTCGGACGCACTGCGGGTGATGCCGTCGTTGCCGCGCTCGTAGCGCACGAACGGGATCGGGTTGGTGTCACTGCGGAACGGCGTGCCGGTCAGCGCCAGGCGGCGGGTCGCCGGCTCGAAGGCTTCACGAACCGCGTCGCCCCACGACTTCGCATCGCCGGCGTGGTGGATCTCGTCGAGGACGACGAGGGTGCGACGACGGGTGGTGCGGTTGCGGTGCAGGGCGGGGTGAGCCGCGACCTGTGCGTAGGTCAGGACGACGCCGTGGAAGTCGCCGCTCGCCTTTCCCATCGCGTTGCGGAAGGTCGGGTCGAGCTTGATCCCGACCTTCTCCGCAGCGAGCGCCCATTGCGCCTTGAGGTGCTCCGTCGGCGCCACGATCGTGATCGCCTGCACGGCGCCCGAGCCGAGCAACTCGGCCGCGATGCGCAGCGCAAAGGTCGTCTTACCGGCACCTGGCGTGGCGACCGCGAGGAAGTCGCGCGGCTGCTGCCGCAGGTACGACACGAGGGCGGCTCGCTGCCACGCGCGCAGCGGCGTGGAGACCACCGGGTCATGGGTGAGAGGAGCTGTCACGGTCGTCCCGAGACTAGGCGACCGGGCCTCGACTCACCCGGGGGGACACGCCCGCGGCCTCATTCGGTGGCCTGGCGCTTCCGCGGAATCAACTTGTCCACAGCGAGATAACCGGCCACTAGCCTCTGCGTCGCCCGACCGCGAAGTGCACGCAACGGGCTATCTGCCGATAGCCCCGCTAGCACTCTCCCGTGCCGTGAACCACGGACACCTTCTGCCTGGGCAGCGGCGTCTCCGAGATGACGCCGTTCATTACGTGCAGACAGGTGGCCTTGCCATCTGGTCGCATTACCCGGACCACACCAAAATCCATCTCGAAGTCGAGCGTCGCCCCTGCCGCGAGCGACGGCTGCGGGCAGGGTCGGCCGCAGCCCGTCACCGACACGGTTACGTCCGTGTCGTTGACGAGCTCGTAGGCAGGGCGCGCGTTCAGCCCAGGTGAAGGCGACCCTGGCGAGGAAGCACCGGCTCGCACAACCTCGGAGCCCCCACCGGAGCACCCAGCGCAGACGGCAACCGCGAGGAAAGCAATTGCGCTGACGATTGGCTGCATACGGGTCAGACGCGCTCCGGTCCGCATCGGTTCAACGGTGACGTTGCGGCCGGTAGCCCCTTGCCTCGCCAGGTAGGTGGCGCTCTTCGAGCCCCGGCTGAGCCGGCCCATCGCCGCCTGCGGGACTAGCAGATGAAGCGCATCTCGTGGCCGAGGCGGTCGACCACGGGCTCGGTGTCGCGGACGTAGGTCGGCGTACGGAGCGCGGCGATCTTGGCGTCGATCGCGGCGGGGCGCTTGATCACGGGAGCAGACGCGGTGTAGCGCGACGGCGCGGAGTTGCCCTCGACGAACGCCGCCTTGTTGACCTCGGCGGCGTGCGGCCCGGTGTAGCGCAGGATGTAGAGCCCGAGGTCGATGTCGATGACATAGATCAGGCCGTTCTGCACGACCGGGTAGCTCCACATCGCGCCGGTGCGACGGTCGTTGTGGTTGCCGCTGAAGAACAGCCGGGTGTCGCGCTCGGCCGGGGCGTCCTGGGTCGCCTTCGGGACGAAGACTCCGGCCTCGACCGGCTTGTTGGGGTGGGTCGTGTCGACCGCGCGCAGACCGCCCGAGTACCAGGTCAACAGCGTGACCGACGGGAAGTTGGTCTGGTTGTGCGAGGTGAAGGTCCCGTTGGCGGCCTTGGCCTTGTCGCAGTCGTTCTCCGGCACCTTGTACTCGCCGGCCAGCTTGATCGACGTCGGGTCGGTCATGTCAGCAATGCGCAGCCAGCCGAACGGACAGCTGCGGCCGGCGTTGGCGTACTCCTCCTGCACCATGACGCCGAACGGACGGCCAGGGATCGGGACGTTGCCGTGCACGTTGGCGCCATAGTCGAGCGGCAGTGGCGACAGCGGCCGAATCACCGGGACGCCCGCGGGGTCGGCGAGGCCGCTCGTGTCGGCGACGAAGGTGCCGTAGTCCCAGTTGCCGACGTACGCGCGGGTGCCGTCGTCGCTCACCGCGATCGAGTGGATGTACGACGCGGGGTTCTGCGTGCCGACCACGTCACTGCTGCCCGACGCGACCTCCTGCGGCAGCATGAACGCCGAGACGAGCTTCGGCGCCGACGGGTCGGACAGGTCGATGACCGTGAGGTCGGGCGCGTAGAACGCATGCGTGACGTAGGCGAGGACGCGACCGGGGTGCTTCGGGTCCTTCCAGAGGAAGAACTCGTGCGGTGCGCGAACGCCGTAGTCGTACGTCGACAGCAGCTTGGGCTTCGTGCAGTCCTTCGAGATGTCGTAGGTCTGCAGGTCGTTGCCGGAGTACGACGCGCTCGCCCCGCCGATGCTGGTGGAGTAGTCCTCCACGACGAGCAGGCCGAGGCCTGCGTCTGCCCGCAGCTCGCGCTGGGTGGAGCCCTTGTGCGCCGGGATGAGCCCGACCTGCTTGGGGGCCGACGGCTTC
>JAWWOH010000025.1:0-2549 GCA_033851845.1 Actinomycetota bacterium
GCCAGCGGGCGATGATCCTGCGCGCAGTACCACTGCTGCTGACCGCCCGGCGCGGTGCCCTTCGTGCGCACGCCGGGTAGCAGCCGGCGTGCGGGGAAGTCGGTCAGGCTCGCGAATGCGCGGGAGCGTCGGAGCGGCAGCGGTACGACGGCGAGCGCCTGGCCGATCCCGTCGCGTTTTCCCGGCGTGAGCGACAGGCTGACGGGCTCCGCGCGCACGGTCCAGGTCGGTCCGGCGCGGGTGAAGAACACGGGCGTCACGACCGTCTCGTCGAACCGATAGGTGCCGGCGACGAAGTCGCGGATCCGTTCGGTCGGTGCGAGCAGCACCCGGCGGCCGTCCGGGTCCTCCCACATGACGTCGGCGAAGGCCCCGAACGGCGATCGCGCCCACACTCCAGCGACGAACCGGTGCCGGCTCGGCGTACCGAATCCGCAGATCCACCCGTCGAAGCGCAGGATCCGCATGGAGTCACGCCGCGACTGTCTGGTCGACTGACCAGGTGCCAGCACCGGCCAACGCGAACAGCAGACCCAGCCCGCGCACGCACCCGGTTCGCATCCACGCAGCGTACCGACCGCCGAGTTGGTCAGAGACCGATGTCCGTCAGCCGACCGAGCGATGTGCGTGGTCGCTGTAGTCGGGCTCGAGCCGGTCGTAGCGACGATCCATCAGCGGCGAGGAGATGATGAAGTCCGCACTCGCCCGGTTGCAGGCAATCGGCACGTTGTAGACGACGGCGACCCGCAGCAACGCCTTGACGTCGGGATCGTGCGGCTGCGGCTCGAGCGGGTCCCAGAAGAAGACGAGCAGGTCGATCTCTCCCTCGGTGATCTGCGCGCCGATCTGCAGGTCGCCGCCGAGCGGGCCGCTCTTGACGCGAGCGACCGGCAGGCCGACTTCGGACTCGATCATCGCGCCGGTCGTTCCGGTGGCCACCAACGAGTGCCGGGACAAGGCGGCCTTGTTGTAGCGGGCCCAGGCGAGCAGGTCGGCCTTCTTGTGGTCGTGCGCAATCAGCGCGATCCGCCGCTTGGTCGGCATCCGCTGGACGTTGTGGTCGAGGACGGTTGGGGGCTGTGTAGTGATGTTCACTCCGTCATCGTGCGGCATGAAGATGGCCGGCGTGTGAAGCGGCGATGAACGCGTGCGTGGGCCGTGACGAGCGTCACCAAGCGGCCAAAGTTTCGCCGGCGTTAACTTCGGCCCGGTTCTCGCTGATACGGCGGCAATCGCCCGGACGGTGCCTTAGGTTGCCACCGTGATGACGACCGCGAGGGAATCGTTCAACTTCACGCCGGATCAGGGCGTGCCGCCTGCCGTCGGGCCGTTCAGCCACGTCACGAGGTGGGGTTCGCTCCTGTTCGTCACGGGCCAGATGCCGACGGATCCGACGACCGGTGACCTGGTGAGTGGCGGGGTACTCGCGCAGGCCGAGCAGGTTCGCCGCAATCTGCTGGCATGTCTGGCGCCGTTCGGCGTGGGTCTCGACGACGCGCTGATGGTCCGCGTCTACCTCACCGACTTCGCCGACTTCGAGGCTTTCAACGCCGTATACCGCACGTGGTTCAGCGGACCACTGCCGAGCCGCACCTGCGTTGGGAGCACGGGTCTGGCCGCGGGCGCAGCAGTGGAGATCGACCTGATCGTCGGCGTACCGGAACTCGCGCAAGGATCGACCTGATGAGATCCATGTCGCTACAGCCGGGCGACGCCGAGATCTCCGCAGAGCACATGCTCGCCTCGACACCGGACACGATCAGCTGGGGCTGGCTGCCGAACGCCGCCTCGGCCGCCTGCCTGAAAGTCCAGTCCGGGCAGACCGTGACGATCGACACGCTGAGCCATGAAGGCATCATGGGCGACCAAGGCCGCGAGCCGGTCGCCTTCCTGAGCGGGTACGGCGTCGAGGAGCAAGACGTACTTCGCGACGCTCGGGCCATCGCCGAGAGCGACGTACCCAATGGCGCCGACGACGGACCGCACGTCGTCACCGGCCCCATCGCGATCGCCGGAGCGGCACCCGGCGACGTGCTGCGGGTCGACGTGCTCGAACTGCTTCCCCGTACGCCGTACGGTTTCGTCAGCAGCCGGCACGGGTTGGGCGGGCTGCCCGGCGAGATGCCGGAGGGCGCGGACGGCGTCTGGCAGTTCTGCCGCACCGGCTTGTCCGGCGGGCGGCTCGTGAGCTGGATGGCCGCCCAGGACGGGCGGCGCGCCTGTTTCCCGCTCGATCCGTTCCTCGGCCTCATGGGTGTGGCGCCCGCGACGACGGAGCCGGTGCACTCGGTCCCGCCCGGTGACTTCGGCGGAAACATCGACATCAAATGGGCGCAGGTCGGGACGTCGGTCTACCTTCCGGTCGAGGTGGACGACGCACTGTTCTACACGGGCGATCCGCACTACGCGCAGGGAAACGGGGAGGTCGCACTGACGGCCGTCGAAGCGTCGTTGCGCGCGACGCTGCGGCTGACCGTCCTGTCGGGGGCGGACGCCGCGGCCGCCGTCGGGAGCCTCCGCAATCCGGTGGTCGAGTCAGCGACGCACTG
>JAWWOH010000027.1:0-16476 GCA_033851845.1 Actinomycetota bacterium
GCTCGCCGACCGAGTCGATGTGCTCGAAGGCGATGGACTCGAGCCAGTCGATCCCGATGTGGATGTGGGAGTCGCCCGTCTCGTCCCAGCGGCCGGGGAGGTCGAGCTCCTTTCCGCGAGGCGCGCCGGTGCCGACGAAGACGGCGTCGTACCCCTCCTTGAGCAGGGCGCCCAGGCTCTTGACCGGCGTGCCGTAGCGGATGTCGACGCCCATGTCGAGGATGACCTGCGTCTCCTCGTCGAGCACCTCCGCCGGCAACCGGAAGGCGGGGATGTTGGTCCGCATCAGGCCGCCGGCCTTCTCGAACTGCTCGTAGATCGTCACCGCGTAGCCGAGCGGCAAGAGGTCGTTGGCGACCGTCAGGGACGCCGGGCCGGCGCCGATGCAGGCGATCCGCTTGCCGTTGCGCTGCTCCGGAGCACGTGGCAGCCGGTCGCTGATGTCGCCGCGCAGATCGGCGGCCACCCGCTTGAGCCGGCAGATCGCGACCGGCGCCCCGTCGACCCGCTCCCGGCGGCAGGCCGGCTCGCAGGGGCGGTCGCAGGTCCGGCCGAGAATCGCCGGGAAGACGTTGGACTCGCGGTTGACCATGTAGGCGTCGTCGAACCGACCCTGCGCGATCAGCCGGATGTACTCCGGCACGTTCGTGTGGGCGGGGCAGGCGTACTGGCAGTCCACGACCTGGTGGAAGTAGTCCGGATCCCCGACGTCCGTTGGTTTCACGGTCACATCATCGTCCCTGCGCGTTCGGCGTGCGGGAACTCCCCTCAAACGACGTGTCGTGCAGCAAGATGTCCGGGTGAGACCCCACCCCCTCTCAGCCGCCGTCCTCTGCCTGCTCCTGCTGGGCACCGCATGCGCGGGGAGCTCGAGCCCGGAGGCGGCCTCCCCCGGTCCCACCCAGCCGTCGCCGGCGGCCCCGTCGTCCTCGCCCGATGCCTCGCCGACCGCAGCCGGGACGGCGTCGCCCGCGGCCGGCGTCCCGACATCGGCGCCGCTAGCGTGGGACAGCTGCCGCGACGGCTTCCAGTGCGCGGATCTCACCGTGCCGCTGGACTACGCCAACCCGCCGGCCGGGCACGTCCGCCTCCGGCTCATCCGGATCCGGGCCAGCCGGCCGGCGCAGCGGGTCGGTTCCTTGCTCGTCAACCCCGGGGGTCCAGGGGTCTCGGCCGTGGACTTCCTGCGGGGCTTCGCGAAGGGGTCCGCACCGGCTGTCATCCGGCAGCGCTTCGACCTGGTGGCCTTCGACCCCCGCGGAACGACCGGTAGCGAGCCCGTGCACTGCGCGACGACCGCCGAGTTCGACCGGTTCGTGCACGTCGACCCCGATCCCGACGATGCGGGCGAGGTCAACGCCCTCGTCGCTGCCAATCGGAGCTTCGACGAGGGCTGCCTGAAGCGGTCGGCCCGCATCCTTCCGCACGTCTCCACTGCAGACGCCGCCCGTGACATGGACAGCGTCCGCGCGGCGTTGCGCGAGCCGAAGCTGACCTACCTCGGCTACTCGTACGGGACGTCGCTCGGTGCGGCCTACCTCGACCAGTTCCCGACCCACGTCCGCGCGATGGTGCTCGACGGCGCGCTCGACCCCCGCTCGACATGGGACCAGCTCCTCGAGGGACAGGCACGCGGCTTCGACCAGGCGCTCGGCTCCTTCCTCGGCTGGTGCGACAAGCACCGCTCCACCTGCGGGTTCCGACAGCAGGTCAGCGGCGACCTCGGCGCGGCGTTCGACGCCCTCAAGGCAAAGGTCGAGCGGAGCCCGCTGCCGGGAGACGGCCAGCGCACGGTCGGTCCCGGTGAGTTCTCGTACGGCGTCGGCCAGGCCCTCTACAGCACCAGCTACTGGGAGTTCCTCGGCTCGGCGCTGGCCGATGCGAACAACGGTGACGGCAACCTGCTGCTCCAGCTCAGCGACATCTACCTCGACCGCACCGACAAGGGATACGCCAACACCATCGACGCCAACAACGCCGTCAACTGCATCGACAAGCCCTGGCCGAAGGGGACCGCGCCGTACCAACAGCTCGCGGAGAAGACCAAGGCGTACGCCCCGCGGTTCGGCCCGGCCATCGCCTGGTCCGGGGCGACGTGCGCGCAGTGGCCGGTGGCAGCGACCGGCCGGCCGCACGCCGTCACCGGCACCGGGTCACCGCCCATCGTCGTCATCGGGACGACGCGCGACCCCGCGACTCCTTACGTCTGGGCGCAGGGTCTGGCTGGGCAGCTCGACAACGGCGTGCTGCTCACCCACGTCGGCGACGGCCACACGGCCTACCGCGCGAGCGCGCCGGCCTGCATCGTCAACCCGGTCAACACCTACCTGGTCACCGGCCGGGCGCCCGCTCCGTCGCGCTGCTGACTCCGGTCAGTACGGCTAGCGGTCGGCGAGCCGTCGCACGAACGCCAGGCCGGACCAGGTCTCGTCGATCGCGCAGACCTTGACGTCGACCAGGCCCTGCGCCAGTCCGTATTCGCGCACGTCGTTCTCCGACAGGTCGGTCTGCCGGCCGCTGCTGCGCTTGGGCCAGCAGACCCACAGCCGGCCGGCGACGCTGAGCCGTTCCACCAGTGGCTGCCACCGCGTCGCCAGCCGCGCCTGGGTCGGTGCGAACAGCAGGGCGATGTCGTACGGCGTGGTGCCGGCGCGGCTGTGCGTCTCGACCCCGTCGAGCACGAAGTCGGCCGGTGCGCCGGCCAGCAGCACCCGGCTGCCCGGCTTCACGCCGAGCTTGCGGGGCAGCGGCGTTCCGCTGTAGCCGGCGGTCACGAGTGGCAGGGTAGGCGGATGCCCCAGCCCGGAGGACGCCGTCCCAGCGTCCGTCGGAAGATCGCGGTGGCGACCTGGCGCGCCCCCCGGGAGGGTCGGCTGCACGCGCGGATGGCTGTCGACGCGACGGCGGTGCTCGCCTTCTGTGCCGAGCAGCGGGCCGCTACGGGCACGCCGGTCAGCCCCGCCGCAGTCGTCGGGCTCGCCTTCCAACGCGGCGTCGAGCAGGTGCCGGCGTTCCACAACCGGGTGGTCTTCGGGCGGATCGTTCCCTTCTCGTCGTACGACGTCGCCTTTGCCGTGGACATCGAGGGCGGCGACGACCTGGCTCCGACGAAGGTGCGCGCTGCGGACACGAAGACCGTCGCGCAGGTTGCCGCGGAGCTCGTCGCCGGGGCGGAGCGGCTGCGGGCCCGGAGCGACCGCGACTTCCAGACGACCAATGGCATCGCCCGACTCGTGCCGTGGTTCCTGCTGCGGCCGGTCATCGCGCTCGCGTCGGTGCTGAACGGCGGTATCGGCGTCCGGGCCTTCGGCCAGCCGGCGCACCCGCTCGGGTCGCTGTTCGTGACCAACATCGGGTCCTTCGGGCTGGACGAGGGGTACGTCGCGCCGGTGCCGGCCGCCCGCGTCCCGCTGTACGTCTGCGTAGGAGCGGTCTCCGACGCAGCCCTGGTGGTCGACGGGAAGGTCGCGGTCCGGCCGCAGCTTGTCATCACGGCAACCGCCGATCACCGCCTCGTTGACGGCGCGCACGCCGCGAAGCTGGCCCGGATCGTGCGGATGCTGCTGGCGGAGCCGCACCTGATCGACTCCCGGGACATGCAGCAGGGCGCGTCCTCGCGGACGCGCCCTGCCGACATCGGGTCCTAGGAGAGCTTGGCGTTCTCCGCGATGCCGCCGGAGAGAATGGCGGCCGTACCCGGCATGTGACCGGCCGCGGTCTGCAGCTTGGCGAACGCCGTCGGGTCACCCGCGACAACCGCGTCGATCGCCGTGAACAGGCTGGCGACGTGCGGCTTGAGCTCGTTGGCCACGGCGTCTGCCGGCAGCTCCGGCACGACCGAGTTGATCAGCTGACCGAAGCTGGTGCGGTAGCCGTCGAGGTCCTTCATGGCCTTGGCCGTCATGGCCTGGTTCTTGGTCGCCTTGCCGAGGGTGTAGTCGACGAAGAAGCCGATGTGCTGGCGCCACGAGGCGAGGAACGGCGCCTCGGCCTTCGGGTACGCCGCGCCGACGGCCTTGCTCAGCGCGACGGAGTTGGCGTCGAGTGCCGACACGGCGCCGACGACCATCGGGTCCTTGAGGTTGCCGCCCTTGGCGACGGCCGTGTTGATGGCGATCCCGGCCGCGTAGACGTGCTGGGTGAGCAGCGCGGTCAGGCCGGCCCGCAGGTCGGACGCCTTCGTGTCGGCGGCGCCGAGCTTGAGGTTGGTCGAGATGCCGCCGGCGAGGATCGCGGCAGTGCCCGGCATGTGGTTCGCCGCGTCCTGCAGCAGCTGGAACTGCTTGGGGTCACCGGCGACCTGCGCGTCGATGGCGGCGAAGAGGCTGGCGACGTGCGGCTTGAGCTCGTTGGCCACGGCGTCTGCCGGCAGCTCAGGGACGACGGAGTTGATGAGCTGACCGAAGCTGGTGCGGTAGCCGTCGAGGTCCTTCATGGCCTTGGCCGTCATGGCCTGGTTCTTGGTCGCCTTGCCCAGGGTGTAGTCGACGAAGAACCCGATGTGCTGGCGCCACGAAGCGAGGAAGGGCTTCTCCGCCATCGGGTACGCCGAACCGACCGCCTTGCTCAGCGCGACCGAGTTCGCGTCCAGCGCGCCGACGGCGGCCTGGACCGCTGGGTCCTTCAGGTCGCCCTTCTTGGCGATGGCCGTACCGGTCGCGATGCCGGCCAGTTGCACGTGCTCCTCGAGCAGGTAGGTCAGGCCGGCCCGCAGCGCGGCAGCCTTCGTCGTCGTCGCGGCCTGGCCGACGGCGGTCGCGTTGCCCGCAGCGTCAGCGGCGGCCGAGGGGGAGGCGGCCGAGCCGTCCGCTCCGTTGTCGCCGGTGCTGCTGCCGCCGCATGCGGTGGCAGCGAGAGCGACACCGACGGCGACTGCGGCGAGCTTGAGAGAGGTGCGTGGCATGAAGGGTCTTCTTCCGTGAGAGCGAGCAGGGTCAGGGCACGCTCGGACGAGCGGCCGTAAGGGGGAGTGCGATCAGGAGACCTTCACGACACCGTGACGGTGCCGTTCATCCCCTTGTGGATCGTGCAGAAGTAGCTGAAGGTGCCGGCCTTGTCGTAGGTGTGGCTGACCTGCTGGCCCTTCTTGGTGAGCTTCAGCGAGAAGGCCTTGTCGTCGCTGTCCTTCGTGCGCAAGCCGTCGGCGCCGACCTCGTACGTGCCCTCGACCAGCACGTGCGTGATGTTGTCGCCGCCGACCCAGGTGACCGTCTGACCGGCCTTGATGCGCACGTCCTTCGGGTCGAACGCGAGCAGTGCGGTGCTGACCGATGCGTCGGCCTTGGTGGTCGACGCCGCGGTGCTGCCGGGTGCTGATGATCCGCCGCAGGCCGCGGTCGTCAGCAGGACCGAGAGCACCGCTGCCGCGGCGACGGGGTGGCGCAGGGTGGGCTTGCGGCTGTTGGTCACGGACTGGTCTTCGCATGCCCGGCCGTTTCGGATTGCCCCATCCGGCCACGCATCTGGTGCGAACACCTGGCATGCCTCCTGTGACCCAGCGCGTCGCCGCCCGCTTCGTCCTCGCCGCCGCAGCCGTCGGCGCCGGTGCCATCCACCTGGCCTTCGCGCCGGAGCACCTGGCCGAGTACCAGCCTTTGGGCATCGGGTTCGTCGTCGCCGGCGTCCTGCAGCTGCTCTGGGCCGTCGCGGTCGTGCGGCGCGACTCCCCGCGATGGCTGCTCGCCGGTGGCGTCGTGTCCCTGGCCTTCGTCGGTGTCTACCTGCAGAGCCGCACGGTCGGGCTGCCGCTGGGACCGGAGGCGTTCGAGCCAGAGTCGTTCGGGCTTCCCGATCTGATCTGCTGCGCCTTGGAGGTCCCCGTCGGACTCGCAGCGATCCTGCTGGCCCGCCGGCCGGGCGCGCTGCGGGCCCGGCTGGGCATCCGCTGGGCCGCGGTGACGGCTGCGGGCTTGGTCCTGGTGGGTACCGCGAGCACGAACGCGCTGGCGGCGACGGGCTCGCACGAGCACTCGCACGGCGACGAGCACGCGCACACCTGCCCCAGTCAGCCGGTCCGGACCGGAGTCGTCGACGCGCGGGGCGTCGACACCGGCGTGACGGCGTACTTCGCCTGCCTGCTGGAGCACGAGCACGACCATGCGCACGCGTAGGGTCGGCGCGAAGGCATCGGCACCCATCCAAGAGGTCGGGTCGTGCGAATGCCTGGTGTGAGCGCAGTTGAGGTGATCGTGCCGAGAGTCCTCCGGGGTGGCGCGCACGCCCGCGCTGACCGCCCGACGACGCACGAAGACCTCGACGACCGGGCGCTCGTGGCACGCGTGACCGAGGGCGACGGCGGTGCCCTCGAGGCGCTCTACACCCGGTACGGCAGCGCCTGCTACGGCCTGGCCCGTCGGATCCTCAGCGATGAGCAGCTCGCTCAGGACGTCGTGCAGGAGGTGTTCCTCACCGTCTGGCGCGACGCCCACCGGTTCGACGGAAGCCGCGGCGGGTTCTCGAGCTGGCTGCTCTCGATGACGCACCACAAGGCAGTCGACGCCGTACGCCGCGAGGAGAACCACCGCAAGCGCCGCACCACCGCCGAGCTGCTCGAGGAGCGCCCGGCGGAGCATCCGCAGGTCGACGACGAGGTCTGGTCGGGCATCCGGCGCGAGCGCGTCCGCACGGCGCTGCAGACGCTGCCGGTCGCCCAGCGCGAAGCGCTCGTGCTCGCCTACTTCGGCGGGTACACGCAGCGCGAGATCGCCGGCCTGACCGCCACGCCGCTCGGCACCGTGAAGACGCGGATGCTGATGGGGATGCGCCGGCTCAAGGACGGGCTCGACGGGGTTCAGACGAGTGCCCCTGACGACGACAACTCGACGCACCCCATCTCGCCGAGGACCACGCTGTGAGCACCCACGACACCGGCCACGTGCCCTACGAGGAGCTCGCCGTCGGCTACGCCCTTGCCGCGCTCGAGCCCGACGACGACCAGCAGTTCGTCAGCCACCTTCGTGGATGCGCCACCTGCGCACGTGCACTCGCTGAGCACACCGAGACGCTCGCGCACTTCGCCTACGCCGCCGATGCCGAGACGCCGCCGCCCTCGTTGCTGGAGGGAATTCGCGCCGGCATCGCCGAGTCCGCTCGGACCGGTGCGGTTCCGGCGCCCCTGTCCCTCGACGCAGCGCGCGAGCGGCGGTCGATGCGCACCCGGCTGATGACGGCGACCCTCGGGGCCGCGGCGGTCGTCGTGCTCATGGTGTCTCTCGTCTTCGTTCACGGGCTGATGACCGACCGTGACGACCAGCAGAGCGTGAACAACAGGCTCGCGGCTGCCGTGAAGAACCTCACTGGTCCGGACGCGCGGCTCATCGCCCTCAAGGGCGACGGCGGCCACGGGACGCTGATCCTCAACGGTCAGAGCGCGTCCCTGGTCATGGCCGGCATGCCGCGCAACGACGCGACCAGCTCCGTCTACGTGCTGTGGGAGCAGACGACGTTCGGCGACGTCAGCGCGGTCGGTGTGTTCGACGTCAACGCCGACGACGTCGCCGTCGTCAACCTGCAGCTGCGCCAGTCACCCGACAGCGTCCGCGCCTTCATGGTGACGAAGGAGAAGGGCCGCACCGCCCCGCCGCGGACGACCCAGCCCGTGCTCGTCGCCGGCGAGGCCTGAACCGAGCGCTCGCCCGGAGCGAACGCCGTACATGAACCTCTTGCGGCGCAGCCGCCTGTCGCTCCTCCTTGCGGCTGTCGCCGTGGCGGGGCTCGCCTACGACGCGAAGGTGCACCTGCACCTGGCGGGCGACTACGACGCCGTCGGCAGCACGATCACCCAGGGCTGGTTGTTCCGGATCGAGGCAGCGATCGCGATCGCGATCGCCATCGCCCTGCTGGTGTCCGACCACCGGCTCGTGTGGGCGGCCGCAGGTCTCATCGGGCTGGCCGGCGTCGGCGCGGTCCTGCTCTACCGGTACGTCGACGTCGGCGCCATCGGTCCGATCCCGAACATGTACGAGCCGGTCTGGTTCGCGGAGAAGCTCCGATCGGCGTACGCCGAGGGCGCCGTCGCCGCGATCTGGTTGGTGCGCGAGGGAGTTCGCGCTCGCGCCTGACAGGTGCGACCATTCGGGCATGGCTGCTCCTTCCCGCCGGGCCCGGTTCGCCGCGATCGCGCTCGCCCTTGCGGCGGCTGCCGTCGTCCCGGCCCTTCCGGGCGGTCCCTCGCCGGCCGTCGCTGCCTCGGGCGGTCTGTCCTTCGGACCCGGTCAACCCGCTGATCCGCAGCGCGACCAGGGTGAGCCGAACATCGAGATCGACGCACAGGGCCGCATCTACACCTGCGGTCCGACGGGCTTCGTGACGGGCGCGGACTACGCCCAGGTCTCGACAGACGGAGGCGACCAGTTCCACCTGCTGGGCACACCGCCGCGCGGCCAGCTCGCCGATCGCGGCGGTGGGGACTGCTACCTCGCGACGGGCAAGAAGAAGAACGCAGCGGGCAACTACACGCTGTCCTACATCGGGCTCGCCGACACCGACTTCACGACGGCGCGCAGCGAGGACAACGGCGCGTCGTTCGCAGCGACGCCGTCTAGCTGCTCCGGCGCCACCGACCGGCAGTGGACGACCTTCATCGACGACAAGACCGAGTTCCTCATCTACAACGACCTGTCCGGCCCGACGGTCGCGCAGAAGTCCACCGACGGCGGCCTCACGTTCACCGGCTACGGCCCGTGCGGCGCGACCGCGCAGAAGCAGATCGCGCCGTCCGCCGACTTCCCGGGCCCGCTCAAGGCCGACACGGTGACCACGCACAACACGGAGCACCCGGACAAGCCGCTCATCTACGCGGGCTACAACAGCGGCAACACGGTGCACCTGGCGCTGTCGACCGATGCCGGTGACTCCTGGCGGGACTGCCTCATCGCCAAGACCGACCGTGACCCTTCGAACGGCTTCGTCGTCGTCGACCACGACAACGCGGGCAACATCTACGCGTCGTGGGGTGAGAAGGGCGCCAAGACCGGCGACTTCCACGCGATGTTCTCGTACCTCCCCGCCGGGAAGATCGCCCAGTGCAAGAACGTCGACGCCAACCCCGGTTGGTCGACACCCCTCCAGGTCGACAGGCCGCCGACGCAGACGCTCGTGTTCCCGTGGCTGGTCGCCTCCGGCGCCCCGGGGCGGGCCGCGATCGCCTGGTACGGCAGCACGACGGCGGGCGTCGCCGACGCTGACACCTTCAAGGGCCGCTGGGACGTCTACGTCGCCCAGACCCTCAACGGGCTGGCGGCCAACCCGTCGTTCACCCAGGTCGCCGCGTCCACGCACCCGATGCACTTCGACCAGGTCTGCCTGTCGGGTCTCGCCTGCACCCTCGGCGGTGACCGCAGCCTCGCCGACTTCTTCGCGATCGCGCTCGACCCGACGACGCATCGGCTCGTCGTCGTGTACGACGAGTCGGGCAAGCTGCCTGATGCCAAGAGCGGACCGGTGGCCATCCCGCACGTGCTCGTGCAGAACACCGGACCGTCCAATGCGGGCGGCACGGTCGCGGAGCGTCGACCGGTGATCCGCACCAGCCAGGTCGACCCCGCCGGCGACGCCCAGTCGCCGTACTCCGCCTCCAGTCTGAGCCTGCCGGTCGCGCCCCCGCCGGCAGCGAGAACGAACCAGCCGGGCCTCGACATCCTGTCGGTCGAGGTCGCGCCGGAGTTCGACCTGAAGACGCGGGCTCTGGTGCCGGACGGCGGGGTCACCGTGACGATGCGGGTCAAGGACCTCGGGGACTCTGCGCTGCAAGCCGCGCTCGCCGGAGCTGACGCGTCGTCGCTGATCTGGGCGTTCCGCTGGGTCAACGGCTACCAGCCGGCATCGGTGTCCGTGCACTGGGATCCCGCCCGCGGGTTCGCCGGCGGCTTCGACGACTTCGCCACCGGGTCGGCCACCTGCATCAGCACGCCCGGCGTCAACGGCTACGAGCCCAAGTGCATGACCTACCCCGGTGCGACAGCGGTGCCGCTCGATGTCAACACCGACGGCGGCGGCGTCATCCGGATGAGCGTCCCGCGCAAGTACCTCAAGGCACTCGGCGCCGCCGACGCGCACGGCCGGCCGAAGGTCGTTCCCGCCACCGCCGGCTCCCGGCTCTACTCCGGCACGGCCTTCTCGATGGGCAACGTTTCCGCGCCGGAGGCGCAGGGCTTCCTCTACCCCGTCGACGGGACGGCGGCCTTCGACTTCCTCGTCGGCGCGGGCAAGGCCGGTTCGGTCGGCCCGGTGCGCGTGCCTCCGCCGGCAACCCGTCCTGGATCGGGCGGTGGGGGCGGCGGCCTGCCGGCCACCGGCGGCCTGGGCTGGCCCGTGCTCGGAGCGCTCGCGCTGCTCGGTGCGCTCGTCGTACGACGCCTGCGCCGCTCGGTCGCGTGAGTGCCCCCGGCAGGATTCGAACCTGCGCTTCTACCTCCGGAGCTAAGAAGCGGCCCATCTGAGACCCATGCTGCAGGCCAGCAAAAGACGGCTCTGACCTGCGGTTTCACCTCTCGTCGCGTGATCTTGACGATCGGCCTGTGACAGCAGATCTCGGCCTGTTTGTGGGCAGATTGTGGTCAAGATCGTGAGGAGAAGGCGATGGCGAGTGCGTCGTACCGGCGTAACGGATGGGAGCTGCGTTACCGAGACGGAAGCGGTCGGGAGCGGACCGAGCGGTTCGAGGGCAAGCCCGGCCGGCGCCCGCCCGAGGCGCTGCTCGACCGGCAGGGCGAGGTGGAGCGCGAGCTGCGCCGCGGCCAGTACGTTTCGCGGGAGGAGCGGGACACGCCCTATCAGGTGTACTACGACCGCTGGCGTGCCACCCGGCAGGTCGAGCTGACCCGGCTGGTCGCCGACGACAGCCGCGCCAAGCTGCACGTCCTGCCGTACTGGTCGGCCCGGCCGCTGTCGAGCATCCGACCGTCCGACGTCGACGACTACGTGCTGATGCTGGGCCGCAAGATGGGGCCGCAGTCGGTCCGCAGCTGCTACACGGTCTTTCGCGGGCCGCTGCGGCGGGCCATCAAGGACGGCATCATCGCCAACCCCTGCATCGACGTCCCGCTGCCCAAGAAGCCCGACCTGCGCAAGGGCTTCGACGATGTGCTGACGGCGGTCGAGGTCGACCGCCTGATGGCGGGGCTGGTCGATCCGGCTGGCGGCTACCAGGGCCTCAAGACCAACGGCCGGTATGCCGCGATGGTGTTCCTCGGCGCGTGGGTCGGGCCGCGCTGGAACGAGGTGCTCGGGCTGCGCCGATGCGACATCAACCCACTCCGCCAGGAGATCGCCATCGGCCGGCTGGTGGTCAACGAGATCAGCGCCAAGACCTACGTCAAGAGGTTCTCGAAGACCTCGGACTACCGCGTCGTGCCGGTCCCGGCGATGGTGATGGCCGAGCTCGAGCGGCACCTCGTCGAGCATTGCGACGGCAGCGGCCGGGAGGACTTCCTGTTCCTGTCCCGGGCCGGCACCCATCCGTTGCGCTCGAACTTCAGCCGCGACGTCGTTCGCCCGGCCGTCCGGCGCGGGGACCTGGCCAAGCGCGTCACCTGGCTGACCCTGCGCCACACGGCTGCGTCGCTGATGTTCGACGCGGGGCTGACCCTGTTCGAGGTGCAGCAGCGCCTCGGGCACAAGAGCCCGGCGATGACCGCCGAGGTCTACACGCACCTCATGCGAGAGCGGTTCGAGGACGGGCGGCGACGGATGGACGAGTACATGACCACCAAGCGCACACCCGCGGACGACGCCGAGGTGGCGCCGATTCGTGAGCCCGCGGCCGAGTGACTGCTTCCTGCGGAGTGCTCATAACCCAGAGGTCGCAGGTTCAAATCCTGCCCCCGCTACTACAAAGTGCCAGGTCAGACAGGTGCGTCGCGGATGCGGCGGGCCTTTCTGATGCCCGGATGCTCACAGAATGCTCACGAACCCGTGAGCGCGCAAGCCACGCCCCAGATCTGTGCAGAACCGGATTGCCGTCGCGCCGTGGCGGGTTGGATGCGCCGCCGTGGCCGAGGAGTTCCGTCGCGGTCGGGGGCGGCTGCTGCCGCGCGCCCCTTCGGGGCGCTTGCCCTCGAGCATCGTGGTCGCCGGCCGCTCGGCTCCGGCCAGGACGCGCGACCGCGATGCTGTAACCAGTTTCGGCGGGCATTCACGCGTCGTCCGCGATCTCGAGCGGTGATCCCCGTGCGCGATGTCTGGGCCGAGCGAGCGGCGCCGGTCCGGGACCTTGTTCGGCGGCATCCGTCATCGCGCGTGATGCGCATTGTGCGGCGCCGACTTTCGGCTTATCTCGCTCGAGGTCTGACTTCGAGTCAGGGGACTGGTGTGGGTTCCTGGTGGCGGCGGCTTAGAGCTTCGCACAGAGCAGACCGTCGCCGAGTTGCGTGACGCGGAGAAACTGCAGGGGCAGGGCGCGACGATCTCGAGGTTGTGCAAGAAGCTCCAGATCAGCGAGCAGACGTTCTATCGATGGCGTCAGAAGTAAGGCGCGATGGACAACGACGAGGCGCATCCGCCCAAGCCGCTGGAGCGAGAGAACTACAGGCTCAAGCGGTTCGTGGCCAGCAGGGTCTGGACATCTCCATGCCGAGGGCCCGAAGCGAGGCGAGCTGTTGATTCTTGGCGGACTCTCTGAGGTGTCGTGACGCGCGATCCCGCGCGACGCGAGCGGCCGCCGCATCGGCGTCGCCACATTCAGGTTCGGTTTCGCCCAAGCCAAATCGTTGCGCCCGCCAGCCCCATCGCCAGGCCAGATACCGCCTCAGCAGCGCGCTGCTTTCCGAGGTTTCGGCTTGATTGCTCGACACCCACACAGACCACGAGCGTGAGAATGCAAAGCCCAAGTATGACTCGTCCTGCGACCGAGATGTGCGAAAACAATGTTGCCCCTCAACCCGTCGTGTTAGGAGCCATCACGGCCTCGACGTCGCCTCGTCCGGACCCGGATGGTGCGGGTCCGGACGAGGCCCCGCAAACTACCTACTGGCACTGACAACTGGGCCCGGCATACCGATCTCCTCGATCAATTGTCTGACCGTTGGAGTCTGCCGACCAGTAGCTCTCTTTCGAGGTGTAGTCCCCGTAGTAGTCGGCCGGGAAGCCCGGCAGGCTGATGTCGATACGGGAACAGTAGTTACACGACGTTCCCGAGCCGGCGAAGCTACTACCGTTCTCCTGCGCGAAGGCAGTATTTCCTAGGGCATAGACGCCGGAGCCGCAGTACGCGGTCCCGCCGGTGTAGACGTAGCCAGTCGAAAATTGAGGCACGTATGCGAAACCCGTGCAGTTGGCGACTGGCCCCATCGCCGAGAGGAGAACACCGATCGCCCCATAGAACAATCCGTACGCCCCCGCGGCCGGTCCGCATACCTCGAACGCCAGTCCACAAGCCGCGAGACCGACGCCCCCGGTACCTAGGATCGTGCCCGCAGGATCAGCACACGCGACGATCACGCAGTTCCCGACGCCGAGAGCGGCGGATGGAGTCGATGACGGCGCCGCGGTGAGCGGAGCAGCCATTTCGACCGTACCGAGCCGATACCAGGATTCATTCCAGTAGAGCCAGCTCGTCCAGTTGGACGTCCCCCGTCGGTAATCGCGAAGTAGTAATTGACCCCGGCTTTCATCGGGAATGAGTTATCGAAACATTGGTCTTCCCAGTTGCCGCCAGTGCCGGACTCACTAAAGATCGCCCCTGCCTCAGAGCAGTGTGTCCCAGAAATCCAGCCCGATTGCAACCAGTTGCCCGCCGCATCGTGTGCAGCCACCGTCCCTGTAAGAAACGACCCCGGCGCAGCCGTGGGCGCCGCCGGAGCGCCGGCGATAGCCGCCATCAACACGGTGCCAACCGCTGGCGTGGGAGTTGCGCTGCCCGCCGTCCGGTCAGTCGTTGCCTCGCTGCCGACGGCACCCTCCCCGGCCGGATGGTCTGCGGGAACCTGCTCGCGAGTCGGGCGGTCTGCACGCCCTTCGGTAGCCGGCTGCGCGGTAGAGGGCGTCGGAGCCGAGCAGCATCGAGCGGTCGCAGGTCATTCCTTGGGCTTGGTGGACGGTGAGGGCGTAGCCGTGGTCGAGCCCACCGCCACGTACGGACGGCGCTCGCGCACATGGGGCTACCGCTCAGCGGCGTGAGCGGATACCACTAAGGTGTCGGACCCTCAGAAGATGATGGGGACATGGACGTTGTCCCATCCGCGATCACACTCGGCATCGGTTTGGTTCTGGGCGTGGGGTCGCGGACCGGCTGGCCTACCGCCGTGAAAGGCGACGCGATCGGGAACTCCTCGCCCGAGAGGCGGCGCGTCTCCTTGCTCCCGCAGTCCGACGGCTGCAGGGCCTCACTCGGGAGAGCGCGGCCGGTGGAGCGCGCCACCCGCGCGCCTGGTCGGAAGCCATGGCGTCCTTCGTGGACGCCTACGAACTCACCGGTCATCGGTTGCCGCATTCGTGGCGCCATCTCAAGCACAGTGTCCGCGCCGCCGTCGGTGAGTTTGCTGGAGGTGTAGCGGTCTCTGACGTCGACACGCGACTCGTCGATTACCCCCTACCTGAACACAGCGAGGAGTGGCGAGCAGCCGCGGACGACTACCTGGGCTATGCCTGCAAAGCGCTTCAGCGGTGGGGGGACGACTCGTCCGCCAGCGTCAAGTTGCTTAGCTTCGATGAGTGGTTGAGTCAGCGACGGCAATGATCGCCTGCGCGACCCGCTCTGTGGTGCAGGGGCGGGCAAGATCGGACGGCCCCGACTACCAGCGGCATGAGCCGGCGCGCTTCTTGGCGCTCGACCATCGCGGGCGCCGCTACGTCCTTCATGGCGGCGAACACCCTCGACCCATTCCGCTTCAGGTTGTACACCACGTGCCGGCACCCTACGGCGGTCACTCTTTGGGATCGAGCGGGCTCAGCCCCGGGATCTCGTCCTGCAGCGGCTCCCACCCGTTCCGCGTGACGACGTCGTCGGCTGACTCCCGAGCAAGTTCTGCGAGGCGCTGCAACACGTCGGCAAGCGGCCCTTTCGTCCGGAACAGCCGCAAGTTCGTCGTGTAGCCAGCGACCCATGAGCGGAAGCGGCTGTTGATTGCCACCACCTGATCCAACGTAAGCGGCTTGTGACGTTCACCGTGCACTGTTGCCTCTCGCATCAGTGCGAACCCCAACCTCTGCTCGCGCATGACCCACTCCCCAAAGGTGTCCGAGGGAAGGCGATCCACCAGCTGAATGGCGCGAATCCTGACGCTGGCCAGAAGAGTGCCCACAGGCTGTGAACTCGAGGCGGCGTCAAACGACTGCAACATGCCCACCGCCGCGAGCATCTCGTCCCAGGCGACGTCCGTTGCTGCGGCCGCGGCTTGCTGTACCGCCGCCTTGGCGATCTCGTTGGACTCACCCGAAAGGCGGTTCGCCTTACCCGCGAGATCGTTTGCCGTACGTACTTCTGCAACCGACGCACCCGCGGAGCGCCGCGCCTGCGCGGCGACGAGGGCCGCGATGGCAGCCACCAGGACAGACACGGCGGCCAGCAGGACCATGACCTGCTCAGAGTTCATGCCCGCGAGCATCGGCCGGAACCGCGACCTTCATCGGCAGTAATGCCCAAGGTCAGTGTCGGTGTCCCCGCCCGCGACGCGGCATGAGCGGCCGTGAGGCGCGCGCGTTCCGCGTGGACAGAGCCGATCTTCCGGACGGATGGACCGGCGGCCGTCGCAACCACCGCCTCTGGTGTGCAACTCGCCGCAGACAGGGGCGGCGGCTGGGGGCGTCCGTCGACCTGCCGGAGGTGAACCGAAGCTGAACAGAATCCTGTCCGAGGTCTTTGCCTCAGCCGGACAACAGTTGGGGGGCGCCGAGAACCCGGCGCCCCCCAAGATGGAGCTGGAGGTGTGCGTCTGAAGCCGATCCGTCTGAGTGCCACTCGGCGGCAGGCGCTTAGTTGAGATCTAGGTCCCGCCTGGGAATGTGCGGGAGGCACTTGCTGGCGGTGTCACCCCGCCTTCGGCACTGCGAGCGTCACCACCTTCATAGTCACGTCCTCGCCGCGGGCCTGAGCCAAGTACAACCGCAAAGCCTTCCGGGTTAGCGCAGCCCGGTTCGTTCCCTCGATCTCCGCCTGAGCGTCGACCTCTGCGACCAGGGCTGCTTCGAGCTGAACGGTTGATCGCGGCGCAGCATCGAGCTGCGCGGCGAGCGTGGCATCTCGCAGAGGTTGGCGGCGGCCCGAAGGTCGCTGCTTCAACTCGGTGGTGGTTCTAGCCATCAATAGCCTCCATCGCTTGAGCGTTGGTCGGTTCCCAACTTGTGGGATGGCGGAGCACGCTAACTACTTTCGGCAGCCAGCGCCACTCTAGTTAGCCTTTTGCAACGAGAATCTTCGCACAACCATCCAACAGCGGGGTTGTCATGCCACTGAGTGTTGCTGTATGTTCCGACACGTCCCGGACGCTCGCAGCCTCGAGCGGGCCACAAGCCCACCCTCGACTGACCCTCGCCACAAGC
>JAWWOH010000084.1:0-16967 GCA_033851845.1 Actinomycetota bacterium
TCGGAGCAGCCCACGTCGTACGACGAGCTCGTCGCGCTGGTCGGCGGCCACGACATCGGGGCCGGGCTCGAGCGGCTGCGTGACCTCGCGCTGATCGGGGGGGACGCCGGGGCCCTGCACGTCGTGAGCGCGGTGCGCGAGGTGCTCGGTCATCATCCGGCCGGTCTGGGTCGTCCGCTCGCGATGTGCCTCGCCCGGCACAGCGACCGGCAGGTGCAGCCGATCGCGGCGGCCGCTGGGGTCGACGGACTTGCCGGTCTCGTCGACCTGTTCGCGGACCCGGCCCGCTTGCAGTCGCTGCTCGACCGCGCCGGCGCCGAAGAGCGAAAGGTGCTCACCACGCTCGCGGCCGGTCCGCCGCTCGGCCAGGTACGCGACGCACTTCATCCGGCGCCGGTGGACTCGCCCGTGCGTTGGTTGCTCGCCCACGGACTGCTCGTCGCGATCGACAACGGCACCGTCGAGCTGCCGCGTGAGGTCGGCCTCCTGGTTCGCGGCGCATCGCCACTCGGCGACGTGCGGCCGACGCCTCCCGATCTCGTCGCGTCCACGCCGAAGGGCATCGACTCGGCGGCCGCTCACGCCGCGTCAGACGTCGTCGCGAAGACCGAAGCGCTGCTCGAGCAGTGGTCCGCCGATCCGCCGGGCGTCCTGCGGGCCGGCGGTGTCGGGGTTCGCGATCTCAAGCGTGCCGCGCAACGCATGGAGACGTCCGACTCCATCGCGGCGCTGCTCATCGAGGTCGCAGCCGGCGCGGGTCTGGTCGACCAGAGCCCCGACTTCGACCCGCTCTGGCTGCCGACGCCGGCGTACGACGCGTGGTTGGGACTGCCGACCGAGCTGCGCTGGACGACCCTCGCCCGCGGGTGGCTGGCGCTGCCGCGGCTGCCGCGCCTTGTCGGCGAGCGGGGAGATCGTGACAAGGCCGCGGCACCTCTCGGACCAGATGTCGACTGGCCCGCCGCGCCGGCCGAGCGGCGACGCGTCCTCGACGTCCTGCTCGAGACCAGACCTGGCACGGCAGCCACCGCGGAGAGCGTCACGGACCTGCTTCGCTGGCGGGCACCGCGACGCGGCGGACGGCTGCGCGAGTCGTTGCCGCGATGGACGCTCGAGGAGGCGGAGACCCTCGGAGTGACCGGTCGTGGCGGCCTCGCTTCGTTTGCCCGAGCTCTGGTCGAGGGCACCGACCGGGAAGCCGCCCGCGCACTCGGTGCGCTGTTCCCCGATCCGCTCGACCACGTGCTGGTGCAGCCCGACCTGACCGTTGTCGCACCCGGACCGCTCGAGCGCGACCTCGCCCGCGACCTCGGCCTCGCCGCAGACGTCGAGTCGACGGGCGGCGCGACCGTCTACCGGGTCAGTGAGTCGTCGGTACGCCGCGCGCTAGACGCCGGCCGAGCGGCGAGTGACCTGCACGAGCTGTTCCGGTCGCGCTCGCGTACGCCGGTCCCGCAGGCGCTCACGTACCTGATCGATGACGTCGCGCGTCGCCACGGCCGGCTGCGGGTCGGCACGGCCACGTCGTACCTGCGATGCGACGACGAGGCGCTGCTGAGCGAGGTGCTCGCAGCGAAGAAGGCCGCCGTGCTGAAGCTGCGCCGGCTCGCGCCGACGGTCGTCACCAGTGCGCTTCCGGTGGGCGAGGTGCTCGACGTGCTGCGGTCGCTCGGCTACGCGCCGGCCGCCGAGGCTGCGGATGGCGCCCTCCTGGTCGCGGCTGCGGAGCCGCGGCGTACGGCTGTGCGGCACCGACCGCCGCGGCGTACCGAGCACGTCCTCGAGGAGGAGCAGGCCCGGCTCGCCGTGACGGCGCTGCGGGCCGGTGACGTAGCGGCGCGCGCGGCCCGGCGCAGCCCGGCCACCCCGGCCAGCCGGACGAGCACGGCCGACACGCTCGCGTTCCTGCAGGACGCGGCGCGAGAGGGACGGCAGGTCTGGGTCGGGTATGTCGACGCGCAGGGCCGCGCGACCTCGCGGGTCGTCGAGCCGCGTTCGGTCGAGGGCGGGTTCGTGGCGGCGTACGACTACCTGCGCGGTGAGGACAGGACGTTCGCCGTACATCGCATCACGGGTGTCGCACCCGTCGAGGAAGGTGACTGACCTCCGATGCGTTGGGATGAAAGATGACTGACGGACCGCTGATCGTTCAGAGCGACAAGACCCTGTTGCTCGAGGTCGACCATCCGATGGCGGCCGAGTGCCGGCAGGCGATCGCCCCCTTCGCGGAGCTGGAGCGCTCCCCTGAGCACGTGCACACGTACCGACTGACGCCGTTGGGCCTGTGGAACGCACGCGCGGCCGGACACGACGCCGAGCAGGTCGTCGACGCCCTCGTGCGGTTCAGCCGGTACGCCGTGCCGCATGCGCTGCTCGTCGACGTCGCGGACACGATGGATCGCTACGGCCGGTTGAAGCTCGAGAGCGACCCTGTCCACGGCCTGGTGCTGCGTACGACGGATCGTGCGGTGCTCGAGGAGGTCGTGCGCAACAAGAAGGTCTCGCCGATGCTCGGCACGCGGCTCGACCCCGACACGGTCATCGCGTTCCCGTCGGAGCGCGGTCGGCTCAAGCAGGCGTTGCTCAAGGTGGGGTGGCCGGCCGAGGACATGGCCGGCTACGTCGACGGCGAGGCGCACGAGATCGCCATGAAGGAGGACGGTTGGCACCTGCGCGACTACCAGAAGCTCGCCGTCGAGGGCTTCTGGCACGGCGGCTCCGGCGTCGTCGTACTTCCTTGTGGTGCCGGCAAGACCATCGTGGGTGCTGCTGCCATGGCGCGCGCATCGGCGACGACGCTGATCCTCGTCACCAACACGGTGTCGGGCCGGCAGTGGAAGTCGGAGCTGCTCAAGCGGACGACGCTGACCGAGGACGAGATCGGTGAGTACTCCGGCGAGAAGAAGGAGATCAAGCCGGTCACGATCGCGACGTACCAGATCATGACGACGCGGCGGAAGGGCGAGTACACGCACCTCGAGCTGTTCGGCGCGCGCGACTGGGGACTGGTCGTCTATGACGAGGTGCACCTGCTGCCCGCTCCGGTCTTCCGGATGACGGCGGACCTGCAGACGCGCCGTCGGCTCGGACTCACCGCCACGTTGGTGCGCGAGGACGGCCGCGAGGGTGACGTCTTCTCGCTGATCGGGCCGAAGCGGTACGACGCACCGTGGAAGGACATCGAGTCGCAGGGGTGGATCGCGCCGGCAGACTGCACCGAGGTGCGCGTCACGATGACCGACGCGGAGCGGCTGGTCTACGCGACGGCTGAACCGGAGGACAAGTACAAGATCTGCTCGACGGCGCACACGAAGATCGCCGTCGTCCGCAAGCTCGTCGAGCGACACGACGACCAGGTCCTCGTCATCGGTGCCTACCTCGACCAGCTCGACGAACTCGGCGAGGCACTGGACATGCCGGTCATCCAGGGATCGACGAAGAACGCCGAGCGCGAACGGCTCTACGACGCGTTTAGACGCAAGGAGATCCCCGGTCTCGTCGTGTCGAAGGTGGCCAACTTCTCGATCGACCTGCCGGAGGCGGCGATCGCGATCCAGGTGAGCGGGACGTTCGGGTCGCGGCAGGAGGAGGCGCAGCGGCTGGGGCGCGTGCTGCGCCCCAAGGAGGACGGCCGGACCGCGCACTTCTACACGGTGGTCAGTCGCGACACCGTCGATCAGGAGTACGCCGCGCACCGGCAGCGCTTCCTTGCCGAGCAGGGCTACGCCTACACGATCGTCGACGCCGACGACGTCCTTTCGGGGGGCTGACAGCGGGATTCCCCGGCTCTGTCGTCGGCCCTACCGCCCAGAGCCGTTGAATCAGAGCCGCCGTTCCTGACCACCTCCCGCTGCGTCCGTGCGCCTCATTGATCAACGAGGCAGCACCGGGCCGAAGCGGCGGCTCCATGGTCAGACGCCGACGCGTTGATCAGCCGGAGAACGCGGCGGCGGCGGACAAGACGTGTCACTACCCGAGCACGAGCGGGTGCGGGCGCGCCGTAGCCGCGGGCGAGCGGTCGCTCGTCCACGGATTCGGACAGTCGTGGCGGGGCGGGCTGTGACGATCGGTCAGAAGCCCTTGGGATGTCGGCGGAACACCCACCGACCGCGGGTGATCCAGACGTAGTCGCCATCGGGGTCGCGAAGGACGCTGAAGACCGCGTGCTTGGCGCGGTGGTGATGGCGGCACAGGCAGTCGACGTTGTCGGCGCTGGTCGGACCGGTCGGCCAGGGCCGGCGGTGGTCCTTGTCGGTCTTGCGGGCGGGTCGTCCGCAGCCGGGGAACACACAGGTGCGGTCGCGGGCTTCGAGGAACCGGCGCAGCCTGGTCGGCGGCCGGTAGCCGCGGTAGCTCAGTGCACGTGGGGCAGTGGGAGCAGCGGTCATCGCCCGCAGTGCCGTCCGGATCTCGTCGCGGATCGGCGCGGGCTTGGCAGGTTCGCTGATGTCCACAGGCGGTGGCACACGGATCGGGTCGCTCACGGCGATGACCTGGCCGTCGACGTCGACGCTGGCCTGGCTGATCGTGTCGCACTGGTCGAGCAGGTCGCGTGCGGTGGAGGGCAGGATCGGTCCGAGGCCGGGGATCTCCGCGAGCTCGACGTCGCCGCCCTCGGCGACCGAGACCGGGACGAGAACCTCGGCGGTCCATGACCCAGCGGTCGCACCCCCGGTGAGCAGGTCGACGAACAGGTCGAACTCCCGCGCATCGGTGCTGCGCTCATCCCCCGGCTCAGCGTCCGCGGGAAGGGTGGCTTCCAGGCTGGCGCGGATCGCGGCGATCGCCGCCGCCGGACCACGCGCCAGCAGCAGCGCTTGGCCGTCGACGTCGCCGCTGAACCACACCTTGCGCCCGGCAGTGGCCTTCTTCTCCCGCGAAGCGGCTGCGGCCCGGTCGACCTGCACGATCAGCCGTCGGACCAGCTGGCCGAGCTCGCCCGGAGCCTGCCCGCGATAACGGGCCAGCATCACCAGCACGACGCACTGACGCTGCTCGAGCGTGAGATCGACCTTGTCCAGCTCATCGAGGACCCGCAGGACATGACGTTCGGTCAGCTGCCCCGCCTCGACCGCCTCCAGCAGCCCCGGCAGCGCGGTGACCGCGAGCGCCTGCTCGACCAGGTTGCCACCCGTCGTGGTCGTCGCGCCGACCGCCAGCCCGACTTCGTCCGGGGCGAACTGGCGCTGCTCGCGCGAGGCCCGGTTGTAGCCCGCGACGATCTCACGCATCATCCCCGCGAACGCCCGGTCCTTGGCCCGCTGCCAGCGCCCTATCGCATCGAGCTCCTCAGTCGGCGTCGCGGTGAACAACATCCCCTCAGATCGCGACACCGCACCGTCCACGAACGCCGCCAGCTTCTCCGGCGACAACTGCCCAGACTGCTCCAACAGCGCCGGCAGTAACGGACGCGACGCGAAGTCGACCGGCGCGGACGAGGTGGGCATGCCAACGACTCTGCCACCGACCTCCGACAGAATCGGACCGGAATCCCTTGCGGTGCATAGAGATTTCGAGGTGTGGATAGCCTGCGCTCATGGCGATCAGCCGAGCCGAACGTAGAGCCGAGCGTGAACCGAGGGCCGTGCGCGAGTACGGCGACCGAGCGAGCGCCGTACTCGATGTTCTCGAGCTGACCGAGCTCGCGTGGCACGACTGCTACGGCGAGACCACGCCACCGGATCAGGTCATCGACGACATCTTCACGTGCGCACGAAGTGACGTGACCGCGTTCATCGCCGCCGCGCGCCTCGCCGTACAGGACTTCCGTGATCTGCGAGTCACGGCCGACGACATCAGGAGAGGTTGATGGAGCAGCGAGTCAGTGTCGTCACGCTCGGCGTCGCCGACGTCAACCGAGCGGCAGACTTCTACCGCGCTCTCGGCTGGCGACCGGTGCCCGACGACAACGACGACGTGTTCTTCTTCCAGGCCGGCGGTCTGGTCTTCGCGCTCTGGGGCCGCGACCAGCTGGCCGAGGACAGCACGGTCCACGACAACGGCGGCTGGGGCGGCATCACCCTCGCCCACAACGTTCGCTCGCCGCAGCAGGTCGACGCCGTCATCGATGAGGCGCGCGCTGCCGGTGCGCAGATCGGCCGCGAACCCGCGACGACGTTCTGGGGCGGCTACTCAGGCGTCTTCATCGATCCCGACGGGCATCCCTGGGAGGTCGCCCACAACCCGGGTTGGCACATCACCGAGGACGGCGCCGTACAGCTGCGGAGCTAACGCAGAGCGCGGCCCACGTCGACGATGCCCACCCCGAAGTAGTCATCCCGACCGCGCTTGCCCTTGTCCGTCGCCGTCGCCATGAGCCTTGCCTGCACCTGGTCCGGTGACCACTCCGGATGCCGCGACAGCAGCAGGGCCGCCGCGCCGCTGACGATGGGTGCCGACAGTGACGTGCCCGACTCGAACGCGTAGCCGTGCTGCCCGCCCTTCTCCCACGAGGTCGTCAGCACCAGCACACCGGGGGCGGTGATGTCGACCTGTGGCCCGTACTCCGAGAACCCGGCTCGGTGGTCGTTCGGGTCGGTCGCCCCTACCGCGAACGCGCCGGCACAACCGGCTGGGTAGTCGACGGGGTTCCCGTGCCCCCCGTCGTTGCCCGCCGAGACGACCACGAGGGCGCCGTGGTCGTGCGCGTACGACAGCGCCTTGCTCATGATGAGCGGACACGCATCGCCCGCGCCGCCGAGACTGAGGTTGAGCACCTTCGCGCCCGCGTCCACGGCATCCACGATGCCGAAGGCCACCGTGCACATCGAACCGCTGCCCTCTGCACCGAGGACACGTTCGGCGAGGACCGTCGCGCCCCAGCTGATGCCCGCGACGCCGAGCTTGTTGTTCGTCGAGGCAGCGATGACGCCCGAGACAGCCGTGCCATGACCGAACTCGTCGCTGGGATCGGTGTCTCCGTCGACGAAGTCGCCGCCGGCCCTTACATGGCCCATCAGATCCGGGTGCGAGGCGTCGACACCGGTGTCGAGCACCGCGACGAGCACGTGGTTGCGGCGGCCGGTCTCGACGTTCCACGCAGCCGGCGCGTGCACGGCGTCCAGCGACCACTGCTGCACGAACATGGGGTCGTTCGGCGTACGAAGCCCGTGCACCGGCCGGTCCACCTGTGCCCACTCGACCCCGGGCAGGGCGCGGACAGCTGCAGCGACCTGGGCCGCCCGGTCAGCAGACGGCAAGACATAAGCCTGTACGCCGAGCGCCGGCAGGGAGCCGGCCGGCCGGGCATCGACCGGCATCGGAACCGACGTTCCACCCACCAGGACGGTCCGCTCCGGCACGATGCCCGCGATGCAGGGAACCGACTCGACGGGAAGCGGTGGCACGGCTCGAGCAGCCGGCGCAACCGCGGCCACCACGAGCAGGGCCGCGACTGCGATGCGCCTCATCATGCCCACTGCCCGCGCACCTGCGACACCCGCCGGCGGCGCGCGACGGCGACGCCGAGGAGCAGACCGGCGGCCAGCGGCACGGCGGCCGCCGGCCACAGCATGGACGGGTCCTCCTGGGCCCGGAACTCCGCCACGTCAGCCGATTGTGTCGCGACTTCTTCCTCGTCCTCCGGAGCCATTGCGCCTCCCGGTGCACCTTGCGCGCCGGGCTGTGCGCCCGGGTGCCCCTGTGCGATCGGTTGCGACTGCGGCACGTTCGGCGGCGGCGGAGGTGGCTGTGCCGGCGGAACGACCGGTACGACGACGAGCGGCGCGGCTGGATGCACGGCCGCCACGGGCGGTGTGATCGGCCGCGGCGGCAGCGGCAGCGGTGGTATCTCGCTGCTGACCAGCACGCTGCGCCGTGCCGACGACGGTCGGTACGCCGCCGTTCCCAGGAACGCCGCCAGCACCGGTTGCCGGGCCGAGTGCGTGCCCGGCCCCTGGCCGGCACCGGCTTCTCGCGCGAGTGGGACGTAGTCGGCGCAGGCACGACCGCTGGCGTCGCTGACGGGCGAGGCGATACCGCGCCCGGCGACGAGCAGGTCGACGGGAAGACCCGACAACGGAGCGCCGGTGGAACGCAACCGCAAGGTTGCGCAGACCGGGCCGCGCTGACCGGCCGCGACACCGGGCGGGCTGGTGACGGTCACCGTCGAGGGCAGCGCGCAGTAACCCCCTGGGACCTCGTACGCCGCCATGAACCCGGCCCCGGCGTCCCTCATCCACACCGCGGCAACGGGGAACGACGTCGTGTCGCAGGCCAGCGAGTCGTTCTCGTTGTAGGCCTCGCTGAAGTACTCATGGCTGAACTGCGCCAGCACGTGACAGGACCGGTCCATCCGCAGGACGGTGGAGTCGTCCTCCGCCTCGACGTACACCTCGCCGTCACCGGTGGCGACCAGCCCGGCCACGCTTGCGTCGCCGGTCCCGCCGCTGACGGTGACGACCGTCGGCAGGTTGTTGGAGACGCAGCTGTAGGTCTTGTGCCCGCTTCGGTCGTACTCGTCCCAACCGTCGGCACCATCGCTGGCGAACAGGAACCTGTCGGTCGCCGGGTCATAGGTGAAGGCCCCGGGGAACGGCCGGTTCGCGTTCTCCTCGTCGTTGTCATCGTTCTCATCCCCCGACGTCGCGGTGTCAGCGGGCGAGTTGAACAGCATCGTTGCGCTGCCATCGGAGAGTCGGACGTCCCAGACGTTGAAGTGCCGGTCGACCACGAACAGGTGGTGACGGTTGGCGTCATACGCGAGCTGCAGGATCCCGCGCGGCACCCGCGTGTGCAGGTCGCCGATGTCCTTGCCGGTCCGCGCGATCTGCCGGTGGACGACGCCGGGACCGGACATGTCCGCGTAGTAGAGGATCGTTCCGTCGAACGCGATCGAGCCGTCCTGTCCCCGGCCTCGCTGGGTGATCTTCAGCTTGCTCAGCACCCGCATCGGCGTCGCCGGACCGAGGGTGGTCCCCGGGACCAGCGTCGTCGTCGAATCGGGGCTGTCGGCTGCGGACAGATCAGTGCCGTCCGAGCGGTAGCGCCAGGCCTGCCCGTCTGCGCAGGCGACCAGGAAGACCGAGGGGATGGACCGATCGCGGGCAAGGGCGGTTGCCCCGCAGTTGGTCGGCAGCTGGCTGCTCTGGTCCCGGACGCTGGTGCCGGTTGTCGATGAGCGGATCGCCCGCCCGTCGGAAAGTGCCATGAAGGCCGAGGGGTGGTTCCACTCGAGTGCCAGCGCCGTCGCGCCGACGTTCGGTGACTTCGTGGAGACGGTGTTGCCGCCATCGCGACTCAGCAGGAAGCCGGCCGATGTCGCGGCCACGACCTCGCTGCCGCCGCCCGCGAGCCGTGAGACGCCCAGCGCGCGCACGTCGCCGCCCGCCTTGCGCAGGAAGCTGGAGCCGGAGTCGGTCGACAGGAACAAGCCGCCCGCCGCGCCGTCGACGCCCAACCAGACCCGGCCGGGCGTGCCAGGGTCCGGAGCCACCGCGGACACGGAGAGCCCGCTGGTGGCAGCAACCGCCTTGAAGCTTCCGGCGCCGTCGTGACTGACGTACACGGGTGTTCCGGCCGCCACCGTCGTCGGCAGGGCTGCAGGTAGGGACGCGGGGGTGCCGGGGCGGACCACGGCGTAGACGGTGGAGCTGTCGCCTTCGTCGGGCATCACGTCGAGGACGCTCCCGGAAAGGCCGGACGCTGCCTGCCACGACCGGCCGCGGTCCTTCGAAACGAACAGGCCTTCGCCGACCGGCGCCAGAGCGAGGTCCTCACCGAGGCCGGCCGCGAACAGCCGACGCGCGGGCTGCGGCGCCGTCCCGACGTCGGACCAGGTCTCGCCACCGTCCGAGCTGGACTGCACCGTGCGGTCTGGGCGTACGGCGACCAGGTGGCAGGGGTCGGCGTCCGCCATGGCCACGGCACCCGGTCCGCCGCTCACCTGCGACCACGCGTTGCGCTGCTCCAGGTCGACCGCGCACGTCGCACCGTGCGCGACGTTGCCGGTCGGGACGACGAGGCCGACCACGAGGGCAGCGGGCGCGAGCCGGTGGAGCAGGAGGCGCGGGGGCCTCATGTCAGGACTCCCGGACCCGCCGGCCGCGCGGCTGGACGGGGGGTGTCGCACCTGGACGCAACGGCGCGAGCAGGCTGGCGAGCTGAGCCCCCTCGAGCGTTTCGAGCTCCTCGAGCCGGTCAGCGAGGGTGACGAGATCGGTCCGCGCGTTCGTGAGCTTGGTCAGCGCGACCCGCTCCGCTTCCTCGACGAGCATGCGGATCTCGGCGTCGAGGGTGTCGAGGGTCTGGGGCGAGACCTGGGCCATGGACGCGAGGTCCCGGCCGAGGAACACCTCCGCGTCGTTGCCGATGATCCGCACCGGTCCGATGCCGGGGCTCATGCCCCAACGGGCGGCCATGTTGCGGGCCAGGTCGGTCGCAGCCTCGATGTCGGCCTCGGAACCGGTGGACGGCTCGCCGTACACGATCTCCTCGGCGGCCTTGCCGGCAAGCGCGCACGCCATCCGGTCGAGCAGCTCGGAGCGCTTCAGGACGACCCGGTCGTCGCGCATCATTGCGGCGTGGCCCAGGCCGGTGCCACGCCGTACGACGCTGACCCGGTCGACCTCGCGGCCGAGAGCGGCAGCGACCACGGCATGACCTGCCTCGTGGACGGCGACCATCCGTCGCTCCTCGTCCGAGAGCGCGCCACTGGACCGCTTCGGCCCGGCGAGGACCCGCTGGACCGCCTCGTCGAGCTCCTCCGGACCGATCACCGAGACGCCCGCGCGCACGGCAAGCAGGGCAGCCTCGCGCCACACGTTCGCCAGGTCGGCGCCGGTGAACCCGGCCGTGCGGGCGGCCAGCAGCTCGAGGTCGACCAGCGACGACACCGGACGGCCCTGCGAGTACAGCCGCAAGATGTCGAACCGGCCGGTCAGATCGGGACGCTCCACGACGACGTGCCGGTCGAAGCGACCCGGCCTCAGCAGCGCGGGGTCGAGGATGTCGGGACGGTTCGTCGCACCGATCACGACGACACCCGCGATCGCGTCGAAGCCGTCCATCTCGACAAGGATCTGATTCAGGGTCTGCTCGCGCTCGTCGTTGCCACCACCGACCCCGGCACCCCGCTTGCGCCCCGCCGCGTCGAGCTCGTCGATGAACAGGATCGCGGGTGCCTTGCTGCGCAGCTGGGCGAACAGGTCGCGCACCCGGGCCGCACCGACCCCGACGAGCGACTCGACGAACTCGGCGCCCGACAGGCTGAAGAACGGCACGCCCGCTTCGCCGGCAACGGCCTTGGCCAGCAGCGTCTTCCCGCACCCGGGCGGACCGAACAGCAGCACGCCCTTGGGCGGCAGCGCACCCATCGCGTGGAACCGCTCGGGCGCCTTCAGGTAGTCGACCACCTCCGCGAGCTCGGTCACGGCCGTCTGCGCGCCGGCGATGTCATGGAAGCCGACGGCCGGCACGCCCTTGCGCTTCTTGGGACCGGCGGTGTCGATGCGCTGACCGGCCCGGACCTTGCTGAACTCCGCGAACTCTGCCGCCCCGCCCTCACCACGACTCGCCGTCAGCAGCAGACCGAACAGGATCGCCAGCAAGGTCACCGGGAACAGGAACTGCATCAGCAGCCGCACGACCTGCTTGCCGGTCTGCGGCTCGACCCGCACCTCACTGCTCTTCGCCAGCGCCGACACGAGCCGCGTCGTCTCCGAGTCGGATCGCGTGTACGACGCCACGACCACCTCGCCCGTGTTGATCGTGACGCGCACCCGCGCGTCCTGGTCGTAGAGAACAGCGTCGGTGACCGAACCCAGGGAGGCCAGCTTGAGCACCGACGTCAGCGGGATGACGCGCCCCTGAACGGGACGCAGGTAGCGGACACCCGAGTAGCCCAACGTCGCCAACGCGACGAGCGCCAAGACGAGCAGCAGCCGGACCAGCCGCACACCCCGGAAGCGCCGCAACCGGCGCTGCACCCAACCGGCCGCTGCCTTGACCGTGTCGAGCAGCTGCTCGAGGCGGGTCCCGGGCTCCGGCTCCTGCGGAATCGTCGTCGTGTCAGGAAGGGTGTCCGTGAGCGTCACCGTGGGGGCTCCTGTCTCTGGGTTCGGGATGTAGAGCACGAAGACGGGTCGCGGGTTCGGGGCATCTTGGAAAAGCCGGACAAAGACGACGGTGAGCAGGACTGCTCGCCGGCGACTCACTTGCGGCATAACGCCGCGAGCTCGGCCGCAACCACCGATGCTGGGCAGATGCGCCTGCGGTCAGTCCTGCTGTCCCTCGCCGTTCTCGGCGCCGTCGCGGTGGTCGCACCTGCGCCCGCGGACGCGACAGTCGCACCACCCACGGGCCACGACGACCTGCGCTCGTTCCAGGGACTCGGCACGTGGGTCGACGGCTACGACTTCTCCCGTGAGCTCACCGCCAGTCCCACTTTCACCGCGCGTACGGTGCAGTTCGCCGCCGCCAACGGCGTGAAGACCATCTACCTGCAAGCCGCCAAGCAGTCACCGAAGACGCCGTACTCATTGCTCTCGCGCGACCGGTTGGGGGCGATCCTGCTAGCGGCGCACGTCCGTGGCATCCGCGTCGTCGGGTGGTACCTACCGACGTTCGAGAGCCCGTCGGCCGACTTCATGCACCTCGACGCCATGATGCAGTTCAAGGTCAACGGGCAGCACTTCGACGGCATCGGCATCGACATCGAGAGCCGCAAGGTCAGCTCGGTCGCGACCCGCAACGCGCGGCTCGTGGCGCTGTCGCAGCGGGTCCGCGCCCGCACCTGGCTGCCGGTGTCCGCGATCGTGTTGCCGCCCGTGCTCACGGAGATCATCCACCCGACGTACTGGGGTGGCTCGTTCCCGTGGACGTCGCTCAAGCCGTCGTACGACGTGTGGATCCTGATGGGCTACTACACCGCGTACCGCAACTACCCGACGTGGCGTGACGCCGGGCGGTCGACGACGGAGGACATCCAGCGGCTCAACGGCCACCTCGGATCGGTACCGATCCACTACGCCGGCGGCATCGCCGATGCGTCCACGGCCACCGACTACCAGCGCTTCACCGCAGCCGCGAAGGCGGCCGGCGCGCTCGGGGTCTCGGCGTACGACTACGCCACGACATCCGGCTGGGCCTGGTCGTACCTGCGCGCCGGAGCGCAGTAGCCGAGTCGGCTCAGTAGCAGCTCACGTCGCACGCGCCGGCGCTGCGGACGACGAGCCAGTCGTGGCCGCGCTGGCGGAGCTGGAGCCGCACCTGGCGTGTGCCGTCAGGCCCGCGCACGTCGATGGCCACCGTGGCCGTGCGGCCGTGCTGCTCGACCGACCGCAGCTCGATGGAGATCTCCGTGACGTGGCCCCGAGCATCGGCGGTCGCCGTACGCAGCGCCTGGCAGATCTCGTCGTCCGTGCGGCGCTCCGCGGTCGGGTCGTCGACCTTCGACAGCGCGAGGAAGGCATGGCAGTTGCCGAACGTCGCGGCCTCCACCCAGGCCAGCGCGGCACCTCGCGGCGTCTGCAGCCGGCGCAGGTCGACGGCTGCGGTGATCCCGACCGCGAGCGTCAGCAGCACCAGGATCGCGATCACCACCCCCGGCGTACGACGCATGCGCCGGGCCGCCTGCACGTCGAGGGTCCGCTCGGCAGTCGCCCAGCGCTGCTCCTGTGTCACGGCACCGTCCTGACCGGGTTCGGGCGTTTTCCCAGCTACCGTAGGACGCGCGGCAGGAGCAACCTCTCGGCCGCGGTGGGCGTCGTACTGGTTGACGCTCCCCCGACCTTGGAGACCCGCCGTGCGTTCCCGCCTGCTCCCCGCCGCCTGCGCCGCTCTCGCCGTGCTCCTCGGTGCGTGCACGACCCAGACCGGCACGATGGAGCAGCACTCCACTGCCACCGGGCGGATCGACGCACCGCCGCTGGTGCCGGAGGCGTCCCGCGAGCCCTCGCCGAAGGACCTCGCGAGCGCATCGCCCAGCGCCAGCCCGTCGCCGCGCAAGCCGGCGCTTCCGACGTACGACGTAAAGGCCGTGCAGACCCAGCTGACCTCGCTGCACTACTACGTCGGCGCGATCGACGGCGAGCGCGGACCGGCGTTCCACAGCGCGGTGATGGCCTTCCAGAAGGTGCAGGGCATCGGCGCCGACGGCATCGTCGGCAAAGGAACGCTCGCTGCTCTGAAGGCCCCGAAGTCACCCGTGCTCAAGGCATCCGCGCCGGCCGAGCGGGTCGAGGTCGACCTGACCAAGCAGGTCCTGTACGTCGTCAAGAGCGGGGCGATCGTGCGCATCCTGCCGGTCAGCTCGGGCAACGGCTCGACCTACCTGCAGAAGAACGGGCACAAGGCCAAGGCCCTGTCGCCGATCGGCTGGTACAAGATCCAGCGGGTCATCCACGGCGTGCGCGAGGCCGACCTCGGCAAGCTCTACGACCCGCAGTACTTCTACCGTGGCTGGGCGATCCACGGCTCCAACAGCGTGCCGCCGTGGCCGGCGAGTCACGGCTGCATCCGGGTGACGCGCACCGACGCGAAGTACCTGCTCGACGCGCTGCACGTCGGCATGTCGGTCTACGTGTACGGCGGCCGCTACACGTTCCCCGCCGGCAGCTCGGCTCCAGGCACCGACAACCCGACGGGGGACACGTCGTCCGACGCGCCGGCGTCGCCGTCACCGTCGCCGTCGACCGCTCCCAGCCCGTCGTCGCCGCCATCCGCCTCCCCGGCAGCCAGCCCGGCACCCGTCGTACCGAGCCCTGCCCCGAGCCCGAGCGGCTGAGTCAGATGTTGGTCTGCTCGGCGGGGACCTGCGGGAGCTCCGCGACCCCCGCGTCGGTCGACGGTTCGGGCAACGCCGCGGCGTCCAGCGTGTACGACGTCATCGACAGCGAACCGTAGGCATAGCCGTCGACCATCACCTGCGCGTCGCTCGGACTGACTCCGGCCAGCCCCGCCAGGTAGAGCATCGGCAGGAAGTGGTCCGGCGTCGGTACCGCCGTGCGGTAGTCGCGGTGGCCGGCGAGGTCGGTGATGTTCTCCGGGTCCTCGATCAGCGCCGCCTTCACGTCCTCGTCGAAGCGCTGGGCCCAGTCGTAGCCCTCGTCCTTGAGCGACCAGTCCATCCCGCCGAGGTTGTGCACGACGTTCCCGCTGCCCAGGACCAGGATCCCGCTGTCACGCAACGGGGCGAGCTTCGCGCCGAGCTCGAGGTGGTAGTCGAGTGGCTTCATCGCGTTGATGGCGAGCTGCACGATCGGCACGTCAGCGTCCGGAAAGGCGTGCACGAGCACCGACCACGAGCCGTGGTCGATGCCCCAGCTGTCGACGTCCTTGCCGACCCACGTGGGCTGCACGACGTCGGCGATCTCGTCGTACAGCTCGGGGAGTCCCGGCGCTGGGTAGTCGACACCGAAGAGCTCCGGCGGGAAGCCGTAGAAGTCATGGATGGTCTTCGGCCGCGGCATCGCAGTGACCGCGGTCGCGTTGATGTACCAGTGCGCGGAAACGACGAGCACGGCCCGTGGCCTGGGCACGCTGGCGCCGAAGTCGCGCCACGCCTGGGTGTAGCGGTTGACCTCGAGCGCGTTCATCGGGCTGCCGTGCCCGATGAACGCCGCCGGCATCACCGTCATGCTCCGACCGTAGCCCTGCCATCATGCCGCCATGGACCCAGCGGCCTGGCGGGGCGACGACCTGCGGGCGGACACGTCTTGGGTCGTCGAGCTGACCGACGTGCAACGCAGCGAGCTGCTGGCCGCAGCCTCGTCCGGCGAGCTGCCGACACTCGCGCCCGTGCTGCACGACTGGCGACAGCAGCTGCAGTCCGGTCTCGGCGTCCTGCTGGTGCGGGGCGTCCCGGTCGAGGAGCTGTCCGACGACGCGGCGCGCGAGGTGTTCGCGCTCCTCGGTCGACACCTCGGCGAGCCGGTAAGCCAGAACAAGGACGGCGATCTCATCACCGACATCCGCGACGTCGGCAACGACCCGAACGACCCCGACGTACGGCTCTACACAACCGCTGCCGAGCAGGACTTCCACACCGACGGGGCCGACCTCATCGGCCTGCTGTGCCTGCGGACCGCGCGCGAGGGCGGCATCAACCGCGTGGTCTCGAGCGTGACGGTGTACGACGAGATCGCCCGGGAGCGTCCCGATCTCGCGCCGCTGCTGCTGCAGGACTGGCACTTCTTCCTGCACACCCAAGCCGACGGCACGCCGCTGACGTTCGCGATGCCGATCGTGCGGCGCGAGGGGGACGTGACGGCGAGCTTCTTCATCCCCTGGTACATCCGCCGCGCGCAGGGCGTGCCCGGCGTACCCGATCTGACGGCCGAGCAGCACGAGGTGCTGCGGCTCTACGAGGCCACCGCGAACCGGCCGGACCTCTACCTCGACATGGAGTTCCGGCCGGGCGACATGCAGTGGATCCGCAACGCGGTCGTCCTGCACAAGCGGACGGCGTACGCCGACTGGCCCGAGCCGGAGCGGCGCCGGCACCTGCTGCGGCTCTGGCTGACAGCCCGCGAGTTCGCCGACGGCGACGAGCTCCTCCGCACCGGCATCCCCACGACCTGACGGGCAAGGCCGCAGCCGCTTCCCGCCGATCTACGTCTTGATGCCCGCGACACGCCGTACGGCGTCGTACAAGACGTAGATCGCGAAACGGGTGCGGCGGAGAACGCCGACGGGGCGGCCCTCCGAAGAGGACCGCCCCGTGCTGGGCCGTTCTGGGACTAGAAGTCCATATCTCCCATGCCGCCGCCACCGGGCATGCCGCCGCCGGCCGGCTGCTTCTCCGGCTTGTCGGCGATGACGGCCTCGGTGGTGAGGAACAGCGCGGCGATCGACGCGGCGTTCTGCAGCGCCGAGCGGGTGACCTTGGCCGGGTCGATGATGCCGGCCTTGATCATGTCGACGTACTCACCGGTCGCGGCGTCGAGGCCCTGACCGACCGGCAGGTTGCGCACCTTCTCCACCACGACGCCGCCCTCGAGGCCGGCGTTGATGGCGATCTGCTTGATCGG
>JAWWOH010000052.1:0-2703 GCA_033851845.1 Actinomycetota bacterium
CCGAGCCGCGGCCGCGGTTCGAGATCTGGGTCTACTCACCGCGGGTCGAGGGCGTGCACCTGCGCTTCGGACCGGTCGCCCGCGGCGGTCTGCGCTGGTCGGACCGGCGCGAGGACTTCCGCACCGAGGTGCTCGGCCTGGTCAAGGCCCAGATGGTGAAGAACGCCGTCATCGTCCCGACCGGCGCCAAGGGCGGCTTCGTGGTCAAGCGCTCGCCCGACCCGGCGCAGGACCGCGAGGCGTGGCTGGCCGAGGGCATCGCCTGCTACCGCACGTTCATCTCGTCCATGCTCGACCTCACCGACAACTACGTGCCGGCGCCGGACGGCACCCAGCAAGTGGTTGCGCCACCGCAGACGCGCCGCTACGACACCGACGACCCGTACCTCGTCGTCGCCGCGGACAAAGGCACCGCCACCTTCAGCGACATCGCCAACCAGATCGCGATGGACTACGGGTTCTGGCTCGGCGACGCCTTCGCCAGCGGCGGCTCGGTGGGCTACGACCACAAAGCCATGGGCATCACCGCCCGGGGCGCGTGGGAGTCGGTGCGCTACCACTTCCGCGAGCTCGGCATCGACACCCAGACCCAGGACCTCACCGTCGTCGGGGTCGGCGACATGTCCGGCGACGTCTTCGGCAACGGCATGCTGCTGTCCGAGCACATCCGGCTCGTGGCCGCGTTCGACCACCGGCACATCTTCCTGGACCCGGCGCCCGACCCGCGGGCGTCCTTCGCCGAGCGGCGGCGGCTGTTCGAGCTGCCGCGGTCGTCGTGGGCGGACTACAACCGTGCGTTGATCTCCGAGGGCGGCGGCGTGTACTCCCGCACGCTGAAGTCCATCCCGGTCTCCGGACAGGTCGCGAACGTCCTGGGCCTGGCGCCCGGCGTGCGCGCCCTGAGCCCGGCCGAGCTGATCAGCGCGATCCTGCGGGCGCCCGTGGACCTGTTCTGGAACGGCGGCATCGGCACCTACGTCAAGGCCTCGACCGAGACGAACGCCGACGTCGGCGACAAGGCGAACGACGTGCTGCGCGTGGACGCGGCCGACCTGCGGTGCCGGGTCGTCGGCGAGGGCGGGAACCTGGGCCTCACGCAGCGCGCCCGCATCGAGTTCGCCCGGGCCGGCGGGCACATCAACACCGACGCCATCGACAACTCGGCCGGGGTCGACACGTCCGACCACGAGGTGAACCTCAAGATCCTGCTCGACCGCGCGGTCGCATCGGGCTCGATCACCCAGGACGAGCGAAACGCGCTGTTGGCCGAAGCCACCGACGACGTCGCCCGCCACGTCCTGCGCGACAACTACGAGCAGAACGTACTGCTCGGTATGGCGCGCAAGCTCAGCCCGGCGCTGCTCTCGGTGCACCGGCGATTCATGCAAGAGCTGGAGGCGGCCGGCGAGCTGAACCGCGAGCTCGAGTTCCTGCCCGACGACGCCGAGCTGGCCCGGCGGGAGGCCGAGGGGCGCGGCCTCGTCTCGCCGGAGAACGCCGTTCTGGTCGCCTACTCGAAGATGACGCTGTCGCAGCACATCGTCGACTCGACGCTGCCCGAGGAGCCGTGGTTCATGCGGAGCCTGGCCGGCTACTTCCCGCCGAAGATCGCCGAGCGCTTCGCCGACGATCTGCCCAACCACCCGCTGCACCGCGAGATCATCACCACCGTCCTCGTCAACGACATGATCAACCGGGCCGGGACGACGTTCGTGCACCGGGCCATGGAAGAGACCGGCGCGGACATCGGGCAGGTATCCCGCGCCTACAGCATCGTCCGGGCGGTCTTCGACCTGCCGACGCTCTGGGCGGCGATCGAGGCGCTGGACAACGAGGTGCCCACGTCGGCCCAGCACGCCGGGTACCAGGAGATGCGCCGCCTGATCGACCGCGCCACCCGCTGGCTCGTCGACGTCCGCTTCCCGATCAGCGACGTCGCCGCGGAGATCGAGCGGTACCGGCCGGTGGTGTCCCAGCTCGGCGCCCGCTGCCCGGATCTCGTGCGCGGCGCCGAACGCCAGACGTTGTTCGACGACGCCGAGAAGCTGGTGGGCCTCGGCCTGCCGCGCGAACTGGCTTTGCGTCTGGCCGAGCTGCTCAGCGCGTTCCTGCTGCTGGACGTCGTGGAGATCGCCGACTCGACCGGCTACGACCCGTCCGTGGTCGCCGAGCTGCACTATGCGATCTCCGAGCGGCTGAGCATCGACGAACTGCTCACCCGGGTGACCGGGCTGCCCCGCGATGACAGGTGGTCCACGTTGGCGCGATCGGCGGCCCGGCACGACGTCTACGCGGTGCTGTCGGCCATCACGACGGCCGTGCTGCGCGGTACCGATGACGACCTCGGGCCCGATCAGCGCATCGCGGCCTGGGTCGATCAGCACGCCCAGCGGGTGGAGCGGGCGCGAGCCACCGTCCGGGCCGCGCTGGATCGCGACGTCGCCGACCTGGCCACCCTGTCGGTGGCCCTGCGGGTGCTGCGCGGGCTGCCCAGCTAGCCGGTCAGCCGGGCTATCGCCACCCGCGCCCACACCTGCTTGCCACGCTCGTTGCGCCGCACGCCCCAGTCGGCGGACACCGCGGCGACGATGGCGAGGCCGCGCCCGCTGTTGTCGTGGTCGTTGCTGGAGCGCTGCCGGGGCAGTTCGGCGCTGCCGTCGAGGACCCGGACCACGACCGCGTCCGGTTCCACGTCCCAACTCA
>JAWWOH010000002.1:0-8193 GCA_033851845.1 Actinomycetota bacterium
AAGCTTGCCGACCCGATCGCGGACAAGGCGCTGATAGGCACTGCGCTCATCGGCCTGTCGTGGCTCGACCAGCTGCCGTGGTGGGTCACGGCCATCGTCGTCGTCCGCGAAGCCGGCGTGACGCTTCTTCGGTTCTGGGTCATCCGGCACGGCGTCATCCCGGCGAGCCGCGGGGGCAAGGTCAAGACGCTGCTGCAGGGCGTCGCCATCGGCCTGTACGTGCTGCCGCTGTCGGGCTGGCTGGGCACGGTTCGCGCTGGCGTGATGACCGTGGCCGTCGCGGTGACGGTGGTGACGGGCATCGACTATGTGGCCAGGGCCTTGACGCTGCGGCAGACGAGCGAGCGGGCGGCGATGAAGCGGGCTCGCAAGGCTGACCGCAGCGGGCGCCGCGGGTGACGCTGACTGCTGCGGTCGTCGCGGTCGGCGACGAGCTGCTGCTCGGCGACACCGTCAACACCAACGCCTCCTGGCTCGGCGGCCAGCTTGCGCGCGTCGGGGTGCAGGTCGTGTCATCGTCGATGGTCGGGGACGACTCGCCGCGCATGCAGGTCGCACTTCGCCGCGGCCTCGACGACGCGGCGGTCGTAATCGTCACCGGCGGCCTCGGGCCGACGAGCGATGACATCACCCGGGAGGCGGTCGCCGCTGTCGCGGGCGTCGAGCTGGTGCGGGATGCCGCTCTGGAGCAGGAGCTACGGGATCGCTTCGCGGCGTACGGCTACCCGATGCCGGCGCAGGTGCTCCAGCAGGCGGACGTGCCGGCAGGCGCCACGGCGCTGCACAACCCGGTCGGCAGCGCGCCCGGCCTGCGGGTCGAGGTCGGCGACCGGTTGGTCTTCGCGTTGCCAGGGCCGCCGCATGAGCTGCAGGCCGTCGCGGCGGTCGTTCTGGACGAGCTGCGATCCCGATCCGGCTCGGTGCTGCACACCAGGACCGTTCACACCGCCGGGATCGGCGAGCCTTCGGCGGCCGAGCTCGTCGAGGGCGCCATCGACGTCCCGGCCGGCGTCGCACTCGCCTACCTCGCCGGGGGTGGCACCGTGCGGGTCCGTTTCACCGGCTCCGACGACGCCGTCCTGCAGCGGCTCGCCGACCGGGCCGCGGAGCTGCTCGGCGAGCACGTGTGGGGGCGGGACGACCACCGCCTCGACGAGGTGGTCCACCGGGAGCTGGCCGCGCGGGAGGCGACGGTGGCGGTGGCGGAGTCGCTGACCGGCGGGCTGATAGGCGCCGCGCTGTCGCGGATGCCGGGCTCGTCCGCGACCTTCCGCGGGTCGGCGGTGGTCTACGCGACAGATCTGAAGGAGACCCTCGCCGGCGTACCCGGGCCGCTGCTCGAGTCGTTCGGCGCGGTGTCGGCGGAGACGGCCGGCGCGCTGGCGGCCGGGGTGCGCGAGCGGCTCGGTGCGACCTATGGGATCGGCGCCACCGGCGTCGCCGGTCCGACCGAGCAGGAGGGACATCCCGTCGGCACCGTGCACCTCGCGGTGAGCGGACCGAACAGCGCCGCCGTACGAAGCCTGCGACTTCCCGGAGACCGCGAGAGGGTGCGGCAGCTGACCGTCACGGCCGCCCTCGCCCTGCTCCGGAAGCATGTGCTGTCGGACGCGGTTGTCTCACCCAGGAGCGGTTGACCAGCAGCGGTTATGCCGGTAGCGGACAAGCCGGGTTGATCTGCTGCCGATGTCCGCGGCCGCGGGTAGCGTGATCGTCGAACGACTGGACGGGAGGAGCTGGCATGGCAGTTCTCCGGAGCCTGCTCGGGGACGCGCTGCGGACCACCCGGCTGCGCCAGCAGCGCACGCTGCGTGAGGTCTCCTCCCTCGCCCAGGTCTCGCTCGGCTACCTGTCCGAGGTGGAGCGCGGGCAGAAGGAAGCCTCCTCGGAGCTGCTTGCCAGCATCTGCCGCGCCCTCGGTGTCCGGCTGTCCGACCTCCTGCGTGACGTCAGCGAGACCCTCGCGGTCCTCGAGCCCGAGCCACTTCCGGTGCCCAACACGCTGCCGGTCCGGATGCCGGCGCTCGAGCCGGTCGGCAGCGACGGCCACCTGGTCACCAACAGCGCGCTGGCAAGTGTGCACGTCGTCGCGGCCGCCTGAGCGATCTGGCAGGCTGCCGGCGTGAGCAGCCCCTCGGATGCGCCGGTGCGCGCGACCGGCACCCGCACGCGGTCGGGCAACGCGATGCTGCGGACGAGGACGGCCATCCTCGACGCCGCTACGGCCTGCGTGGCCAGAGCCGGCGTTCGCCGGACCACGATGAGCGACGTCTCGGCGCAGGCGCAGGTCGCGAAGGCGACGCTCTACAACCACTTCCGGACCAAGGACGACCTGATGTCCGCGGTGGTGCTGGCGCGCGTCGAGCAGCTGGCCGCCGAGTGCTCCGAGCTGGCGGTGGCCGGGCTGGCACCCGCCCTCGAGTACGCCGGCCGCTGCCTGTCCGGTTCCGAGGCGCTCCGGCAGGTCGCCGACGCCGAACCGGCACTCGCGGCCGCGCTCGCCACGGCCGGCACCGGTCGCGCGTGGCAGGCCGCCCGGCAGGGTGTTGCGACGGTGCTGCGCGAGTCCGGTGCCCCGAGCGATGAGGACTCGATCGACGTCGTTCTGCGCTGGCTCTGCGGACACGTGATGTGGTCCGCGACCGAGGCGGAGCTCGCGCTCGGCGCTCGGGTGATCGCGGACGGTCTCGGTCGGGCGCCGGCTGTCGCGGCGATAGCAGCACCTGCGCCGTACGCCGAATCCCGGCCGGCCCCGCCCGGCGTCGGCTGGCCGACCTGACATGGCAGGTCGCAATCGCGTCCCCCTGGTCGTCGCGGTCGTCGTCGGCGTCATCGCGGTCTTCGCCGTGCGGGCCGCGACGAGTGGATCCTCGTCCTCGGACACCGGCGCGAAGAAGGCCGGCGGCGACCTCCCCAAGGGCTGCGTGACGCTCAACGTCGCTGCCTCGTCGGAGAAGGCAGCGCTGCTGCAGGCGATCGCCGACGACTACGCCAAGGACGACGGCGACGTGGCCGGTAAGTGCGCGCGCGTCGTCGTGCGGACGAAGGCGAGCGGCGGCGCGACCACCGCGCTGGCCCGCGGCTGGGACGAGAAGGTCGACGGCCCGCGGCCGGACGTGTGGACCCCGGCCTCGACGAGCTGGACCGCGCTGCTGCGCTACCAGACCACGTCGCGGGACCTGCCGGATCTTGTCGGTGAGGGCAAGCCGCCGTCCATCGCGCGCACCCCGCTGACGATCGCGATGCCCAAGCCGATGGCCGAGACGCTCGGCTGGCCGAGCAAGCCGATCGGATGGGGCGATGTCCTGGCCCTCGCAAAGGACCCGCAGGGCTGGGCCCGTTACGGCAAGCCGTACGGCGCGTTCAAGCTCGGCAAGACCAACCCAAACTTCTCCACCTCGGGGCTCAACGCCACGATCGGCGCCTACTTCGCCGCGACGCAGCGGTCGAGCGACCTGACGGCGAAGGACCTCGCCGATCCCAAGGTCCTCGCCTACGTCAAGGCAGTGGAGAGCTCCGTCGTGCACTACGGCGACACGACGCTGACGTTCCTGTCCAACCTGCAGAAGGCCGACGACCGGGGCCAGGGACTGTCCTACGTCAGCGCGGTGACGGTCGAGGAGAAGTCGGTCTGGGACTACAACCAGGGCAACCCGACAGGTGACCCGAAGACGCTCGACAAGCACCGCAAGCCCCGCACGCCGCTCGTCGCGATCTACCCGAAGGAGGGCACGCTCTTCAGCGACAACCCCTTCGTGACGCTGAAGGCCGACTGGGTCACCGACGCGAAGCGGGCCGTCGCCGCCGACTTCTTGTCCTACGTGCAGTCCGGCAAGGCGCAGAAGCGGTTCACGGACGCCGCCTTCCGTGACTTCGAGGGCAAGCCCGGTCCGCTCGTCAACCCGTCGGAGGGCCTGCTGCCGGCGGAGCCGAAGGCGGTCATCGGCGCGCCGGCGCCGGCCGTCCTCGCCGGCATCAAGGACTCATGGGAGAAGCTGCGCAAGCGGGCGCGAGTGCTGCTGGTTCTCGACGTCTCCGGGTCGATGGGTGATCCGGTGGGGTCGACCGGGGAGACGAAGCTCGAGCTGGCCAAGAAGGCCGCCGCGAAGGCGGTCGGGCAGCTTGCTCCCGACGACGAGCTGTCGCTGTGGATCTTCTCGACGCAGCAGGACGGCCAGAAGCCGTACCGGCAGCTCGTCCCGTTCGGTCCTGCGCGCGCGAACCTCACGACCGTGCAGGCGAAGATCCGGGACCTCCAGCCCGACGGCGGGACGGGCCTCTACGCGACCGTTCGGGCCGCGAGCAAGGCCCTGGTGGCCGACTACAAACCGAGCCTGATCAACGCGATCGTGGTTCTCACCGACGGCCGCAACGAGTTCCCGGCCGACAACAACATCGCCTCGCTCGTGGACGAGCTAAACCCCGAGGACATCGACCGCGCCGTGCGCGTCTTCCCGATCGCGTACGGCGAGGACGCCGACCTCGGTGAGCTGACGAAGATCGCCGACGCGTCGCGGGCGGCGGCGTACGACGCCTCAGACCCCGCGTCGATCGACAACGTGCTGACGGCGGTGCTGAGCAACTTCTGAGAGAGACTGCTCGCGTGGGCCTGTCCGATGAGCTGCGCGACCCGTGGGGCCTCGTCGCGGGCGGCATCTCCGGTGGGATGGCCTGGGCCATCGCCGGCACGGCGCTCGGTGGTCCGCCCGCGATCGCGCTCGGCATTGCCGTCGGAGCAGTCGTCATCGGCTCGAAGGCGCTGACCGGATTGGTCGTTCGTGGCGGCAAGGACGAGGACGGCCGAGTGGAAGCGCTGCCTCGGCCGCCCCGCGGCAGTGCGGCGGCTCAGTGGCTGGACCGGGCAACAGGTGCGGTGCGCGGCCTCGACGATCTGGCCCGGACGGCCCGCCCCGGTCCGACCGGGGACGCCGTGCGCAGCGCCGCCGACGAGGCCGGCGACACACTCGACGACCTGGCCAGGCTGGCTGGGCAGGTGACCGCGGTCGAGCGCGCGCTGCAGCGCGTCGACGCCAGCGGCCTCGATGAGGAGGCGGCCCGGCTCGACCAGGCGGCTCGGCATGCGGTCAATGACGAGATGCGCGACGAGATGAACCGCTCGGCCGCCGCGGTTCGCGACCGGCAGGCGGTCCGGGACCGGCTGCTCGCGGCCCGCGAGACGCTCCTCGCCCGCATGCAGGCCGTCGCCCTCGGTCTCGAGGGGCTCGAGGCCAGGCTCGCCGAGGTGCTGGCGATGACCGCCACCACCGGAGGTGTCGACACGACGGCCACCGAGATCGCCGAGCTGGCGACCGAGCTCGACGGTCTGCGGGCCGGCCTGGCCGAGACCGAGGCGATCTCGCGCAAGGCGCTCGCCGGTGCGCCCCCGCCGCTGCCCGCCGAGGGCGCATAACCTGACGCCGACGACGTCGAGCCGAGGAGACCTTCGATGGCCAACCCCTTCATCAAGGGTTTCAAGTACCTGATGGCGCTGCTGTCCGGCAAGCTCGACGAGCACGCCGACCCGAAGATCCAGATCCAGCAGGCCATCGAGGAGGCCCAGCGCCAGCACCAGCTGCTGACGCAGCAGGCCGCATCGGTCATCGGCAACCAGCGGCAGCTCGAGATGAAGCTGGCTCGCCAGATGGACGATGTCGAGAAGCTGCAGGCGTCGGCGCGTCAGTCCCTCGTGCTCGCCGACCAGGCACGCGCGAAGGGTGACGAGGCGAAGGCTGCCGAGTACGAGCAGACCGCCCAGGCCTTCGCCACGCAGCTCGTCTCCGCCGAGCAGTCGATGGAGGACCTCAAGTCGCTCCACGACCAGGCCCTCACCGCTGCGGAGCAGGCCAAGAAGGCCGTCGAGACCAACGCCATGACGGTGCAGACCAAGCTGGCCGAGCGGACCAAGCTGCTGAGCCAGCTCGAGCAGGCGAAGATGCAGGAGCAGGTCTCCAAGAGCCTCACCTCGATGTCCGAGCTGGCGGCGCCCGGCAACACGCCTTCGCTGGCAGAGGTCCGCGACAAGATCGAGCGCCGCTACGCCAATGCGCTCGGTCAGGCGGAGCTCGCGAGCAGCAGCGTCGAGGGACGGATGCTCGAGGTGCAGAAGTCGACACTCGACATGGCCGGTTCGGCGCGGCTCGACCAGATCCGCGCGTCCATCGCCGGCAACCAGCTGGCCGAGCCACCCGCCCAACCCACGAAGCCGCTCGCCGCGGTCAAGGAGACCGACGGCGACGCGACTGCCGAGAAGAGCTCCTAGACCCGGCGGGCGATGAGGTCGCAGGAGATCCGACCGGCGTCGATGCCCTGCTGCTCGAACCGGGTCAGCGGTCGGTGGGCCGGCCGCGGCCCGTCGTGCACGACGGCGTACGACGGGTGCGACCGGAGCAGCTCGCGCATGTGATCGGCATACGGCGCCCAGTCGGTGGCGAGGTGCAGCACCCCGTGGTGGCGCAACCGCTCCGCGACGAGGTCCAGGAACGCGCGTTGGACAAGGCGACGCTTGGCGTGTCGCGCCTTCGGCCACGGGTCGGGGAAGAAGACGCGCACCTCGTCGACCGAGTCGGCGCGGAGCATGTCGCGCAGGAGGACAACCGCATCGCCCTCCGCCACGCGGACGTTCGTCAGGCCCTGCTCCTCGAGCCGGCGCAGCAGCCGGCCAAGGCCCTGCAGGTGGACATCGACGGCCAGGACGTCACGGCCGGGATCGGCCGCTGCCAGCTGCGCCGTCGCCTCACCCATGCCGCTGCCGACCTCGATGACAAGCGGGGCGGCGCGCCCGAAGAGTGCCTCGACGTCGAGCAGTGACCCGTCGACGGACACGATCTGGTCGCCGAGCCGGGCGAGGGCGGCTGCCGTCGTTGCGCCCAGCCGCCCTCGCCGGTGTCGGTAGCTGCGGACCGTCACGCCGGGGTCGGTCCGGGTTGGCAGCGCGGACACCAGTACGTCAGTCGTTGGTACGGCGGCTCGCCCTGCTCCGCCGATCGGATCGGCGTGCCGCACCGCCGGCAGGGCCGCCCGGTGCGCTCGAACACCCAGGTGGTCTCGCCGCGCTTCCTCGAGCCGGTCGTGATCTGCTGGACGTGGTCCCTGTTGGCGAGCATCAGGCGGCGACCGAGCTCGACCAGCGCGGGCAGCTCCCTGACCTCCGCGACCCGGCACCACGGCGAGACACCGCGCAGGAACAGCATCTCCACCCGGTAGAGGTTCCCGAACCCGGCGACGTTGCGCTGGTCGAGCAGTGCCATCCCGATCTCTCGGTCCGGATCGGCGAGCAGCCGTCGTACGGCCCCTTCGTTGCTCCAATCCGGGCCGAGCACATCGGGGCCGAGGTGGCCCACGACGCGACTCTCCTCAGCGGTGTCGAGCAGCTCGACGACGGGCAGCCGGTAGCCGACCGCCGTCCAGTCCTCGTTGCGGAGCACGACGCGCACCTGGAAGTCGGGGCCGCCGCGCCATCGTTCCCCGGGTCGGTAGAGGTGCCAGGTGCCGTCCATCCGGAAGTGCGTGTGCAGGGTGAGGTCGCCCTCGATGCGGGTGAGCAGGTGCTTGCCACGGGGGATGACCTCGAGCACCCGGCGGCCGGTGAGGTCTGTCGTCGCGAGGTGCGGCACGCGGAAGTCGCTCGTCGTGAGGACCCGGCCGGCGAGGGCGTCGTGGAGCCGCTTGCCCGCGAGCCACACCGTGTCGCCTTCGGGCACGTCCACCATCGTGCCCGACCGGTTGATAACGGTCCGGCAACCAGGCAGGAGGCAGGTGGACGGCGGAGAAGGAGGCGGGACGAGTTCCCTGTGACCTGGAGATCATCTTGTCGCGTCGCCGCGCCGTCGTCCTCACTGCTGGTGTCGCCCTGACCGGCTTGCTCGCCGGAATGCCGGCGTCGCACGCCACCCCGAAGGCGTCGGCGCACCTGTCCCGTCCGCTGCAGGGCGGCGACTCGGGTGACTTCCCGGGCGCGGAGGTGCCCGTCGGCGATGTCGACCGGCGGGGTCCCGACCTGGCGCCGACCGCGGCTGCTCGGGCTGCCCTCGCCCACCTCGGTCGGGGGGCGAAGACGTCATGGACGCAGTACGGCACCCCGCACACGCTGACCCGTGACCATGACTTCCTGGCGACCGGGATCAAGGGCACGCCGGTTCAGGTGGCGCGCACGTTCCTCAAGCGCAACAACGCGCTCTACGGCCTCTCACCCGC
>JAWWOH010000009.1:0-32018 GCA_033851845.1 Actinomycetota bacterium
TCGATAGTGCGAATAACCCATCCGCTTCGAAGGAGCACGCAATGTCAGTTCAGGGACGGGTCGGGCGGCTCACCGCGCTGGCCATCGCGACCGGCACGCTCGTTGCCGCGGGCTCCGGCGTCGCCGGCGCCTCTGCCCCCGCCGGCACCCGTCAGCTGACGGCCAGCGGTCAGGGTTCCGCGCTCCACCTCACGATCAACCTGCCCGACGCCGTGGCGCAGGTGCTGGGCACGTCGAAGATCGAGCAGTACATCTCGCTGACGGACGGCAAGGTCTCCACGATCGGCCTCCCCTCCGCCGAGACCACCGCGCTGCTCGGCAAGGGCACGACCCCGGTCCTGTCCGACCTGCTGAACAAGTCCACGTCGGCCGTCCTCAACGGCAAGACCGAGGACACCAGCAACCAGGACTCCGCTCTCAACAGCGTCCCCGGCTTCAAGGTGCAGCTCCTCCCGCTGAGCAGCAAGGTCGCCAACCCGGCCACCACGCTCAACGGCTCCGTCGCCAAGAGCAGCAGCGCGATCGCGCACATCTCCATCGGCGGTCTGCCGCTGGCCCAGCTCAACACCGTCACCGCGCCGGTCCAGGCCGTGCTCGGCACCGCCCTCGGCACCGTCAACGGCACGACGCAGCAGGCGACCGCCACGGTCACCGACACGGTCAACACCGCCCTCGGTGCGCTGAACGGCGTGACGTCCAACGCCGCGAGCCCGGTCACCTCGACCGTTCAGAGCCAGGTCGACGCCGCGGTCTCCACCCTCAACGGTGCCCTCAACGGCCTCACCTCGACGCTGACCGGCCTGCAGGCCGACACCGACCTGCTGAGCCTGGACGCCGTGACCAGCGACCAGAACATCGTCCGCAACGGTGACGCCGTGACGTCGACGGTCAGCAACACCATCAAGAACCTCAGCGTCCTCAACGGCCTGGTCAAGGTCTCCGCCATCACCTCCGAGGCGTCCGCCACGGCCGGTGGCGCCCCGGGCACCGCCAAGGCGAGCACCAACGCGCCGGTCTTCAAGGTCGACGTCGCCAACGGCGCGCTCACCGCACTGCTCGACCAGAACGGCCTCAACGTCGGTGGCACCGTTGGTTCGGCCCTCCCGGCCGAGGTCCAGGGTGCCGTCAACACCGCCCTCGACGCCGTGAACAGCACGCTCAACCAGGCTGCCGGCATCAACGTCGAGATGGGCCAGGGCGCGACCAACGTCGCCCCCGACGGCACCTCGGCTGTCGCCAAGGTCGCTGCGACCCGCATCACGGTTGACCCGCCGGCGCTGCACGGCAACGTCGCTGGTGTGGCCCTCCCGGTCGCGCTGCTCCCGGCCGACAAGAAGTTCCTCACGCTGGAGCTCGTCTCCGCCGAGGCCGTCGCCGCGAACCAGTTCGTCCCGGCCACGCCGGTCCAGCTCGCCACGCCGAAGGCCCTGCCCCGGACCGGTGGCAACCTGCCGCTGACCGGCGCGATCGCCGCCCTGTTCGTCGGTGCCGCGATGCTCATCCGTCGCCGCCGTACCGCCGAGATCTAACAACCAGCGCTACACACAGCGCCCCCGCCCTCCTCGGAGAGCGGGGGCGCTGTGCTGTTTCCGGACAACAGCCGCCCACTAGGGTGGCCGCCGTGGTCCGCCTCACGCGTCGCGCGCGCAATGACGACGGCGTCAGCGCGGTGCTCGCCGGTGCGGCGTCGGCCGCTGCAGCCGAGGTCGAGGACAGCCTCGCCGTGCCGCCGGACCCGACCGCAGCGGCGTTCTTCGACGTGGACAACACGATGATCCGCGGCGCGTCGATCTACTTCTTCGGCAAGGGCATGGCCGGGCGCGGCCTGATCACGACCTCCGACCTGATCCGGTTCGGCTGGCAGCAGCTTGCGTTCCGGGTGAAGGGCAAGGAGAACCTCGAAGCGGTCGCCGAGGCGCGCGACAAGGCGCTCGGCCTGGTCGCGGGCAAGGCCGTCGACGAGATCGTGGCGTACGGCGAGGAGATCTACGACGAGCTGATGGAACGCCGGATCTGGTCCGGGACGCGCGCACTCGCCCAGCAGCACCTCGACGCCGGCCAGCGGGTCTGGCTCGTGACCGCGACGCCGGTGGAGCTGGCCCGCATCATCGCGAAGCGGCTCGGCCTGACCGGAGCTCTCGGCACGGTCAGCGAGGTCGAGGACGGCCACTACACCGGGCGCCTCGTCGGCGAGCCGCTGCACGGGCCGGCGAAGGCGGAGGCGGTGCGAGCGCTCGCGGAACGCGAGGGTCTCGACCTGACCCGCTGTACGGCGTACAGCGACTCCTCCAACGACGTACCCATGCTGTCTGCGGTCGGCCATGCCGTGGCCATCAACCCGGACACCGCCTTGCGCGAAGAGGCGCGCCGGCGCGGCTGGGAGATCCGCGACTTCCGGACCGGACGCAAGGCCGCGAAGATCGGCATCCCCACGGCAGCGGGCGTCGGCGCGCTGACGGGCGGTGTCATCGCCGGACTCGCGTTGCGCCGACGGCACGCCGGCCACGGGCACCTGCGGCAGTGGGCCGCGGCTGTCCACCTTCGTTAGATGCTCCGCTGGCTGGTGCTCCTGGCACTCGTATCGTTCGTCGTCTGGCGCTACGTGCCGCGGATCCGGATCACCTGGTTCGCGGTCGTGCTCGTCTTCGTTGTCGTCGTCGGCACCCGCAGCGCCATCACGTACTGGAACTAGAAGAAGACGGAGCGGCGCTGCATCAGCAGCGTGTAGAGGGTCGACTGGATCGTCTCGCGGACCTGGTCGGTCAGGTTGAAGACCAGCATCGGGTCCTCCGCCGCCGCCGGCCCGCCGAGCTCGGCCGTCTCGATGGGCTCACCGAACTCGATGATCCACTTCGACGGGAGCGGGATGGCACCGAGCGGCCCGAGCCACGGGAAGAGCGGCGTGATCGGGAGGTAGGGCATGCCGAGCAGTCGGGCGAGCGTCTTGGCGTTACCGACCATCGGGTAGATCTCCTCGGCCCCGACGATCGAGCACGGGATGATCGGCGTACCGGTGCGCAGCGCCGCCGACACGAACCCGCCGCGGCCGAAGCGCTGCAGCTTGTAGCGCTCGCTGAACGGCTTGCCGATCCCCTTGAAGCCCTCCGGGAAGACACCCACGAGCTCGCCGCTGTTGAGCAGCCGCTCGGCGTCGGCGTTGCAGGCGAGGGTGTTGCCGCCCTTGCGGGCCAGTGGCGCCACGATCGGCATCGTGAAGACGAGGTCGGCGGCGAGCAGCCGGACGTGCCGGTGCGCCGGGTGGTGGTCGAGCAGCGCGAGCGACGTCATCAGCGCATCGACCGGGATCGTGCCGGAGTGGTTGGCGACGATGAGCGCACCGCCGGTGTCGGGCACGTTGTCCAGGCCGCGGGTCTCGACGCGGAACCACTTCTCGTACAGCGGCCGCAGCGGCGGCAGCAGGACGTGGTCGGTGAGATCGGGGTCGAAGCCGAAGTCGTCGACCTCGTAGTCGCCGGTGAGCCGGCGGCGCAGGAAGGCCAGCGTGCCCGCGACCTTGCGCTCCCACTCCGGCGGTTCGGCGACCGGTGCCTCGGCGGTGACCGGCTCGCGGGGGGTGGTCTTGTCGGACTTCTCGGTACGGCGGGCGCGGGCCTCGCGTCCGTCGCGCGGCTCGAGCGGGATGACGTTTGCGTCAGGCACCGACGGCTCCCGTCTCGCTGGTCCGGTGCGCGGTACGACGGCGAGCCAGCGCATCGAGGATCTTCTGCTCCGCGGCGGCGGCGAAGTCACCGCTGAAGCCGCTTGCGCTGCGCGACGCGAAGTCCTCGAACGCTTCGGCCGTGGGTCGCGGCGACCAGCCGAACTCCTTGGCGAACCTGCGCACGTCGGCGACCCGGCCGTGCTCGAGGTAGCGCATCTGCTCCGGCGAGAAGTCGACCAAGCCGGCCCGGCGGAACAGCTGCGCGACGAGGGTCACGCCCGGCGCCGGCACCGGGAACGACGGCCGGCCGACGCGACGGATCGCCTGCGACAGCAGCAACACGCCCTCGCCGCCGACGTTGAAGATGCCTGGGTGCTCGTCGAGCGTCGCAAGGCGCAGCGCCTCGATCCCATCGTCCTCGTGGCAGAGCTGGATGCGCGGGTCGAAGCCGAGCACGGTGGGCACGACCGGCAGCGAGAAGTAGCGCGTCAGCATGCTCTCGATGGCGGGGCCGATGAAGTTGGTGAACCGCAGCAGCGACAGCGTGACGTCCGGGCGACGCCGACCGAAGCCGCGGACGTAGCCCTCGACCTCGACAGCGTCCTTGGCGTAGCCGGACTTGGGCAGCGCCCGCGGCTCCTCGGACTCGGTGAACAGCGCCGGATCGCGCGGCGAGGAGCCGTAGATGGCCGTTGTCGACTTCACGACCAGCTTGCGCATGCTCGGTGCCTTCTGGCAGGCGGCGAGCAGCTGCATCGTGCCGATGACGTTGATCTCCTTCATCGCGGTCCGGCCGCCGGCGCCCAGCGGGGTGGCGATGACGTTCATGTGTACGACGGTGTCGACCTCGGCCTGCGCGATCACCTTCGCGATCAGCGGGTTGCGGATGTCGGCCCGGACGAACTCTGTGCGGCCGAGCGCCTTCTCGATCTCCGGCTTCGGCGGCACGGTGTCGACACCGATGACGCGCTCGACGGAGCTGTCTGCCTGCAGCACGGCCGCCAGCCGGCTGCCGAGGTGCCGGCTGACACCGGTGACGAGGACGACGCGGGGCGGCACAGACGGTCCTCTCGGGCGCGGATTCGACGTGCTCGGCAGCCTACCGGCCGCCCGATTCGCCCGTTCTAGGCCGACGGAGCCAGCGTGGGCTTCGCGTCGTACATCGGACCCGCTCCCGACGGGGCCGGCTCCTGCGGCACGCGGCTGAGCACGAGCGGGTCTCCGCGGCGGGCCCGGAGCACGGCCGCCGCGCTCCCCTGGTTGACCGCGATCGTGACCGTGCGGAACGAGTCCTCGCAGACCGCGAGTCGGCCGCGCGACACCTCGCCGTAGGTGAGCGTGAACGGCACCGTCATCGTCTTGCCGCCGCAGCGCAGCTCGACGGTGTCGCCGAGGTGGACGCCGGCGGCTTCGAGGTCGGCGCGGTGCAGGTTGAGCGTCAGGTTGCCGAAGTGGTCGACCATCGCGACCTCGCCGTGCACGTGGTCGTCGTCGACGGTCGGCATCCGAAGCGCGATCCGCTCGAGGTCCTCGATCTCGACCGCCGTGCCGACCTCCTCGATCGGCAGCCCGTCGGCGAGGCGAGCAGCAACGGGCGAGAAGACGTCGCGACCGCGGAAGGTGCGCGCCGGCATCGGGTGCCACAGAGACGCGTTGTCCAGCACGTGCGCGGCGGTGGCGCCGCCAGCAACATCCCACGCCTGGCTGGTGAGCCCGTTGTCCGGCGCGACGAAGGTGGAGCCGTCAGTGGTGCGGACCGCGATGCCGCGCACCGGCGTGGGCCGGAAGGGATCGACGAGCGCAAGGTGGACGGCCGGCGCCGGGAGGTAGGGGATCGCCGAGGCGAGCACGGCGGCGCCCTGCTCGATGTCCTGCGCGTTGACCAGGTGCAGGACGTCGAGGACCTGCACCTGCGGAGCGGTGCGGGCGATGACGCCCTTGCACACGCCGAGGAAGGCGTCCTCGAAGCCGTAGTCCGACAGGAACGTCAACCACTTCGGCTCGGACACCGGCGGTTACTTCTTGTTACGACGCTGGACGCGGGTCTTCTTCAGCAGCTTGCGGTGCTTCTTCTTGGCCATCCGCTTGCGGCGCTTCTTGATGACGGAACCCACGAAAGACCCTCAGCTCGTTGCAGAACGTGTGCCAGGTCGGCTGCCGGCCACGGCAGACGTACGGCGATGGAGCGGACAGCCTACCCGGCTTCGGTGAAGGCCCCGCGAAGGTAGTCGTGGACAGCGTGCTCGGGCACCCGGAAGGACCGGCCGACCCGGACGGACGTCAGCTCACCGGAGTGCACCAGGCGATAGACGGTCATCTTCGAGACCCGCATGATCGCCGCGACCTCGGCCACGGTGAGGAAGCGCACCTCGGACAGGCTCGACATAGACGCTCCCAGGCACGCGTCGTGGCCGCCGGCTTCCCCACCGGTGACGCGAGACACGCACGTGCACTACGGAGAGTATCGGGACACAGGGGAGTTGGGATATCACCCGTTCGGCGTAGTGGGCTCCGGTTCGGTCACATCGGCCAGGATCGCCCCGAGAGCGGGTACGACGTCATCAGCCGTCACGAGCACCGCGACCCCGTGCGCGCCTCCCCCCAGCGTCACGGCCCGGCCGGCGATCCGCTCGTCCGCGACGACCGGCCACGCCCGCGTGGAGCCGAAGGGCGTGATGGTGCCGCGCTCGTAGCCGGTGGCCGCCTTGGCCGAGGCGGCGTCCGGCATCGACAGCCTGCTGACACCGAGCAGCGCTCGCAGCTTCGGCCACGAGATCGTCCGGTCGCCCGGCACGAGGACGAACAGGCAGTCGTCATCGCCCCGGCGTACGACCAGGGTCTTGATGACGTCGGCCGGCTCGACGCCACGAGCGACCGCCGCCTCGGCGAGGGAGCTGACCGGTCCGTGCTCGAGGACCCGGTAGGTCAGACCCGCCGCGTCGAGGGCGGCGATGGCGCGCTCGCGGCTCACACCGCCGAGGTTAGGCCGTGGGAGCGGCGACCTCTGCTGTGTCCTTCCGCATCAGCAGCGCCACGCTGACGGCCACGACCCATATCGGCAGGCCGACGAACCCCAGCCACGCGGTGAAGATGCTGCCGACCGCGGTCAGCCCGAGCAGGAAGCCGAGCCACGCGGTCCACGCCGGCAGCACCCCGGTCCGGCGGCTGACGATGCTCGTCGCGACGGCCATGCCGCCCGCCGCCATGAGCCCGGTAGCCAGCAGCATGTAGCCCATGTCGTCGAGCACGACGGAGATGCCGCCGTCGACCTTGAACGACGGGATGTCCGAGGCGGCGATGCCGGTCGCGAAACCGGCGACTGCGCCAACAGAAACGAGAACAGCGGCCGCCGTCCCCGCGGCGAGCACGAAGGAGGGCAGCGGTCCGGGGTCGGCGGCCCTGAGCCGGTCACGGAGACCGGCCGCGAACGCGATGAGCACAATGCACGTGTAGGTCACGAGCAGGGTCGCAATGCGGCTCTTCGTCTGACTGCTGTTCTCGCCCCAGTAGCTCGCGAACTGGGTGACTGCATGCGCGTCGTTCGTGTTGGGCGTCGACGGCCCGAAGATGTCGATGGCGAAGAACAGCACGCCGAACAGAAGTCCGGTGAGGCCGGTCCAGCGGGTGCGAGTCATGAAGGTCCCCAACCCTCGTAGATGGGGGCAGGGTGATCTCAACCGGCGGCGCGGTCAAGGACCGCGGGCGGGTCAGCCCTGCGCGGCGTCCGGGTCGAGGCCCAGCAGCGGGAAGACGTTCGACCTCGTCTCGGCGACGGCGCGGTCGACAGCGTCGGCGGGGTCGCCGCTGCCGCCCTCCCACGCCATGAACGTGGCCGGCTTGTCGTCGGACAGGTGCGTGGGTGCGAACTCGCCGCCTCGACGGCTGGCGAGGTCACGCCAGTCGTCCGGCGTCGCGCCCTCGACCGGCGCTCCTGTCACCTCCGCCAGCAGATGCGTCCAGGCCCGCGGGACGACCTGCACCGGCTCGTAGCCGCCACCACCGAGCACGACCCACTTTCCACCGCACAGCTCGTGGGCATGGGCGTGCAGGGCGGCGTACGCCGCGCGCTGCCCGTCGACCGACATGAGCAGGTGCGCGAGCGGGTCGAGCGCGTGGGTGTCGCAGCCGTGCTGCGTCACGAGGACCTGCGGCCGGAAGGCACGCAGCACAGGCGGTACGACGGCATCGAACGCGCGCAGCCACCCCGCGTCGCCGGTGCCCATCGGCAGCGCGATGTTGACGTTGGACCCGGCCGCGGCGTCACCGCCGACGTCGTCGGCCCAGCCGGTGCCGGGGAACAGCGTGCGGCCGCTCTCGTGCATCGAGACCGTGAGCACCCGAGGGTCGTCCCAGAACGCCGCCTCGACGCCGTCGCCGTGATGCACGTCGACGTCGACGTACGCGACCTTCGTCGCGCCGGCCTGCAGCAGCCACGCGATCGCCACCGCGGGGTCGTCGTAGATGCAGAAGCCCGAGGCTCGGTCGCGCATCGCGTGGTGCAGCCCGCCCGACAGGTTGACCGCGTGCTGCGCTGTGCCCTCCCACACGGCGCGGGCAGCGTCCACGGAGGCTCCGGTGACGAGCGCGGAGGCCTCGTGCATGCGCGGGAAGACGGGGTTGTCGCCGCTCCCCAGCCCCCAGCGCAACGACATCCGGCCGAGCAGGTCGTCGGGCGCGCGCCGTACCGAGGCGACGTAGAGCGGGTCGTGCACCATCTCGAGGACGTCGTCGGCTGCTTCGTGCGGCGCTCCCACCGTGACGCCCGGGCGGGCGAGGACACCGAGCTGACCGGCCAGCGCCATCGTCAGCTCGAGTCGCAGCGGACGCAGCGGATGTGAGGGGCCGAAGTCGTACGTCGTGAAGACGTCGTCCCAGACGACCAGCGTGCTGTCGCTCATCGGTCAGCCGCCTTTGGCGAGCTGCTGCGAGCGGTCCCTCGCCGCCTCGAGTGCCGACAGCATCGCGGCGCGGACGCCGTGGTCCTCCATGACGCGGATGGCACTGATCGTCGTACCCGCCGGTGACGTGACCGCCTCGCGCAGCTTGACCGGGTGCTCGCCGGAGTCGCGCAGCATCAGCGCCGCGCCTAGCGCCGTCTGCACGATGAGGTCGTGCGCGACCTGCCGCGGCAGGCCGAGCAGGATGCCGGCGTCGGTCATCGCCTCGACCAGGTAGAAGAAGTAGGCCGGTCCGCTGCCGGACAGGGCCGTGACCGCGTCCTGCTGCGCCTCCGGCACCCGGATGGTCTGGCCGACCGGGCGCAGCAGCTCCTCGGTGAGGGCCAGGTGCGCCTCTGCGGCGTGCCGGCCTGCGCTGATGGCCGACATGGCCTCGTCGACGAGGACGGGGGTGTTGCTCATGACGCGCACGACCGGGGTGCCGTCCTCGAGGGCTGCCTCGATCGTCGCGGTCGTGATGCCCGCAGCCATCGACACCACCAGCCGGTCGGACGGCACCGTGCCCTGCAGCTCGGCGAGCAGCGCGGCCATGTCCTGCGGCTTCACCGTCAGCAGCAGGACATCGGCGACCTTCGCGGCCGACGCGTTGCCGACCACCTCGACGCCGTACTTCTCCGCGAGTGCCTCGGCGCGGTCCTTGCGCCGGGCGGTGACGACGAGGTCCTGCGGGGACCTGCCGGCACGGAGCAGCCCCGAGAGCAGGGCCTCGCCCAGCTTGCCGACGCCGAGGATCGCGATGCGGCTCATGACCGGCTGGCCAGGGCGCGCAGGAAGAAGCTCACGTTGGCCGGCCGCTCGGCGAGGCGTCGCATCAGGTAGCCGTACCACTCGTGGCCGTACGGCACGTAGACCCGCACCGTCTCGCCGGCCTCGGCGAGCCGACGCTGCTCGGCCGGCCTAACGCCGTACAGCATCTGGTACTCGTACGTGCCCGGCGCGCGATCCTTCGCGAGCTCACCCGCGATCGCGACGAGCCGCGGGTCGTGACTGGCGACCATCGGGTAGCCCGGACCTGCCATCAGCAGCTTGAGGCAGCGCACGTAGGAGCGGTCGACCTCGTCGTCGGACTGGTAGGCGACGGACTCGGGCTCCTTGTAGGCGCCCTTGCACAGCCGCACGCGACTGCCCGGGTAAGACAGGTCACGGCAGTCACCCTCGGTGCGGTGCAGGTAGGACTGCAGCACCGCGCCGGTGTCGGGGAAGTCGAGCCGTAGCTCGCGCAGCACCGACAACGTCGAGTCGGTGGTGGTGTGGTCCTCCATGTCGAGGGTCACCGTGGTGCTGGCGCTGCGGGCGGCCTCGCAGATGCGTCGCGCGTTGTCGAGCGCCAGCTTCTCGTCGATCGCCTGGCCGACCGCGGTGAGCTTCACCGACACCTCCGCGCGACCGCCGGCCGTCAGGCCGGCCGCCGCGAGCCGCTCCAGGAGGACGAGGTAGGCCTTGACCGTCGTGTCGGCCTGGCCCGCATCGAGGGTGTCCTCGCCCAGGTGATCGAGGCTCACGGTGAGACCGGCGTTCGCGAGCTTCTTCGTCGCGGCCACGGCGTCGTCGACGGTCTCGCCCGCGACGAACCGCTTGACGACGCTGCGGCTCACCGGGGCGCCCGCGACGACCTTCTTGACCGTCCCGTTGCGAGACGCGGCGAGGATGGCCTGACGAAGCATGCTGCGAGGCTAACGCTGGCCGTCGCGCAACCACTCCACGACGACGCTCGCCAGCTCCTCGCCGCGGTCCTCCTGGAGGAAGTGCCCGCCGCCGGCGATCGTCGTGTGCGGCTGGTGCTTGGCACCCGGGATCTTCTCGATCAGCATCCGCTCGCCGCCGGCCGTGATCGGGTCGCCGTCGCTGAACGCGCACAGGAACGGCTTGTCCCACTGCTCCAGCACGCGCCACGCGCGCTGGTTGTCCGGCGTCGCCGGGTTGTCCTCGGTCTGCGGGATCAGGCCGGGGAAGGCGCGGGCGCCGGCCTTGTACGACGCATCGGGGAACGGTGCGTCGTACGCCGCTGCCTCCTCGTCGGTCAGGCCGTCGGCGCACGCTGCGCGGACCAGGAAGCCGATCGGGAGGTCGGGCGTCCGCTGCACGAAGTCGTGGAACCGCCACCACGCGTCGGGCAGCCGGCGGGTGCCGTCCGGCAAGCCGGTGTTGGCTGCGACGACACCGGCGAACCGGTCCGGGTGCTCGGCCACCAGCCGCAGCCCGAGCAGCCCGCCCCAGTCCTGGCAGACCAGCACGATGTCGGTGAGGTCGAGCCGGTCGAACAGCACCGACCGCAGCCACTCGACATGCAGCGCGTAGGTGTAGTCGCTCTGCTCGGCCGGCTTGTCCGACCGACCGAAGCCGATCAGGTCCGGCGCGACCGCGCGCAGCCCGGCAGCCGTCAGCACCGGGATCATCGTGCGGTAGAGGTAATTCCACGACGGCTCGCCGTGCAGCAGCAGCACCGGCTGCCCTGCCCCGCCGGCTGGGCCCTCGTCGATGTACGCCATCCGCAGCCCGTCGGACGTCTCGGCGTACGACGGCGTCCACGGGAACCCGGGCAGGTCGACGAAGCGGCTGTCCGGTGTGCGCAGCACCTTCATGACCGCACGCTATCGGCGGGCGATCCGAAGGGTGACCGAGAACGGCTCGACGATGCGGCCGTGGGGGAAGGCGGCCGCAAGCGACGCACGCTCGGCGCTGATGAAGGCCTCGACGTCGTCCATCGCCTGGACGTAGGACTTGGACCGCAGCCACCGCTCGTAGGTCGGCCAGTCGAGCGTCCGCTCCCACTGCGTCGACCACTCCTCGACAGAGTCGAAGTAGGGACGGAGCTCGTCGCGGTAGTCGCGCGAACGGTAGCTGCGTCGGTAGCGCGGGTTGCCCGCCTCCAGCCGGTCCTGCTGGGCGTCCCACCACGGCAGCCCGTCGGCCGCGACCTCGTTCCACCACACCGCGAGCACCCCGCCGGGTCGCAGCACCCGGACGACCTCCGGCGCCGCAACGGGGACGTCGACCCAGTGCCACATCTGCGACCCGCACACGACGTCGAACGAGCCGTCGGCGAACGGCAGCGCCTCGGCCCGGCAGACGAGAACGGGAACGGCAGGCGAGCGCTCGTGCAGCCGACCGAGCATCTTGGGACCGAGGTCGGTCGACACCAGCGAGCCGGCGCGTTTCTCGAGCTCGCGGGTTGCGATCCCCGTGCCCGCGCCAAGCTCCAGCACTGCACCCGAGAGGTCCGGGAGTGCGTCGTACAGAGCCATGGGGTAGGTCGGTCGCGCGGCGTCGTAGTGGTCGACGAGGTCCTCGAACGCCGTCGGTGAACCGGGTCGCTCTACCGACGCCATGCGGTCCGATCGGTCGCGACCGGGGCAGAGAGGTGCAGCCGGGTGTAGGCGAGTGCCTCGGCGAGGTCGGCCTCGCGCTCGGCGCGGTCGTCGCAGCGGCGGGTATTGACCTCGACGACGACGAGGCCGTCGAAGTTGCGGTCGGCCAGGCCCTCGAGCAGCTCGCCGCACGGCTGCTCACCGCGACCCGGGACGAGGTGCTCGTCACGAGCCGTGCCGTTGCCGTCTGCGATGTGCACGTGCGCGAGCCGGTCGCCCATGACGTCGGCCATCGCCATCGCGTCCGACTGCGACACCGAGGTGTGTGACAGGTCGAGGGTGAAGGCCGGGAAGTCCTCTGTCGTGGGATCCCAGTCGGGGGCGTACGGCGACACCTCGCGGCCGCGGGCGCGCAACGGGAACATGTTCTCGACGGCGAAGCACACGTCTGTCTCGTGCACCATCTCCTGGATGCCGCCGAGGAACTGACGGGCGTACTCGCGCTGCCAGCGGAACGGCGGGTGCACGACGACGGTCTGCGCCCCCAGCTCCTCGGCGGCGTCCTTGGCGCGAACGAGCTTCGCCCAGGGATCGGTCCCCCACACGCGCTGGGTGATGACCAGGCACGGCGCGTGCAGGGCGAGTACCGGGATCTGGTGGTACTCGACCAGCCGCTGCAGCGCGGTCACGTCCTGACTGACGGGGTCGGTCCAGACCATGACCTCGACGCCGTCGTACCCGAGCCTGGCCGCGATCTCGAAGGCCGTTGCCGTCGACTCGGGGTAGACGGAGGCCGACGCCAGCGCCACCTTGGCGTCCGGAACGCGTGGCAGGGGTGCCGCGGAGGGCCTCGTCATGACCTCCGAGCCTACGGGCGAAAACGGTTCAAGCGCCGCCGAGCCAGTCGAGCCGGCGCAAGATGACTCCCTCGCGCAGCGCCCACGGGCAGATGTCGACGCTGTCGACGCCGAACGCGTCCAGTGCCTCGTGGGCGACGACCGCACCGGCGAGCAGCTGCTGCGCGCGGCTCGGCGACACCCCGGGCAACCGGGCTCGATCGACGGCGCGCATCCCGGCGAGCAGCTCGACCAGCCGCTCGAGCCCGTCCCGGTCGAGCGACCTCGGTACGCGCGGGCCGTCGGCGTACGGCGCCGCACCGACGAGCCGCGCGAGCGATCGAAAGGTCTTCGACGTGGCTGCGGCCCGATCGGCGGGATGCGCCGCGATCGCGGGAACGACCTCGGCGAGAACCTCGCGGACGTGCTCTCGCAACGCAACGACGTCACGTCGCCGCGGCGGGTCGTCGGCCAGGCGCTCCCTGGTCAACCGGCCGGCGCCGAGGGGCAGCGACACGGCGACCTCGGGCTCCTCATCGATGCCGACGGCGAGCTCGAGCGAGCCACCACCGATGTCGAGGCAGAGCAGGCGGCCGGCGCTCCAGCCGAACCATCGCCGTACGGCAAGGAACGTCAGCCTCGCCTCGTCCTCACCGGGGAGAACCTGCAGGTCGACCCCGGCGTCGGCTCGCACCCTGGCCAGTACGTCAGCGGAGTCAGTCGCGTCGCGCACCGCCGACGTGGCGAACGCGACGAGGTCCTCGACACCCTCCTGCTCCGCCTCGGCCCGCGCCGTGGCGACCGCATCGACGACGGCACGGATTCCGTCTGGTCCGAGTGACCCGTCGTCGTGCAGCAGCTCGGCGAGCTGCAGCTCCGTCTTGTGCGACCGGACCGGGTCCGGGTGGGCCCCCGCATGCGCGTCGACGATGAGCAGGTGCACGGTGTTGGACCCGACGTCCAGAACACCGAGCCGCATGTGCCGACCGTACGGGCTGCGTCGTCGTACGGCCGGTAACGTGCGGCCCGTGACTCCCCGTGCGCAGAAGATCGATCTCGGCATGCCCAGCCTCGGTGAGGTGAAGAACGACTTCGCTCGCGAGTGGGTGGAGTTCCCCGACCCCGCCGATGCCGAGCACATCGTGCGTGCCGACCTCACCTGGCTGCTGTCCAACTGGACCTGCATCTACGGTCGCGGCTGCCAGGGTGTCGTCGAGGGCCGGGCCGACGACGGCTGCTGCAGCCACGGCGCCTTCTACTCCGACAAGGACGACGAGAAGCGGGTCACGAAGTACGCCAAGCAGCTGAAGAAGAAGGACTGGCAGTTCGCCGACGTGGGTCGCGAGAAGGGCATCTCCGAGGAGGACGAGCTCGACGGCGAGCCGGCCAGGCGGACCCGGCGGGTCAAGGGCGCCTGCGTCTTCCTCAACCGGCCGGGCTTCGAGGGCGGCGAGGGATGCGCGCTGCACGGCCTCGCGCTGCGGATCGGCCTGCACCCGCTGCAGACCAAGCCGGACGTCTGCTGGCAGCTCCCGGTGCGGCGCAGCCAGGAGGAGGTCGAGCTTCCCGACGACACGACGGCGCTGGTCACGACGATCGGCGAGTTCGATCGGCGCGGCTGGGGTCCCGGCGGCGAGGACCTGCACTGGTGGTGCACCTCGTCACCGGCCGCGCACGTCGGCACCGAGCCGCTCTACCTCTCCTACGGACCGGAGCTGACCGAGCTGCTCGGGCAGGAGGCGTACGACGAGCTGGTCCGGCTGTGCGCGCTGCGCCGCAGTGGCGCCGCGCTCACCCACCCCGCGACCGACGCGGCCGGCTGACCCTCCGCGAACTCCGCCACTAAGCCCACTTCTGGGTACGCCGCGCCCGGTGCGACTCCCTGGCTGGGGGAGCGCTTCCCCCGTCAGATCGGAGCTTTTCGGCGGTCAGAGCTCCGATCTCAGCAGGGAAGCGAAAGTGATCGCTTCCGCCGAAGGCGCTAGGAGGTGCGGGCGGTGGGGCTGACGACACCGCGGGCGACGGCGCGGACGTAGGTGCCGGCGGCGAAGGAGCGGGCCACCCGGTAGCTGCCGTCGGCCGACGAGGCGACGTACGTCAGCGTCACCCAGCCGGAGGACCGGCGCACGTCGATGCGCACCAAAGTGGAACCTGCCGGCAGCACCCGACCGATGAGGCCGGTCGTCCGAGCGGTCAGCGAGACCACCGGCGTCACGGCGATGCGCAGCAGCGCTGACGACCAGCCAGCTCCGACGAAGCGGTAGTAGGTCGTGCTGTCAGGGTGCAGCGTCCACGACGCCAGGCCGCCGAGACCGCTGGTGCCCGTCCGGGTCTCCACCCACGAGCTGCCGACCTGCCGCTCCAGCCGGACCGGGATCCCCGGCGTACCGATGTCGTCTGCGAGGACCCGCCCGGACACCGTCACGGCACCGGCGTACGGCGTCGTCGTGCGACTGGCGGAGATGCGCGCGGTCAGGACCGGCGGCGTCGCCGTGACCCCTACCGGCGCCGGAACGCTCTCGGCGGCAACCACGTCGACCTCACCGGCGCCGTACTGCGGGTCGAAGCCGGGGGTGCCGAGGTCGTCGGCAGTCGCGACCAGCCGCTGCCGGACGTCGGCCGGCGTGAGGGTCGGCTGCGCGTGCCGGAGCAGCGCGATGGAGGCGCTGACGAACGGCGCCGCCATCGACGTGCCGGACCAGCTCTCGTACCCGCCGCCAGGGACCGTCGACAGGATCGCGACACCCGGGGCGACGACGGCGAGATGGGAGCCGGTGCTCGACCAGCCCGGTCGCACACCGGCTTGGTCGACTGCGCCGACCGCGATCACGCCCGGGCTCGCAGCCGGCCACTCGACCGGGTCGCCGGCCGCGCCCTCATTGCCGGCCGCGACGACGACGGAGACGCCACGGCTCAGCGCGTACTGAACGGCCTGGTCCATCACGCTGCTGCGCTCGGGACCGCCGAACGAGAGGTTGACGACGGTCGCACCGTGGTCCGCGGCCCAGACGACACCAGTGGCGGCATCGCTGTCCCAGCCGGTCCCGTCCGCGGCCATGACCCGCACCGGCAGCAGTCGCGCACCCGCTGCCAGGCCGGCGCCGCCGATGCCGTTGCCGGCGAGGGCGCCGACGATCCCGGCGACGTGCGTGCCATGACCGTTGGGGTCGGTCCGGCCGTCCCCGCCGGCGTCGACGATGTCGGTGCCGGGCAGGACCGCGCCGGCGAGATCGGGATGAGTCGCGTCGATGCCGGTGTCGACGACGGCGACGACCTGTCCGCTCCCGTCGCCGGTGGCCCAGGCGCTGGTCGCCCGCAGCGTGGTCAGCCCCCACTGCTCGGACTGCCGAGGATCGGGTGTGCCGGTCGTGTGCACCCGGTGGTCGACGTCGGCGGCAAGCACACCCGGCTGGCGGCGCCAGCGCGCGGCGAGCCCGTGGCCGTCAGAGCTGCGCCCGCGTCGGAAGGTGAGATGCCCGGTGCCGTCACGGACGACGGCCACGACCCGCTCGTCGCCCGAGCCGGTCGTCGAGGAGGCGGCGGCGGGTACGGCCGACAGTCCGGACAGCGCAACGGCGGCGAGAACGCAGGCGGAGGTCAGTCGCACTTAGAAAATATCGGCCGGGGCGTCCCGATTTGCCATAGTCCGTCCGAGTCAGCCGATGACTAGTGCCCCTGGTTGGCGACGGCCGCAGCCGCCGCCGCGGCCGCCTCCGGATCGAGGTACTCCCCGCCGGGAACCGTGGGCTGCAGCTCCTCGTCGAGCTCGTACTTCAGCGGCTGGCCGGTGGGGATGTTGAGCCGAACGACCTGCTCCTTGGTCAGCCCGTCTAGATGCGCGACGAGGGCCCGCAGCGAGTTGCCGTGGGCGGCGACGAGCACCACCTCGCCGGCCCGCAGGTCGGGCACGATCGCGTCGTACCAGTAGGGCAGCATCCGGCGTACGACATCGGCCAGGCACTCGCTGCGCGGCACGAGGTCACGGGCCAGCAACCGGTAGCGCAGGTCGGCGGACACGTCCCACTCGCCGCCGGGCTCGATGGGCGGCGGCGGCACGTCGTACGAGCGCCGCCAGAGCAGGAACTGCTCGTCGCCGTACTTCTCGCGCGTCGCCGTCTTGTCCAGCCCCTGCAGCGCGCCGTAGTGCCGCTCGTTCAACCGCCAGTGCCGCTTGACCGGGATCCAGTTGCGGTTGCACGCCTCGAGCGCGATGTTCGAGGTGCGGATCGCGCGGGTGAGCAGCGATGTGTGCACGACGGTCGGCAGCAGGTCGGCCTTCTTCAGCTCGAGCCCGCCGAGCCGCGCCTGGTCCTCGCCGAGCTCGGTCAGGTCGACGTCGACCCAGCCGGTGAACAGGTTCTTCTTGTTCCAGTCGCTCTCGCCGTGCCGCAGCAGGATCAGGGTCGCCATGGGCCAAATCCTTTCGTACGCCGGTAGCCGGCCGCCCAGGTAGTCCCTTATGGCCATCTTTGCCGTGGTCCCGTTCCCCCAGCCGCGTTCCGGGCGTTTCATCGTCAAACACCCGTCGTCCGGAAGGCATCCGATGCGCCGCTCGGTCCCGCTCGCCCTCGCCGGGGCGGCCACGCTTCTCCTCGCCGGCCAGGCCGGCCTCGGCACCACCGCGACCGCCGCCGGCCCGACGATGACCTTCACCCCGGCGACCGTGGTCGACCCGATCCTGTTCGGCGGCGAGCCCGGCCTCACGTTCGACCCGACGACGAAGACGGCCGGCAGCAGGTCGTTCGTCGACTGGCCGGTGTCGAGCCGGACGCAGATCGGCGTGCTGTTCCGCTCCGAGGACGGCGGCCTGTCCTACACCAAGCGCTACGCGCCGGCCGACGCCTTCGCCGACGCCGGACCGCTGTGCATCAGCCGACAGGTGCCGTACTGCCCGGCCGGCGGCGGCGGCGACACCGACATCGACATCAACCGGACCACCGGCACCGTCGGCATGGGCGAGCAGGAGGTGCTCGTCGGCCAGGCGCTCGGCGTCTCGCTCGACCACGGCACGACGTTCCCGGCGGCGCACGTCGATGCGGTCGTGTCGAAGACCGCCAGTGGCGTCGACCGGCAGTGGCAGGCGTCCTGGGCCGGCACGAAGACCCGCTTCCTGACCTACCACGTCCCGATCATCGGCAACTTCGTACACCGCAGCGACGACGAGGGCGCGGTCGGGTCGTGGAGCGCGCCCGCCGGTCCGCAGATCGTCGGCGTGACGCAGAGCGGCTCGTTCGTCGCGGACAACAGCAACGGCCCGTTGAAGAAGACGTTGTACGTCGGATACCTGGGCGCCGGCGGCATCGTCCCGGGCGCCGTCGACGGCTTCGCTGTCGCGGCCTCCACCGACGGTGCGAAGACCTTCCAGACCCACCAGGTCCCCGACGCGAAGAGCCCGCGCAACTTCACGACGCTGAGCGTCGACAACGCGGGCAACCTCTACGCGGTGTGGGTCGAGAGCACCAACCAGCAGACCTGGATGTCGACGAGCAAGGCGTCCGACCCGGCCAACCTCAAGGCGCCGGCGAGCAAGTGGTCGCCGAAGGTGCAGATCAGCAAGGAGCCGCTGACCGTCACCATCTTCGCCAACACGGTGGCGGGATCGCCCGGCCGCGTCGCGATCGGCTACTACGGCACGACCAGCGAGCACGCGAAGACGCCGGACGCGGTGAAGAAGGGGCAGGGCGGCTGGTACCCGTACGTCGCCTACTCCTCGAACGCCCTGTGCTGGTGGGACCACAGCTGCAGCGCGCCGAAGTTCAGCCAGGACAAGATCGCGCACCGGCCCAACCACGACACGAACATCTGCACCAGCGGCACGACGTGCGCCGCCAACCCTGACTCCAACCGCAACCTGCTCGACTACTTCGCCATCGACGTCGACAAGAACGGGCACCTCGGCTTCGTCTGGTCCGACACGAACAACGCGACCAGCCTGCCGTTCGTGAAGGTCTCGCGACAGGCGAGCGGCCCGAGCCTGTACGCCGGCAAGCCGAACGCCTCGCTCCCGCAGCGGCACAACGGCGCGGCCGACAGCCTGGGCGACGCGAAGTACCCGATCGCCGGCGCCAAGATCCTGACGGCGAAGAACCAGAAGGCCCTCGATCTCGCGTCGACGACCATCGGGCACACGTCCGACGGGTCCATCGAGGTGCACATACGGGTGCCCGGTCTGCCGAGCAACATGAACGGCGTGATCCCGCAGACGGCCACGGGAGTCGACGACAGCGGCACGCCGCTGCAGATCGCCCGGTTCGTGACGCGCTGGGACTACCAGGGCGACGCCTACTACGTCGAGGCGACGCTCGACGGCACCGAGGGCGGCATCAGCTACGGCGCCGGGAAGGTCTCGACCGACGAGGGCGTCTTCAACGCCAACCCGACGGCGACTCTCGGCAACACGTACGCACCACTGACCCCGGCAACCGGTGCGCACCGCGCAGGCGAGATCGTCGTGAAGGTGCCGGCGTCAGCGGTCGGTGGGGTGACCGCCGGCAGGAACCTCTACTCCGTCGGCTCGTACGCGATGGTCGGCCACAACGACGTCGGCATCGGTGTCCTGCAGAACCTGCCGATCACCGTCGACAGCACGCCGACCTTCGACACGGCGCTGCCGGCGATCAAGGCGACGGCGGGGACGAGCGCAGGCAGCGGCACCGTCGTCGGCGCCGCCCCGGCACCCGCCATCAAGCCGGCGCCAAAGCCGGCAGCTGCCTCGCCCGCGGCTCCGAAGGTGACCAACCCGGTGTCGGCACCCGCCGCCGAGAAGACGACCGACTCGACCTCGTTCGTCAAGGTCGCGGCCGTGTCGGGCGGCAGCCTCGCGGTCATCGCGCTGTTCCTGACGCTGTGGCTCCAGTACCGCCGCCGCGTCCACGGCTGAGGCTCCGCTTCTCCAACCCGTGAGGGACGGCGGGCTAGTCGTCGGGCTTGGCGAAGCGGGCGAAGGCCTGCAGGTTGGCGGTGGACTCGCCGCGCTTGAGCCGCCAGGCCCACTCCCGCCGGATGGACGACGCGAAGCCGATCTCCAGCAGCGTGTCGAAGGACTCGTCGGCGTACTGCAGCACGCAGCCGAGGATGCGGTCGACCTCCGCGTCGTCGAGCCCGCCGAGCGGCAGCCGCCCGACGAGGTAGACGTCGCCGGCCGGGTCGGTGGAGAACGCGACGGCGTACATCCGTGCGTTGCGGCGCAGGAGGAACCGCTGGAACTCCTCGACGTTCTCATCGGGCTTGCGTACGACGAAGGCCTCGACGAGCACCGAGTGCTTGCCGACGACCAGCCAGCAGTGCGTCGCCAGCTTGTGCGTGCCGGGCAGCGTGACGAAGAACGAGCCGGGCTCGGTCTCCTCGTAGGTCAGCCCACCGCTGTCCAGCGCGGACCGGATCGCCGCGGCAGCGTCGGTCATCTGGCGTTGGCGACGAGCAGGCCGGAGCGGTCCGCGAGCGCGTCGCGGTAGGTCGCCAGCAGCCCATCGGCGGTCGTCGACCAGGAGAACTGCGCTGCGTGCGTGAGGGCACCGGGAGCGAGCACGTCGCGCAGCTCGACCGCCTTGGTGAGTGCCGACGACCAGGCCCCGGGATCGTGCCCGGGCACGAGCAAGCCACTCACGCCGTGCCGGACGGCCGTGCGCAGCCCACCGATGTCGGTGGCCACGACGGGAGTGCCGCAGGCCTGCGCCTCCAGCGCGACCAGGCCGAACGACTCGTTGTGGCTCGGGACCGCGACGACCGATGCTGCCCGGTACCAGTCGCGGAGCCTCTCCTTGCCCGTCGAGGGGGGCTCGAAGCGGGTGACGTCGTCGATGCCCAGGTGGTGCGCCAGTCGCTGCAGGGCCTCCGGCTCGGCGAGCCCACTGCCGCTCGGGCCGCCGATCACCGCGACGACGAGGCGGGACCGCAACCCGGGATCCTGCTCGAGCATGCGGGCGGCCGCCCGGAGCAGGACGTCGGGCGCCTTCAGCGGCTGGATGCGCCCGACGAACAGCAGCACGGTCGCGTCCGGGGGGATGCCCAGTCGCGTGCGCGAGGCGGACGCCTCGCCCGGGCGGAAGTGCTCGAGGTCGACGCCGGGTGCCACCGTGACGACACGCTGCGCATCGGCGTCGTACAGCTCGACGAGCTGGCGCGCTTCGTCCGCCGTGTTGGCAACGAGCCGATCGGCCGCGGCGATGACCTGCTCCTCCCCGACGACCCGGCGCAGCGGCTCGGGGTCATCGCCCTCCGCGAGCGCGAGGTTCTTCACCTTCGCCAGGGTGTGCGCGGTGTGCACGAGCGGCGTGCCCCAGCGCTCGCTGGCCAGCCAGCCGACCTGGCCGGAGAGCCAGTAGTGGCTGTGCACCACGTCGTACCAACCAGGCTCGTGCTGCGCTTCCGTGCGCAGTACGCCGGAGGTCAGCGCGCAGAGCTGCGCGGGCAGGTCCTCCTTGGACAGCCCCTCGAACGGACCGGCGGTGACGTGCCGGACGGTCACGCCCGGCGCCAGCTCGACGATCGGCGCCAGGTCGCTGCTGGTCGCGCGGGTGAACACCTCGACCTGGACACCGCGCTCCGCGAGCCGCTTGGCGGTCTCGACCACGTAGACGTTCATGCCGCCGGCGTCGCCCGTGCCGGGCTGCTCGAGCGGGGACGTGTGCACGGAGAGGACGGCGATCCGGCGCGGGTGCACCGTGCGTACGACGGCCGGGGTCATCCGCCGCCACCTCCTCGAGCTCAGGGGACAGTCTGCCCTGTGACCCCAACCACGGGGCACCGGGCAGACTTCCCCCATGGGGATCGCCGTCGTGACAGGGGCAAGCAGCGGCATCGGTGCGGCGACCGCCCGCCGGCTGGCGGCCGAGGGCTGGGAGGTCGTCGCGGCGGCGCGGCGGCTCGACCGGCTCGGTGAGCTCGCGACGTCGGCGCCGCGCATCCGCCCCTGCGCGCTGGACGTGACGGACCCGGCCTCGGTGGCGGCGCTCGTCGACGCGGCGCCGACCTGCGACCTGCTGGTCGCCAATGCGGGCGGCGCCTTCGACCTCGCACCGGTCGCCGAGGCGGACATGGACGACTGGGCCCGGATGTACGACGTGAACGTCCTCGGGCTGGTCCGCACCGTGCAGGCGATGCTGCCTGCGCTCACGGCCGCCCGCGGGCACGTCATCGTCACCGGCTCGACCGCGGGCCGCTGGGTCTACGAGGGCGGCGGCGGCTACGTCGGCGCGAAGCATGCCGTCGCCGCGCTGCGCGACACGATGCGGCTCGAGCTGGTCGAGGCCGGGATCCGGGTGTCGGAGGTCGCACCGGGGATGGTGAAGACCGACGAGTTCTCGCTCGTCCGGTTCGGCGGCGACGCGGCCCGCGCAGAGGCGGTGTACGCCGGCGTCGACGCGCTCACCGCCGCCGACATCGCCGACGTGATCGCCTGGGTCGCATCGCGACCCGCGCACGTGAACATCGACCTGGTCCAGGTGACCCCGCAGCAGCAGGCCGGAGTGGCGAAGGTGGTTCGCCGGTCGTGAAGCGGTACGCCGCCGGCCGGGCCAGGGCGCTCGGGCTCCCGACCCGGGGGACGACGGCGCCCAACCGGCTGCGGCGCATCGACCGCTGGCTGGTCGCCGTGCACGGGAAGCGGATCGCCGACGCCGACGACCCGCTCGTCGTCGACCTCGGCTACGGCGCCACCCCGATCACGGCAGTGGAGCTGCACCTGCGCCTGCAGGAGGTGCGTACCGACGTCCGCGTCGTCGGCGTCGAGATCGACCAGGAGCGCGTCGACGCGGCGAAGTCGGCCGAGCGAGCAGGGCTGAGCTTCGTGCGCGGCGGCTTCGAGCTCGCCGGACTGCGGCCGGTCGTCGTACGCGCGCTCAACGTCCTTCGCCAGTACGACGAACAGGCGGCAGCCGAGGCCTGGGCGACGATGCGGCAGGGACTCGCACCCGGCGGCATCCTGGTCGAAGGAACGTGCGACGAGATCGGCCGCCGGGCCGCCTGGGTCGAGCTCGACGAGCACGGTCCGCGGACGTTGACGCTGGCCGCGCACCTGCCCACCCTCGGCCGGCCGAGCGACCTGGCGGAGCGGCTGCCCAAGGCGCTGATCCACCACAACATCCCGGGCGAGCGAGTGCACGACCTGCTGATCGCCATGGACGACGCGTGGGACCGGTCGGCCGCCTACGGCGCGTTCGGCAACCGGCAGCGCTGGCTGGCGATGTGCGAGCTGCTGGACCACCCGAAGGACATCACTCGCGACCGGTTCGGCGAGCTGACCGTCCCGTGGGAGAGCATCAGCCCGTGAGCAGCGACCACAGCCACCTCGTCAACAACGGCAAGCGCGACCTCACGATCGACGAGCTCGCCCGCATGCAGCCCGGGATGGACCGGCTGATGGCCGAGGTCGGTGCACGGGTGCACCGGATGTACTACGCGGCGAAGGCCGGCAACTGGCCACTGGCGGCGTACTTCTGCAAGTCGGTCGTCAAGCAGCTGCAGCTGTCCGTGCAGAGCCGGCCCAAGTACGACCCCGAGATGAGCGACTACCTGCGCGACGACTACGCGCCGGTCAGCGCGGCGATCAAGGCGCAGGACCTGGCCGCCTTCGAGCCGGCGTACCAGCAGATGGTCGACCGGGCGAACGAGCTGCATGTCGTGTTCGGCAAGCCGTTTCTCGTCTGGCGCACCCCGGAGCAGCCCCCTGACGACCTCGACCTGACGGCGGGGATGCAGTGAGCTACGACCCGATCCCGACGATCCGCCGCGAGGCCGACGCGTTCCTCGCGGCGGCCCGGCGGGGCCTCGCGCCGCAGGTGCCGGGCTGCCCGGAGTGGACGGTGCGCGAGCTGACCCACCATCTCGGCAGCGTGCACCGGTTCCACAACCGACATGTCGTGCGCGGCGTGACCGAGCCGCCGCAGGAGTGGGCGGCCGAGCTGCCGGCCGACGCGGATCTGCTGGAGTGGTTCGACGACAGCTGCAACGAGCTGCTGGTGACGTTGCGGAGCATCGACCCGCAGCTGCCGGCCTGGAACTGGGCCCGGCACACCCCGCAGGTCGCGGCGTTCTGGCCGCGTCGGATGGCTCTCGAGACCGCGGTGCACCGGTGGGACGCGGAGTCGGCGCACCAGGATGCGAACGGCATCGACATCGAGCTCGCCGTGGACGGCATCGACGAGATGCTGACCGTCATCGGGCCGGCGCACACCAAGCCCGACTTCCCGAGCGGCACGGTGGCGATCCGCCCGACCGACACCGATGCTGCCTGGGCGGTGCGGATGGCGCCGGACACCTTCGAGGTGCTGACCGAGGTGCCGGCGGCTCCGGATGCTGTGCTCGCGGGCACGGCGACCGCGTTGCTGCTGGCGTTGTGGGGCCGCGACGTCGACTACACCGCCACGGGCGACGCCGCCCTCATCGCCGTACTGACCTGACAAACGCGAAAGCCGCCCCCTGGAGGAAGGGCGGCTCTCGGTCGTGCAGAGGCTTTAGTCGGCGAGCAGGATCGCGATCTCGGCGTCGATGTCGACGACCTCCTCCTCGGCGCCCGTGGGCACGGCGAGGTAGGTCTGCTGCAGGAACTCGACGAGCGCGTCGCGGTCGATCTCGAAGAGCGCGGAACCCGAGGGGGAGGCCATCGCCAGGTTGACGAAGTGCTCGCGGCCGATGACGGACGGCCAGACCCGGATGTCACCCTCGCCCACCGTCTTCGCAACGCCGTCGGTGAGCAGCTGGCGGGCGAACATCCACTCGACGATGCCGTCGCCACTGCCGTCCTCGTTCTTGGCGCCGGTCTGGAAGGCGACCCGGACGGCCCACGGGTCGGCGGTCTCGTAGCGCAGGTTGGCCAGAACCGGCAGGGAGGGCCCACCCGGGACGACGAGACGAAGCTCGAGCTCGGCGGTGACTGTCGCGATGTGGGTCATCGTCGGGCCTTCCTAGTCGGTGGTTCTGGCTGGTGTATCGGACAGTCAAGGCAACGAGGCAAGCGATCGAGGGCAACGGGTCGGGACGACTTTCACTCGGCCGGGTGAGCCTCCTATCCCCTCATATCGGGCGCAAGACGGGCGTAATGCTGCGCCGGTTGGGTCAGTTGTCGACGGGGCAGGAGCAGTGCATGTCTCATGAGCTGGTGGTGCTGCGGGGCGGAAGCCGCGACGGCGAGAGCACGAGCGTGGATGCGGGCGTACGCCGGATCCTGGCGGCGTCGGACGCGCCGGGGCTCGTCGACGTCTACGAGGCCAACGGGGAGACGGCCGACCTGCCGGGCAATGACGAGCCGGCGTTCGTCTTCGTGCACGCGGGCCAGGAGCCGGCCGACGGCGTGGCACCGGAGCTGCTCCACCCGCCGTCGGCCTGACAGCTCCCGCCCCGACCGGGCGCCCAGGGCCGCGCGGCTTTCCTGCCCTGCCCCGTGGCGGGGGTCTGTGCCCGGGTATCGAGAACTGCTCACATCGTGACAGGGTCCGGCAGCTCCCGTTCCGACCCTGCCCAGATGTGAGCAGTTCTCGACACGGTCTGCACCACTCCCGTTCCCGGCGCTCAACAGGTGTGCATTTCTGCATGGTCGCGGGGGACACTCGGCACCGGTCGAGGCGCCCCTCAGTCGTTGAGGAAGTCGGTGATCAGCGACCGGAGGCGGGCGCGTTCGCGGAAGACGACGCCGGGCTGCTCGAAGACGACCAGCCGCGCCTTCGGGAGGACGGCAGCGAGATCCCGCGCGACCTGAGCCGGATGCAGCGGGTCGCCCTCCGAAGCGAGCAGCAGCACCTCGGTGGTGACGCCGGCCAGCACCGCCCGGTCCGGCACCGGCGTGACCGGCGGCAGAGACGCCACCCCCACCGCGATGCCGGGTGCGTCGAGCAGGAACCTCGCGCGCGTCTCGATGTACGCCGCTGCGCGGTCGCACAGGTCGGCCGGGACCTCGTCGGAGACGAAGGCGCGTACGCCGTCCAGGTCGCGGCGCTGCAACGCGTCGACGAGGGCGGCGAACCGGCGTACGGCGTCGTCCTTGCGGGGTTGGTCGATCGCACCGGGCAGGAACAGCACGGCCTTGTCGAACCGCGCCGGCGAGCGCGCCAGCACCGACAGCAACGCACCCGCCCCCATCGAAACCCCGAGCGCGCGAGTCGCGCCGTGCTCGTCCGCGACCGTGAGCAGGTCGTCGCCGAGGTCGGCGTACGAGAAAGGTGCCGGCAGGTCGCCGGAGTGGCCGCGGGCGGCGTAGAAGACCCGCGTCCCGGTGACCCCGCTGAGCAGCGGGCGGGTCTCGGCGATGGACGCACCCAGCCCGTGTGCCGCGACCGTGACCGGGTCGCCGGCACCGGTGACGACGGGGGTCAGCCCCACGGGCCGCCCGGGCGCATCCCGCGGACGGCGGGTCGGACGTCGACGAGGTAGACGATCGCCGCGACCGCGACGACGAAGCCGAAGAACTGCAGCAGGCCGCCGATGCCGAACAGCGTCACGAGCAGGCAGCCGCCGAGGATGGCCAGCCAGATCTGCTTGGTCTGCTTGCCGGCCGCGAGGAAGGCCGCCGCCGGGCGGGTGACGGCATCGATCAGCGCCCAGACGACGAGGACGAACAGGCCGAGGTTCAGCAGAGCGACGAGCCCACCACCCGCGAGAGAGAACATGCACAGACCGTAGAACGCGCACGACCCCCGGGCCGCGAGGGCACCGGGGGTCGTACGTGCTTATGGGGGTCAAGCCACGAGCGAGAGAGGAACTAGCCGATCTTGGCGGCGGCGTCCTCGACGGCCTTCTCGCCGGCCTTGACGGACTTGCGTGCAGCGGTCGCGGCGGCCTCGGCCTTGCGCACGGCCTCCTTGCCCTCGGCGATGGCGGCCTCGGTGGCCGGCTGACGACGGATCGCCTTGACGAGGCGCTCACCGCGGACGGTCAGCTTCGCGTAGACGTCGCCGGCCTTCTCGGTGGCCTTCTCGACGTTGGTGCGGACGGTGACGGGGAAAGCCGTGACCTGGGCCGGGACGTCGGCGAGGAGGGCCTGGGCCTTCTTCGTGACGTCGGTCGTCGCGACGGTCAGCTGCGCCGGGATCTCCTTGGCGCGCTCGATCGCGAGGTCGGCGACACCGACGTAGGCGAACAGCGGCTTCTTGGCGTAGTCGGCGTCGAAGGTCGGGAGGTTCTTGAGCGTGAACTTGCCGGTGACGGTGTTGCCGGTCTTCTTGACGTCAGTGGTGACGGTCATGCGGTGCCTCCTGAGGCGGTCGTCTTCTTGGTAGCGGTCCGCTTCGCGGGCGCCTTGGTCATGGGGGTCTTCTTGACGGGTGCCGGCGAGGTCGCCAGCGGTTCAGCAGCTCCGGCCGGGGCCGACGACTTCGTGCCAGCCGCCGGCGCGTGGCCGTCGGCGTTCTCCTTGCGGAAGCTCTCGTAGATCTCGAGCAGCACCTGCTTCTGCCGCTCGTTCAGACCGTCGTCCGCGAGCACGGCATCGGCAACGACGCCACTGCCCTCGCGCTGCTCCAGGATCCCGGCCTGCACGTAGAGGGCCTCGGCCGAGATGCGCAGCGCCTTCGCGATCTGCTGCAGGATCTCGGCACTCGGCTTGCGCAGCCCGCGCTCGATCTGGCTGAGGTACGGGTTGCTGACCCCGGCGAGCTTCGCCAGCTGGCGCAAGGAGACGTTGCTGTCCCGGCGCTGGGTGCGGATGTAGTCACCGAGATGACGTACGTCGATCTTGCCTGCCACGGTGACCTCCCTCCGGTCGCTTCGAGAACCAACCTAGGGGAGAGTGCTAGCAATTGCAAGCACTCCTGCTAGCAGTACGCCGTGAGCCTCGTCACAGGGCGCTGTAACGCCGCCGGCCCGGTCGTCGCTCTCCTGACAGCAGCCCCGCCCCGACTCGACTCGAGGAGAGCAACGATGAGCAACCGCCGTACCTCCATCTCCGTTCTGTGCATCGCCGCGACGGCGAGCGCGCTGATCGCCGCCGGTGCCGGCCCCGCCGCCGCTGAGGACGACAACCCTGGCTGCTCGACGGGCGTGCTGCCCAACGTCGTGATGGGCAGCCCGGACGTGAAGCCCGGGCAGGCGCTCGGCGTCTACCTGTGGCACGGCAGCAACGGCTACTCGCTGCGGGCCACCCACCCCGGCCACGCCAAGGTCGTCATCGCCGGCCGGCTCAGCGCCTCGAACGGCTTCAGCCACATCACGAAGGTGCGGCTGGAGAGCGCCGACAACGTGACCCTGAGCTCGGACCACAAGACGCTGACGTTCCGCTTCACGAACTACGGCTACATCGACGGCCTCAACTTCGCCGCAGACTGCTCGAAGCTGATGCGCGTCAAGATCCGCATCGACAACGCCGTCGCGAGCCCGCGCCAGATCAAGCTCGGCAAGCACCGCAGCAACCCGACGAGCAACCCGTTCACGATCGAGCGCTCGAAGCCGGCTCCGTCGCCATCGCCCACGCCGAGCGACACGCCCACCGCCACCATCAGCTGACCTCGGTCACACTGAGATCTTGCCGGACCGATGAGGTGTACGTGCCGCGACAGCGCTCCACGCAGGAGGCGGTGCTCGAGGGTGACCTCGACGCCGCCCTCCTGCGCGCGCAGGCCGGCGACGAAGCGGGGTTCCTCACGCTCTGGCGCGCGCTGCAGCCGATGCTGCTGCGTTTCCTTCGCGTGTACGGCGGCGACGCACCCGAGGACGTCGCGAGCGACACGTGGCTGCAGGTGGTCCGCGACCTCCAGGGCTTCAAGGGTGACGCAACCGACTTCCGGCGCTGGTTGTTCACCATCGCGCGGCACCGGGCCATCGACGCAGGCCGCAGCCGGGCCCGTCGCCCGTTGGCACTCGTCGCGGACACCGGATCGCTCGACGACAGACGCCACGAACCGTCAGCAGAGGAGCAGGTGATGGCGCGCATGTCCACCGACGACGCGCTTGCCACGCTGCGGACGCTGCCGGCGGCGCAGGCCGAGCTGGTGGCCCTTCGGGTCCTCGCCGACCTCGACGTCGCGACCGTTGCCGGCATCGTCGGCAGTACACCTGGCGCTGTGCGCGTAGGCGTTCATCGAGCCCTGCGGACGCTCGCGCAGGGCCACGGCCCGAAGGCTGTGCAGGTGCCATGAGCGACGACGACCTGACGCCCTTCCTCGATGACCCGCTGGTGCAGGCTCTGCGGGCACCCGTGCAGGAGCATGAGCTGGCCGGGGAAGACGCTGCACTGTCGATGTTCCGGCAGTCGCTGCCGGCCCGCCGCCGTCGCCGCGCCATCACCCGCGCCGGTGTCACGGGGGCCGGGATCATCCTCGGCCTCGGCCTCAGCGGCGGCGTCGCCGCGGCCTACACCACCGACGCCCTCCCCGACCCCGTGCAGAACGCCGTGCACGCGGCCCTCGACCCGCTTCCACTGCCGGCGCCACCGACTGCGCACGCCCGGCACCTGCGGCAGGTCGCCAGGGCCGAGCGGCGCGCAGAGCGCGCGGCGGCCCGCGTCGCGACGCACCCACCGAGCCCGCCCGCCCGCTCCGGACCACGACCGTCACGCACTCCCGCGGCAGTCGTACCTCCCGTGCAGAGCAACACGCAGCCCCGACCCAGTGCGAGCCCGACACCGGCTGCGCCGAAGCCGTCGATGACCGTCGCGGTCTCTGCCGCCCGTGTCCCGGTGCACGGACAGGTCGTGCTGGCCGGTCGGCTGACGCGCGGCACCGAGCCGCTCCCCGGCCACACGATCTACGCGGCCGAGCTGCCGGCCGGCGAGTCGACCTGGCGCCGCGTCAGCAGCGGACAGACCGGTTCCGACGGCACCATCTCACTGACCGTGCCACCGTTGACGCGCAACGTCCGGCTCCGGCTCGTGACGGCTCAGGGCCTGGTCAGCCGTCAGGTGGCCGTCGTCGTCGTACCGAAGCTCACCGCCACCTCGGCGCGATCCGGCAACGAGCGCGTGGTCACCATTCACGCCGATGGAGGCCGGCCCGGCGACGAGCTCGTCCTGCTGCGCCGCGATGGGACGGCCTGGACGCGGATCGCGTCGTCGTCACTCGCGAGCGACAGCACCGGACAGTTCGTCGTGCCCGGCCCCGGCGCCGCACCCGTCCACTACCTCGTGCGGCTGGTCGCAACCGCCAGGCACACGGCGTCGCTTGTGCAATTCGCCGTCCCGGCCCGCTGAAAGAGCAGTCAGCCTGCGCGTCGGATCGGTGCCCCGACGTCGTCGGCTGCGGCGCGGGGCAACGGCACCCGACCCGCCAGCAACGCGCGCAGCTGGTCGTCGCGGCGGGCGACCGCGTGCTCCTGCCGCCAGCGACGCAGGGCCGCGAGCGACACCGTCCCCCACAGGGACAGCAGCACCAGGATCGTCCTCACGGAGCGAGGATCGGCATCCGCAGACGCCGTTCTGTTGCTGCACCCGGGTGACGGGCGGCGGTCAGGAGTCGTACTGGGCGAACAGCCCGCGGCCCTTCGCCTGGTACGCCACCGTGGCCCACGCGTCCGTCGACGTCTTCATGTCGGCGCCGTCCTCGAGGCAGTGCCCGCCGGCGGTGCAGCCGTCGGCGAAGGCAACGACCACGCGACCCTCTCGGGTCACTCCCGCGTCCATGAAGTCGAGCAGGTTTCGCGAGGACGACGACGTGACACCGCCGTCGGCGATGCCGCCTCGCTGCACCGGGTCGGTTGAGACCTGCGTCGTCGTCCAGGTCGCGCCGCCGTCGTACGTCATCGAGACGTACAGGTCCCAGACAGCAGCGGCGTCGTCGTACGACGAGACGCCCAGGTCCGGCTGGTGCCGTGTGCCGAGGAAGGCGACCGCGGCGCGACCGGGTCCACCGCCCACCATCGTCGGGAACGACGTGCCGATCAGCGGCGGCGAGACAGTGCCGGCGAGGTCGACGCCTTCGGTCCAGTGTCGGGCACCGTCATGGGACATGGCCACCATCGGGTGGGCGTCCTTGTCGCGGGTCCACGACTCGTAGACGGTGCCGTCGGGGTTGGTGGCGATGGACGGGTCGAAGCCCCGGTCGGGCGACACCGTTTTCGGGATCGCGTACGACGACCAGTTCAGCCCGTTGTCGCGGCTGACGAACCCACCGACGCCGAGCGTTCCGGTCCCCAGCTCCCCGCTCGCGGAGCAGACGTTGCTGGGCACGTAGGCCGTGCCGTCGGGCCCGACCTTCACGTGACCGAACAGGCCGATGCAGCCGCGTACGACGACGCCGGGGCTCCACGTCGCGCCCCCGTCGAGGCTGCGCGAGCACTGGTTGAGGTCGGGGTACTGCTGGCAGAAGTAGGCCGCCAGCTTTCCGCTCGAGCCCAGTGGCGGCGCACCGGCGAACGGCCCGAGACCGACGGTCGGGTGGTCGACCAGACCGGTGCAGGGCATCGCCGCGGCCCAGCTCTCGCCGTCGTCGACGGTGCGCGACATGACCGCGCAGCTGCCGTCGTCGCCGCCGGCGAGTGTCGTGCCGCTGGCCGGGTCGGTCGCGAGGATCGGGTCGAGGTTGAACAGCGAGTACGGCGAGGAGACGTCGGACCAGGTCACCGTCGGCGGGTCGGCGCGGTCGTCGAACCGCAGCTTGTAGGTCGACACGTCGGCCTGGAACAGAGCGTTGCCGGACTTCCAGTCGACGCCGATGGACGGCTCGCCGCCGTAGCTCGCCTCGGACAGCGACGACGGCGCGGCGGAGACGACGAAGGACGGCGTACCGGCACCGAACCTCGCTCCGCCCGTGGCGGTGCCCGAGCGCACCGCCGCACCCGATGGCGCAGCCGCAACCGCGGCCAGCGCAACGGCTGCGAGCAGCGCGATGCGGAAACCCCCCTTGCTGCCCATGGGCCGGAAGGTTCGCCGTCACGCGCCGTTGTCCTGCCTGCGCTCCTAGGCTGACTCCATGGGGACGCTGGACGGGTCGCGGCTGGACTTCGGGGTCGCGACCGCGTCGTTCCAGACCGAGGGGGCCACCGACGTCGACGGCCGCGGCGAGTCGATCTGGGATCGGCTCTGCGCGCAGCCCGGGGCGATCCGCGATGCGTCCGACGGACGCATCGCCTGCGGGTCCTACCAGCGCGTCGACGAGGACCTCGACCTGGTGCGCGACCTCGGCGTGGCGGCGTACCGGTTCTCGATCGCCTGGCCGCGCATTCAGCCGGAGGGCACCGGCGCACCCAACGCCAAGGGACTCGATCACTACGAGCGGGTCGTCGACGGGGTGCTCGAGCGCGGCCTCGTGCCGCTGCCGACGCTCTACCACTGGGACCTGCCGCAGCCGCTCGAGGACGCCGGCGGCTGGCCGGCCCGCGACACTGCCGAGCGGTT
>JAWWOH010000049.1:0-16445 GCA_033851845.1 Actinomycetota bacterium
TCGGCGAGCTCCTCCCCGAGGATCTGGCGCTGCCGAGCCGGGCTGGCGAGGATCTCGTTGAGCACGGCGATGCGCGCCACGATCTCGGCGGCATCGTCGATGATCCGCTGCCGCTCGAGGGCGGCGAGGCGGCGCAGCTGCATGTCGAGGATCGCGACGGCCTGGATCTCGTCGATCTCGAGCAGCGCCATCAGCTGGCCGCGGGCGGCGTCGGCCGACTCGGCAGCGCGAATGAGCGCGATGACCGCGTCGAGCTGGTCGAGCGCCTTGAGCAGCGCGCGCAGGATGTGCGCCCGCTCCTCGGCCTTGCGCAGCTGGAAGCGCGTGCGGCGGACGATGACGTCGACCTGGTGCGCGACGTAGTAGCGGACGAACTCGTCGAGCCGCAGCGTGCGCGGCACCCCGTCGACGATCGCGAGCATGTTGGCGCCGAACGTCTGCTGCAGCTGGGTGTGCTTGTAGAGGTTGTTCAGCACGACCTTCGCGACGGCGTCGCGCTTGAGCACGATGACCAGCCGCTGGCCGGTGCGCTGAGAGCCCTCGTCGCGCACGTCGGCGATGCCGGCGATCCGGCCGTCGCGGACGTGGTCCGCGATCGTCTCGGCGAGGTTGTCGGGGTTGACCTGGTAGGGCAGCTCGGTGACGACGAGGATCGTGCGGCCCTTCTTGTCCTCGTCGACCTCAACGACCGCCCGCATGCGGACCGAGCCGCGCCCGGTGCGGTAGGCCTCCTCGATGCCGGACTTGCCGACGATGAGGGCGCCGGTCGGGAAGTCGGGACCCTGGACGCGCTCGAGCAGGGCGTCCAGCAGGGCCTCGTTGTCGGCGTCGGGGTTCTCCAGGAACCACTGCACGCCGGAGGCGACCTCCCGCAAGTTGTGCGGCGGGATGTTGGTCGCCATACCGACGGCGATGCCGGACGAGCCGTTGACCAGCAGGTTGGGGATGCGGCTGGGGAGGACGTCCGGCTCCTGCGACCGCCCGTCGTAGTTCGCAGAGAAGTCGACCGTCTCCTGGTCGATCTCCCGCAGCATCTCCATCGCAAGCGGGGCGAGGCGGCATTCGGTGTTGTGCGAGACGAACCCGTCGCTGATGAAGGAATGGTCGTCACTGTCGACCCGGAACGAGTAGACGGGCTGTACGCCGGCGTCCTCGACCGAGGCGACCTCGGCGTAGTAGTAGCGGCCGTCGACGAGCGGCTCCACGATCGCGCGAGCCTCCGCGTTGGTGACGTGAGACAGGATCTCGTCCCGGTCGCGCTCCCACCGCTCGATCCGGTCGACGTTGTGCCGGCGCAGCCAATCCCGATCCGTGTACGACGTGGCCCCGCTGGCCCGGAGGTACGCCCCCACGAACGGCACGTGGTCGGAAGACATCGCGGCGCTCTGCTCAGGGATTCCTGCCAGCAGAGCTCGCAGCTTCAGCTGCTTCCGGGCCCAGAAGCCGACGTGCGTCGCGAACAGGCGGGCGTCGCGGCGGTTGCCGATGTAGACCTTCCACTCACCGCGACCGTTCAGGGAAAGCCGGCTGACAACGCCGAACTCCAGCAGGAGCTGCTGGACATCGCGAGCGAGTTGCTCGCTACGGGTTGAGTAGCTGATCTGGATCGTGCTGCGGGCCAGCTTGCTGCACGACCCGTCGCCCTCAAACAGCGCCTGCAGGAACCGCCGCTTGAACATCCGTCCCTGCGCCCAGACGACGCGCGGGATCTCCTTCTCCGCGCTGCGGAAGCCCACGATGTCCTCGAGGAGCATTCCGGTGAGGTTGGACGTGGCGAACCGCACGCGATGGAGGTCCTTGCGCCCCTCCTTGAAGACCATGTCCTTGTACCGGCGGCCCTTGACGATGCGGTCATGCGCCGCGACTACCTCGTCGAAGTACTCGCGGTCTGTATTGCAGAACTCCGACCACTCGTCGCCTGTCCAGCCCTCGCTCAACATTCCGCCGAGCAGAACCGCGAGTGCGTCCTCGTAATCGCTGAGCGTTTCGAGGGTCTCAGGAGTGCCGCGGAACATCGCCACCCGGTCGCCGGGCTTGATCTCCTCGAGCAGCTTCCAGAGCAGCATGGGAACGCCGAGGACGTCGACGATGCACAGCACCGGGTGGTTCTCGGTCCCGGTGAGCCGGAATCCCTCGCTCGTCGTGAGCCGGAGGGTCGGGTGGTCGCCCGAGTGGAACAGCATCGACGCAACGACGGGGTCTCCGTTGCGATCGAGCAGCTTCACGTCGCGCAGCTCGTTGTCGCTGTTCGGCCTCGCGAACGGCACGGCGTCGCCGATGCGGATCGTCGTACCGTCCGCCTTGCGAATGTGACTCTCCGCAGTCAGACAGTAACGCATAGCGGCTGCTGGGTCGTTTCCGGGCGAGCCGAAGTTGCCGTTACCGTCGATCAGCGGGTAGCGCAGGGACCAGGGCTGGGCGAGGCGGACCAGGGTGTCGTAGATCGCCGAGTCGCCGTGTGGGTGGTAGTTGCCCATCACGTCGCCGACGACGCGGGCGCACTTGAAATAACCGCGGTCCGGGCGGTAGCCACCGTCGTACATGGCGTAGAGCACGCGCCGGTGGACCGGCTTCAGGCCGTCCCGGACGTCCGGCAGGGCACGGCCTACGATGACGGACATCGCGTAGTCCAGGTAGGACCGCTGCATCTCGACTTCGATGCCGACCAGCTCGATCCGGTCGCCCTCGTGCGGCGGGCCGGGAGGCTCAGGCGGCTCGGTCGGCGGCGGAGGTGGCGGCGATACGACGTCCGACACAGAGGTCCTCTCGTTCGCGCTCGTTTCACGTGAAACGGAAGCGCACGGCGGTGCGGGTGGCGCGGACCAGCTGTTTCACGTGAAACAGCCGGCGTACGGCTAGATGTCGAGGAAGCGGACGTCCTTGGCGTTGCGCTGGATGAAGCTGCGACGGGCCTCGACGTCCTCGCCCATGAGCGTCGAGAAGAGCTCGTCTGCGGTGGCCGCGTCGTCGAGGGTGACCTGGAGCAGCACCCGCTCAGCGGGGTCCATCGTGGTCGACCACAATTCCGGGGCGTTCATCTCACCCAGGCCCTTGAAGCGCTGGATCGCCTCGCCGGACTTGGGCAGCCGACGTCCGGCCTCCTGGCCCGCAGCTACGAGGCCATCGCGCTCGCGGTCCGAGTAGGCGTACTGCACCTCGCCCCCGTTCCACTTGATCTTGTAAAGGGGCGGCTGGGCGAGGTAGACGTGGCCGGCCTCGACGAGCGGGCGCATGAAGCGGAACAGCAGCGTGAGCAGCAGGGTCCGGATGTGCTGGCCGTCGACGTCGGCGTCCGCCATCAGCACCACCTTGTGGTAGCGCAGCTTCGCGATGTCGAACTCCTCGTGGATCCCGCACCCGAGGGCCGTGATCATCGCCTGGACCTCGTTGTTGTTGAGGACCCGGTCGATGCGCGCCTTCTCGACGTTGAGGATCTTCCCGCGGATCGGCAGGATCGCCTGGAACCGTGAGTCCCGACCGCCCTTCGCACTCCCCCCTGCGCTGTCGCCTTCCACCACATACAACTCAGATTCGCGGGGGTCGGTGGACTGGCAGTCGGCCAGCTTGCCGGGCAGCGACGACGACTCGAGCAGGCCCTTTCTGCGGGTAAGCTCGCGCGCCTGCCGTGCGGCGAGCCGGGCCCGGGCCGCCTGCGACGCCTTCAGGACGATGTTCTTGCCTTCGTTGGGGTTGCGGTCGAACCAGTCCTTGAGCCACTCCCCGGTGGCCTTCTGCACGAAGCCCTTGGCCTCGGAGTTGCCCAGCTTCGTCTTCGTCTGGCCCTCGAACTGCGGCTCGGCCAGCTTCAGGCTGATGATCGCGGTGAGGCCCTCGCGGATGTCGGAGCCCTCAAGGTTGGGCTCCTTCTCCTTGATGTGGCCCTTCGCGCGCGCCCACGTGTTGAACGTGTTGGTCAGTGCAGCCCGGAAGCCCTCTTCGTGGGTACCACCTTCATGCGTGTTGATGGTGTTGGCGAACGTGTAGACCGACTCGGTGTAGGAGTCGTTCCACTGCATCGCCACCTCGACGGTCATCCGCATGCCGGCGGTCGTCTCCTCGGTGAACCCGATGACCGTGGCGTGGACCGGGTTCTTGGTGCCGTTCAGGTGGCGGACGTAGTCCTCGAGGCCACCGGGATAGCAGAAGACCTCCTCGATCGGCTCCTCGTCGCGCTCGTCTCGCAGCGTGATCGACAGGCCCTTGTTGAGGAACGCCATCTCCTGCAGCCGGCGGTGCAGCGTCTCGCGGGAGTACGTCGTGGTCTCGGCGAAGATCTCCGGGTCGGCCCAGAAGGCCATCGTCGTGCCGTGCTCCTCGGTGGGCGCGCCTTTCACGAGCGGTGTGGGCACCGTCATCGAGTACGACTGGGTCCACACGAAGCCGTCGCGCCGGACCTCCACCTCCAGCCTGGTGGACAGCGCGTTGACCACGGCCGCGCCTACCCCGTGCAGGCCACCGGACACCGCATAGCTCTCGCCGTCGAACTTCCCACCGGCGTGCAGGGTGGTGAGCACGACCTCCAGAGCCGGCCGGTTCTCCACGGGGTGCATGTCCACCGGGATGCCACGGCCGTTGTCGCTCACGCGAACCCCGCCGTCGGCCAGCAGCGTCACGGTGATCGTGTCGCAGTAGCCCGCGAGCGCCTCGTCCACTGCGTTGTCGACGACCTCGGTCACAAGGTGGTGCAGGCCCCGCTCGCCGGTCGAGCCGATGTACATGCCGGGACGCTTGCGGACCGCCTCGAGGCCCTCGAGCACCGTGATCGAGGAGGCGCTGTACGACGCTCCGTCCGAAAGACCACGATCATCCCTGAATGTGGCGGCATGCGCAGTGGCGACCGGGGCGTCAGTCGGGTTGGACTCAGCGCTGGTGTCAGTCATTCGGGGCGGGCTCCGCTTCCTCCCGCACCGGCGGGCCGACGTCCTGTGACCCACACGGGCCGAGGGCTGTCTTTCTCAGGAGTGTAGCCCTTTTCGGCAGGGCGGTGGGACCACGAGCGGGCCTGTGGACCCGCGTGGCGCGCTCACCCCCAGCGCGCGTGGTCCCCCACAGACTGGGCTCCCGCGACCCGCAGCGAGCCTGAGCGTGCTAACGGGCTGGTCAACCGTACGTGTCGCGTGGCCCCCTCGCGCCCGGTCCCTGCACCCGGCGCGGGCCCTTGCGCCAGTCCGGCTGGGCCGGTCCGCGCACGACGATCGACGTCACGACGTCGGGGCCGACCTGCTCGCGCAGCTTGGCCATCAAGGTCCGGGTGAGCAGCCGCAGCTGGGTGGCCCACGCCGTCGACTCGGCGACCAGGACGAGCACCCCGTCGATCAAGCTCTCCGGGCGGCTGTGGTCGGCGATCTCGGGACCGACGAGGCGGTCCCAGTTGGCCAGCACCCCGGCTGCGGTGGTCGTGTCCTCCCAGCCGCGCTCGGCGACCAGCCGCCGGATCGCCGCCCCGAACAGCACCGGGTCGCGCGCATCGGCACCGCTGCCGGACCGGCTCTCGACCGGCCGGGGCTTGCGCTTGACCGGGGTACCGGGTGAGAGGCCCTTCGCCCGCGCCGCCGCTCTCGCCTGCGCCAGCGCCGCCCGCACCAGGTCGGGGCCCGACGGCGCGGGGTCGGCCGGCTCGTCAGCGGACACGGGCCACTGTCCCGTCGTGCACGTCGTACCGCCCGCCGAGCAGGGCCTCGGGCACGTCGTCCGGAACGGCGGCGGTCACCAGCACCTGCTCGGCGCCCTGCACGAGCTCGGCCAGCCGCTGCCGACGCCCGACGTCGAGCTCGGCGAAAACGTCGTCCAGCACGAGCACCGGCTCGCCGTCCGTCCCTGGGGTCTCGTCGCGAAGGAGCGTGTACGACGCGAGCCGCAGCGCGAGCGCGACCGACCAGGACTCACCGTGCGACGCGTAGCCCTTCACCGGCAACGGCGTGCCGGCAGAGCTCAACGTCAGCACCAGCTCGTCGCGGTGCGGTCCGACGAGCGAGACACCGCGCTCGACCTCCTTCGGCCGCACCCGGCTCAGCTCCGACAGCAGCGCGGCCGCGAGCACCTCGCGGTCCGTGCTGTCGGGCATCCCTTCGTCGAGCGAGCACTTGTAGGTCAACCCGGTCTCGCCCTGACCGCTCGAGATCTCCTTGTACGCCGCCTCCACGTGCGGCGCGAGCGCCTCGACCAGCTCGAGGCGCGCGGCGAGCAGCTCGGCACCCGACGAGGACAGGTGGGCATCCCACACGTCGAGGGTGCGCATGTCGCCGCCGCCACTCCGCTTCGCGAGGAACGCGGTCTTGAGCAGCGCGTTGCGCTGCTTGAGCACCCGCTCGTAGTCGGCCCGTACGCCGGCCATCCGCGGTGCCCGCGCGACGAGCAGGTCGTCGAGGAACCGGCGTCGCTCCGACGGGTCGCCGCGCACGAGCGACAGGTCCTCGGGCGCGAACAGCACGCTGCGCAACAGACCCAGCACCTCACGTGCGCGCGGCACCGGCGAGCGGTTGATGCGCGCGCGATTCGCCTTGCCAGGGTTGATCTCCAGCTCGACCATTGTCTGTCGGCCGTCACGTTCGACCCTCGCGCGCACGACCGCTCGCTCGGCGCCGCTGCGCACCAGCGGCGCATCCGCCGCGACGCGGTGCGATGACAACGTGGCGACGTAGCCGATGGCCTCGACGAGGTTGGTCTTGCCCTGCCCGTTGGCACCGATCAGCGCCGTCGGACCACGGCCGAGGTCGAGCTCGATCTCCGACCACGACCGGAAGTCGGTGAGCTGCAGACCACTGACGTACATCCGCGTTATGCGTCCGGCGGCGTGCCGGCCTCACCGCGTTCGCGGCCCTGCTCGGGCGCGTGGTCGGCGTCGTGCCCGACGTCAGCCCCCGGGCTATCGGCGCCCTTCTCGTGCGACCCCGCCGACGACGTCACGGCGTGCCCGCCGAACTGGTTGCGCAACGCCGCGATCATCTTCATCGCCGGCGAGTCGTCCTGTCGCGACGAGAAGCGCGCGAACAACGAGGCCGTGATGACCGGCAGCGGCACCGCGTGGTCGACCGCTGCCTGCACCGTCCAACGACCTTCACCGGAGTCCTCTGCGTAGCCCCGCAGGCCGGACAGGTCGTCGTCCTCCTTCAGCGCGTTGACCATCAGGTCGAGCAGCCAGGACCGGATGACCGTCCCCTTCTGCCAGCTGGCGATGACGGCCGGGACGTCGGTGACGACGTCGGTCGCCATCATCAGCTCCCAGCCCTCGGCGTACGCCTGCATCAGGCCGTACTCGATGCCGTTGTGCACCATCTTCGCGAAGTGGCCCGCCCCCACCTCGCCGGCGTGCACGAACCCCGAGTCGCCTTCGGGCTTGAGCACGTCGAAGAACGGCTGCACCTTGGCGATGTCGTCCGCGGTGCCGCCGCACATCAGCGCATAGCCCTCGGTCAGTCCCCACACGCCGCCGGACACACCGCAGTCGACGAAGCCGATGTCCTTGGGTGCCAGGTCCTGCGCATGCCGCTGGTCGTCGGTGTAGCGCGAGTTGCCGCCGTCGACGACGACGTCACCGGGTTCGAGCAGCTCGCCGAGCGCATCGACCGTCTGGTACGTCGGGTCACCGGCCGGGACCATGACCCACACGACCCGCGGTGCCGGCAGCGCCTTGACCAGCTCCTCGAGCGACTCCACATTCCGCGAGTCGGCCGCGCGGTCGTAGCCGACGACGGTGTGCCCGCCGCGCCGCAGTCGTTCGGCCATGTTGCCGCCCATGCGACCAAGACCGACCATGCCGAGCGTGCCCATCGCGTTGCTCCTGTCGTCGTACCGGGTGGGTCCGTGGAACGGCCCTACCCGTCAACCGGACAGGCGCACCGGCATCAGCAGGTAGCGGTAGTCGGCCATCGTGGACAGGTCAGCCGACAGGTCACCCTTGGCATCACCGTCGCGCTTGCCGGTCAGCACCGCCGGCCGGGTCGGACCGGTGAATGACAGCGTTGTCGTGTCGGAGTCGACAGCCGCAAGACCATCGAGCAGGTACGCCGGGTTGAAGGCGATCTGCAACGGCTCGGCGCCCTCCCACCCGCAGTCGAGCCGCTCGGATGCCTGCGCGTCGTCGGCGCCACCGGCCTCGAGCACCAGCCCGTCGGCGGAGAACCCGAGCCGCACCGGTGCGTTGCGGGCCGCGACCAGGGCGACGCGCTTGGCCGCCTCGACCAGCTGCACGGTCGACACCTCCGCGATCGACGAGCTCTCGCTCGGCAACAGCGAGCGGTACTTCGGGAACTCGCCCTCGAGCAGGCGTGACGTCGTACGTCGAATTGATCCGGCCGGACCGCCCTCGAAACCGATCATCCCGTCGCCACCCGAGCCGGCGCCGGTGCTGGCCAGCGCCAGCGTCACCTCGGTGCCACCCGTGAGGGCCTTTGCCGTCTCAGCCAGCGTGCGGGCGGGCACCAACGCCGTCGCCGACAGCCCCGGCTGCTCGGGCTTCCAGGTCAGTGTCCGAACGGCCAGCCGGTAGCGATCGGTCGCGGCGAGGGTCAGCTGCTCGCCCTCGATCTCGAGCCGTACGCCGGTGAGGACCGGGAGCGTGTCGTCGCGGCCGGCGGCGATGGCGACCTGCGCGACAGCCGTCGCGAACAGGTCGCTCTCGAGGGAGCCCGTGGTGGTCGGCATGTCCGGCAGCGCCGGGTAGTCCTCGACCGGCAGCGTCGGCAGCGTGAACCGAGCCGCCCCGCAGGTCAGCACGACCCGGGCCCCCTCCAGCCGCAGGTCGACCGGCTGAGCGGGCAGCGACCGCACGATGTCGGCCACCAGCCGACCCGGCACGAGGACGCGCCCTGCCTCAGCCACGGTCGCGGGCAACTCGATCCGCGAAGAGACCTCGTAGTCGAAGGCCGACACGGCCAGGCCGTCCTCGCCCACCTCGAGCAGCAGCCCGAGCAGCACCTGCATCGGCGGCCGCGCCGGCAGCGATCGGGCGGTCCAGACGACCGCGTCGGCGAGCGCGTCACGCTCGACCCTGAGCTCCATGATCGTGTGCCTTCCTGGTCTCTCGGTCTGCTCGTCGACAGCCTGTCAGACGGGTCGGACGGGTGCTGTGCTGATCACACCGGAGTGGTCTGTGCGGAGGATGCTGGCGGTGGTGCCCACAGATCGATCCGCACCGAAACCGGTCTTGAGGTTCTGAGGGAGAGATAACTCGTCGTTGTCGTCTGCATCAGCGAGCCTGTGGATGTAAGGCATCGGCGCAGGTCAACCGGCGTGTCGACGCGGGAGCCGACTGTGGACGACCGCCCCGCGGCCCGGGAGCAGCAGTGGACAGGCCGGCAGTCAGGCCGCGGGTTCCACCGGTCCAGCCGGTTCTCCACACCGTTGTCCCCAGCCTGTGCACTGGTCCTGTGTCGGCAGTCACAGTGGCACGTCCGGGCCATCCGAGGGCAGTCCTGCTGTAGGCCGCACCTGTCACGACTGACGGGACCGGGTCTTGATGCGGTTGGTGAGCTCGGCGACCTGGTTGTAGGTCGCCCGGCGCTCCGACATCTGACCGCGGATCTTGCGGTCCGCGTGGATGACCGTCGTGTGGTCCCGGCCGCCGAACATCTGGCCGATCTTGGGCAGCGACAGGTCGGTCAGCTCGCGGCAGAGGTACATCGCGATCTGCCGGGCGGTGACGAGCACGCGGGACCGGGAGGAGCCGCACAGGTCCTCCATGGTGAGCCCGAAGTACTCCGCGGTCGCAGCCATGATCGTCGCGCCGGTGATCTCCGGCCCGCCGTCGGCAGGAATGAGGTCCTTGAGCACGATCTCGGCGAGTGAGAGGTCGACCGGCTGCCGGTTGAGGCTCGCGAAGGCCGTCACCCGGATCAGCGCGCCCTCGAGCTCGCGGATGTTGGTCGAGATCTTGCTCGCGATGAACTCCAGCACGTCGGGCGGCGCCGCCAGCCGGTCCTGGGCGGCCTTCTTGCGCAGGATGGCGATGCGGGTCTCGAGGTCGGGCGGCTGGACGTCGGTGATCAGGCCCCACTCGAACCGGGTGCGCAACCGGTCCTCCAGCGTGGACAGCTGCTTGGGCGGCCGGTCGGAGCTTATGACGATCTGCTTGTTGGCGTTGTGCAGCGTGTTGAAGGTGTGGAAGAACTCCTCCTGCGTCCGCTCCTTGTTCTCCAAGAACTGGATGTCGTCGACGAGCAGGATGTCGACGTCGCGGTAGCGGCGCTGGAACGCCTGCGCCTTGTCGTCACGCAGGCTGTTGATGAAGTCGTTGGTGAACTCCTCCGAGCTCACGTACCGCACCCGGGCGCCGGCGAACAGGTTCTGCGCGTAGTGCCCGATCGCGTGCAGCAGGTGCGTCTTGCCGAGCCCCGACTCCCCGTAGACGAACAGCGGGTTGTAGGCCTTCGCCGGCGCCTCCGCGACGGCGACCGCGGCCGCGTGGGCGAACCGGTTGGACGCGCCGATGACGAAGGTCTCGAAGCTGTACTTCGGGTTGAGCCGGGCCGGCTCGACGGCACCACGGGACCCCCCGGCGGGTCGGTGCGCGCCCCCGCCGTGGCTGCCCGGGCCGTCGGAGCCGTGCCGGTCCCGGCCGGTGCCGGGGAGGGCCCGAACGTTGGTCAGCCGGTCGTCGTCGTGCCCGTGGGGGTCGGCATCGCGCTGGTCGGCGGAGTCGGGGTAGGTGGGCACCTCGTCGTACGACGGCTCCTCGACGCCCGCGGGCGGCGGCTGGACGGTCACCGCGACCCGGATCTCCCGGCCGTACGCCGTGGACAGCGCGTCTGCGATCACCGGCCGGAGCCGGCTCTCGAGGACGTCCTTGGCGAACTCGTTCGGCGCCGCGAGCAGCGCGGTGTCCTCGACCAGCCCGAGCGGGCGGGTGAGCCCGACCCAGGCCCGGTGCTGGGGGGAGAGCTGGTCGTTCGACAGGCTCTCCAGCGCTCGGGCCCAGACCTCCTCGAGCTCGGGGGTGGCGACGGCCGTCCCCGGCAGGCCGCCCGGCAGGCCGGTCGGCGCGCCGCCGTCCCGGAGCAGGTCGGTTCCAGCGTCGGTCGGCTGGTCAGTCACGCGCTGCGGGTCCTTCACGGCTGGAGGCGAATCGGGCACGTCGTCCCGAGATGTCACCGTCCCGTCCACACGGTTGTCCACAGCCTGTGGAGGCGACGATCTTCAGGGGGATCTCGGGGAGGGAAAAGCCGGACCGGCAGCGCATCGTCATCCAGGGAAGGGAAACGACGAGGGGTGCGTCCGCTGACGAGGCTCCGTCTGCGGCGGGGAGGGCCGGCGCGGGGACGCTAACAGCCCCTCGACCGGCTCCGCAAGAGTTGTCCACAGGTCGGGACGAACGGACTAGCCGCCGGGCCCCCGGCGTGTCGGGTGCACGCTGTTTGACCCCCCGGACGGCCATCCGTACCTTAGGAAGGTCGTGCGCCCTGATCCGGGCGCCGCCCGCCCGCACGTCGCAGCATCTCGCAGCCAGGAGCACCGGTCCCCGTGAGCAAGCGCACCTTCCAGCCGAACAACCGTCGTCGCGCGAAGACCCACGGCTTCCGGCTGCGGATGAGCACGCGGGCCGGCCGGGCCATCCTCGCCGCCCGCCGGCGCAAGGGCCGCACCGAGCTCTCGGCCTGACGCCGTTCTGTCGCCTGAGCACCGTCTGCGCCACCGGTCCGACTTCACCGACGTCGTCCGCCGTGGTCGCCGCGCGTCGGGGCCGTTGCTGACGGTGCACCTGCTCGCCGGCGCTGCGGCCGGTCCCGCGCGCGCCGGCCTCGTGGTCAGCAAGGCCATCGGCGGTTCCGTCGTCCGCACGCGGGTCGCCCGCCGGCTGCGCCATCAGCTCCGTCCGTTGCTGGTCGAGCTCCCCGCCGGCACCCGCCTCGTCGTGCGCGCCGCGCCCGCCGCCGCGACCGCACCGTCGAACGCGATCGAGCAGGACCTGCGCGCCGTTGTCGACCGGCTCGTGCCCCGATGAGTGCCCCGATGAGCGTCCCGGCCCGCCTCCTGCTCGCCGTCATCTCGGCGTACAAGAAGGTTGTCTCGCCGGTGCTGGGGCCGCGCTGCCGGTTCGCGCCTTCGTGCAGCAGCTACGCCGCCGAGGCCGTCACCACCCATGGCGCGGCGCGGGGCGGCTGGCTGACGGTCCGCCGGCTGGCCCGCTGCCACCCGTTTCACCCCGGCGGGCACGACCCGGTGCCCCCGGCACGTTCAACGTCAGCGACCATGGACACCGAACCGGTGACCTCGCCGCTGCCCGCCCCGCCCCGTCGTCATGGAGTGCTGTCGTGAACGTGTTCTCGATCTTCGCCGGGCCGGTCGCCACGGTCCTGCGCGGGATCCATTACGCGTTGTCGCACTACCTGGGACTCAAGGCAAGCAGCGGGCCGGCCTGGGCGCTGTCCATCATCCTGCTGACCATCACTGTGCGCCTCGCGCTGTTCCCGCTGTTCGTCAAGCAGATCCATTCGCAGCGCCGGATGCAGCAGCTGGCCCCGCAGATCAAGGAGCTGCAGACCCGGCACAAGGGTGACCGGGAGACCCTGAACACCGAGCTGATGAAGCTCTACAAGGACAACAACGCCAACCCGATCTCGGGCTGCCTGCCGCTGATCCTGCAGCTGCCGGTGTTCTTCGCGCTGTTCCGGGTGATGAACGAGTTCCGCCCGAAGAACGGCCAGTTCCACCCGAAGTACGGCCTGTCCGAGGCGCTGCTCAAGCAGGGCGCGCACGCGAAGATCTTCGGTGCGCCGATCTCGGCCGCGTTGAACAGCCCGGCCGGCCTGCTGCACCAGCTCGGCGGCTCGCAGACCGCGGTGCGCATCGTCGCGGTCGTGATGATCGTGCTGATGGGCGCGAGCACGTTCTGGACGCAGCGCCAGATGATGGCCCGCGCCGGCACGGCGGTCGACAAGCAGCAGCAGCAGGTGCAGAAGTTCATGCTCTACGTGCTGCCGTTCTCCTTCGCGATCTTCGGCTTCAGCTTCCCGATCGGCGTGCTCCTGTACTGGTTGACGACCAACGTCTGGTCGATGGGGCAGCAGCACTACGTCATCAAGCGGATGCCGCCGCCCGTCACCGGTGGTGGCTCGCCGGGAGGCAAGGGCGGGCCCTCCGGGGACCGCAAGGGACCCAGTGGCGGCGGCGGACCCGGCAAGCCGGGCAAGGCCAAGAAGGTCGACCCCGAGCCCGACGGCACCGAGGCGACGACCACGTCCGGCGTACTCCTCACGAGCGAGGCCGCCAAGCAGGCCGTCACCGCTGCCGGTCCTGCGCAACGGACGCAGAACAAGCGCGCCGCCGGCAGTCGCAAGAACAAGAAGCGCGGCAAGCGCTAACCCGAAGACCTGCGTCGTACGACGCGCACCACCCACGAAGGACGCGAAGACCGTGAGCGAGACCGACACCGACCCGATCAGCACGGACGACCTGCTCGTCCGTGAGGGCGACATCGCCGGCGACTACCTCGAGCGACTGCTCGACATCGCCGACGTCGACGGCGACATCGACATGGACGTCGAAGGCGACCGCGCGATCGTGGCGATCGTCGGCGACGGCCTCGACGCGCTCGTCGGGCCCAACGGCGCGACCCTCGACGCTCTTCAGGAGCTGACCCGGCTCGCCGTCGTGCAGCAGACCGGCGTGCGCAGCCGACTGATGCTCGACATCGGTGGCTGGCGGGCCAAGCGCAAGTCCGACCTGACCGAGGTGGGCACCCGGGCCGCGCAGCGCGTGCTGGAGTCCGGCGAGCCGGTCTCGCTCGCACCGATGACGCCGTTCGAGCGCAAGATCGTGCACGACGCGATCGCGGCGGTCGACGGCGTGGAGAGCGAGTCCGAGGGCGTCGAGCCCGAGCGCCGCGTGGTGGTCCTCCCCACAGGGCGCTGAGCGGCCTGAGCAGATGACAACTCCCACCGTGATCAACGCCAGTGAAAGTCACCGAATCGGGGCATCCTCGGTGACCGATCCCGGCGTTGATCAAGCGGGCTGCGCGCTTCCTGATGCGCCGGCCGGCGCGGTCGCGGTCTTCGGCGAGCACCTGCCCCTCGCGGTGCGCTACGCCGAGATGCTGGCCGGCCCCGGTGTGGAGCGCGGGCTGCTCGGACCGCGTGAGGCGCCTCGCCTGTGGGAGCGGCACCTGCTCAACTGCGCGGGGCTGACCGAGCTGCTCGAGCCGGGCCAGCAGGTCCTCGATGCCGGCTCCGGAGCCGGCCTGCCCGGCATCGTCCTGGCGATCTGCCGCAACGACATCGATGTCGTTCTCGTCGAGCCGCTGCAGCGACGGGCGACGTTCCTCGCCGAGGTCGTCGACGAGCTGGGGCTCTCGCACGTCTCGGTGGTGCGGTCGCGGCTCGAGGACCTCGCCGGGAAGACCCTCATCGACACGGTCGTGGCTCGGGCGGTCGCACCTCTGGACCGGCTCGCGGCCTGGACCATGCCGTTGCTGCGCACCGGCGGGCGGCTGCTCGCGCTCAAGGGCGAGCAGGCCGAGAGCGAGCTCGCCGCCGGACGGGCGGCGCTGCGCCGGGCCGGCGCCGAGAGCGCGGCCGTCGTCACCGTCGGGAGGCCGGACCGTCAGACGCAGGCCCGGGTGGTTGTCGTCGTACGAAGCGCCACCGCATCGGCCCGGCCGCGGACGGAGCGCAGATGACAGAGGTGGGCTGGCCCGAGGGCCGCACCGAGACCGATCCCGCCGCCCCGCTGGGCTGGCCGGGCGAGACACTCGTCTCCGACGAACCCGTGAAGGAACCCCCCGTGTCCCCGACCGTCGACCTCACCGTGCCGGACTACCGGCCGATCGACCTCGCTGCCGGCTTTGGTGAGAACGCGCTGCCGCCCGCGCCGCTCCCCGAGCCCATCGAGCGGATCCGCGCGGTGCTGAACGACACCGACGCGGTCCCGCACACGACCGTCACGGGGCTCGACGAGGACACCCCGATCGGCATCGCGGCGGCCGCCGCCGTACGCGTGCTGAACCCCGGCGGGCGTGACGACTTCCCGAAGCCGGCCCACCGCAGGATCCTCACCGTCGCCAACCAGAAGGGTGGGGTCGGCAAGACGACGACGACGGTCAACCTCGCCGCGGCGCTCGCGCTGCACGGCTGCCAGGTGCTCGTCATCGACCTGGATCCGCAGGGCAACGCGTCGACGGGCATGGGGGTCGAGCACCACGCCGGCGTACCCAGCATCTACGACGTGCTGCTCGACAACGTGCCGATCGCCGACGTCGTCCAGCCGGCGACCGGGCTGCCCAACCTGCGGTGCGTGCCCGCGACGATCGACCTCGCCGGTGCGGAGATCGAGCTGGTCAGCGTCGTCGCGCGGGAGTCTCGGCTGCAGCGGGCGATCGCGGCGTACTGCGAAGGGCCAGGCAGTGATGTCGACTACGTGCTCGTCGACTGCCCGCCCTCACTGGGCCTGCTGACCCTCAACGCGATGGTCGCGACCGAGGAGGTCCTCATCCCGATCCAGTGCGAGTACTACGCGCTGGAGGGACTGGGTCAGCTGCTCAAGACCGTCGATCTCGTGAAGGCCAACCTCAACCCGAAGCTGTCGGTCTCGACGATCCTGCTGACGATGTACGACGGGCGGACCAAGCTGGCGGACCAAGTGGTGGCGGAGGTGCGCGGTCACTTCGGCGACATCGTGCTGACGTCGACGATCCCGCGCAGCGTGCGGGTGTCGGAGGCACCGGGCTACGGGCAGTCGGTCGTCACCTACGACCCGGGCTCGCGCGGATCGATCGCTTATCTCGAGGCGGCACGGGAGATCGCTACGCGCGGCGCCGAGGTGCCGGCGTGACGTCGCCACGGCACGGCGGGCTCGGCCGTGGGCTCGGTGCGCTGATCCCGACCCGCGACGACGGCGAGCTGGCGGTTGTCGACGGTGCGCGGTTCGCGGAGATACCCGTCGACCGGATCTCGCCGAACCCTTCGCAGCCGCGCACCCACTTCGACCCGGAGGCGCTGACCGAGCTGGTCACGTCGATCCGCGAGGTCGGGCTGCTGCAGCCGATCGTCGTCCGCCCGACCGGACCGGCGTCGTACGAACTGGTCATGGGGGAGCGGCGGTTGCGCGCTGCCAAGGAGGCCGGGCTCGAGCGGATCCCGGCGATCGTGCGCGACACCGGCGACGACGTCATGCTGCGCGACGCCCTGCTGGAGAACCTGCACCGCCAGCAGCTCAACCCGCTCGAGGAAGCGGCGGCGTACGCGCAGCTGCTCGAAGACTTCGGTACGACGCACGAAGAGCTCGCGACGCGGATCGGGCGTTCGCGGTCGACGATCAGCAACACGATCCGGCTGCTGCAGCTGCCCAACGCGGTGCAGCGGCGGGTGGCCGCCGGGGTGCTGTCGGCCGGGCACGCGCGGGCGATCCTCGGGCTGGACTCCGCGGAAGCGCAGGAGCGGATGGCCGAGCGGGTCGTCGCGGAGGGCATGTCGGTGCGCGGGGTCGAGGAGGCCGTGACGCTGGCCCTTGGCGCC
>JAWWOH010000114.1:0-10893 GCA_033851845.1 Actinomycetota bacterium
ATGATGCCCTCGGGCACGTAGACCAGGTAGCGACCCGGCAGGCTGATCTGCGACGTGAGCCGCGCGCCCTTGTGGCCGAGCGGGTCCTTGCTGACCTGGACCAGGACCTCCTGGCCGGACTTCAGGACCGACTCGATCTTGCGCGGCCCGCCGCCGGCGCCCATCAGGTCGTAGTTGACCTCGCCGGCGTACAGCACGGCGTTGCGGCCCTTGCCGATGTCGACGAACGCTGCCTCCATCGACGGCAGGACGTTCTGCACCTTGCCGAGGTAGACGTTGCCGGCGTACGACTGCGCCGTCGCCTTGGTGACGTAGTGCTCGACGAGGATGCCGTCCTCGAGCACGGCGATCTGGGTGCGGTCTGCCTTCTGACGCACGACCATGACGCGGTCGACGGCCTCGCGGCGGGCCAGGAACTCGGCCTCGGTCAGGATCGGCGCGCGGCCCCGGCCGCTGTCGCGACCCTCCTGCCGACGCACGCGCTTGGCGGCCATGCGGGTGGAGCCGCTGATGCCGCGTACGCCGTCCTCGCCCGCAGCGCCGGCACCGCGGACGGACCGCTGTCGCGGCTCGCGGACGTGCACGACGGTGCCAGGCGGGTCGTTCTCGTCAGGAGTGGTGTCGGCGCCACCGGACCCGCTGCGACGACGCCGGCGACGGCGCCGGCGGGTGCCGTCGGCGGCCGTCTCGAACTTGTCGTCGTCCGAGGTGTCCTCGCCCTCGGCGATCGGCTCATCGACGCTCGTGTCGTCGGCACCCTCGGGACGCGACCCGCGACCACGGCCCCCGCGGCGGCGGCGCCGGCGCGGGCGGTCCGGGTCGTCATCGTCCTCGTCGGCGTCCGCGTCCGGGCCGGCATCGGGCCCGCTGAGCTCGGGCAGCAGCGCGCTGGGTGACACCGCACCCGCGGTGCCGGCACGACGGCGCGGGCGGGGCGCCACCGGCTCGTCGTCGTCGGACCCGAGCTCGGGCGCCATGAACGGCACGATCGCCGAGGCCCGCTTGCGGGTGCGCTTCGCGGGAGCGTCCTCAGCCGGCGCGTCGGCGGCGGGCGACTGGATGGCTGGTGACTCGTCCGGGGCCGCGTCGGCACCCGGCTCGTCGATCGTGGCCGCGGCCTTCTTGCGAGGGGCAGCCTTCTTCGCCGTCCGCTTGGCGGGCGCCTTCTTCGCCGGCGCGGCTGGCTCGGAATCAGGGACGGCGCCGGCGTCGTCGGGCGCGTCGTCGGGCGCGTCGGCAGCGGTCTTGCTGGTGGCCCGCCGGCGTACCGCCTTCTTGGCGGGTGCGGGCGTGTCTGTCTGAGGGGCGCCAGCGGGGGGAGTGCTGTCGCCGGTCGGCTCGTCGTCGAGCACCGGTGCTCCGGTCTGGGTCGCCGCGTGACGCTGCCGCGCCGACCCGGTTCAGGTCGGTCCGGGCCGGCCGGGTGGCCGACGCCGGGAAAGTCTGTGGTGCAGTCCCTAGGGACTGCCGACGACTGCCTCGTCAAGATCAGCTGCCTGTCGCGTTACCCCGGTCGCTCCGGTTGGGGAGCGGTCGGGTGCGAGCGGGTCGCCGACCTCGCCGGTCTCGGTCAGCGGCCCCTGCGCGTACCGGGTTGCCTCGGGAGGCACCGGCGGTACGAGGTCGGCCACTGTCCGGAGTCCGGAAAGGACGTCATCGGGTCGAACAGCAGGCGTCACGTGCCGTACGACCAGGTGAAGTATCGCACAAGGACCCGTTTCGACCCGCATGCTGACCACGGCGGCGCGCGCGTCGAGCGTGCGCATGCCGGCCTTCACGAGCCGCTCGACCGGGATGCTGTCGGCTCGCAGGAAGGCGTCGACGGCGTCTTGTACGGCGGCTGCGTCCGTGCCGGGCAGCCGGATCTGCCAGCGGCTGGCCTCGATGCGGTCCGGCAGGCTGGTGCCTTCAGTGGCGTCGACCGCGTCGACGATGTCGATGCCTTCCGGCAGGCTCTCGTCGAGGGCCTTGGCCAGGTCGGCGAGATCGCGGCGCTCGGCGAGCCCCAGCTCGACGTACTCCGCCTCACTGGCGACCCCGGTCGGCGTCGCGTTCACCCAGCTGATCTTGGGGTGTGGGCTGAACCCGGCCGAGTAGGCCATCGGGACGGCCGCGCGCCGCAGCGCGCGCTCGAAGGCGCGGGCGATGTCGCGGTGGCTGGTGAAGCGCAGCCGGCCCCGTTTCGTGTAGCGGAGCCGGACCCGCTGGACGGTGGGCGGTGGTGGCGGGCCGTCGGGGGTCCGCTTGCTCATTGCTGCACGTCGTGCAGGTGGTGGACCGGGTCGTGCAGCAGGTAGCGCGCGAACGAGTCGATCGTGAAGACCGCGCCGTCGCTGCGCCGCCCGGTGCGGGCCCGGTCGGTGACCTGCGCGAAGCGGTTGGCCAGCTGCTCGGCCGGCGGCAGGATCTGCTCGGCCAGCGCTGCCGGGTCCTGCTCGGCGTACTTGTCTTGTACGGCGGTCTCGTCCTGGTCCCAGTTCTCGAAGAGCGGGTCGTCCTCGGTGAGCATCCGCACCAGCCGCTGGTCGAACAGGACGAAGACGTCGCGGACGTGGCAGGCGTACTCGAGTGGCGACCACACGTCCGGTTGCGACCGGTCGCGTACGCCGGGGCGCTGCAGCACCTCGACCCAGCTCGCCGCGTTGGTGCGGATGCGGCCGGGGATCTCGTCGTACTCGAGGCTTGCTGCATCGAGCCCGCACTCGGGGCAGGGCTGGGTGATCACCCAGGTCCAGTCCTTGGTGTCTGGCTCGATGCTCATACGACGGAGAGCGGCAGCAGCTTGGCGCCGGTCGGCCCGATCTGGATCTCGGTCCCCATCTGCGGGCAGACGCCGCAGTCGAAGCACGGGATCCAGCGGCAGTCATCGAGGTCCTGCTCGGCGAGCGCCTCCTGCCAGTCGGCCCAGAGCCACTCCTTGTCCAGACCGCTGTCGAGGTGGTCCCAGGGCAAGACCTCGTTCTCCTGGCGCTCGCGGGTGGTGTACCAGTCGACGTCGATCCCGTGTTTGCGGGCCGCCTCCATCCACCGCTCGTAGGAGAAGTGCTCGCGCCAGCCGTCGAAGATGCCGCCGTCGCGCCACACCTGCTCGATGACCGGGCCGATGCGCCGGTCGCCTCTGGACAACAGGCCTTCGACGATGCCCGGCTTGCCGTCGTGGTAGCGGTAGCCGATCGCCTTGGCCGTGCTCTTGTCGGCATTGATCGCGTCGCGCAGCAGCTTGAGCCGGCGGTCGGTCGTCTCGGCGTCGAGCTGACTCGCCCACTGGAACGGCGTGTGCGGCTTGGGCACGAACCCGCCGATGCTGACCGTGCAGCGGATGTCCCGGGTGCCGGTGACCTCGCGGCCGGCGCGGATGACGTCTCTGGCCATCTCGGCGATCTCGAGGACGTCCTCGTCGGTCTCCGTCGGGAGACCGCACATGAAGTAGAGCTTCACCTGGCGCCAGCCTGCGCCGTACGCCGTGGTGACGGTCTTCACCAGGTCGTCCTTGCTGACCATCTTGTTGATGACCTTGCGGAGCCGCTCGGATCCGCCTTCGGGCGCGAACGTGAGGCCGGACCGTCGGCCATTGCGCTGCAGCTCCTGGGCGAGATCGATGTTGAAGGCGTCAACTCTCGTGCTGGGCAGGCTGAGGCTGGTCTGCGTGCCCTCGTAGCGGTCGGCGAGTCCCTTGGCGATGTCGCCGATCTCGGAGTGGTCCGCGCTGCTGAGGGACAGCAAGCCGACCTCTTCGTAGCCGCTCGCCTTGAGCCCGGTCTCGACCATCTCGCCGATGCCGGTGATGGAACGCTCGCGGACCGGGCGGGTGATCATGCCGGCCTGGCAGAAGCGGCAGCCGCGGGTGCACCCGCGGAAGATCTCGACGCTCATCCGCTCGTGGACGGTCTCGGCGAGAGGGACGAGCGGCTGCTTCGGGTACGGCCACGCGTCGAGGTCCATCGTCGTGCGCTTGTGCACGCGGAACGGAATGTCTGAGCGGTTGGGCGCGACCCGCTGGATCCGGCCGTCGGGCAGGTAGGCGACGTCGTAGAACGCCGGGACGTAGACACCGCCAGCCTTGGCAAGAGCGTGGAGCCGGTCTGTGCGGGACTGACCCCTCGTCGCACGAAGAACTTCGGTGATCTCGAGGACGGCTTGCTCGCCGTCGCCGAGCACGGCCGCATCGATGAAGTCGGCGATCGGCTCGGGGTTGAACGCCGCGTGCCCCCCGGCGATGACGAGCGGATGTGTGTCGTCGCGGTCCCGGGCGTGGAGCGGGATGCCGGCCAGGTCGAGGTGCTCGAGCAGGTTGGTGTAGCCGAGCTCGGTCGAGAAGGAGATGCCGAGGACGTCGAAGTCCTTCACCGCGCGGTGCCCGTCAACGGTGAAAGCGGGGACCTTGTTCTCGCGCATCTTCGTCGCAAGGTCTGGCCAGACGCTGTACGTGCGCTCGGCAAGGACGCCGGGCTGCTCGTTGAGGATCTCGTACAGGATCATGACGCCCTGGTTGGGCAGGCCGACCTCGTAGGCGTCGGGGTACATCAGCGCCCATCGGACCTCTGCCGAGTCCCAGTCCTTGACCTGGCTGTTGAGCTCGCCCCCGACGTACTGAATGGGCTTCTGCACCAGCGGCAGCAACGGCTCGAGCAGCGGAAAGACACTCTCACCGGCCATGCGGTCAAGGCTACGTGCCCCGTCCACCCGCTCCCGCCATGTCGACTATCTTCTGCCGGACGCGATCCGCCGCGACGCGCCAGGCGTGTCTCGCCAGTACGCGTCCCGCAGAAGATCACGAGGCGGGGATCCACAGATCTTCCCGGCATGGACACGGGGTCACTCCGTGGCCGCAGGCTCCTTTCGGTGGAGGACAGCGAGCTCGGGTCGGAGTGGGCAGGGGTCTGGACCCGACAGCAGGCTGTTGCCTCGCTCGGGCGGGCGCGCGTCGCCACCCGGCTGCGCCAGGGCTACTGGCAGGAGCCGTACCCGGGCGTCTGCACCGACGGCGGAACTGTCCCCGATCCCGAGCAACGAGCCTGGGCAGCGGTGCTCGTCGCCGGTGAGGGCGCGTGTGCTGCCGGTCGCACTGCGGCACGCCTGCACGGGCTACCGCTCATCGATGACGACGACCCGGCAACCGGCGCCCTCGACCTGGTCCACGACGACGTCCTCGCCTCCCGCAGCCGCACCGTGCGCGGGAACCCGCTCGCCCTTCCGTACGACGTCGCCTTCGCCCGTGGCGGCTCGGCAGACACCGCGCTCGTGCTGCACCAGCGCCGCGGGTCACTCGACCCGGACGAGAGGACATTGACCGCGTCGGGTCTGCACGTCACCACACCGGCGCGGACGCTCTTCGACTGCGCGGCGCTACTGACTCACGACGCACTCGTCTGCGCCATCGACAACGCGCTGCACCGCGAGCTGGTCACCGTTGCCCAGCTGAACGAGCTGGCACAGCGGCACCGCTGGATGCCGGGCGCGCCGGCTTTCCGGGCGGCGCTCGCCGTTGCTGACGGTCGGGCCGAGTCGCCCGCAGAGACCCTCACCCGGCTGCTCCTGCTGCCGCACCTGCCCGGCCTCGTACCCCAGGTCGAGCTGCGGCAGGGCGGCGCCCGGTTCGACCTCGCGGACGAGGCGGCAAGGTTCGCCGTGGAGGCCGATGGCAGGCGCGGACACGCCGGCGAGGTGATGGCGGCGAAAGATCAGCGTCGTGACCGGCGTACCACGGGCTTGGGCTGGCGCACCGAGCGCACCCGGTGGTTCGAGCTGCGCCGCCAGCAGGCCGCACTCGTCACCCGGATGGTCGCCGCTTATGCCGAACACACCCGCCACCGAGCCGCGTGATCTTCTGCCGGACGCCATCCGCCGCGACTCGCCGGGCGTGTCCCTGCAGGACGCGTCCCGCAGAAGATCATCGACCGAGGGAGCGGCGGGTCAGAGCTCGGAGTTGCGCATGTGGACGTTCTGGAGCAGCCCGACGGCGATGAGGTTGGCGAACATCGCCGATCCCCCGTAGGACAGGAACGGCAGCGGCAGCCCGGTCACCGGCATGATCCCGAGGGTCATCCCGATGTTGACGAAGCTCTGGAAGGCGAACCAGCAGACGACCCCGGCGGCCACCAGCCGCCCGAACGGGTCGAGCGCCAGCGAGGCGATGTGCAGGCCGCGCCACAGCACCAGGCCGAGCAGCAGGATGATCGCGCCGGCACCGACGAGGCCGAGCTCCTCCCCCGCCACCGTGAACACGAAGTCGGTCTGCTGCTCCGGGATGAAGCGGCCCTGCGTCTGCGTGCCGTGGAAGAGGCCCTTCCCGGTGAGGCCTCCCGATCCGATCGCGGTCCGGGCCTGCCGGGTGTTGTAGCCGACACCGCGGGGGTCGACAGCCGGGTTGGCGAAGGCCGCGAACCGGTCCTTCTGGTACGTCGACAGGATGTGCGGCGCGACGACCGCCCCCGCCACGACCCCCGCTGCCAGCAGGCCGATGACCCACCGCGACGGCGCGCCGGACACCGCCAGCACGCCCAGGATGATGAACACGATCACGACGGTCGTACCGAGGTCGGGCTGCAACATGATCAGCCCCATCGGCAGCGCGCAGAACGACAGCGCAAGCAGTACGTCGATGTCGCGTGGCGTGTCCTCGCCGTCGCGCGTCTCGGACAGCAGCATCGCCAGGCCGACCACGATCGCGACCTTCGCGAACTCCGACGGCTGCACCTGGAAGCCCGCAGGCAGCACGATCCACGAGTGCGCGCCGTTGATGGTCGACCCGAGCGGCGACAGCACCGCGAGCAGGCCGAGGCACGATGCGACGTACACGATCGGGGCGTACGCCCGAAGCGACCGGTAGTCGATGAGCGCGGCAACCGAGGCCAGTCCCACCCCGATCACCGCGTTGATGATGTGCTTCTTCAAGAAGGCCTGCGGATCCAGGCCCGCACTCTCCATCCGAGCGCGGGTCGCCGACCACACGAGCAGCGACCCGATGGTGATCAACCCGGTGACGCCGAGGACGAGCAGCCAGTCGATCCGGCGCAATGGCGACTCGCGGTCGAGCGCGCGCTGGCGAAGCGACGCCTCCCGCCGCCGATGCGCAACGGACTTGGGCACCGTGCGCGGCGTCAGCTCCCACTCGGTCATGTCGTCGTGCGCCGAGGGCGGTCGAAGGGGGGCAGCGCGGACGCGGGTGACGAGGTCGGCGTCGGACGGAAGGGCACGACCCGGGGGGCCGGCCGGCCGGTGTGCGAGCCGGGCGGTGCGATCGTGCCGTCGGCGCGGACGACCGGGAGCCTCGACGGCAGCACCCCGCCACGCAGCAGCGCCTTGTGCCCGTCGAGGCCGAAGATGCCGTCGTAGATCTCCCGGGTGATCGGCGCGGCGACCGACCCACCCGTGCCGGCCTCGGTGAGCATCGCAACGACGACGTAGCGCGGGTTGCTCGCCGGCGCGAACGACGCGAACCAGCCCGTCGGCTGCTTGCCGTGCACGTCCGCGGTGCCGGTCTTCCCGGCCACCAGCCCCGGCGGGAAGCCGGCGTACGACAGCGCGGCCGTGCCGCCCTTCTGCGTGACGCCTGTCAGCGCGGAGCGGATGTAGGCGAGGACCTCGGGTGACACCGTGAGCTTGCCCTGGACCTTTGGCGGGATGGGCGTGACCCGCGTTCCGTCAGCGGACAGCAGCGCCTTCGCGACGCGCGGCGCGTAGAGCGTCCCGCCGTTGGCCAGTGCCGCGTAGGCGCGGGCGAGCTGCAGTGGCGTCGCCAGCACGTCGCCCTGACCGATCGCGAAGTTGACGGCGTCGCCGGCGTTGTAGCGCCAGCCGTCGGTGCAGGCCTCCGCATCGAGGACCTGCAGGAAGGACCCCTTGGGTCGCCGTTTGGCGCCAGCGCAGTAGTCCTTCTTCATCGCGTTCCAGTTGTCGAGCTTGTACTTGCGATCGGTGATCAGCCCGCTCGAGTCGCTCGGCAGGTCGATACCGGACGGCGAACCGAAGCCGAACATCCGCGCCATCCTGGGGAACACCTCGCGGGCGTGCCCGGTGTTCTTCGTGCCGCCGTCGTGCACCCATTGGTCGTAACCGAGCTTGTAGTAGACGGTGTCGCAGGACCGGATCAGCGCGGTCCGGAAGTCGATCGTGCCGAACGTCTCGCCCTCGAAGTTGTGGAACGAGCGGTTGCCGACGTGGAACACACTGGGACAGCCGTAGTAGCCGTTCAGCGACGCCCCGCCGGCCACCGCTGCCGAGGTCGACACGATCTTGAACGTCGAGCCCGGTGCGAAGGTCCCCTGCGTCGCCGTGGCGTAGAGCGGCGCGCCTTTTGCCGGGTCGGTCAACGTCTTGAACGCCTTCGCCGTCAGGCCGTTGGTGAAGATCGAGGGGTCGTACGACGGGTAGCTGGCCATTGCGGCGATCCGACCAGTGCGGGCCTCCAGCACGACGACCGCGCCCGTCGGTGCCTTGTAGTGGATGCCGCCACGATTGCGGTCCGTGCGCAACCGGGCGTTGGCGATGCCACGGGCCAGGGCCTGCTCGGTGAGCCGCTGGAGGCCGGCGTCGAGCGAGAGGACCAGTGCGTCACCGGCCTGCGGCGTCGTGCTCTTCTGCACGCCCGTGACGTTGCCGTCCTTGTCGACGAGCAGCTGCTGCACGCCGTCTCGCCCGCGCAGCGCGTCGTCGTAGGTCTGCTCGACACCGCTGCGGCCGACCTTCGCGGTCGTCAGGCCGGCGTACTTCGGGTCGTTGCGCTCGTCGTCGCGGATCGGACCGAGGTAGCCCAGCAGGTGCGCCGCCAACGGGCCGTCGGGGTAGTAGCGCACCGGCTGAAGCTCGGCGGTGACGCCGGGGAAGTCCTCCTTGTGCTCGAGGATCCGCAGGGCCGGCTGGGTCTGTCGTGGGTCCTCGGCGGAGTAGGTCTTGACCGGCACAGGCTGGTACGGCGAGCCGTTCCAGCAGTCGGGCGCGCGCGAGGGCTTGCCGTCGGCGTATCTCGATCCGCACGGCGTGATGACCCGCGCGATGTCGACGGCTGGGACACCGATCACGCCGCCGAGCCGGGCGAGCACGCCAGCTCCACCGTCCCGCTCCGCGCGCACGATGGAGCGATTGACCGAGATGACCATCACCGTGCGGTTCTCGACGATGCGGCGGCCGCTGGAGTCGTAGATCATCCCGCGCGGTGCCGGCTGAACGACCTCGCGAACGCGGTTGTCCTGGGCGGCCTTCGTGTAACGCGCGGAGGCGTAGACCTGCAGGTACCAGAGCCGACCGAGCAGGGTCGCGAGCACCGAGATCACCAGCACCCGCAAGACGAACAGCCGCAGACCGGAGCGGGTGCTCACCTGCCCGTGCTCCTCACGCCGTGCCTCAACGCCGGATCGGATCCGACTCGACCCTGCGCGCGAGGGCGCTGAGCGCGGGGACCACGAACGGCGTCAGGACCACAGCGTAAGGGACCGAGGACAGCAGGGAACGTCCTACGGCGTGGACCGTGATGCGCGGGTCGCCGAGCAGCATCCCCTCGGCAGCGAACAGCACGACGGCTCCCGCCGCGCCCACCGCGACGGCCGCGAAGGGCAGCAGGATGGACCGCTCCGTGTCGTCCTCGATGAACCCGGTCGCGCAGCCGACGACCGCGTAGACGAGGGCGAGCCGGCCGAGCTGGTGGTCGGCCAGCGAGTCGGCGAGCAGCCCCGCGACGAAACCGAGCGTCATGGCCGACAGCGGCCCGTCGACGAGGGCGTAGGCGACCACGAGCACGAGCAGCAGGTCCGGTGCCGCACCCGGCAGCGGGAGCGTCGTGATGACGGTGTCCTGTACGAGCAGCGCGGTCAGCACGGTCGCGGCCGCGAGCAGGAACCGGCGCGGAGTCATCGCGACCGGGAGGGCGACGGGGAAGGCGACGGCATGGCCGTGGGCGACGGCCGCGGTGAGGGGACCGGCGTCGGGCGCAGCGGCACTCGCGGCGTACGCCGTGGTCCGTCGAGCACGACGCCCACCAGCTCGAGCGAGGTCACGTCGACGTACGGCGTCAACGATCCGGTCAGCGTCGGGCTGTTCGGGTCGTTGCTCGTCGTCGAGACACGGCCGACCGGGATCCCGGCGGCGAACGTCGACCCGCTGGTGTACATCGCCTCGCCGACCTCTGCGCGGGCCCGCTGGCCGATCAGCTGGTAGGTCAGGTCGCCCACGCCGTGACCGGTCACGAGACCGAGCTGGCCGCTCCGGATGAGTCGGACGCCCACACTGAAGTCGCCGTCGACCAGGAGCAGCACCGTCGAGGTGTACGGGCCGACGCGCTTCACCCGGCCGACCAGGCCCTTGCCGCTCACCACCGTCGCGTTCTCCCGTACGCCGTCGCGGCTGCCCGCATCGATCGTCGCCGTCCACTCGAAGCCGAGCGACGAGCCGACGGAGATCACATGCGCGGCCTGCAGGCTGTAACCACCCGCGTCCTTCAGGCCGAGCAGGGCGTTCCACTCGGACACCTGCCGACGCAGGCTGTCGGTCTCCCGCAGCCGGGCGCGCAGCCGGTCGTTGTCGTCCCGGAGCTTCGCGATCTCGTCCCGCTGACGACCGACGTGGGCGATGCCGCCGAAGAAGCTCCCGACCGAGTGCGCCGCGCCGCCCAGCGCGCGCTGGGCCGGCCCGAAGACCGTGTCACTGCCCCTGCGGACGGCGTCGAAGGCCGAGCTGCCGCCGGTCGAGCGGTAGTCCAGCGCCGTGAGGGTGAACGCCGTCAGGACGAACATGACGAGCAGGAGGCGGAGGCGCGGCGACCCTCGCAAGAGCTAGTGACGCGGCTCGGAGATGAGGACCTGCTGGAGGGCCTCGAACTCCTCGACGCACTTGCCGGACCCGATCGCCACGGAGTGGAGCGGGTTGTCGGTGATGTGGACCGGCATGCCGGTCTCGTGC
>JAWWOH010000129.1:0-26029 GCA_033851845.1 Actinomycetota bacterium
GCCCGTCGTATGGACGGTGTCGGAGTTTTTTCCATGGTCAAGACCTCCGACACCGTCCGTACGACGGCGGGCAGCGCAGGGGCGCACGCCGTCTGGTGCCTTGCGGGATCAGGTTGGAGAGTCTGGGGCCCGATTTCGCGCAGCTGGCTTCTCCAACCTGATCGTCTCTGAACTCCTCGGGCCGAGCAGGGCGGCCGGCGTCGTGCACCCGCACGTTCCGAACCCCGTACGCCCAGATCCGATTCCGGACTGCGTGCGCTCGTGCGCACGCAGTCCGGAAAGTCCGCCTACAGCAGCGCTCCCGAGCGTGCGCGGCGTGCGATCGGAACGACACCACGGCTGGTGGTGATCACGGGGCTCGACGCGGCCCCAGCGCACCCGAAACCGCCCAGCTCCCCGTGATCAACGATCGCTGCGGCAAGGCTCCCCACCGGTCGAGGGGGGCGGCTACCGGTCAGTCGACGGCGGCCGGTTCGCGGAGATCGGCCGGCGGGGCGGCCACCTCGTCGCGGAGCGGTGACGGCTCGACCCGCAGCGGCTTGGCCAACCAGTCCGGCAGCCACCAGTTCCACTTGCCGAGCAGGCTGACGAGCGCGGGCACGAGGAGGGCGCGCACGATGGTCGCGTCGAGCAGGATGCCGACGCCCAGCGCGGTTGCGAGGACCTTCACCTCCGTGCCTGGCGAGGACGCGAGTGCGGTGAAGGCGAGGAACAGGATCAGCGCGGCACAGGTCACCAGCCGGCCGGTCCGACCGAGGCCCTCGACGACGGCGTGCTTCGTCGAGCCGGTCTTGTCGTACTCCTCCCGCATCCGCGACAGGATGAAGACCTCGTAGTCCATCGACAGCCCGAACAGGAACGCGAAGATCAGCACCGGCAGCCAGAACGTCACGGCACCGGTCGCCGCGACACCGAAGACGGCGTGCGAGCCGTGGCCGTGCTGCCAGAACAGCACTACGAAGCCGAAGGTCGCCGCGACCGACATCACGTTGAGGATGACCGCCTTCAGCGGCAGCAGCAAGGAGCGGAACGCCCGCACCAGCAGCAGGAACGTCGTCAGCGCGATCAGCAGCATCACGTAGGGGAAGCGCTTGAAGACGGCGTTGCTGTAGTCCTGCACGGTCGCACCGGTGCCGGCGACGCCCACGACGCCGGGCATCCCGTCGATCGCACTGTGGACCCGGTCGACGACCTTGGCTTCTGCCAGGTCGACCGTCTCCGTGGTCGGGAGCACCAGCAGCACGGAGGTGCCGCTCTTGGACCAGCCTGGCGATTCCGGCGCAAGCACGGTCGTGACGCCGGGAACCGTCGCCGTTCGGTCGGCTACGGCTTGCGCCGTCGCATGGTCACCACGCACGAGGATCTCGAGGGGCGTGAGTACGCCGGCGGGCACGCCTTGCGCCCGCAGGGCGTGGAACGTCTCGACCGCAGGACCCTTCGAGGCGAGCGACTGGCTGCCGGCGAGACCGATCTTGATGCCGAACACCGGCGCGATGAGTAGCGCGAGTAGGGCGACGCCGATCGCCGCGGCGATCCACCGCCGTCCGGAGACCAGTCGTGCCCACGCGGTCCACGACCGCGACGCGGTGTTCTCGTGCCGGATGCGAGGCCAGTCGACCTTGGGTCCGATGCTGCCGAGGATCGCCGGCAGCAGGGTCAGGATGACGAGCGTGCTGACGAGCGGGATGAGCATGCCGCCGAGCCCCATGCTGCGCATGAACGGCACGGGGATGACGACCAGCGCCAGCAGCGAGATGGCGACGGTCCCGGCGGAAGACACGACGGCGTGCCCCGCCGTCTGCATCGCCGCAACGACGGCCTCGTGGTTCTCACGGCCATGGTCACGTTCCTCGCGCCATCGGTTGACGACGAGCAACGAGTAGTCGACGGCCACGCCCAACCCCACCAGTGCGATGAGGAACTGCACGATGAAGCTCACGTCCATGACGTAGCTCATCGCGAGCACGCACAGGAAGGTCGACAGGATCGAGACGATCGCGACGATCATCGGCACGAGCGCGAGGAACGACGCGAACACGAAGATGAGGACGAGCAGGGCGCCGACGCCGCCGAGCAGCGTCTCGGTGAGCAGACTGGGTCCGTTGCTGCTGTCGCTGGAGTCGCCCTGGTCGAGCTCGACGTAGCCAGTGGTGCGGATCGCGAGACCCGTCGACTTCGCCTGCTGCACCAGCAGCGGCTTCATCACGGTGAAGTTGCCCTTGTCCGCGAAGCTGCCGAACCTCTTGTCGATGACGATCCCGTAGGCCGTCCGGCCGTCCTTGGTGACCAGGTCCTTGCCGCCGCTGTGGAACGGCGAGAGCACCCGGTAGATGGGGTACTTCTCGTGGATCGTCGTGAAGAGCTTCTCGACGTCGGCCTGATGCCCGGATATCGGGCCCGACGGTGAGCTCACAGCGACGACGGTGGCGCCGAAGTCGGTCCCGTTCCCGTAGGTCTCAAGGATCTGCTTCGACGTCTCGTAGCCCGGCTGCCCCGGCAGCGAGAAGTCGACGATCAGGCGGCTGACCGTGGTGCTCGATGTCGCGCCGCCGGCGAGCAGAGCAACGAGCCAGAAGACAGCGACCAACGCCTTGTGACGCAGGACGAAGCGAGCAAGGCGTTCCACGGTGGATCCCCCCAGATGGTCGACGCTCCGAGGCTAGGCGATGCAGGTAACAGGGTCATGTCCATTTGCTGAAGCGATGGCAGGCTGCCCGCTGTGACCCCGCTCGGCTTCGCGCACCGCGGCGCGAGCGCCCACGCTCCGGAGAACACGATCCGGGCGTTTCGACTGGCTCTGTCCATGGGTGCCCCGGGCATCGAGACGGACGTCTGGATGACGGCCGACGCCGTACCGGTGCTGCATCACGGTGGTTCCGTACGACGGCGGCCGATCGGCGCGACCAACGCTGCCGACCTGCCGTCGTCGTTGCCACGGCTCACGGATCTGTACGCCGAGTGCGGCACGGACTTCGACCTGTCCCTCGACCTCAAGGACGGCCGGTCGGCGCATGCCGTCGTCGACGCTGCGCGCGCGGCCGGGCACGACCTGTCCCGGCTCTGGCTGTGCGGAGGCGTGCAGGGCCCGCTCAGCTGGCGCTCCGTCGACCCGGCGGTGCGCCTGGTCGCAGGCGTCGACCCTCGACAGGCGGGGTCGTGGGTCGAGCAGCTCGACCGGCTGCATGCGGGTGGCATCGATGCGGTGAACGTGCGTCGTCGACGCTGGTCGAAGGCGCTGATCGACAACGTGCACCAGGCCGGCCTGCTGGCCTTCGGGTGGGACGCCCAGTCGCGTCGGCGCATCCGGGCGCTGCTGGCCCTCGGCTGCGACGCCGTCTACAGCGATCACGCGGACCGGCTGGTGGCCGTCCTGCGCGAACGCGTCAGCAGTGCGTGAGCAGGTCCTCGTTGACGACCGTAGGCGGCACCCGGCGGTGTGTGCCCGCTTCGTACGCCGCGGCGAGCCGCAGGAGCTTGGCCTCGCTCCACGCCGTACCCATGAACGAGACGCCGGTCGCCGCCTTGTCGTTGACCAGGCCGGCGGGGACGATCACCGTCGGGTAGCCGGCTGACGCACCCGCGTTGGCGTACGACGCACCGGTGGCCAGGATGGCGTCGAGGCTGTCCTTCGCCAGGGCACCGTCGATCAGCGCACCCATGGTCGTCCGCAACGCGAGCGAGCCGGCCGACGCGGTATTGGCCTCACCGGGAGTGGCGTCCGACGCCTGCAGCAGCTTCTGCCCGTACTTGACCTTGTCGGGGTGCTTGCTGTTGAAGGCGATGATGTCGGCCAGGCTCTTCACGCCGCTCTTCGGCGTCGCGATCTCCGTCGTCAGGTAGTGGTTGAGGTTGGCCTTGAAGTCGTTCGGGATGAGCCCGAGCTCGGCCAACCCCGCATTGCCGCCGTCCTCGACGACGTCCGTGTCGACGAGCGTGGCGCCGAGTCGCTGCAGGTCCGCGAGCACGCGGGCGAAGACCTTCTGCTGGCCAGTTGAGCCGCCCGAGAAAGCGCTGGCGCTGTAGCCGAGCCGCACCCCTTTCAACGACGCACCGCGAATCGCCTTCACGTAGTCGGTCGCGTGCTGCGCTGCGTTGGCTGTCGCGGCATCACGCGCATCCGTGCCGGCAACAGCGGTCAGCAGGGCCGCCGCATCGGCGACGGAGCGGGTCATCGGCCCGGCTGTGTCGAAGCCCTCGGCCAGCGGGATGACGCCCGCCCGGCTCACGAGACCCCGCGTGGGCTTGACGCCGACCAGGCCGTTGACGTCACTCGGCGACAGGATCGATCCGGAGGTCTCGGATCCGAACGCCCCCGCCGCGAAGGCCATCGACTCGCCGACCCCCGAGCCGGACGAGGACCCACTCGGATCGCCGAGCGAGTAGCCGTTCTTCACCTGGCCGCCGAGGCTCGAGTAGCCGTTGGGCATCGACAGGTCGACCCAGTTGGCGAACTCGCTCAGGTTGGTCTTGCCGAGAATCACGGCGCCGGCCTTGCGCAGCCGCGCGGTCAGGAAGGCGTCCTGCTTCGGGATGCTGCCTTCGAGCGCGATGGAGCCGGCGGTCGTCGGCATGTCCGTCGTACCGATGTTGTCCTTCAGCACGATCGGCAGGCCGTGCAGCGGACCCCGGACGTGCCCCGCCTTGCGCTCGGCGTCGAGTCGGGAGGCGTCGGCGAGTGCGTTCCGGTTGAGTGCGCGGATCGCGTTGGTCGGTCCGTCGTACGCCTTGATCCGGTCTAGGTACGCCGACGTCAGCTGCCGACTGGTGAGGCGGCCCGCGGCCATCGCCTTCTCCAGGTCCGCGAAGGAGGCGGTCTGGAGGTCGAGGCCGGCGACCTGCGCGCGGCAGTCGGAGCGTGGAGACCCCACGGGCCCGGTGCCCGCGGCGCCTGCTGACGGCGCGAGGCAGGCGACTCCGGCGAGCAGGGCGGTGGCAGTGAGCAGCGGAACCGTTCGCATACGGACTGCTTCGCCGCGCGGGCGCATGCTCCTGCTGCGAACGTGGGTAGGGTCGAGATCGTCCCCAGTGCTGCAGCGGGAAGGTGCCCGGCCGTGCAGATCCCGTTCGAGTCGTCCCAGGGGTCGAGCCTGGGCATCGAGTGGGAGCTCGAGCTGGTCGACACGGAGACCCGGCAGCTGCGAAGCGGGGCCAACGAGATCCTCGCCGAGATGTCGCCGGGGGGCGTCGATCACCCCAAGGCCAAGCACGAGCTGCTGCAGTCGTGCATCGAGGTGATCACAGGCGTCTGCCAGACCGTGGGCGAAGCGACCGCCGATCTGGCAGCCACAGTGGACGACGTCCGCGAGCAGGCAGCCAAGCGAGGTCTGGGCCTGATGTGCTCGGGCTCGCACCCGATCACCGACCCCACGACGCAGTCGATCAGCCCCAACGTCCGTTACCAGCAGCTCGTCGACCAGATGCAGTGGCTGGCCCGCGACCTGCAGATCTTCGGCATCCACGTGCACGTCGGGGTGCGCTCGCCGGACAAGGTCATCCCGATCGTCAACGCGCTGACCGGCTACATCCCGCACCTGCTCGCCCTGTCGGCGTCGTCGCCGTACTGGGTCGGGCACGACACCGGGCTGGCATCCGCGCGGTCGAAGGTCTTCGAGCGGCTCCCGACGGCCGGGCTCCCGTTCCAGCTGTCGGGCTGGCCGCAGTTCGAGTCCTACATGGAGACGCTGATCTCGACGAAGACGATCGGCTCGATCAAGGAGGTCTGGTGGGACATCCGGCCCCACCCGACCTACGGCACGGTCGAGCTGCGCATCTGCGACGGGCTGCCGACGCTTGACGAGGTCGGCATGGTCGCTGCCATCTCGCACTGCCTCGTCGACACGTTCGACCGGGAGATCGACAAGGGCTACACGCTGCCGGTGCCGAAGGGCTGGGTCGTGCGCGAGAACAAGTGGCGGGCCGCGCGGTACGGGCTCGACGCGGAGGTCATCTCCGGGGAGAACGACGACACCCAGCCCCTGCGGGACTCGTTGCGCGACCTCGTGCAGGGTCTGCATCCGGCGGCGGAGCGGCTCGGCTGCGTCGAGGAGCTGCAGCGGGTGCTCGAGGTGGTCGAGGACGGTGCGTCGTACCAGCGACAGCGAGCCGTGGCCGCGGCCAGCGGTGGTGACCTGACGGCCGTCGTCGACAGCCTGCTCGAGGAGTTCGCGACCGGGAAGCGAACATCGCTGCCGAAGATCGAGCCGGCCAGCGCCGTCGGCGAGCCTGGCGCCGCCGGCGCCGTCTCGTGACGACGTCCGGTCCGGACATCGCTGTTGCCTGGCTCGAGTCCAACACCCCGGAGCTGTCGAAGATCCGGCGCACGCTGCACACCACACCGGAGCTCGGCCGGCACGAGCACGCGACGACGGCGCTGATCGCCGGCTACCTCGAGCGGGCCGGGCTGTCACCCAAGGTGCTCGAGGCGGGCACCGGACTGGTCTGCGACGTCGGCACCGGAGACGGTCCGATCGTCGCGCTGCGGGCGGATATCGACGCCCTGCCACTGCCCGACGAGAAGGACGTGCCGTACCGGTCGCACGTTCCGGGTGTCTGCCACGCGTGCGGGCACGACGTGCACACCGCCGCACTGCTCGGTGCGGGGCTCGCGCTTTCGTCGTACGCCGATCGGCTCCCGGGTCGGGTGCGACTGATCTTCCAGCCGGCCGAGGAGGTGATGCCCGGCGGCGCGCTCGACGTGATCGCAGAGGGCTGGCTGGAGGACGTCTCCGCGATCTTTGCCCTGCACTGCGACCCGGCCCTGGAGGTCGGTCGGGTGGGCCTGAAGTCGGGCGCTGTCACCGCTGCCGCGGACACCGTCGAGGTGCGGCTGACCGGTCCCGGCGGCCACACGTCGCGGCCGCACAACACCGTCGACCTCATCCACGTGCTCTCGACTGTCGCGACCGGCCTGCCCGACGCGCTCGGACGACTCGTCGACCCGCGCGCCGGTCTCTGCCTCGTGTGGGGTCATGTGTCCGCCGGCGTCGCGCGCAACGCGATCCCGCGCGAGGGCGTGCTGCAAGGCACGCTGCGCGTGCTCGACAAGACGGCGTGGCAGGACGCGCCCGATCTCGTGCGGCGGGTCGTCGAGGGGCTCGTGGTGCCCTACGGCGCGCGGGCCGACGTGACCTACGTCCGCGGGGTCCCGCCGGTGGTCAATGACCCGTCGGCTACCTCGCTGTTCACCGCGGCTGTGCAGACGGTGCTCGGTCCCGGGGCCGCGGTGGCCACCACGCAGTCGCTCGGTGGCGAGGACTTCGCGTGGTTCCTCGACCACGTCCCTGGCTCGATGGCGCGGCTCGGTGTGAAGCCCCCCGGTCTCGAGCGCCCGGTCGACCTGCACCAGGGGATGTTCGACGTCGACGAGGCCTGCCTCGCCGTTGCGGTCCGCGTGCTCGTCACAGCAGCGGTGGCCGCTCTCACGACCTCGTGACGGAACGCACCACCCCGCCCGGCTGGCAGGTCTGGACCGCACTCGGGCTGGTCTACGTCGTCTGGGGGTCGACCTACCTCGCCATCCGCTACGTCGTCACGTCGCTGCCGCCGCTGCTGACTGCGGCGACGCGGTTCTCGCTGGCTGCGCTGCTTTTGGCGACGTACCTGGTTGTACGACGCGGGCGACGTGCGCTCGTGGCGTCGCGCCGGCAGTACCTCAACGCAGCGGTCATCGGGCTGCTCCTGCTGCTCGGTGGCAACGGCGGCGTCGTGATCGCCGAGGACCAGGGGCTGCCGTCGGGGTTGGCGGCGCTGCTCATAGCGGCCGTACCGCTGTGGGTGGTGCTGCTGCGGGCGCTCGGTCGCGACCGGCCGGCGGGGCGCACCCTCGTCGGCGTCGCCATCGGGTTCGTCGGCCTGGCGGTGCTGCTCGGCCCAGGTGCCCGACCTGCCCACGTCGGTGTCGGGCCGGCCGCCCTCATCGTGTTGTCGAGCATGCTCTGGTCGCTCGGGTCCTACCTCGCCACGCGGATCGACCTGCCGAGCGAGCCGCTCGTCGCCTCGGTCGCGGAGATGGTCGGCGGCGCCGTGGGGCTGGTGGTCGTCGGTCTGGCGCTGTCCGAGCGGCTCGACGTGGGGGCGGTCGAGCTGTCGTCCGTGATCGCGCTCGCCTACCTCGTGCTGTTCGGATCGGTCGTCGCGTTCACGGCGTACTCCTGGTTGCTCGGGGTCGCGCCGGTGTCCAAGGTCGCGACGTACGCCTATGTCAACCCGGTCGTCGCGGTCGTGCTCGGCGCGCTGTTCGTCGACGAGAAGATCACGGCGACCTCGGTGGCGGGCGGTCTGCTGACGCTGCTCGCGGTTGCAGTGGTCGTGTCGGAGGAGGGTCGTCGTCGTCGTACCGAGCCGTTGTCCGTGCCGGCCGACGCGCCGGCTCAGATTCCCGAGGAGCTGCAGGGACGCGAGCGAAGCTCGAACACGTAGTCGTCGGGCGCACCCGCTGCCTCCGCCGCGTCGGCGAGGACGCCGAGGTACCGGGCCGACGGCAGCCCGCCTTCGTAGCCGTCGAGCACGTAGACCCAGGCGAGCTGCTCGCCCTCGAGGGTCTGCACGCGGACCTTGATCTTGTTGTAGAGGCCGGTGTCGGCGCCCTCCCACGCATCGAGCTCGCGGGCGTCGAGGTCGGTGACGTCGTACAGCGCGACGAAGACGCGGTCATCGGGGCTCTCGACCAACGTCGCGAGTGCGCCGTCCCAGCCCAGCTCCTCGCCGCCGAACGTGAGCCGCCAGCCCTCGACCCAGCCGGTGCCGGCGGCCGGGGAGTGGGGGCAGCGCTGAAGCATCTGCGCCGGGTCGCAGTTGCTGCCGTACGCGGCGTAGAGCGCCATGGCCCGCAGACTATCGGCGGCCAGGTGGAACGATGCCTCTGTGACACGCATCGGGATCGTCGGCGGTGGCCCGGCCGGCTACGAAGCAGCGCTGGTGGCCGTGCAGCTCGGTGCGGACGTCACGCTGGTGGACCGCGACGGTGTCGGTGGGATGTGCGTGCTGGCCGACTGCGTGCCGTCGAAGACGTTCATCGCCACCAGTGAGGTGATGACGTCGATGTCGGACGCCGACCGGGTCGGGGTGCACGCCGCCGGTGCGGTCACCGCGTCCGTCAGCGACGTGCACGCCCGGGTGAAGGCACTGGCGCTCCTGCAGTCTGCCGACATCACGCGCCGGCTGGGCAAGGAGGGCGTGCGCATCCTGCACGGCAGCGCCTGCATGAAGGGCGCTGGTCGGGTCGAGGTCACGCTGAACGACGGTGGGGAGGAGCTGATCGAGGCCGACGTCGTTCTGGTCGCCACCGGTGCACATCCCCGCGTCGTCCCCGGTGCGGAGCCGGACGGCGAGCGCATCCTCGACTGGCGCCAGCTCTACGACCTCGCCGAGCTGCCCGCCCACCTCGTTGTCGTCGGGTCAGGTGTCACGGGCGCCGAGTTCGCGTCGGCGTACCTCGCGATGGGTGCGCGCGTCTCGCTGGTCTCGTCGCGCGAGCGCGTGCTGCCCGGTGAGGACGGTGATGCGGCGGCGCTGCTCCAGCAGGTCTTCGAGCGGCGCGGGATGAACATCGTGCGTGGCCGCGCGGCGCGGGTCGAGCGGGTCAGTGACGGTGTCGTGGTGCACCTGCAGGATGGGTCGACCGTCGAGGGCAGCCACGCGCTGATGACCGTCGGCTCGGTGCCCAACACCGCGGGCATGGGACTCGAGGACGCCGGGGTCGCCTTGAACGAGGGCGGTTTCGTCACGGTCGACCGGGTCTCTCGTACGACGGCGCCGGGCATCTACGCCGCGGGCGACTGCACCGGCGTGCTGATGCTTGCGTCGGTCGCTGCGATGCAGGGTCGCATCGCCATGTGGCACGCACTGGGGGAGGCGGTCGCGCCGATCCGGCTGGGCACAGTCGCAGCGAACGTCTTCACCGATCCGGAGGTCGCGTCGGTCGGGGTGACCCAGACACAGGTCGAGTCAGGGGCGGTGCAAGCGCTGACGGTGACCCTGCCGTTGGCGACGAACGCGCGGGCGAAGATGCAGGGCATCACCGACGGGTTCGTGAAGCTCTTCTGCCGTCCCGGGTCGGGCAGCGTGCTGGGTGGTGTCGTGGTGGCGCCACGAGCGAGCGAGCTGATCCTGTCGGTCTCCCTGGCCGTGCAGAACGGGCTGACGGTCGACCAGGTGGCCCACACCTTCTCGATCTACCCGTCTCTGTCCGGGTCGCTGACCGAGGCCGCCCGCCAGCTCATGCTCCACGACACGTGAGATCAGCCCCGCGCCCGCCGCCCGCCGCCCGCCGCTGCGCCGATCTTCGTCTTGATGCCCGCGACACGCCGTCGGACGTCGTACGAGACGTAGATCGCCTGTGGAAGTGGCGTCAGTCCTTGATGTCGCAGATGGTCGTGCCGCTGGTGACGACCTCGCCGACGGCCGCGGACAGACCGGTGATCGTGCCTGCCTTGTGGGCGTTGAGCGGCTGCTCCATCTTCATCGCTTCGAGTACGACGACAAGGTCGCCCGCGGCGACCGTCGCGCCTTCCTCGACCGCGACCTTGACGATGGTGCCCTGCATCGGCGTGGTCAGCGAGTCGCCGGACGCGGCTGCCGCGCCGGCCTTGCTGCCGGACTTGCGTGGCGCGGCCTTCTTCGCTCCGCCGCCCGCTGACACGCCGAGCCCGGCAGGAAGCGTGACCTCCAGGCGCTTGCCGCCTACCTCGACCACAACACGCTCGCGTGGTTCGGCTTCCTCGCTGTCGGCTGCGCCACCGCCGTACGGCGGGATGTCGTTGTCGAACTCCGTCTCGATCCAGCGGTTGTGCACCGTGAACGGCTCGGACGTGAAGGCCGGGTCGCGGACGACCTTGCGGTGGAAGGGGATGAGTGTCGCCATCCCCTCCACCTCCATCTCGTCCAGCGCGCGGGCGGCGCGCTGCAGCGCCTGCTGTCGGGTGGCACCGGTCACGATGAGCTTGGCGAGCAGCGAGTCGAACGCGCCGCCGATGACGTCCCCTGAGCTGACCCCGGAGTCGACGCGCACGCCGGGACCGGACGGGGCGAGGAACTTCGTGACCGTGCCGGGCGCCGGGAGGAACCCGCGGCCCGGGTCCTCGCCGTTGATCCGGAACTCGAACGAGTGGCCGCGCGGCTCGGGGTCGGTGATGGTGAGCTTCTCGCCGTCGGCGATGCGGAACTGCTCGCGCACCAGGTCGACGCCGGTGACTTCTTCCGTGACGGGGTGCTCGACCTGCAGTCGCGTGTTGACCTCGAGGAAGGAGATCAGGCCGTCCTGCGCGACGAGGAACTCGCAGGTGCCGGCTCCGACGTACTTGGCCTCGCGGATGATGTCCTTCGACGCCTTGTACAGCTGTGCCTTCTGGTCGTCGGTCAGGAACGGCGCGGGCGCCTCCTCGACGACCTTCTGGTAGCGGCGCTGGAGCGAGCAGTCGCGGGTGCTGACAACGACGACGTTGCCATGGCTGTCGGCGAGGACCTGGGTTTCGACGTGGCGCGGCTTGTCGAGGTAGCGCTCGACGAAGCACTCGCCACGGCCGAACGCGGCCACGGCCTCGCGGACGGCCGACTCGTAGAGCTCGGGGATCTCCTCCATGGTGCGGGCGATCTTCAGTCCCCGTCCGCCGCCGCCGAACGCCGCCTTGATGGCGACGGGTACGCCGTACTCCTTGGCGAACGCGACGACCTCGTCCACGCCCTTCACGGGGTCGGCCGTGCCGGGTGCGAGCGGGGCGCCGATCTTGAGGGCGATGTGCCGGGCGGTCGTCTTGTCGCCGAGGGCCGCGATGGCGTCGGGTGAGGGGCCGATCCAGGTCACTCCGGCATCGATGACGGCCTGCGCGAACTCGGCGTTCTCCGACAGGAAACCGTAGCCGGGGTGCACGGCGTCGGCGCCGCTCTGCTTCACCGCGTCGATGACCTTGTCGATGCGCAGGTAGCTGTCGCCGGGCGTCGTGCCGCCGAGCGCGATGGCCTCGTCGGCGACGCGAACATGGAGCGCGTCGAGGTCGGGTTCGGCGTACACCGCGACCGACTGCAGGCCGGCGTCGCGGCAGGCGCGGGCGACGCGAACGGCGATCTCGCCACGGTTGGCGATCAGGACCTTGCGCACGAAACTCCTCGGGTCAGGCTCCAGCGGAGTCTACGAGGGGGGCCACGGTAGGTCGTCGGGGCTACGACCCCAGCTGGCCGTCGGCCGACAAGTACTACCGCGTCCCTCAATGGCAGTCGAAGTCCGATCCGCTAAGCGTGCGGACCCCTCGTCCGCGATCTCCCGGCCGCCCGAATTACCCCCCCGATGACCCAAAGACACTGTTGAGGCATCTCAACGGCTGAGCCCATTGTCCCGCTGGCCTGCGCGCCACAGCCTTGGTCGGAAGCGCAGTAATCGGACACGTCGATGTGCCTCACAAAGCCGCCGGCAGCGAGAAACGACAAGGTGAACCATGAGTGCTTCCCGAACGATCACGCGACGTCGCCCGCGCAACAGGACGGTGGCCCTTGCTGTCGCTGTGCTGCTCGGTGCGGCCGGCTCGCTGCTGGCGAGCACGAACGCCTCTGCGAACCTCACGGGCAGTACGTTCGAAGGCAACGACGGGAATGTGGTCGTCAATACGACGGGCAACACCGACTGGGCCAACGTCACCGGGCGCCACACCGGAATCGATGACTCGGCTGGCGGCACCGACAACGCGTTCGGTCAGGGGAGCAAGGAAGACGTCGCTGCCGTCAGTGTCGTGAACGGCTCGATCCCGCCGAACAAGAATGACCTTTCCCGGTTTTACGAGGCGTCGCAGCAGGCGTCGGGCGGTGACATCTACCTCCAGCTGGCGTGGGAGAGGTTGGTCAACATCGGCAACGCAAACCTCGACTTCGAGATCAACCAGAACCCGACTTCCGGCTTCAATGGCGCCACCACCGGACCGGTCGCCTTGAACCGAACGGCGGGTGACCTGCTCGTGACATACGACTTCGGCGGCAGCGGATCGCCGGCGCTCGGACTGAACCGCTGGCTGACGTCCGGGGCGGGGAACACCGTGGTCCAGTGCTTCTCGGCGAACGCGTTGCCCTGCTGGGGGAGGCATGTGACGCTCAGCGGCACCAACTCCGAAGGTCAAGTCAACAACGCGACGATCGCGGAGCCAATCGTTTCCACGACCGCGACGCTCGCGCCCGGCCTGTTCGGTGAAGCCTCGATCAATCTCTCTGCTGCCGGCGTCTTCACCCCTGGAGTTTGCCAGGCGTTCGGATCGGCGTTCCTGAAGAGCCGCTCGTCCTCGGCGTTCACCGCCGAGGTGAAGGACTTCGTTGCCCCGATCCCCATCAACGTCAGCAACTGCGGCTCCATCACCATCGCCAAGGTCACCGAGAACGGAAACTCCTCGTTCGGGTACACAGCGACGGGCGCCCTCACTCCGTTGACATTCAACCTCTCCAACGGCGGCTCAAGGACGTACCTCAATGTGCCGCCCGGCAACTACTCGGTCAGCGAGGACGCGTTCACGGCCGCACAGACCACAGCGGGATGGTCACTCAAAAGCCTTGTGTGCACCGGAGCGAGCACGAGCACGAATACCGCCATCGACACGACAAGTGGGTCGACGGCCGTGATCGCTCTCGGTTACGGCGGCAACGTCTTTTGCACCTACACGAACCACGTCAACAACAGCCCGACCATCGCCACAACGCTGTCCGCGTCCTCCATCAACGTGGGTGGCTCTGTCAACGACACGGCGTCCTTGACGGGCGCCACGGCTACCGCGGGCGGAACAGTCACCTACCACGCGTACGCCGGCGCGAACACGTGTCCGATCAACGCCGCCGGTGACCTGATGAACAGCGCGACCAACACGGTGGACGTGACGAACCACATCGTGCAGGACGGCCCGTCGGTGACGCTCAACACCGCCGGCTCCTACAGCTTCCAGGCTGTGTACAGCGGCGACGCGAACAACAACGGAGCGACAAGCGTGTGCTCGACAGAGCAGCTGCTGGTCAAGGCGAACCCATCGATTGCGACGGCGCTGTCTGATGCGACCATCAGCGTGGGTGGCTCTGTCAACGACACGGCGTCCTTGACGGGCGCCACGGCTACCGCGGGGGGAACAGTCACCTACCACGCGTACGCCGGCGCGAACACCTGTCCGATCGACGCCGCCGGTGACCTGATGAACAGCGCGACCAACACGGTGAACGTGACGAACCACATCGTGCCGGCCGGCCCGTCGGTGACACTCCTTACCGCTGGCACTTACAGCTTCCAGGCGGTGTACAGCGGCGACGCCAACAACAACGGAGCGACAAGCGTGTGCTCGACAGAGCAGCTCACCGTCACCCCGAAGAGTCCCAGCGCGAGCACCGCGCAGTCGCTGATCCCCAACGACTCATTCACCCTCTCGGACGCTTATAACGCGACGGGGAGTATCACCTTCAACCTCTACGGCCCCGGCGACGCGACCTGCTCAGGCACGCCCGATCTGACGCAGACCGTCGGTGTGAGCGGGAACGGGACCTACAACACGACCAACTCGGCCTTCCATGCCACCACGGAGGGCACCTGGCGCTGGGCGACTTTCTACACCTCCGGCGATGCCAACAACAACGGTGCTACTTCCCCCTGCGGGACTGAGCACTTCACCATCACGAACGGCTAAGGCCGTAACCCAGCACACCGGCGCCCGCTGGGGCAACGCCCCTGGCGGCGCCGGTCTGCTGTCCTGAGCCAGGTTGATCAGCCGAGGTTTTGCTGCGACGTGGGGCAATAGCTCTGCTGGTAAGGGGCATCCGTCATCAGTGCATTGGTAGTCCAGGAGGCCTTGGAGAGCTGGCCCGAAACGGTGAGCTGCCAATCCCCGCCCGGCAGCGGGTTCGTCCCCGTGTCCGACGAGACGAAGTAGAGCGGCACGTAGCAGACCGAGTAGCTGTATGACGTAGTTCCCTTGTACGTGGTCTGTCCTGTCGCGACAGCGTGGTGGACGCTCCCATCCGGGGCGGTCACCGTCAGATCCGACAGCTGACCGGTGACTGTGATGGTGCTCTGCAGTCCGATCCCGCCGGCCGTGTATCCGTCGGCGCTCAAGTCGCAAAGCCGATACGTCGTCGAGTAGCTGCCAGCGAGGGAGCCGCTGAAGACGCGCTGGTCGTAGTCGTCTTCGGTCAAGCACCAACTGGGCAGGTTCGGCTTCATGTTGAGCGTCTCGGAAATCATGGTGAGCGAGGCCGTCGTCGACTTGTGGACTGCCGCCTGAGCCGTGGCCGGGATGCAGATACCGGCCAGCACTGCTGCCGTGAACGCTGCGATGCGGATCCTGCGTGACATCTGCTTCCCCCGACTCCGTGGGCCGCTACCGGGTCTAGTCCGGTGGCAGGCGGTGACGAGAGATCTATCGACCGAATCCGTCGAGAGGTGACGCCATCTACCCAGGAATTAGTCGGGCATTACGCATCTACTGGGGCAGACGCAGTAACTATTTCTCGCCGTCGGCTAGTCCGAACGGGTCAGCAGCTCCGCTCTCATCGTGCTGATGTCCGGCTGGTCCGGTGACACGCTGTGTGGCCCGAAAAGCGGGGTCGCTTCCGACTCGTCCTGGGCCTCAGGTGGGCGCGATCATCAGCGCGGCAACGCGGACCCGCGCCATGCGCCGCGGCCCGGCGTCAGTGACTGGCGTAACTGAGGCCGACCCCACGCCGAGCGCACCGACGCCGCATCTTCGGCCGCGCCCCGTCCTCGAGTCGTCAGAACCGCGAGGAGCGCAGCCAGCTCCTCCGGCGTCGCGTCGCCACGCACCACGCGCAGCAGAGGAGCGTTCTCGGTCACAGGTCCGATGCTGCCAGACGCTCGGCCGGCATCAACGCGCGGACCGGCGCGCCCGCACTTGCAGCGCGCCGGTCCAGAGGCGGGCGAGCCAAGCGGAGAACCGGTCGTCGCTCCAGCCGCGCTGTTGGACGAGTCGGTGCCAGAGCTGCCCGTCCGTGGTCGACCACATGACGTCGCGGCACTCCTCCTCGCTCACGCCCAGTTGCCCGGTGGTCGCGGCTGCGGACGCCATGACCCCCATGCCCTCGTAGCGCTGGCGGCTCATCTCGGCCAGCATCTCGGCCGCCGCCGGCTCATGACCCGACGCGGCCTGCACCATCAGCGTGAAGGGCACGATCCGATGCGAGATGCGTGTGTAGAAGACAGCGTGCATCGCCAGTCGCTTGCGCAGATCCGGCTCGGCCCGCATGGCGAGAACGTCCGGACGCTCGTGCAGCAGCATCTCCTCGTCGTCACCGCCGACCGTCACATCCCAGACCCGATGCAGCAGTCCGGCCTTGCTGCCGAACGCGCCATAGACGGTCTCCGGCGACACCGCTGCCGCGGCGGCCACATCGACCACGGTCGTCCCGCCGTACCCCTGCTCGAGGAACAGGGCCTGGGCGGCTCGCACGATCGCCGCGCGCGTCTCCCGCGCCTGCGCTTGGCGGCGGGTCGCGTTGTACGGCCTCTTGACGAGTTCGTTCATTTGATCCAGACTACCAGTAATGAATTAAGTGACACTTCATCTAATTGGGAGAGCTCATGTCGGACACCTCGAGCTGGTCGGCGGTCGCCGCCGCCTGGGCGGACAACGTCGGACACGTCGAGCAGATGAAGGAGCCTGTCACGCAGGCCCTGCTGGCCGCCGTAACGCTGCGGCCTGGCCAGCGGGTGCTCGAGGTGGGGGCCGGCGCCGGTGAGCTGGCGAGGGTGTTCGCAGCGCAGGTGGGGCCGACGGGTCGCGTCATCGCGACGGATGCGGCGGCGGGAATGGCGGGTGTCATGCGCGAGCGCATCGGCGGGCTGCCCAACGTCGAGGTGAACGTGTGCGACGCGGCCGCCACGGGTCTGCCCGATGCGCATGTCGACGCGGTGGTGGCCCGGATGAGTCTGATGTTCTCCGAGGATCCCGGCGCCGCGGTGAACGAGGCGGCGCGGGTTCTCATCGCCGGCGGCTGCTATGCCGCTGCCACCTGGGCCGGACCGTTCGAGAACATCTGGATGTCGTCCGTCGGGATGGCCGCCGCGATGAACGGCGCGGTCCAGGGCATGTCACCGATGGATCCGGGCGGCCCCTTCTCGCTGAGCGAGCCGAAGGAGCTCGTCGTCCTGCTCGAGCACGCCGGCTTCGAGGACGTCACCGTCGAGGACGTGTTGCTCGAGGTCGCGTTTCCTGACACCCGTGCGCACTTCGCCCACGTGTCCGCGCTCGCCGGCCCGCTGGCTGTGGCGCTCGCCGCGGCTACGGATGAAGTCCGGGCGGCCGTGGAGCGAACCGCTGCGGAGAACGTGCAGTCCTTCGTTACCGAGACCGGCCTGGTCTTCCCGGCGTTGGCCCGCGTCGTCAGCGGGCGCCGACCTCTCTAGTCAGAGCGGAATGTTGCCGTGCTTCTTGGGCGGCAGCGTCTCGCGTTTGGTCCGCAGCTGCCGCAGCGCCTTCGCGATCTCCCGCCGCGTCTGTGACGGCTCGATCACCGCGTCGACGAAGCCACGCTCGGCTGCGATGTACGGCGTCGCGAACGTGTCCTCGTACTCCTGCATGAACCCGGCCCGAGCAGCATCTGGATCCGAGGCTGCCGCGATCTCCTTGCGCCGCACGATGTTCACGGCACCCAGCGCGCCGACGACAGCGACCTGCGCGGTCGGCCACGCCAGGTTGATGTCGGCGCCGAGGTGCTTCGAACCCATCGCGACGTACGACCCGCCGTACGCCTTGCGGGTGATGACCGTGACAAGCGGCACCGTCGCCTCGCTGTAGGCGTACAGCAGCTTGGCGCCGTGCCGGATGATGCCCGCGTGCTCCTGCCCAACGCCAGGCAGGTAGCCCGGCACGTCGCAGAACGTCAGCACCGGCACATTGAACGCGTCGCACGTGCGCACGAACCGCGCCGCCTTCTCCGACGCATCGATGTCGAGCGTTCCGGCGAACTGCATCGGGTTGTTGCCGACGACCCCGATGCTGCGTCCCTCGATCCGCCCGAAGCCGCACACGATCGACGAGCCCCACAGCGCCTGGACCTCGAGGAAGTCGCCGTCGTCGAGTACGGCGGCGATGACGTGCTTCATGTCGTACGGCGCGTTGTTGCTGTCCGGGATGATCGTGTCGAGCTCGAGCAGCAGCTCCTCCGCCAGCGCATCCGGGGCGTCGAAGACCGGCGCCTCCTCCAGGTTGTTGCTCGGCAGATAGCTCAGCAGCGTCTTCGCCAGCTCGAGGCACTCGTCCTCGTCGGGACTCATGAAGTGCGCGACGCCGCTCTTGCTGTTGTGGGCGCGGGCGCCGCCGAGGTCCTCGATCGTGATGTCCTCGCCAGTGACCGTCTTGATGACGTCCGGGCCGGTGATCATCATCGCGCTGCTCTTGTCGACCATCAGGTTGAAGTCGGTGAGCGCGGGCGAGTAGACGTGCCCGCCGGCGCAGTTGCCGAGGATGAGGCTGATCTGCGGGACGACACCGGAAGCCAGCACGTTGCGGTAGAAGATGTCGCCGTAGAGCGCGAGACCCATGATGCCTTCCTGGATCCGCGCGCCCGACCCTTCGTTGAGCCCGACGACGGGGCAGCCGGTCTTCAGGGCGAGGTCCATGACCTTCACGATCTTCTCGCCGTACACCTCACCGAGCGCGCCACCGAATACCGTGGCGTCCTGGCTGAAGACGCACACCGGCCGGCCGTCGACGGTCCCGTAACCGGTGATGACGCCGTCGCCGGTCGGCCGGTTCTTCTCGAGCCCGAAGTCGCGGGCCCGGTGGCGGGTCAGCGCGTCGGTCTCGACGAACGACCCCTCGTCCATGAACAGCTCGATCCGCTCGCGCGCAGTCCGCTTGCCGGCGGCGTGCCGCTTCTCGAGCGCCGCCGGTGAGGCCGGGTGGAGGGCCAGCTCGTTGCGCCGCCGCAGCTCGGCCAGCTTGCCGGCGGTGGTGTGGATGTCGGGCGCGTCCGGGGTCTGTTCGGCAGTCACATCACGAGGCTATCCGGGGGCTGCTGGCAGGCTGTGATCATGTACGCCGACCTGGAGCGACCGCCGCTTCGCGCAGCCGCCCTCACGAAAGCGCTGGCCGGCGACGGCTGGCGGGTCGAGGTCCTCGAGCGGGCCGGGTCGACGAACGCGGTCGTCGCGCATCGCGCTGCGGCGCAGGAGCCGGCCGGACTCGTCGTCGCCGCCGAGCGGCAGCTCAGCGGCCGTGGTCGGTTGGATCGCAGCTGGGTCTCGCCGCCCCGGGCTGGGCTGACGTTCTCGGTGCTGCTGCGTCCGGACCTCCCGGCGGCCCAGTGGGCCTGGCTGCCACTGCTGGCCGGCGTCGCGGTGGCCCAGGCGCTGTGTGCCCAGACGGGGCTCGATGTCGCCCTGAAATGGCCCAACGACGTCCTCATCGGTGGCCGCAAGGTCGCCGGCCTGCTTGCTGAGACGGTGCCGCCCGACGGTCTCGTCGTCGGCATCGGGCTCAACGTCACGACCACCCGGGCCGAGCTTCCATACGACGGCGCGACCTCGTTGCGGCTCGAGGATGCCGCGACGACCGATCGCGACACCTTGCTTCGGGCGATCCTGCGCGAGCTCACCAACGTCCTGTCCGACGTCGACGCCGGCCGGACCGCATACCGCGAGCTGTGCACCACCATCGGCGAGCTGGTCCGGCTCGAGCTGCCGTCCGGATCGGTCGAGGGGCCCGCCGACGCGATCGACGACGACGGCCGGCTGGTCGTCGGAGGTACGGCGTACAGCGTCGGCGACGTCGTCCACCTCCGGCCCGTGCATCCCAACTGACGCAGCTGGGGTCCCAGCAGGTCAGCCCGTGACAGTCACCGCCTTGTCGTCCACGAAGGTCGCCGTCCCGTCCTTCGCGGACGACTCGAACGCGCGGAGCACGTAGTCGCCAGGGGGCACCGCCGCGACGCCGGACCATGCGCCGCGGCCGGGCGCGCCGGTCGACGCATTGCTGAACCCGGCCTTGACCACCCGCCCTCCTTGCCGGAACTCCCACGACACCGTCGCCTCGAAGACGCTCGCCTCGCCGCCGAACCGAGCTCCCGCCTTCAGGGAGCGCGGCACGAGCAACCAGACCGGCCCAAGGATCTCGGCCGCCGCCTGCCGCGTCATCGGTCGACGCGTGTCGACGTGCCCCCACAGCGTCTCCACTGTCGTTCCGTCGATGAGCAGCTGGACGCTGTGCACTGCCGGCGCCGCCGCCGTCACCGTGTAGACGAGCTGCTGCAGGCTCGCTGCCTCCGACTCGGCGCCGGCGTTGCCGTTGCGAGCCTCCCGAGAGAGATCGACGTACGCCGTCGTACCGCTGACTCGCGCGCCTCGCACGGTGGTGCCTGCCGGCCAGAGAGACGTGTAGTCCCCGTCGTAGGCCTTCTCCGAGAGCATCGCCGCCACGGCGTCGCGGATGACGGCAGTCGTCGCGGGGCGGCGGTGGAACTCGCGGTAGAGCCGTGGCGCGTGCCCGGCGTCGTGCAGGTAGTAGACGGCGCGCGCGGCTGTGCCGGATGCACTGGGACTGGCCGAAGCGGTCGCGCCGGCCGAAGCCGCGGAGCCCGGCGGGGCGCTTGCCGGAGACCCGTTGATGGCCACTGGTGCACCGCTGCTGCCGGTGCAGCCGGCCGTCAGGAGGACGAGTGCGACGAGTGCCGAGCGACGCTGCATGACAACCCTCCCATGGTGCCGACACGAGTACGACGCACGGCGAGGGCTGCAGGTTGACACGATCTGCGCCAGACTCCGCGCATGGCCTACCCGACCAAGCTGCTGGCGGCGGACGAGACCCTCATCCACGATCTGCATCCGCACTGGAAAGCGCTGATCTCGCCGGTCGTGACACTGGTGCTGGTGCTCGGCGTCGGGGGCTTCGCGGCGTCGTCGATCCCGGACGGGCCGCACCAGGGCAAGGAGCAGCTCGCCGTTCTCGTCGTGGGTTTGCTCCTGCTCGGCTTCTACGCGCTGCGGCCCTTCCTGCGCTGGGTGACGACGCACTTCGTCATCACCGACCGACGGGTGCTGGTCCGCACCGGGGTCCTCGCCCGCACTGGGCGGGACGTGCCGCTCTCGCGCATCAACGACATCACCTTCAGCCACACCTTCCTCGAGCGCTTGCTCGGCTGCGGGACGCTGGTCATCGAGTCGGCCGGTGAGCGGGGCCAGGTCACCATGACCGAGGTGCCCAAGGTCGAGCGGGTCCAGCGCGAGCTCTACGACCTCGTCGAACGCACCGACTCGAGGTTGCGCGGCATCAAGGAGGATTGATCTCGCCCTCGATGTCGCGGCTCGGGTCGAACGGCGGCCAGTCGCCCTGTGGGGCGCGCACCTGCTCGTAGTGGTCCATCTGTCGACGGGCCCCCGCCTGTTCGCCGGGCCCACCGGCGTTCGCACCGATCCCGGCGAACACCGCCACGATCCCGGCGGTCAGGGCGAGCAGGCCGGCCGGCGCGCCACGCGGCAGCACGAAGGCCGCCAGGAAGAACGTCAGTCCCGCGCCGGCCCGCAGCGAGTAGTAGGTGATCTGCCGGCGGCGTACGGACACACGTCGACCGTACGCTCGTCACCGTGGACCTCGAGCAGGCCTTGCTCGGCGCACCGTGCACGCTGACCCGCGACGAGGTCATCGCCGCGGCCGGCGTCGGTCTCGACGAGGCGGAAGCCATCTGGGCCGCGATGGGCTTCGCCCAGGTGCCGCCGGACGAGCCGGCCTTCACTGAGCTCGATGTCGAGGCGCTGCGTACGACGGTTCGGCTCCGTGACAGCGGCATCGTCGACACCGACACGCTGCTCGTGCTCGCCCGCACCATGGGGCAGGGACTGGCGAGGCTAGCGGAGGCTCAGGTGGGCGTCTTTCGCGGCCGGGCCGCCGACATGACTGCGGAGCAGGCTCACGAGGCCGCCGCAGCGGCAGCCGTCGACGTGGTGCCCGGCCTCGAGCAGCTGATGGTCCATGTGTGGCGCCGCCAGTTCGCGGCCGCGACGGAACGGTCCTTCGCGACGCTCCTCGGCGACGGCCACCCGATGCTCGCCGTGGGCTTCGTGGACCTCGTCGGCTTCACCCAGACCAGTCGCGAGTCGGATGCGCATGATCTCGCCGTACTTCTCGAGCGGTTCGAGCGGGAGACCTCGCTGCGGGTCACCGCGTACGGCGGTCGCGTGATCAAGATGCTGGGTGACGAGGTGCTGTTCGTGACGGACGACATCGTCGCCGCAGCCGAGGTCGCCCTCGACACCGTGGCGGCGCACGCCGCCGACGAGGCCCTGCCGGAGGTCCGCGCCGGCGTTGCACTGGGTCCCGTGCTCAGTCGACTCGGTGACGTCTTCGGCGAGCCGGTCAACCTGGCCAGCCGGCTGACCGCGGAGGCGCGACCGAGCTCCGTCCTCGTCGACCGACTGGCGGCAGAGGCCCTGGCAGGTGATGCGTCGTACGAGCTCCGGCCGCTCAAGCACCGCACCGTGCGGGGCTACCGGGCCCTGCGTCCGCACGCGCTGCGGCGGGCGACATAACCTGTCCCTTATGAGCGACTTGCCCCAGCGCATCAGCCTGCGCGAGGTCGGTCCTCGTGACGGGCTGCAGAACGAGGCGCCGGTCCCGACCGAGTCCAAGGTCGCGCTCATCGACGCGTTGTCCCGCACCGGTGTCGGCCGGATCGAGGCGGTCTCCTTCGTGCACCCGAAAGCGATCCCCTCGATGGCGGATGCCGCCGAGGTGTGGTCGGCCGTCGAGCGCTCTCCGTCCGTGCGCTACTCGGCTCTGGTGCCCAACCTGCGCGGCGCGCAGCGAGCACTCGACGCCGGCTTCCGCGAGATCGAGGTCGTGGTCTCGGCCAGCGACACGCACAACCGCAAGAACGTCAACCGCTCGACGGACGAGTCGCTCGACGACATCGCGGTGCTGCTGGCGGCGGCTCACGACGCCGGCGCGACCTGCCAGGTCATCGTGTCGACGGCCTTCGGCTGCCCCTACGAGGGCGAGGTGCCTGTGTCCCGGGTGCTCGACGTCGCCGGGCGCGCGCTGGCCGACGGTGCCGACGGGATCTCGTACGGCGACACCACCGGCATGGCGACGCCGTCCCGCGTGACGCAGCTGGTGGGCGAGACCCGGATGCGGTTTCCCGACGCCGACCTCAACCTGCACTTCCACAACACCCGCGGGACGGGCCTCGCCAACGTGCTGGCCGCGCTTCAGCTCGGCGTCACCGACTACGACGCATCTGTCGGCGGACTCGGCGGCTGCCCCTATGCACCCGGCGCGACGGGAAACGTCTGCACCGAGGACCTCGTGCACATGGTCGAGGACATGGGCGTCGACACCGGCGTCGACCTCGATTTGATGCTCGACGCAGCGCGCGAGGCCGAGCGGTTGGTCGGTCGCTCGCTCCCGTCACAGGTTCTTCGCGCCGGCCCCCGAACCCGTCTCACCTCACTCACCTAGGAGATGTGCATGTCCCTCACCGACCTCGAGGTCGTAACGCTGCAGGGCAAGAAGACGACCTTCGGCGAGCTGTCCGGCGGCAACGCCGTGCTCCTCGTGAACGTCGCGTCCAAGTGCGGCTTCACCCGGCAGTACGAGGGACTTCAGAAGCTGCAGGAGGACATGGCCGGCCTCACCGTCATCGGTGTCCCGTCGAATCAGTTCGGCGCGCAGGAGCCGGGGACGGCGGAGGAGATCGCTGAGTTCTGCTCCACGACGTACGGCGTGACGTTCCCGATCCTCGCCAAGACCGACGTCAACGGCCCCGATCGGCACCCGCTCTTCGACGAGCTGACGTCGTACGCCGACGAGGCCGGCTACGTCGGCGACGTCCGGTGGAACTTCGAGAAGTGGCTGCTCTCGCGAGATGGCAAGGTGCTGAGCCGCTTCGGCACCGGCACCGAGCCGAACGACCCCGTGCTGGTGGCAGCGATCGACGCCGCACTGGCGTAGATCCTCGGTAGCCGCCCCTCCCGCCAGGTCCGCGGGCTCCACGCCGCCGGCGGCCTGTGCGCTGGGTTCGCTGCCGCGGAAGCGATCACTTTCGCTTCCCTGCTGAGATCGGAGCTCTGACGGCCGAAAAGCTCCGATCTCAGCAGGGAAGCGCTACCCCCCCGCCAGGGAGTCGCACCTGCCACCAACCCGCTCCGGCGTACCAGAAGTGGGGTTCGCGGCCGGTCGGCCGCCGTCTCGACCCGACTCAGGGGGCGAGCGCGAGGCGGAGCACGGACTCCGCGTCGCCCGTCGTGTGCACCCGCGGATCGCCCGGGTCGACTCGGTGCCAGATGAGCAGCAGCAGGGTCTCCGCTGACGCCTCGACGCGTGCCGTCGGATCGCCGTCACCCAGGACCCATTCACCGCCAGTGTCCGTGGCGTGCAGCAGCAGCGTCGCCGGCAGGAGCGGGATGCGCTCCATTGCGATCTGCCGCGGCGTCATCAGCGTGACGATCTCCTCAACGCCGTCGGCCGCCAGCCTCGCATCGATCGGACCAGGCTCCCCGGCTGCGCGTTCGGCATCCCAGCGGTGCACGACCGTCTCGAGTGCCTGGCGGCGCAGCCAGAAGCCAGCCGTCCGGTCGGCGGTGAACGACCAGCACTGAGCCTGCGGGTCGGCTGCCGCGAGCGTCGCGATGAGGCCCTCGGCGCCCTCGGCGAACCACGCCCCGAGGTCGTCCGGGTGTTGCTCCTGCATCCGCTGCGGCTCGCCGGTCTGGACGATCGACGTCGCCCAGCGGTGGACCGACCCGAGGTGCTCGACCAGCTCACGGAGCGTCCAGCCGGGACAGGCCGCCACCGGCTCGCTGAGGTCGGCGCCAGCCACGACCGCCAGCACCGCATCGACATCGGCGCGCAGGTGCGTCAGGTGGTCGGGCATCCGGCTGCGGCCCTTCGCTCGGCGGCGTTCGACACCATCAGCATGACGACACCCGAGATCGACGACGACACCAGGCAGAACGTCCAGAGCGTGCTCTCGCCGGCGTGCGCGAGCAGCTGGGTGCCGACTGCGGGCGCGAGAAAGGCGGAGATGCCGTACGACGCGCCGAAGACCCCCATGTAGCGGCCGCGTAGGTGCGGCGGCGCGATGCTGGCCACCAGCGCGCCGAGCTGACCGGCCGCGATGATCTCGCCAAGCGTCCAGATCGAGACAGCGAGCATGTGCGTCGGGATCGTTTCCGCGAAGGTTGTCAGCCACAGGCCGACGCCGATGATGAGCCCGGACGCGAGCAGCACCGGGCCGCGGTTGCGGCGCCCCAGTGGGCCGAGGAACACCGGCTGCAGGGCGACGATGAGCACTCCGTTGAGTGCGATGACCAGGCCGTAGCCAGCCGTACCCAACCCGTCGTGCGCGACCGCGAGCGGCAGCGTGTAGAAGGCCTGCATGTACGCGACCGCACCGAGCACGATGCCGATGACCAGCGCGATCATCAGTCGGTCAGTCAGCACCTGCTTGAAGGCGCCCGGCAGCTCTTTGTGCTCCGGCATGGTCTCCGGCACCAGCCGCAGAACCACCGCAGCGAAGGTCAGTGCGGTCGCCGCATCACCCCCGAACAGCAGCCAGTAGCTCTTGTCGGCGAGGTAGCCGCCGAGCAGCGTCGAGAAGGCGAACCCCAGGTTGAACGACCAGAACATCAAGGCGAACGCGCGCCCCCGCAGCTCCGGCGCGACCAGGTCAGCGATCGCGGCGCTCGAGGCGGGTCGGTAGATGTCAGCGGTCACTCCGAACGCGAAGGCGGTGACGCACAGCGCCGGCAGCCCGTGTGCGGCACCCAGCGCGACCATCGCCGCCGCGGCAGCAGCCATCCCCCCGGCCATGGTGCGTCGACGGCCGATGCGGTCGGCGAGCATCCCGCCGACGGGTTGGCTCAGGAACGACCCGAACCCCATGACCGTGAGGACGACGCCGGCCCGCGCCACCGGGTAGCCGCGCTCGTGGGTGAGGAACAGGGCGAGGAACGGCAGGACGAACTGGCCCAGCCGGTTGACGAGCGACCCGGACCACAGCGCCCAGAAGGGGCCCGGAAGGCCGCCGACCCGGGCAGCCCACCAGGAGGGGGCGACCGTCGCGGCGGGCGGCA